>NZ_JBVIOL010000007.1:0-509680 GCF_055578825.1 Streptomyces sp. NPDC032822 | reverse complement strand
CCACCCCCCAAGACATGCGATCGACAGGGGGAGAAAGTCATGCCAACTCCGAAGGCCGGGCGCCCCATTGCGGGGCTACCAAAAAGGTAATGGGGTAAAGGTTCGGGGTCTGGGGGCGGAGCCCCCAGGGGTGGGTGCCTCTTGGGCTACCGCGTCGGGTGGGGGGTGGGGAAAGGTCCGGGGGCTGGGGTGGTCACCCCTGTGGCGTGGAAAGTGACCGGTTCGTCCTGAACGTCCCTAGCCTGGGGTGATGGGTGAGGACAGTCGGCTCGCGGGCATCGTCGCGTTGGCGCAGGGCATGGCCGCGGCGCACAGCTCGCGGGAGGTGTGGTGGGCCGCCGCGAGCGGGGCGTACCGCGCGCTCGGCGGGAGCTTCGCCGCGCTGTCCATGTGGGAGCGCGACCTGGGCCGCCTCAGGGTCCTCGTGAACGTCGGCGAGCGGGCCGAGGGCGAGGAGGAGTTCCCGGACGACGAGGCCTACCCGGTCCACCAGTTCGCCGAGATCGCCGAGTTCCTGCACGAACGCTGGGCCGGGGGCGGCGAGCCCAACGCCTGGGTCGAGACCGCGGCGGGCCCGGCCGCCGGGCGCCGGCCCGGTTACGTCCATCAGCGCGTCGCCGCCCTGCGCAGAAGGGGCCGCGGCTGCTGCGTGGTCGCACCGATCGTGCTGCACGGCCGGGCCTGGGGCGAGCTGTATGTCGCCCGGCCCGTCGGCGCCCCCGTCTTCGGTCGCGAGGACGCCGATTTCGCCACCGTTCTGGCCTCTGTGGTGGCCGCGGGCATCGCTCAGACCGAGCGTCTGGAGGAGGTGCGGCGGCTGGCGTTCACGGACGCGCTGACCGGCCTCGCCAACCGCCGGGCCGTGGACGCCCGCCTGGACGAGGCGGTCGAGCGGCACCGCAGGGAGGGGGCGGTCGTCAGCCTCGTCGTCTGTGATCTGAACGGGCTCAAGCGGGTCAACGACACCCGCGGTCACGCCATCGGCGACCGGCTCCTGGAACGGTTCGGCTCGGTGCTGTCGGTGTGCGGTGCGATGCTGCCCGGCGCGCTCGCCGCCCGCCTGGGCGGGGACGAGTTCTGTCTCCTCGCGGTCGGGCCGCCCGCGGACGACGTCGTCAAGGTGGCCGACGAACTCTGCCGCCGGGCCGCCGAGTTGGAGCTGGGGGAGGGCGTCGCCTGCGGGGTCGCCTCCACCGAGGACCCCATCGGGTCGGTGCGCTCCGCCCGCCGGCTCTTCCGGCTCGCCGACGCCGCCCAGTACCGGGCCAAGGCCGAACGGGCCACCCGGCCGGTCGTCGCCGGGCGCGAGGGTCCGGACGATCCCGTCGTACGCCTGGCCGACGAGCCCTCCGTCGAGACGCCGAGCGCCGAGCGCCGCCGCTTCCGTGGCCGCGGCTGAGGCGCGCGCCGGCCGGGATGTGACCTATCGGTAAGGGGCAAACCCCGCCCCCACTGGTGACATCCTCGAATTCACTGCGTACGCTCCTGAATATGGATATGCACACTGTGGTGGTGGGGACGTCCGGGGTCACCGCGTCCGACGTCCTCGCCGTGGCGCGCGGCGGCGCCCGGATCGAACTCTCCCAGGAGGCGGTCGCGGCCCTCGCCGCCGCCCGCGGCATCGTGGACGCGCTGGCGGCCAAGCCCGACCCCGTCTACGGCGTGAGCACCGGCTTCGGCGCCCTGGCGACCCGGCACATCAGCCAGGAACTGCGGGCCCAGTTGCAGCGCAACATCGTCCGCTCGCACGCCGCCGGCATGGGGCCGAGGGTCGAGCGGGAGGTCGTACGGGCCCTGATGTTCCTGCGCCTGAAGACGGTCTGCTCGGGACACACGGGCGTCCGCCCCGAGATCGCGCAGACCATGGCCGATGTGCTCAACGCCGGGATCACACCGGTCGTCCACGAGTACGGCTCCCTCGGCTGCTCCGGCGACCTCGCCCCGCTGTCCCACTGCGCCCTGACGCTGATGGGGGAGGGGGACGCGGAAGGGCCCGACGGCGTCGTGAGGCCTGCTGGTGAGCTGCTCGGCGAGGCCGGTATCGCGCCCGTCGAACTGCGCGAGAAGGAGGGGCTCGCCCTCCTCAACGGGACCGACGGCATGCTCGGCATGCTGGTCATGGCCCTCGCCGACCTGGACACCCTCTACAAGTCCGCCGACATCACCGCGGCCCTCTCCCTGGAGGGCCTGCTCGGCACCGACAGGGTCCTCGCCCCCGAACTGCACGCCATCCGCCCGCACCCCGGGCAGGCCGCCAGCGCCGCCAACATGCTGGCCGTGCTGAAGGGTTCGGAGCTCACCGGGCACCACCAGGACGACGCGCCCCGCGTCCAGGACGCCTACTCCGTGCGCTGTGCCCCGCAGGTCGCCGGAGCCGGGCGGGACACGATCGCGCACGCCCGGCTGGTCGCCGAGCGGGAACTGGCCTCCGCCGTCGACAATCCCGTGGTGCTGCCCGACGGCCGCGTCGAGTCCAACGGCAACTTCCACGGCGCCCCGGTCGCCTACGTCCTCGACTTCCTGGCCATCGCCGCCGCCGACCTGGCCTCCATCGCCGAGCGCCGCACCGACCGGCTGCTCGACAAGAACCGCAGCCACGGGCTGCCGCCGTTCCTCGCCGACGACCCGGGTGTCGACTCCGGGCTGATGATCGCCCAGTACACGCAGGCCGCGCTGGTCAGCGAGTTGAAGCGGCTGGCCGTACCGGCGTCCGCGGACTCGATCCCGTCCTCCGCGATGCAGGAGGACCACGTCTCCATGGGCTGGTCGGCCGCCCGCAAGCTGCGCACCGCCGTCGACAACCTCACCCGGGTCGTCGCCATCGAGCTGTACGCCGCCAGCCGCGCGGTCGAGCTGCGCGCCGGGCTGACCCCGGGGCCGGCGTCCCGGGCGGTCATCGACGCCGTACGGGCCGCCGGGGTTCAGGGGCCGGGGCCGGATCGTTTCCTCGCGCCCGACCTCGCCGCCGCCGACGCCTTCGTGCGTGCCGGGCACCTGGTCACGGCGGCGGAGACGGTCACCGGCCCGTTGCGCTGAGCCGCATACGGACACCGCCTCGCGGCCCCATCGGTCGACCGACCGATGGGGCCCTGGGTGGACTACTTGAGCTTGGCGCCCTGCGCGTCGATCACGGCGGCCGGGACGTCGTACGCCTTGCCGGTCGTGAGCGCGGAGAAGTTCACCGAGTAGAACGAGGCGACGGTGTTGCCGTACCGCACCACCTCGGTGTGGAAGGTGCCGGACTCGCCGTCCGCGCCGGAGTCCACGGCGAACGCCACGGACTCGTCACCGGCGCCGGATGCCTTCTCGGTGGTGATCTTGCTGATCTTCGTGGCGGTGCCGTCGGCGGTGAAGCCGAAGCCGCCGGAGCAGGCCGTGACGCCGTCGGAGACGGCCTTGAAGGCCTTCGCCGCGCCGTCCCCTTCGTACGAGGAGAGGCCCACATAGGTCGCGGTGAGGTTGAAGGCCTCGGCGAAGTCGCCCGAGGAGGCGGCGTCCGTGGGGGCGTCCTCGGTGACGGAGTTGCTCGCGGTCGCGTCCGTCTCGCCCGGCGGCAGCGCGGCCATGGCGTAGGCGACGGGCTCGCACTCGGCCTTGTCGATCTTCTTCAGCACACTCTTGGACTTCGGCAGGGTGTCGTCGCCGGAGGTGACCTTGTAGCCCTTGACGTCGGCCGTCGCCAGCAGCAGCTTCTCCAGCTCGGCCGCGGTGTACGTCTTCGCGTTCGTGTTCGCGGAGCCGGAGTCGGCGGCGTCCGAGGAACTCGCGGAGCTCTTGGGGTCGGCCGCCTCGTCCTTGGAGCAGCCCGTTATGAGGGCTAGCGAAAGAACCGTCACGGCAACCGTGGCGCTCGTCCGCGCGCTTGTTGTTCTCGTCATGGGCGGACTATGAAGGTTTCCTGAAGAGAACGTCAAGCGCGTTTAAAAACCCAGGCGTTCCCGTCGTACCGAGTAGACGACGAACCCGGCGCCCAGGGCCAGGCAGAGGGTCCCGCCGGCGATGTACGGCGTGGTGTCGAAGCTGCCGGTGTCGGCGAGCCGGGTCTCCTCGGCGAGTGGGGCGCCCACCTCGGACGTGCTGTCCGAGCCGGTGGACGTGACCCGTGCCTGGGTCGTGACCTGCGACGTCGGAGTCGAGGAGAGCTCCGATCTCGTCGGCTGGTCCCCTGTCGCGTTCGCGGAGGGGACGAACCACAGGGCGCCCAGAAGGGTCCCCGCGGCGGTGGCGGTCAGCAACGGACGGCGAGCGGATGACACGGAATATCGATCCCCTTGTGGCGCTGGCGAATTGGCCGTGTGGGGCGATGTTAGTGAAAGGCGCGGGTCACGGGAAAGTCACGGGAGGCATGGGTCGTACGCTCCGGACATGAGCACACCAGAGACATCACGTTTTGTGCGGATTCGCGTCGAGCTGGTCCTTGAGATCGACGACGCCGCGGCCGTCACCGGGGCCGCGTTGGCACGGATCGTGGACGACACCGACATGCCGGCCGAGGAAAGGGTGCAGGCCGAGAGCACTGTGACGGAGGACACCGCGGAGGCCCTCGCCTACCTCGTCGACCCGTTCGACCTGGTCAGCGAGATCCCGGGGGTCGAACTCGCCCAGGCCACCTGGTCCAGCGAGGAGATCGAGCACGACCCCGATTCGCCGGACTGGGTCCTCGACGAGGATGATGTCGACGACGAAGGCGAGTACGGCGGCGGGACCGGGGTCGAGGGCGACCACGAGGACGAGCGGGTCGGCTGACGCTCTTGGGGAAATCGTGACCCCGGGCGGCAACCGCCGTCCGGGGTTTCGTCGTCTCAAGGGGCGCACGGACCGACACCCGCACCACCCGCTTCGGCGAACGTGGTGTGCCCCACACCTTCGGAGAATGTGGAACGGGACGAACCGGTCGTAGCGTTGAAAGTTCTTGACGGGGACTCTCGGGGTTCTGGGGATTCGGCAACGATGGAGAAGCGTGTGATGACCAACAGTAGGCGGCGCAGGGGCCTGACGGTCGCGTCCGCACTGCTCGGCGGTGTGCTGGTGCTCTCGGCGTGTTCCGGGGGCGACGACAACGCCTCAGGGAGCGACGGCGGTGGCGACAGCTCACAGTCGAAGGTCGACGAGGCTGCGGCCAAGAAGACCTCCGAGGCCCAGATCAAGATCACACCCAAGGACGGCTCGGACAACGCCTCCATCAACAACTCCGCAGCCGTCACCGTGAGCAAGGGCACGCTCACGGACGTGGAGATGACCACCGCGGACGGCACCGCGGTCAGTGGCGCGATATCCGCGGACAAGACCACCTGGAAGCCCAGCGCCCAGCTGGAGCGGTCCACCACCTACAAGGTGGCGGCGGAGGCGAAGGACGGCGACGGCCGCGTCGCCCACGAGAACGCCTCCTTCACCACGGTCTCCCCGACCAACAGCTTCATCGGCACCTACACGCCGGACGACGGCACCACCGTCGGTGTCGGGATGCCCGTGTCGATCAACTTCGACAAGGCGATCACCGACAAGGCGGCCGTCCAGAAGGGCGTCACCGTCACCAGCACCAGCGGTCAGGAAGTCGTCTGCCACTGGTTCAACGCCAACCGTATGGACTGCCGGCCCGACGAGTACTGGCAGGAGAACTCCACGGTCACGCTGAAGCTGGCGCTCGACGGTGTCGAGGGCGCCTCCGGTGTCTTCGGCGTCCAGCAGAAGACGGTCACCTTCAAGATCGGCCGCAACCAGGTCTCCTACGTCGACGCCAAGACCAAGCAGATGAAGGTCACGCAGGACGGCAAGACGGTCAAGACCATCCCGATCTCCGCCGGTTCGCCGGACAACAAGACGTACGAAGGCATCATGGTGATGTCCGAGAAGTTCAAGGAGACGCGCATGAACGGCGCGACCGTGGGCTTCACCGACGACGACGGCAAGGGCGAGTACGACATCAAGGACGTGCCGCACGCCGTCCGGCTCACCAACTCCGGCACCTTCATGCACGGCAACTACTGGGGTGCCAAGTCCATCTTCGGCAGCGTGAACACCAGCCACGGCTGTGTGGGCCTGTCGGACACCAAGGGCGCCAACGACCCGAACACGCCCGCCGCGTGGGTGTACAACCACTCGATCCTCGGTGACGTCGTGGTCGTCCAGAACACCGGCGACAAGACGGTCGCCCCGGACAACGGCCTCAACGGCTGGAACCTCGACTGGGCCGACTGGAAGGCCGGTTCGGCGGTCTGACCCACCCCGATCGACCCGGAGTCCACAGTTTTCCGATGCCGCCCTCAGGGGCGGCATCGGTGTTTCCGGGGCCCCCCACAGCCTTCTCATCATTCTCTTATGTCGGCCTTATCCAGTCATCACGAGCCGTACCTACCTTGCGGCCATGTTCTTCACCTACCTGAGGCGCGAGCTGCGCCGCCGCAGAAAGGCGGCCCTGGTCGTCGCCTCCGGGCTCGCGCTGGGTATCGCGCTGGTCATCGTGGTCAACTCCGTGTCCTCCGGCATGGGCAAGGCCCAGGACAAGGTCCTCCAGTCCCTCTACGGGCTCGGCACGGACATGACGGTCACCAAGGCGGCCCAGCCGCAGACCGGCTCCTCCGAACGCCCACGCTTCCAGTTCGACGCGCAGGACAACGACTCCGGTGACGAGCAGAGCAGCGACCGTGTGATGGTGCAGGGCTTCCAGACCCTCTCCACCGCGACCGTCACCAAGGTCGGCCGGCAGACCGGGGTCTTTGACGCGGTCGGCGGTCTCAGCCTCCAGGTCATCAAGGTCAGCGGCGAGTTCACCCGCGGCCAGTTCCAGCAGAACGGCCAGGGAGGCAACCAGCAGGGCGGCACCCCCGGCGCCGGCGGCGGCGGCAGCGGCCGGCCGCAGGGCGAAGTGCGGGGCGGCGGCGCCAACTTCGACGTCAACAACTACTCCGTCTACGGCACCGACGTCACCAAGCCGGCCCTCGGCCCGCTGACCTCCTCGAAGATCACCAGCGGCCGTACGTTCACGTCCACGGAGACCGACGCCAAGGTGGCCGTCCTCGACTCGGCGTACGCCAAGGAGAAGAAGCTCAAGACCGGCGGCACGGTCACCGTCAAGAGCGTCAAGTACCAGGTGATCGGCGTCGCCACGGCCGACAGCGGGGACGCGGCGGCCAACGTCTACATCCCGCTCCAGCAGGCCCAGACCCTGAGCGACTCGAAGAACAAGGTCACCACGATCTACGTCCAGGCGGCCGACTCCCAGCAGATCGACAGCGTCAAGTCGACGATCCAGAAGAACATCTCGGGTACGACGGTGACGACCTCCGCCGACCTCGCGGACACCGTCTCCGGCTCCCTCTCCACCGCCTCCTCCCTCGCCACCAGCGTCGGCAAGTGGCTGTCGATCGCGGTGCTCGTCGCCGCGTTCCTGGTCGCCGGTCTGCTGACCTCCTCGGCGGTCTCCCGCCGGGTGCGCGAGTTCGGCACGCTGAAGGCGCTGGGCTGGAAGTCGGGCCGGGTGACCCGGCAGGTCGTCGGCGAGGCGATGGTCAACGGCCTGCTGGGCGGCGCGCTGGGAATCGCCCTCGGCCTCGCGGGCGCCTACGTCGTGACGGCGATCAGCCCGACGCTCCAGGCGCAGTTGGGCAGCACCGGAGGTGGGGGCGGCGCGGGCGGCGGCCCCGGTGGCGGGGGCGGCTTCGGCGGCGGCCCCGGACGCCAGACCGCCTCGCAGACGATGGAGGTCGCCCTGACGGCCCCGGTGAGCCTCACCACGGTGGCCGTCGCGGTGGTGCTGGCCGTGGCCGGCGGTCTGATCGCGGGCGGCTTCGGCGGCTGGCGGGCGTCCCGGCTGCGCCCGGCGGACGCGTTGCGCCGAGTCGAGTAGCACCCGCCCCGATCCCCTCAGCCACCCCAGGAGTTGTTGTCACCCATGTACGAACTCAAAGGCGTCACCAAGCGCTACACCCGAGGCAAGGACACCGTCGACGCGCTCGCCGGCGTGGATCTCACCATCGCCGACGGCGACCGCCTGGTCATCCAGGGCCCCACCGGCGGTGGCAAGTCCACCCTGCTCCAGATGCTCGGCGCCCTGGACAGGCCCACGGCAGGCGAAATCGTCCTCGACGGCACCGACTTGGCCAAGCTGTCCGAGGCCAGGCTGACCACGGTCCGCAGCGAGAACATCGGCTTCGTGTTCCAGAGTTTCAACCTCATCCCGACGCTCACCGCCCAGGAGAACGTCGAGACCGCCCTCGTCCCGCTCGGGGTGAAGGGGAAGGAGCGGCGCGAGCGGGCCGCCGAGGCACTGCGCTCGGTCGGGCTCGGCGAGCGGCTGGGACACCTCCCCGGTGAGATGTCCGGCGGCCAGCAGCAGCGCGTCGCCATCGCCCGTGCGCTCGTCAAGCAGCCGAAGGTGCTGCTGGCCGACGAACCCACCGGCAACCTCGACGAGTCGATGCGCAACGAGATCATGGACGTACTGGAGACGATGTGGAAGGAGCTCGGGCTCACCTTCATCATGGTCACCCACGACTCCGCCATCGCGAAGAAGGCCCCTCGGGTGGCGACGATCCGCAAGGGCAGGATCACGGTGAAGGAGAACTCGGTGAAGGAGAACACGGCGAACACCGCCTCGTAGCGGCCCCAAAGGCCGTTCGTGGCAGGCGTGTTGAGGCGCGTTCAGGGGTGCAGGCGCAATTTGATCGGCCGAGTGCTTTCGCTCACCCGGCGATCGTGTAACAGACCCCACTGTGAGGCATCTGTCCCTTGAGGCGCCTGATCACCCCCCGGCATACTGCGGAGACCGGGGGGTGCACGCGCAAGTGTGCGAGACCGCCCCCGGCCGGGTGAACGGGGATTCGCCCGGTTCTTCTGCAAGGGGGAAACTTGCGCAGACAAGTGAAAAGGGCATGCGCGGCCACCGTCGCCGCAGCGGCCGCCGTGGCACTGGCGGCGGGCATGACCAGCCCGGCATCCGCCGACGTGGAACAGGCCGCGAGCGTCACGAGCGCCGCGAAGGCCGGACTCACGGCCAAGCACCGCATCACCCTGATCACCGGTGACCGGGTCGTCGTCGACGCCAAGGGACGCGTCGTGGGCCTGGAACCGGCCAAGGGCCGCGAACACATACCCGTCCAGCTCCGCAAGGGGGACGGACACACCTTCGTGGTGCCGGCCGACGTGGCCCGTCTGGTCGCCACCGGCAAGCTCGACCAGCGGCTGTTCGACATCACCGAGCTCAACAAGGCCGCCACCCGCTCGTCCCAGAAGCACGGACTGAAGGTGATCGTCGGCTACAAGGGCGCCTCGGCCGCCACCAAGGCGGACGTCCGTGACTCGGGCAAGCTGCGCCGCAGCCTGGCCTCGCTGAACGCGGACGCGATCCAGACGCCCAAGCAGGACGCGCCCGAGCTGTGGGACGCGGTCACCAACGGCGACAAGACGGCCTCCGGTATCGCGCACGTCTGGCTGGACGGCGTCCGCAAGGCCAGCCTCGACAAGTCCGTGCCGCAGATCGGCGCCCCCAAGGCGTGGGCGGCCGGCTACGACGGCAAGGGCGTCAAGATCGCCGTCCTGGACACCGGTGTCGACGGCACCCATCCCGACCTCAAGGGCCAGGTGATCGCGGAGAAGAACTTCTCCACCGCCGCCGACCTCACCGACAAGGTCGGCCACGGCACCCACGTCGCCTCCATCGCGGCCGGCAGCGGCGCGAAGTCCGGCGGCAAGTTCAAGGGTGTCGCCCCGGGTGCGAAGCTCCTCAACGGCAAGGTCCTCGACGACGACGGCTTCGGCGACGACTCCGGCATCCTCGCCGGCATGGAGTGGGCGGCCGCGGAGGGCGCCGACGTCGTCAACCTGAGCCTCGGCGGCTCGGACACCCCGGAGATCGACCCGATGGAGGCGGCGGTCAACAAGCTGTCCGCCGAGAAGGGCATCCTCTTCGCCATCGCGGCCGGCAACGACGGCGACTCCGGCGAGCAGACCATCGGCTCCCCGGGCAGCGCGGCCTCCGCCCTGACCGTCGGCGCGGTCGACGACAAGGACGTCCTGGCCTCCTTCTCCAGCCGCGGCCCCGGTCTCGACGGTGCCCTCAAGCCCGACGTGACCGCCCCCGGCGTGGACATCACCGCGGCCTCGGCCCCGGGCAACGCCATCGCCGACGAGGTCGGCGAGAGCCCGGCCGGGTACATGACCATCTCCGGTACGTCGATGGCGACCCCGCATGTCGCGGGCGCGGCGGCGATCCTCAAGCAGCAGCACCCGGACTGGAAGTTCGCCGAGCTGAAGGGCGCGCTCACCGGCTCCACCAAGGGCGGCAAGTACACGCCGTTCCAGCAGGGTTCGGGCCGTATCCAGGTCGACAAGGCCATCAAGCAGACGGTGATCGCCGACCCGTCGTCGGTCAGCTTCGGCGTCCAGCAGTGGCCGCACACCGACGACAAGCCGGCCACCGAGCAGGTCACCTACCGCAACCTCGGCACCACCGACGTCACGCTGAAGCTGACGTCGACCGCCACCAACCCCAAGGGCCAGGCGGCCCCGGCGGGCTTCTTCACGCTGGGCGCCACCTCGGTGACGGTCCCCGCGGGCGGCAAGGCGTCCGTCCCGCTGACCGTCAACACCAAGCTCGGCGGGACCGTCGACGGCGCGTACTCCGCGTACGTGACCGCGACCGGCGGCGGCCAGAGCGTCCGTACGGCCGCGGCCGTGCAGCGCGAGGTCGAGTCGCACGACGTCACGCTCAAGTTCCTCGACCGTGAGGGCAAGCCGGCCAAGTACTACAACGCCGACCTGACCGGTGTCTCCGGCCTCGCCACGGACAAGCGGTTCTCGCCCTACGAGGAGGACGGCACCGTCACGGTGCGCGTGCCCAAGGGCGGCTACATCTTCAACTCCTCGGTGTTCGTGGACCCGGAGGACTTCGTCAAGGGCGTCGACTGGATCGCCCAGCCGAAGGTGAACGTCAACAAGAACACCACGCTCACGGTGGACGCCCGCAAGGCCAAGCCGGTCGACATCACCGTGCCGGCCACGGGGACCGAGTCGCGCTTCGCGGCACCGTCCTTCTCGGTCGACACTCCCGACGGCGGCTGGGGCTTCGGCTGGTGGCTGGACTCGTACCAGGGCTTCCGCTCGGCGCACCTCGGCCCGCAGATCACCGACGGCTCGGTGAGCCAGCAGTGGGACGGCCACTGGGTCAAGGGTGCCGACCAGGAGTACGACACCATCGCCGGCTCCAAGGTGAAGCAGCTCGCCACCGGTTACACCAAGCACTACAAGGCGAGCGAGCTGGCCAAGGTGAAGGTCGGCATGGGCGCCGCGGCGAGCGGCAAGAAGGGCGCGGTCAGCGCGACCGGCTGGCTTCCCGGCGCCTTCTCCGCCACCTCGATCGGCATCCAGCAGACCCTGCCCGGCACCCGCACCCTGTACCTGTCCACCGCGAACGGCGTCCAGTGGGACATGTCCTTCGATCAGCAGGCCGGCACCGACCCGGACGGCTTCCCGATCAGCGAGGCGTACTACGTCCTCAGCGGCTTGCAGACCTTCAAGGCCGGCAAGAGCTACTCGAAGACCTTCAACAAGGCGGTCTTCGGCCCGCACCTGAACGCGTCCTTCGGTCTCTACCGTGACGGCAACAGCATCAGCGGCTTTGTCCCGCTGTTCGCCGACGGCCAGGCCAACCCCGGTTCCTCGAACTTCACCTCGGTCACCACGACCCTCTACCGCAACGGCACCAAGGTCGGCACCCACGACGACCCGCTGTTCGGCGAGAAGGAGTTCAAGGTCCCGTCGGCGAACGCCGAGTACAAGCTGACCACTTCGGTCAAGCGCAGCGTCAAGGTCGCGGCGGCCTCCACCCGCATCGACGCGAGCTGGACGTTCAAGTCCAAGAAGACCGCCGACTTCACCAAGCTGCCCGCCTCCACCGTCCGCTTCGCGGCGACCACGGGTCTGGACAGCAAGGTCGAGGCCGGCAAGACGGTCAAGATCCCGGTGATCGTCGAGGGCGCGGCCAAGGGCTCCAACCTGAAGTCGCTCGCCACGTACGTGTCGTACGACTACGGCCAGACCTGGAAGAAGGTCACCGTCAAGGACGGCAAGATCAGCGTGAAGAACCCGGCGAAGGGGAAGGCCATCTCCTTCCACGCGAAGATCGCCGACAAGAAGGGAAACAAGTCGACGATCTCGATCTACAACGCGTACTACGGGAAGTAGACCCCGGATGCGTTGAGCGTTGAGCGAAAGGCCTGCCGGAGGCGCAGCTTCCGGCAGGCCTCTCGTGTTTGTGTGGGCGCATGACCGCTGAGACCGTCGAATACGTCCGGTACCGCATCCCCGAGGAGCAGTCGGCGGAATTCCTCTCCGCCTACACCAAGGCCGCCGCCCTGCTGGCCGCGGCACCGGAGTGCGTCGCCTTCGAACTGGACCGCTGCGAGGAGGACTTCGAGCACTACGTCCTCCGCATCATCTGGACCTCGACCGAGGCCCACCTCGAAGGCTTCCGGAAGTCGGAGCGGTTCCCCGACTTCCTCGCCGAGATCCGGCCGTTCATCGCGCACATAGAGGAGATGCGGCACTACAAGCCGACCACCGTCCGGGGCACGGGGACGGCCGTGCCGACGCTCTACGCGTGGGCGGGCGGCGCGGAGGCCTTCGCCCGGCTGACGACGGTGTTCTACGAGAAGGTCCTCGCGGACGAGTTGCTCGCCCCCGTCTTCGCGGGGCTGGACCCCGACCACGCCGAGCACGTGGCCCTCTGGCTCGCCGAGGTCTTCGGCGGCCCGCCCGGCTACTCCGACACCCAGGGCGGACACGGCCACATGGTCGCCAAACACATGGGGCGGGGGATCACCGAGCCGCAGCGCCGCCGCTGGGTGAACCTGATCCAGGACGCGGCGGACGAGGCGGACCTGCCCACCGACGCCGAGTTCCGCTCGGCGTTCCTCGCCTACGTGGAGTGGGGCACCCGGCTCGCCGTGCACTTCTCCGGCCCGGACGCCAGAACACCGGCGGAGCAGCCGGTGCCGAAGTGGACGTGGGGGGCGGCACCGCCGTACCAGGGCTGACCGCGCCACCTTCGTGCGCGCGGCACCCTGACACATCACAGGATGTGCCGAGGCCGGTTCGCTGCCAGGGTCGTGACCCTCGGCAACCGAAAGAAGGCACTGATGACGTCACGACTGTTCCGGTCCCGGCTCGGATCCGTGGCCGCCGCGGGGGCGGCCACGGCGCTGCTCACCGCCGGCGCCGGGCTGCTCGCGGCCGCACCGGCCCAGGCCGCCCCACGCCCCTGCCCCGGCGCCGGTCCGGGCGACCCGGCCCGCTGCGCCCAGGTCATCGGCATCGACGCGGGCTCGGCCCTGGTCATGCGCACGGCACCGAACTACGGAGCGGGGGCCGTGGCCCGCTACGGCAACGGGCAGTGGCTGGAGACGGAGTGCTGGACCACCGGCGACCCGGACGCGGACGGCCACGGCTACCGCTACTGGATGCGGGTCTCCACGGGAAGCTCCTGGGGCTATGTCAACGACTGGTACCTCGACACCGGCGGCCCGGGCACCTGGAAGTCCCAACTCCCGCAGTGCTGAGGGGAGTCGGCGTCGGTGCCGAGGGGGAGCCGACGTCGTTCGTTGCATAACATCCCCCTCATGACCGACGCCCTCGCCACCACGATCACCGCCGTCGTCGGCGTCCTCGGGACCCTCTTCGCGCCGGTCCTCAGCCACCGGCTCAGCACCCGGCAGCGCGCCGAGGAGACCGAACTCGCCGAGCGCCGAAGGACGTTCGAGGAGTTGCGGGACGCGTACACGGCGATGAACCGGGCCTCCCGGCAGTTCCACACGCTGCTCAAGGACGCCCTGCACCGGCTGCGCGACGACGTCTACGGCGACCAGGAGCGCGGGCGGCTGGAGGAGGCCCGCCGCGACTACCGCGACCGGTACGCCGAGGCACAGATGGTGGTGCCGAAGCGGATCCTGGAGGCATCGCGGGCCGTCAACGAGGTGCTCGCGGACATCGACTCCGTCGCCAAGCGGCTCGACCGGGGCCGGGCCCGGGAGGGTGAGAGCGCCCAGCAGGCGCTGCTGGACCTCAAGGCGGCCGAGCCCCGGCTGAGCGCGCTGCGGCAGGCGATGCGGGAGGACCTGGGCGTCCGCGAATAGGCGGCGGGCCCCCCACGCACGGCCGCCGAACGCCGGGTCAGCCCCGGTGCGTCGTCGAGTCGCTGCCCGCCCGGGTCGCGTCCGTGCCCCAACTGGCCAGCAGACGCAGGGCGTCGGCGGACGGCGAGCCCGGTTCGGCGTGGTAGGTGATCAGGGTCTGTTCCTGGTCGTCGATCAGACGGAACGACTCGAAGGAGAGTTCCAGGCCGCCGACGAGCGGGTGGTGCAGCCGCTTGACGCCGTGGTTCTTCTCCTTGACGTCATGGGTGGCCCACAGCAGCCTGAACTCCTCGCTCTTCACGGAGAGTTCGCCCACCAGGGCGGAGAGCCGCGGGTCGTCCGGGTGGCAGCCCGCGTCCATCCGCAGATAGCTGACGATGTCCGTCGCCTTCTGCTCCCACTCGACGAACAGCTCGCGGTACTCCGGCTTCAGGAACGTCATCCGCGCCCAGTTCCGCTCCTGCGGCGGCAGCTGCTCCCAGTCGCCGAAGACGGCCGCGGCCATCCGGTTCCAGACCAGGACGTCGGAGCGCCGGCCGATGACGTACGCGGGAACGCCGTCCATCGTGTCCAGCAGCTGCCGCAGCGCGCCCCGCACCTGCTGGGTGCGCGCGGTCTGCTTCTTCTTGTGCTGCTTGGGCTTCGCCAGATGCGTGAGGTGGGCGTGCTCGGCGTCGGTCAGCCGGAGCGCGCGGGCGATGGCGTCGAGGACCTCCGCCGACACGTTGCGCCCGTTGCCCTGCTCCAGTCGGGTGTAGTACGCCACGGACACCCCGGCCAGCTGCGACAGCTCCTCCCGGCGCAGCCCCGGCACCCGGCGGTGCCGCCCGAAGTCCGGCAGCCCGACGTCCTCCGGCTTCAGCCGGGCCCGCCGGGTGCGCAGGAACTCGCTGAGCTCGGCACGCCGGTCCAGGGACCCGCCGCCCGCCGGGGCGTGGTCCGGTGCGGATTCGGGATTGTCGTCCATACGTCCAGTATTCACGGTCGGATTCCCGGTCGTACGCACACCAGCCTGACCCCGCCAGTGGTAGGAACAGCGGACGTACGCAAAGCCGTGGCCTGGGTGAATCCCGTCCCGTGGGGCACTCTGGAGATCGTGCCCGGCCGGAAGGCAGCCGGGCACGACGCCACTGCTAGGAGAACCCTCGGCATGACCACTGTTGCTGCGTACGCCGCTCCCGCCGCCAAGGCCCCCCTGGAGCGCACCACCATCGAACGCCGCGCGGTCCGCGAGTTCGATGTGCTGATCGACATCAAGTTCGCCGGCATCTGTCACTCGGACATCCACCAGGTCCGCGAGGGCTGGGGCGAGGCGATCTTCCCGATGGTCCCGGGCCACGAGATCGCGGGCATCGTCTCCGAGGTCGGCCCCGGGGTCACCAAGTACCAGGTCGGCGACCGCGTGGGCGTCGGCTGCATGGTCGACTCCTGCCGCGAGTGCGAGAACTGCCGAGCCGGCCTGGAGCAGTACTGCACGGGCGGCGGCATGGTCGGCACGTACAACGCCCTCGACAAGGACGGCGAGCCCACCTACGGCGGCTACGCCGAGAAGATCGTCGTCGACGAGAACTACGTCGTCCGCGTCCCCGACGGCCTGTCGCTGGACGTCGCCGCACCCCTGCTCTGCGCCGGCATCACCACGTACTCCCCGCTCAAGCACTGGAACGCCGGCCCCGGCAAGAAGGTCGCCGTCCTCGGCATGGGCGGCCTCGGCCACATGGCCGTCAAGATCGCACACGCCCTCGGCGCCGAGGTCACGGTCCTCTCGCAGTCCCTGCGCAAGCAGGAGGACGGCCTGAAGCTGGGCGCCGACCACTACTACGCCACCAGCGACGAGAACACCTTCAAGGAGCTGGCGGGCAGCTTCGACCTGATCATCTCCACGGTCTCCGCCTCGCTGGACTTCGGCGCGTTCCTCTCCCTGCTGCGCACGGACGGCGCGCTGGTCAACGTGGGCGCCCCCGAGGAGCCCATCGCGCTCAACCTCTTCACGCTGATCATGGGCCGCAAGACCCTCGCGGGCTCCGGCATCGGCGGCATCCAGGAGACCCAGGAGATGCTGGACTTCTGCGCCGAGCACAACCTCGGCGCCGAGATCGAGCTGATCTCCGCCTCCGAGATCAACGAGGCGTACGAGCGGGTGCTGGCGAGTGACGTCCGGTACCGGTTCGTGATCGACACGGCGACGATCTGATCGTTCCGCGGACAGGGCCCCGGCGGGGTCGTCCGCCGGGGCCCTGTCGTATGCCGCGCCGCCTTGCGCCTGGTGGCATGCGCGTCCTGTGGTCTGCCGTCCGCCGCTGGCCGGATGTGTCTTGTCGTACGCCTGTCAGCGGGTCGTCGTCCGACGGCCCAGCAGCCACAGCAGATACGGTCCGCCGACCAGGGACGTGAGCGCGCCCACCGGGACCTCCAGCGGGGGCAGCAGTGTGCGGGCCGCGAGGTCGGCGGCGACCAGGACGAGCGCACCGATCAACGCCGAGCAGATCAACGGCAGTTGGGGCGTACGGGTGATACGGCGGGCCAGCTGGGGAGCGGTCAGGGCGACGAACCCGATGGGGCCCGCGGCGCCCGTCGCCGTGGCGGCGAGGACGACCCCCAGCACGGTGAGACCGAGCCGGGCCCGGTCCACCCGTACACCCAGCGCCGCCGCCGTGTCCGGATCCAGCCCGAGCGGCCGCAGCGCCCGGCTCGCCCACACCAGCGCGGGCAGCGCCAGGACGAGGACGACGGCCAGCGGCCCCGCCTGCTCCCAGCCCCGCCCGTTGAGACTGCCGGTCAGCCACAGCTTGACCTGCTCCGCGGCCTCCAGCTCACTGTCGGTGAGATACAGCTGCACGATCGCGGACAGCGCCACACCGATCCCGACGCCGGTCAGCACGAACCGGCTCGGCTGCATGCCGTGCCGCCACGCCAGTACGTAGACCAGCGCCGCCGCGGCGAGCCCGCCGGCCACGGACACGGCGGGCAGCGCGCCGGGCGACGCGACGGTCCCGGTGGCCAGCGCCAGCACCGTCGCGGCGGCGGCCCCGTGCCCGACGCCGATCACATCCGGACTGGCGAGCGGATTCCGGGTCACGCTCTGCACCAGCGCCCCGGACACCCCGAGCGCGGCCCCCACCAGCGCGCCCAGCACGATCCGCGGCACCCGCAACTCCCCGACGACCAGGTCGTAAGGCCCCGCTCCGGTGCGCAGGGTGTGCCAGACCGTGACGGGGGAGACGTAGGTCTGCCCCAGGCAGGCCGAGGCGAGCATGACGGCGGAGAGGAGGACGAGGAGGATCACGGCGGCGCCGACCGAGCGGCGGTGGAGGAGGAGGGAGACGCGGGGGGCGGGCCGGAAGACCGTCAGCCCGCGGGCAAGCGGGGCGGCTCCCGACCCGGAGAAGGGCGGCACCCCGCAACGCCGGGGCGCGCGACCGACCAGCCGGCACCGGTGCCGGGTGCGCTTCACGCGACGGCCCCCTTCCGACGCACCAGGACCACCAGCACCGGCACCCCGACCAGCGCCGTCATCACCCCGGCCGGCACCTCCGCGGGCGCGCGCACCACCCGCCCCGCCACATCCGCGCCCAGCAGCAGCGCCGCGCCCAGCAGTGCGGACAGGGGCAGCAGCGTGCGATGTCCCCCGGACACCAGCCGTCGTGCCAGATGCGGCACGGCCAGTCCCACGAAGGCGATCGGACCGGCGGCGGCGACCGCGGCGGCCGTCAGCAGGGTCGCGCCGAGTGCCGCGGATCCCCGTATCAGCCCCACCCGATGGCCCAGCGCCCGTGCCGTCTCGTCGCCGAGGGCCAGCGCGTCCAGGCCGCGCGCGCAGGCCAGCACCAGCAGCGCCCCGGCCGCCAGGAACGGCAGCATGCGGACGACGGTGTCCGCGTCCCGTCCGCTGAGCGCGCCCACCTGCCAGAACCGGAACTGGTCGAGGGTGGCGGAGCTGGAGGTGAGGACGACGGTCGTGGCACCGGCGGTCATCGCGGAGAACGCCGTCCCCGCCAGCGCCAGCTTCACCGGCGAGGCCCCCTCCCGTCCCCGCGCGGCGATGGCGTACACCAGACAGGCGGCGACGACGGCACCGGCGAAGGCGTACCAGACGTATCCGCCGAAGCCGTTCGCCAGCCCGAAGCCGATCGCGAGGACGACCCCGGCCGCGGCGCCCTGGCTGAGCCCGAGGATGCCGGGGTCGGCGAGCGGGTTGCGGGTGACGGCCTGGAGCGCGGCGCCCGCGACGCCGAGCGCGGCACCCGCCGTCAGTCCGACCTCGGTACGCGGCAGCCGCAGCGACCGTACGACGAGGGCGTCCCGTGAACCCCCGCCGTGCAGCAGGGCGTCGAACACGGCCGACAGCGGCACCGCGCGGGTGCCGACGGCGAGGCTGAGCATGCCGACGGCGGCCACCGCGAGGACGGCCGCCGGCCAGGCGAGGCGTTTCGGGCTCACTTGCCGAGGTGCCCGGCGAGCTGCCGTATCACCAGCCGTGCGGCGGTGGGGCCGGCGTTGAGGTACCAGGGGTCGTCGTCGACCTTCACGGCCTGCCCGGCCTCGACGGCCTTCAGCGACTTCCACAGGGGTCCGGCCAGCACGCTCTCCGCGTCGGTGTCGGACGCGTCGCCCTGGACGGAGTAGAAGATCCAGTCGCCGTCGGCGGTGTCGACGCTCTCCGGGCCGATGTCCTCGGAAATCGCCTTGAAACGCTGCGACTTGGGCCGCGACAGTCCCATGTCGACGGCGACGGACCCGGTGAAGGAGGAGACGCCGAACATGCGGGTGCGGTCGGGGGTGAACCTGACCATGGAGACGGTCGGGTCGCCTTCGACGGCCTTCCCCTTCTCCTCGGCGCCGTCGACGATGTCGTCGAGGAGGGCCTGGGCCGCCTCGCCCTTGCCGACGGCGTCGCCGACGAGGAGCAGGTCGCGCTTCCAGTTGATGCCGTTGCCGGCGGTGATCACGGTGGGCGCGATCTTCGACAGCTTGGGGTAGAGGTCGCCGAGCGAGTCGTTGGCGAGGATCAGATCGGGCTGGGCGGTGGCGAGGGACTCCAGGTTGGGGGCCTGCCGGGTGCCCGCGTCGGTCATCGCGGCGAGCTTCGCCTTGTCCTTGGGGAAGGCGTCGGCCAGGTAGTCGGGGACGAGCCCGGCGTTGTCGGCGCGGGTCGTCGCCGTCGGCACGATGCCGAGCGACAGCAGGTCGTCGAGCTGACCCGTGCTGAGTACGGCGATCTTCTTCGGTGCGGTCTTGAGGGCGGTCTTCCCCTGGAAGTGGGTGACCGTCCGGGGAAAGGTTCCGTCCGTGTCCGTGTCGGCACCCATGCCGTCGGCGAGCGCGCTGGGCGCGGCGGACGGCCCCTCCGTGGCCCCCTCCGAGGCGCCCATCACCGGATTCCGCGCCCCGGCCGCCTGCTCGGCGTCCCCGCCCCCGGCACCGCCGTCCGACGACGAGCAGCCGACGAGCAGCCCTCCGGCCAGGGTTGCGGCCAGGACGGCCCTCACTGCTACAGCTGCGCGCACGACGACTCCGACGATCAGAACACTTCAGAAACTAAGGCAAGCCTTACTTTAAAGGGTGTCGGAGTATGGTCGGTACGGAGGCCGGAGGAGGGGGCGCCTCGTGCGGAGACCGGCCCTCCCGGCGCGTCAGGAGGCCCACAGGATGACCGTCCACCTGAACCACACCATCGTCGCCGCCCACGACAAGCACACCTCGGCCCGGTTCCTCGCCGACATCCTCGGCCTGGAGGTGGGCCCGCCCTACGGCCCCTTCCTCCCCGTGGAGATCCCGAACGGCGTGACCCTCGACTACCTGGACACCCCCGGCCCGATCACGCCGCAGCACTACGCCTTCCTCGTCTCCGAGACCGACTTCGACACCATCTTCACCCGCGTCCGGGACGCCGGCCTGACGTACTGGGCGGACCCCTTCCACCGCCGCGCCGGCGAGATCAACCACAACGACGGCGGCCGGGGCACCTACTTCGACGACCCGAACGGCCACAACCTGGAGATCCTCACCAGGCCTTATGGCAGCGTGAGTTGATCCGGTGTCCCGCGCCCGGTGCCCGGTGTGAGGCGGCGTGCCCGATCGTCTGCCCCGTAGTCCCTCGTCGAACCGGGCCCCGGAGGCGATACTCCCTACCCGTGAGCCGTACCCCGATATGGCGGGAACGACCCTCGGTGATCTGGACCCCTCGTGGCTGAAGAACGGGGCGCAGCCGCGCGCAGCGCAGGGTCGAGTGCTCATGACCGTTCACCGGGCCTCGCAGGCTGCGCGGACCACGCTGTTCCGGCACCGGGACACGCACGGCGTCCGCGTCCACGCCCGCGAACTCGTTCAGAAAACGTTCTGGAGACCCACCTGATGAAGCTCGCCAAACGTCTCGTCCTCACCACCACGGCCCTCGCCGCCGTGGCCGCCGGCACGCTCCTGAGCGCGACGGCCGGTCAGGCCGCGACCCCGCAGCAGGCCCGCACCGGCGTCGACGTTCCCGCCGCGCTGAAGGTCCCCGCCGGCAACAGACTCACCGGCGTCTTCTCCGCCGAGGGCGTCCAGACCTACACCTGCACCGACGGCGCCTGGAAGCTGCTGGAGCCCGCCGCCGCCCTCTGGGCGAAGAACGACCGCTCCCACCGCACCGTCGCCCTGCACTCCCGCGGCCCCGTCTGGGTGTCGACGGTGGACGGCAGCGCCGTCAACGCCGCCGCCGTCGCCACGTCCCCCAAGACCGGCACCATCCCCGAACTCCTCCTGAAGTCCACCGCCACCCGCGGCACCGGGACCTTCGCCGACGTCTCCTACATCCAGCGCCTCAACACCCGCGGCGGCGTGGCCCCCACGACCGCCTGCACCGGCACCGACCAGGTCAGCGTCCCGTACTCCGCGACGTACACCTTCTACAAGCCCGCCAAGTGACGCACTGAGCGGTTGGGTGGTCGAGCGGTAAGCAGCAACGGCGGGGCCCTCTGGACGAGTTCAGGGGCCCCGCCCTGCTGTGGGCGCGGGTGGATCAGCGGTTCCTGGCGCGGCCGGGCCGCGCGGCCGTGGTCGGCGTGATCGCCGTCACCGCCTGATCCGGTGGGCAGTACTCCACTCCGGCTCTAGCCTGGCCACCGTGAGCGGCACCGGCAGGCCGGTGGGCAGGTGGGTCGGTCGCGGCAGGCCAGCCAGCCGACCGGGCCGGCGAAGGGGGGATGTCTTTCCCTCTCTGCGAGTGCCTACTGGTCGCTCACAACGAGGAGTGGCGGCACGGCATGTACACCGAGCGGGACTCGGCCGTACTCGCGAAAAGGGGACTGACACGGTGGAGCTAGCCTTCGCGGGCCGGGTGGTCGAGTGGCGCGGGCCGTCGCCGTACTACTTCGTCCCTGTGCCGGACGAGGAGTCCGCCGACATCCGGGAGGTGGCCGCGATGGCTTCGTACGGCTGGGGGGTGATCCCGGTGGAGGCACGGATCGGCGAAGTCGTCTTCGAGACGTCGCTCTTCCCCAAGGACGGCCGCTACCTGCTGCCGCTCAAGGCCGCCGTACGCAAGCGACAGGGCATCTCGGCAGGTGACGACGTCGCCGTGGAGATCTCCGTCCGGCTCTAGCCCCGGACCGGGGCCTGCGTCGAGGGGGGTCGGTGTCGGGATGCGACGCGAAACCGATCCCGAGTAGCCCACCGGCAAGGACTCCGTACGCGGACTCGAAGACAGGCCGCCAGGGCGCGGGCGCGGGAACGACCGGAGCCACCCTCTTGATCTGCTTCGGCACCTGTTCATGGTCTCCCTCCAGGCGACTACCGCGCGGGACCGGGCAGTTGAGAGGATCACGGCATGGCGGCCTCCGACGAACATCCCCCCGACGGCTGGGCCTTCCTCGGAGTCGGAGACCCGCTCCTGGTCGTCCACGACGAACAGCGCGGCCTCCTGGCCGTGGCAGGAACGGAGACACACGACAGAGCCACGCCGGTCGCGGCCTACAACAGCCGTTCCTTCGTCCGCCGCGCGCTCATCCGCTCACGCTTCCCCGTGCACGCACTGGCCTTCCATCCCCGGCGTCCGCTGCTCGCGATAGGCACCGGTAGCTACGACGGCGGCTACTTCTTCGAGGGGGAGCTCCTCCTTCTGCACCTGAAGACAGGGGCGGTCGCCTCTCTCATCGAGAACGAGTTCGGCCGTCAGGTTCTGGGACTGGAGTGGCTCGACGAACGGTCGCTGCGTGTCCTCATGGCACCGCCGGACGACTGGCGGGACGAAGCGGCGCACGAGAACGGACACGTCGCCGTGGTGGACCGAGCCGACTGGACCGCCGTCCCCGCCCGGTCACTCGGTGATCGGGACCTGGCCGGCCCAAGGACCCTCGCACCGCGTCCCGAGCCCCGCGAGGCAGCGCAACGAGCGGTCGCCGCACTGCGCGCCCTCTGGCAAGCCCAACGAGGCGGACCTTCGGGAGACCTGTGAAGGTCCCTCGACGGCATTCGCAGAACGGGCCCCGCCGCAAGGTGTGCGGCGGGGCCCGACTGCTCAGTGGCGGGGCGCGCCCCCTGGAGGGCATGCCCCACTGGCTACTACGGGGTGCCGTTCTCGGCGAACGTCCACACGGCGCGGCTGCCCGGGCCGACGACGAGCTTCGAGGTGCCGATCCGTTCCACGTGCCGGTCCTTCACGGGCCGGTTGAGGGAGAGCTCGATCCGTTGCAGGCCCGCCTGGTCGCGAGGGACGGCGTCGAACCGGATCGTGGTGCCGTCGCGCTCCGCGACGACGCTGCCGTTCCCCACGGTGCGGACGGCGAAGCCTCCGGCCCGCAGCAGTGGCACGGTGTCGGCGAGGTCGCCCTCGGTCACCGCGAGGCGGAGGGAGGTGACGTCACGCATCAGGTGGGTGCGGTAGTCGTCGGAGAGGTAGCGCTCGCGGCCCACGTCACCGGGGAAGCTCGCCGGCTCGGTTTTGCCGCGCGGGTCGGCGAAGTACTCCGGCCGGTACTCCATCGCCCAGGCGCCGAAGGCGTCGTACTCGGTGGTGGTGAGGATGGCGTCGAACCACGGCACGGGCACGCCGTCGCCGAAGTCGCGCGTCTGGAGGAACTCGACGGGGTCGGCGACGCCCTCGTTCTTCAGCCGCTCGGTGACCGTCGCCAGGTCTCCCGCACGCTCGGTCGAGAGACCGAGGCCGGCGGAGCCGAGAGTGCCGTCCGGGCCGGCGAGGTCACCGACTCCGAACAGTTCGAGGTAGGTCTCGCGGCCCATCAGATAGCGGCCGGTCCAGGTCTGTCCGCCGGTACCGGTCGTGGTGCGGACCTGGAAGTTGGCGAAGTCGCGCAGGTAGTCGGAGTGTTCGATGGCGTCCGCGGTCTCCCGGTCGAGAACGCCGTAGGAGTGGTTGTAGAACAGCAACTGCCGATCGTGCGACGGCGCCCCGTTCTCCTCGGCCTGGACTGTCCCCACACCACCCCCGACCGCACCGGCGAGAGTCACGGCGAGCACAGTGATCATCCGTAATGTCCGACGAATCAGCATGGGATGGATCGTAGGGCGGGGAGCCTGTGGTTGCTGTTCTTTTCGAACGTGAGACCGCGGGGCGCTGATCACCGGACCGGACCGGAGTGGAGCCGGGTCGAGTCGATCAGCGGTGCCTTCTGCGGCGGCGTCGGAATCGCCTGGAACCCTCGTGCGTTGAGGAGGGTGGGCAGAGGATGCCGGTGGTGTGCGAGCCGAGCGGCCCGAGTGACCGAGCTGACAGAAACTGGAGGGTCGTACATGGCTGCGCAGACGCAGAGGGCCGTACTGGCGGGCGGATGCTTCTGGGGGATGGAGGAGCTGATCCGCCGACTCCCGGGCGTGACGGCGACCCGGGTGGGATACACCGGGGGCGACGTGCCGAACGCGACGTACCGCAACCACGGCACGCACGCGGAGGCCATCGAGATCCTTTTCGACCCCGCGAAGACCGACTACCGCGCGCTCCTGGAGTTCTTCTTCCAGATCCACGACCCGAGCACGAAGGACCGACAGGGCAACGACATCGGCCTCAGCTACCGCTCGGCGATCTACTACGTGGATGACGAGCAGAAGCGGATCGCCGAGGACACGATCGCGGACGTGGACGCCTCCGGTCTGTGGCCGGGCAAGGTCGTCACCGAGGTGGAGCCGGTGGGGCCCTTCTGGGAGGCCGAGCCGGAGCACCAGGACTACCTGCAGCGTTACCCGGACGGCTACACCTGCCACTTCCCGCGCCCGGGATGGCGGCTGCCCACCCGCGCCGAGAGCTGACCGAGAGACGACGCGGCGCACGCCGGACGCCGGACGCCGACTGACTGACGCACGCCGACAGACGGAGGTCGATCGACTGAGGCTGATCGACGGAGGTCGGCTGACGGACGCCGGCTGACCGAGGCTCCGTCGCCGGGGCCCGCTTGTCTCCGCGGGGGCCGTCGGCGTCGGCCCGCCGGTAAGCGCGTACGGCGGCCCCCAGGCCCCGGGAGGGATCCGTCAGCCGGTGTCGCGCAGCCGAAGAAGGTACGTCGCGGTCAGCGCGACGGCACGGTCCCCGTCGTGCGAGAGCTCCACGAGGGCACGTGAGGCCGTCGCCCCCGGGACGGCCGCCAGCGCCTGGGTCAGTCGTCCGCGGGCCGGTGCTTCGGTGGTGTCGTGGGCGAGGCGGTCGACGAGCCTGGCGGCGATCCGGTCCGCCGTCGCCGCGTCGCTCGCCGACGCGCTCAGTGCGTCGGCCGCGTCGACGTCGTTCCGCCCCTCCACGATCATGTCGACGAGCGTCGGGACCGCGTCGACGTCTCCACGCGTCCCGAGGGCCAGGGCCGCATGGCCGCGGACCACGGCGTCGGGGTGCGCGAGGGCCTCCCGCAGCCGGGCGCCGGCTTCATCACCGGGCATCTCGGCGAGGGCCTGAACAGCGCGTTCCCGCACCGCGGCCACCGGTGAGCCGAGCCCCTCCGCCAGCAGGGCCGTGCCGCTGTAGCTGCCGCCGTTGCCGTTGCCGTCGCCGCTATCGCCGCTATCGCCGTTGCCGTTGGCGGCGCCGTCGCTCGATCGTGCCAGCGCCCACCGGAGGGCTCCGGCGACGTGCGGATCCGCCTCCCGGAGTACCGCCTCGACCAGGGCCTCCACCGGCACCGGAACCGCGTCGGCCGAGGAGAGGGCCGCACGCTGGCGCGCGGCAGCGCTGTTCGATCCCAGCGCCTGGAGGACCGCGACGACCTGGAGGACGTCCTCCCAGCCGACGGGTTCCACGGCATCGATCCGGCGGAGCCGTGTGAGCAACTCCGTCTCGGCGGCGATGCGTTCACGCGTCTGACGGATGAGGTCGTCGACGAGCGCCGAGGGCGTGAAGCCGGGATCGTCGAGCGCGCGTCCGATCTCACGCAGCGACAGTCCCAGCGACCTCAGGCTCTCGATGTGGAAGATCCGCCGGATGTCCTCGCCGGAGTACTCCCGATATCCGGAGCCCGTACGGCCCGAAGGACGCAGGAGGCCGAGCGACTCGTAGTGCCTGAGCATGCGGGCACTGACCCCGGACCGTCGCGCCACCTCACCGATCAACACGTCCTATTGTCCCTCCAGTTGTCCCTCCTGTTGTTTCTCCTGTTGTCCCTCCTGGCCCGAGCCGCCGAGGGCCACAAGGCGCTTCGCCTCCTCGATCGCGAACTCGAAACCGCTGTCCGGGTCGCGCAGCAGCCGTTCCGTGGCGAGCGCGTGCGCGCGCACCAGCAGGTCAGGGGCCGTCGACGCGGCACGCAGGGCCGGCAGAACGACCTCGCCCAGCGCGACCAGCGCCCGACTGAGACTCCGCTGCGTCTCCCGCTCCCCGCGCCCGAGCTGCGTCGCCAGCACCGCGGCCAGCCCTGGCTCCTCGCCTTCCGGTACGAGCATGACCGCGGCCCGCCACGCGCTCCGCGCCACCTCGTCGTCGGCGTCGGACAACAGCGTCCGGGTGATCGCCGGCCACGCCGTCCGGTCCCCGATCTTGGACAGCGTGTGCAGCGCCTGGCTCCGCGCCTGCGCACGCTCCGAGCGGGTCTCGCTGAGCAGCGCGGGGAGCGTCACGGACACCGGGTGGCGGGTGAGCGCCCAGGTCAGCATGTCGCGGACGAAGAACTCGGGCTCGATCGCGCACCGCTCGACGAGCGTGTCGACGAAGCGCGGGTCCGGCGTCGTGCCGAGTGCCAGAGCCGCCCGCAGTCGCACGGACGAGCGGCCGTCGTCCAGGGCCTGCAGGCACTGCAGGCCCTGCGTGCTCTGGAGCGCTCGTAGCGCATCCGTGTCCTGGCTCGTGGTCGTCATCGAGACCACCTCCTCGGCACACAGTGAAGGCCTTGTCACCGTGTCAAGGTCAAAGCCTCAGAAGCCGTCGAGCGATCCCCTCGACCTTCGACCTTCGACCCTCGTCCGTTGTCAGTCGTCCGTCTGCGTCTGCGGGAGACCCGTCGGCCGGGACGGCGTCAGGCCGCCGTCCCGCCCGCGTTCGCCAGGCTCAGGTCGCGCAGTCGGCAGAACTCGCCCGCCGGGTTCCCGCGATAGCGCCACGGGAGGGCGTCGACGTAGCCGTCCACCAGGCGGAACTGTTCGACGGCCGCCTCGTCACGATCCTGGAGGCACAGGTAGAACGCCAGCAGGTGGCGGACCTCCGGGAGGCGCGGGTGGGACGGGTCGGCGGCGGCCACGTCCGCGAGGGCCGCGTCGACCAGGGCCCGCATCTCGGGGGTGCGGTCGGCGTCCGCCGAGTCCGAGTCGTCGTGCTCGAAGTGCGCGATGAGGGGGAACGCCGTCAGCAGGCTGCCCAGCGGGGCCTTCGCGGCGGCGCCGGCCGCGAACTCGCGGGCCAGCTGCCGCGAGCCGCGCCACTTGGCGCACCAGTACTGGAGGGCCATGTAGTGGGCCTCGTAGT
Organism: Streptomyces sp. NPDC032822; assembly: GCF_055578825.1. Lineage (NCBI taxonomy): Bacteria > Bacillati > Actinomycetota > Actinomycetes > Kitasatosporales > Streptomycetaceae > Streptomyces > Streptomyces sp. NPDC032822. Next base: position 482,680 of record NZ_JBVIOL010000007.1, on the reverse strand, counting down.
GGTGCGGGGCGCGGTCCGTGAGCTCCTTCCACAGACGGTCCATCTGGGCGTGCGGGTAGCCCAGGCCCAGCGCGGTCGGGATCTCGCCGATGTACGGGGTGGGGTCGCCCTCGACGGCCAGCGCGGCGGCGCGCGCGTGCTCCTCGCGGGACTGTGCCATGACGCGGTGGAAGCCCTCGAACTGCTCGGCGGTGGTGTGCTTGGCCCGCTGCGCGCCCCGGATCCTCCCGGCCAGGGCGACCGTGCTGCGGGCCCGCACCAGTGCGGCGCCGGGGTCGTCGGCGCGGGCCGCCTCCCAGGCCAGCAGCCAGGTGTCGTCCTCGACGGCGAGCGCGGCGAGCGATCCGCTGTGGAACGAGCGGTGCTCCCAGTCCCGGGCCTCGGCGCTCGCGTCGAGCAGGGCCGCGGCCGGCTGCCAGTCCCCGGCCTTCGCGGCGTCGAGTGCCGCGACGAGCGGGGCCGGGACGGGCGCCGCGTACTCCGTGTTCTGCCGCTCGGGCGGCAGCAGGCCGAGGGCGGCGGCCGCCGCGGGCAGCTCGTACGCGGTGGACTCCTCGGTGCCCTCGCGCCAGCCCTCGGAGGCGCCCTGGACGATGGCCTTGAGGAAGTACAGGCCCAGGGCGAGCAGGGGCAGTCCGACGACGGCCAGGACGATCCAGACGACGATCACGTCAGACCTCGGTGTTTCGGTCGTGGCGGGCGAGCAGCGCGCGCAGCGGGGCGGTGTCGGGGGCGTCGGCGACCGCCGGGCCGACCACCGTGTCGAGGTCGGGCTCGGTGCCGTCGGCGGCGGGCGGCAGATGCGGGATCGCCGACCGTTCCCAGGAGAACTCCCAGCGCAGCAGCGCGCGGGCGTTGAGCTCGGCCAGGGCCATGCTCGACAGCGACCGGGCCAGGGTGGGCCGTACGAACTCGCGGAAGACCCGGCCCTCCGCGGCGGACGCCGCGTCCGACAGCGGCAGCCGCTTCGCCAGCTGCCACAGCCGGCCGTCCTCGATCAGGTCGAGCAGCGCGGGCAACGTCGGCTCGCTCCCGGTGTACTCGGCGAACGCCCGGTGCAGGTGCGTGCCGCCGGAGGCGAACGAGTCGGCCATCGAGCGGTCGAGCAGTTCCTGCCAGTCGCCGGTGCGCTCCAGGCCCCGTACCTCGTCGGTGAGGACCGCGTCCTCCAGGGCCGTGAGGGTTCGCTCCGGGGCGGTCAGCAGGGCCAGGGCCGCACCCCGGTCCTCGTCCGCGCGCCCGTCGTCGGGCAGCTCCTCGATCCGGCGGACCCGGTCGGCGATCGGCGGGTGCGAGTCGTACGGCGACGGCGGCTCGGTGGGCAGATCCGCGCGGAGCCCGGTCAGTTCGAGCTGACGGGCGGCCAGCATCCGGCCGAAGCCGCCGAACACCTCACCGCGCGGCGGCATCAGCCCGCTGCCGGTGCCGAGCGTGGCGTAGCAGCGCGTGTAGAAGCCGAACGCGCCGTCCAGCACCGGGATCTCGCGCAGCGCGGACGCGGTGGCGTCCCGGCCCACGAGCCGGGCGGCAGCGGCGTCGGCGGCGTACTCCTGGCGGCGGGAGGCGGCGAGCGTGGCGCGGAAGTACAGCTTGGCGTACCCGATGTAGATCTTCGCCATCGCGCGGTACGTGATGCCCGAGAAGCCGGTGTCGACCTCCTTGGTCTGCTTGCCCTTGGACTCGGCCTTGGCGTTCTTCTTCTCCTGCCGGGCCTGCTCGCGCGCCGCGGTCCGGTCGGCCCGCTGCTCGAAGTGCGTGATGGTGCGCAGGACCTGCGCCCGCCCGCGCACGGTGAGCGCGGACAGGCGGGTGTCGGCGTTCGCGTAGTGGCCCAGCTCATGGGCGAGGACCGCGCGCAGCTGGGCCTCGGACAGCCCCTGCATCAGCGGTACGCCGAGGTGGAGGTGGCGTGGCCCGGGCAGCAGGCCGAGCAGCCGGGCGTCCTCCGCCACGGCGGCGTTGATGTCGGCCGTCAGGACGATGCGGGCCGGGGCGCGGGTGCCGACCTGGTCGGCCAACTCCCGCACCGTGCGCCAGAGTTCCGGCTCGTCGGCCTCCGTGACGGGCAGCCCCGCCGTTTCCTCGTCCGGCGGGGTGCGCAGCATGAACAGGCCGCGCACCAGCGGTATCGCCAGAAGTACGGAGACGATGGTCAGCTTCACCGTGAGGCTGCTGGGAGCGTGCAGGTAGAGCAGGTAGTCGCCGCCGGCGAGCAGGGCCAGCAGCACCACGCCGAGCAGATAGAAGCCGGCGAGCAGCAGAAGGGCGCGCAGCGCGCGCAGAGTGGTGCCCATCGGGCAGAGGTCCCCCCACAGGACGGATCCGAAGATCGGACATCTCGGAACGCATGGAACGGCCGGCCGGTCAGGACCTGCACAAGACGTGCTCATGACCAACACGGGTGTGACGGCGGAGTATGGCCGACCGGGCCGTCGTGAGGCAATCCCTGCCTGGTGGGAGCCCTTGAGGGACTCAGTGCGGCAGCGTCGCCGGGCTCCCGCCGTTCGCCTCGTAGCCCGCGACCGCCAGCGCCCGGTAGACCGCGAACTCCGCGGCCGGGTCGGGCGACAGCGTCCACGGGAGGGCGCCCACGTGGCCGTCGATGTGGACGAGCTGGCTCATCGCCTCCGCCCAGCGCTCGGCGCGGACCAGGAAGAAGACCAGCAGATGGCGGACGTGCGCCAGCATCGGGTCGTCGGCGCGGGCCGAGTGGACGGCGTGCAGCGCGCCATGGATCGCCTTCGTCACGACCTCGCTCCGGTAGAAGCCACTGACCAGGTTCACCTCCGGGAGGTGCTCGAACACCGCGAAGAGGGGCATGGCGGCGAGGAGGGAGCCGTGCGGGGCCCGGGCCGCCGCGGCCTCCGCGAAGCCGTACGCCTGCTCGCGCGAACCGTGCCACTTCTCGCACCAGTAGTGCAGCGCGGCCAGATGCGCCCCCATGTGGTTCGGGGCGCGGTCCAGGATCTTCAGCCAGAGCTGCTCGAACTCCGGCCGGGAGTACGCCAGTCCGCGCGCCACCGAGAGCTCGACGATGTACGGGATCGGGTCGCCGGGGGCCAGCAGCGCCGCGTCACCGCACGCGGACCGCGCCTCCTCCATGATGATCCGGAACTCGTCCGTGCCGGGCGTCGACGTCCGCCAGGCCTGCTGGACCAGGAACTCCGCGTGGACGGCCGCACCGCCCGCGTCCTTGGGGGCCTCGGCCCGCCACACCCGCAGCCACTGCCCGCCCGGCGACTCGCTCACCCCGCTCGGCCGCTGCTGCAACTCCAGCGAGGCGGCGCCGGCGAAGGCCTGGACGCGCTGCCAGCGCGGCTCGCCCTCGCTCTCCGTACCGGCGAGGAGTTGTGCGGCCGCCTTGTGGTCCCGGGTGCGCTGCACCAGGTCCAGGACGTCCACCAGATCCCGGTCGGGGCCGGGCATCCGGACGTCCAGTTCCTCCTGCGCCGCGAAGCCGTAGTTCGCCGGGTCCGCCGCGTCCGGGTGGCCGGGGTGGACCTGCTCGATCATGCCGCGCCTGCGCCGCAGGAACGGAACCAGCACGAAGCCCAGCATGACCAGCGCCATCAGGACCCAGAGAATCTCCATGTGCCAAGGGTTCCAGACGCCGCCGACAATTGCCCAACCCGGTCCGCGAACCTGTGGAAAACCTCGCCGACCCCTCGCCGACCCCTTGTGGAAAACCCCGGCCGTCCGCACCGGCCCGGTCCCGCGGAACCGTCGCCTCCGTCCCACGGAACCGTCGCCTCCGTCCCGCGGAGGCATCGACACCGTGCCGCGGAGCCCTCGCCCCCTTCCCTCCGCGGGCCTCCGACCTCGGTGTCAGGCACCTGCCCCGCGAGCGGACTACGCTCGGTGCTCATGAGCGACAGGCACATCAGTCAGCACTTCGAGACCCTCGCGATCCACGCGGGCAACACCGCGGATCCCCTCACCGGCGCGGTCGTCCCGCCGATCTACCAGGTCTCGACCTACAAGCAGGACGGCGTCGGCGGTCTCCGCGGCGGCTACGAGTACAGCCGCAGCGCCAACCCGACCAGGACGGCCCTGGAGGAGAACCTCGCGGCCCTGGAGGGCGGCTGCCGCGGCCTCGCGTTCGCGTCCGGACTGGCGGCCGAGGACTGCCTGTTGCGTACGCTGCTGAGCCCCGGCGACCACGTGGTCATCCCCAACGACGCCTACGGCGGCACGTTCCGCCTCTTCGCGAAGGTCGTCTCCCGCTGGGGCGTGGAGTGGTCGGTCGCCGACACCTCCGACGCCGCCGCGGTACGGGCCGCCCTCACCCCGAAGACCAAGGCGGTGTGGGTGGAGACCCCCTCCAACCCGCTGCTCGGCATCACCGACATCGCCGCGGTGGCCCAGGTCGCCCGGGACGCGGGCGCGCGCCTGGTCGTCGACAACACCTTCGCCACGCCCTACCTCCAGCAGCCGCTGGCGCTCGGCGCGGACGTCGTGGTGCACTCCCTGACCAAGTACATGGGCGGCCACTCGGACGTCGTGGGCGGCGCGCTGGTCACCGCCGACGCCGAACTCGGCGAGGAACTGGCGTACCACCAGAACGCGATGGGCGCGGTCGCCGGGCCCTTCGACTCGTGGCTGGTGCTGCGCGGCGCCAAGACGCTGTCGGTGCGCATGGACCGGCACAGCGAGAACGCCACCAAGGTCGCCGAGATGCTGACCCGGCACGCGCGCGTGACGAAGGTCCTCTACCCGGGCCTGCCCGACCACCCCGGTCACGAGGTCGCCGCCAAGCAGATGCGGGCCTTCGGCGGCATGGTCTCCTTCCAGGTCGAGGGCGGCGAGGAGGCGGCCGTCGAGGTCTGCAACCGCGCCAAGGTGTTCACGCTCGGCGAGTCCCTCGGAGGCGTCGAGTCCCTCATCGAGCACCCCGGACGCATGACCCACGCCTCCGTGGTCGGCTCGGCCCTGGAGGTGCCCGGCGACCTGGTCCGGCTGTCCGTGGGCATCGAGAACGTGGAGGACCTCCTGGAGGACCTCCAGCAGGCGCTGGGCTAGGACAGGTCCCGGGCGCCGGACCGGCCGGTCAAGATCACCAGTCCGTGATCGGTGGAGTCGTCTGAGACGGCGGCTCCACCCAGGGCTGGACCATCAGCGCCCACACGGCGAAGGCGACCACCGCGGCGGCGAGCAACAGCCACATCAGCCGCCGGGCGGCCCGCCGGCGACGCAGCATGCGACCGCCACGCCGTACGACCTCCGCGTACAGCTCCGGCGGCACGGGCGGCGGGGACTGGTCCATGACCCGCCGTACGGCCGCCTCCCGCTCGGGCCGGTTCACGTCCGCCCCCCGGCGCGGGCCACGTCGGTCCGCCTCATGACGGTGCCATCCTCGCCCCGCCCACCGACGGGGCCGGGCCCCGCGGCGGATGCAGCAGGGTCGCCGTGGCCCGGTCGCAGAGGGTGCGGACACGTTCCACGGGGAGACCGAGAAGGGCCGCCGCCTGCTCCTCGGCCACACCCTCGTACAACCTGAGGACGAGGATCAGACGTTCCTGAGGGGTCAGGGCCGCCAGGGCACCCGCCGGCCGGCGACGGGCCGGGCCGGGTACGCCGAACCGGTGCCCCACCCCGCCGGGGCCGCGGTACCGGAGCCAGGCTCCGCCCAGACCGCCGTACAGGTGCCACGCCCCGCGCGCGAAGCGGGTGGCCAGGTACTGGCGGGCCCGGTCGTAGGGGTCCTCACCGCGCAGCCGGTCCCAGGACGCGTACGTGTGCGCGAGGGCCAGCGTCAACAGGCGCCGCGCGCGCGGGTTGTCGTGCGGCTCCTCCGCCGTGAGGAGCGTGGCGGCATGGAGCAGCCGCCCGGCCGCGCCCGCGACGAACGTCTCGAACTCCCGGGCACGGCGGGCATCCTGGACCGCTTGCCGTTGCCGCACCGCACCTCCCGCCTGAGGGCGATCCTGAGGGACGGGTCCGGCCGCGTACAGGATGCGAACCGGCGTACGACTGGACCCGGTCTCATATGAGGCCAGGCGTGGCCCGTAGGTCAAGGGCCGCGCACGGCCCGGAGGTCGGGCCGGGGTGCCTCCGGGCTGCCCGGGGTGCGTCCGGCAGGTGCTCAGGAAGGCGAGGGGCCGTCCGCCCCCGGAACGTCCTGGGTGGCCATCCGGGTGGAGAGGGCGGTGTTGAAGCGCGTGAGGAGCGTGCAGAAGGCCTTGCGCTCCTCCGGCGCCCAGTCCTGGGTCAGCTCGGCCATCAACTGACGCCGGGAAGAACGCACTTCCTCCAGGCGCGACAGCCCGCGCGGTGACAGCTGGAGCACCACCGCCCGCCCGTCCTCGGGGTGCGAGGTCCGCTTGACCAGCCCGGTGTCGACGAGCGGCGCCACCTGACGGGTCACCGTCGACGAGTCGATTCCCATGCTCGCCGCGAGCGCCTTGACGCCCATCGGGCCTTCCTTGTCCAGCCGGTTGAGCAGCAGGTACGCGGCGCGGTCCATGGAGTTGCGCACCTGTCCGACTCCACCGAGCCGGGTCTGTTCGGCACGGCGGGCGAACACCGCCACCTCGTGCTGCAGCGTGTCGAGGAGACCGCTGTCACCGACGGTCGTCATGTCCATCGACATTTCAGGTGTTGTGGGCATGGCCGGGGGCTCACTTCGTGAAGGGGCTGCTGGATTGGGGGACAGGGTACGCGGCCCGGGGGCGGGCCGTACCGGGGCTGCGCAAACCGGTCTCGGAGGTTGGTCACAGCGGCGGCCCGCGCGTGTGAACTGCGAGACTTGAGTCATGAACTACCGCGAGGCCCCCTCCGTGCCGACGGTGACGCTCGACGACGTGCGCGGTGCCCAGAAGATGCTCTCGGGCGTGGCGCGGGTGACCGCGATGGAGGGCAGCCGGCACCTGACCCAGCTGGTCGGGGCGCCGGTCCACTTCAAGTGCGAGAACCTCCAGCGGACCGGGTCGTTCAAGCTGCGCGGCGCGTACGTCCGGATCGCCGGACTGCGGCCCGAGGAACGGGCCGCCGGTGTCGTCGCCGCGAGCGCGGGCAACCACGCCCAGGGCGTCGCGCTGGCCTCGACCCTGCTCGGCGTGCGGTCCACGGTGTTCATGCCGCAGGGCGCCCCATTGCCGAAGATCAGCGCCACCAAGGAGTACGGCGCCGAGGTGCGCCTGCACGGGCAGGTGGTCGACGAGACGCTGGCCGCCGCGCAGGAGTACGCGGAGGCGACCGGCGCGGTGTTCATCCACCCGTTCGACCACCCCGACATCATCGCAGGTCAGGGCACAGTCGGCCTGGAGATCCTGGAGCAGTGCCCCGAGGTGCGCACGATCGTCGTGGGCATCGGCGGGGGCGGCCTCGCGGCCGGTATCGCCGTCGCGGTGAAGGCGCTGCGGCCGGATGTGCGGATCGTCGGTGTGCAGGCGGCCGGCGCCGCCGCGTACCCGCCCTCGCTGGCGGCCGGGTGCCCGGTGGCGATCGAGAACCCGGCGACGATGGCCGACGGCATCAAGGTCGGGCGGCCCGGCGACGTGCCGTTCGGGATCATCGGCGAGCTGGTGGACGAGGTGCGCACGGTGACGGAGGACGAGCTGTCCACCGCGCTGCTGCTCTGCCTGGAGCGGGCCAAGCTGGTCGCCGAGCCGGCCGGGGCGAGCCCGGTCGCCGCGCTGCTGAGCGACCCGGGTTCCTTCGAGGGGCCGGTCGTCGCGGTGGTGTCCGGCGGCAACGTCGACCCGCTGCTGATGCAGCGCATCCTCACCCACGGCATGGCCGCGCAGGGCCGCTACCTGGCGGTACGGCTGCGGCTGACGGACCGGCCCGGCGCTCTCGCGACACTTCTCGGGGTGTTGTCAGTGGTGGACGCTAACGTCCTCGACGTGGGCCACGTCCGGACCGATCCACGGCTCGGGCTCACGGAGGCGGAGGTCGAACTGCACCTGGAGACGAAGGGGCCGATGCACTGCGCCGAGGTCGGCCGAGCCCTGCGCGAAGCGGGATACACGGTCATCGACTGAGGCGTCGGCCGAGCGTCGACCGAGGCATCCGCCGAGCTCGGGGGCCCTTTCCGTCTCACGGTGTCACTCGTTCGGGAAAGTCCATTGAGAGACGCGATACATCGCGTTATGGTGTGTCCGTTGCCGTTCCGCTCCGCTCTTTTCCCGTGTCATCCCTCAGGCGGAACAGAAGCTGCAAATCTAGGCTTTCCGAAGAATCCCCGAAGACGTGGAGACTCATATGCCAGGCGCCATCTATGCCGAAGGCCTGGTCAAGACCTTCGGCGACGTAAAGGCTCTGGACGGCGTCGACCTCGATGTCCCCGAGGGCACCGTGCTGGGCCTGCTCGGGCCGAACGGCGCGGGCAAGACGACCACCGTCCGCTGTCTGACGACCCTGCTGCGCCCCGACAGCGGCCGGGCGGTCGTCGCCGGCCTTGACGTGCTGACGCAGCCCAACGAGGTGCGGCGCTCGATCGGCCTGTCCGGCCAGTTCGCCGCCGTCGACGAATACCTGACCGGCCGCGAGAACATCCAGATGGTCGGCCAGCTGTACCAGATGAAGGCCCAGGCGGCGAAGGCCCGGGCCGAGGAACTGCTGGAGCAGTTCCACCTCACGGACGCGGCGGACCGCCCGGCCAAGACCTACTCCGGCGGTATGCGCCGCCGCCTCGACCTGGCCGCGGCCCTGGTCGTCTCCCCGCCCGTGATGTTCATGGACGAACCGACGACCGGCCTCGACCCGCGCAACCGTCAACAGTTGTGGGAGGTCATCAAGCAGCTGGTCTCCGGCGGCACCACCCTGCTGCTGACCACCCAGTACCTCGAAGAGGCCGACCACCTCGCCCACGACATCGCCGTGGTCGACCACGGCAAGGTCATCGCCCGCGGCACCTCCGACCAGCTCAAGGCCCGCACCGGCGGCGAGCGCGTCGAGGTCGTGGTGCACGAGCGCGGGCACATCGCGACCGCCCGTGAGGTGCTGGCCGGCTTCGGCAAGGGCGAGACCACCGTCGAGGAGCACACCCGCAAGCTCACCGTGCCCGTCACCGGCGGCGCGAAGCTCCTCGCCGAGGTCATCCGGGAACTCGACACCCGGGGCATCGAGATCGACGACATCGCCCTGCGCCGCCCCACCCTGGACGACGTCTTCCTCTCCCTGACGGGCCATGTGGCCGAGGTCAAGGACGAGGGCAACGGCACGGCCGAGGCCGACAAGGACCGCCGACACAAGAAGGAGTCCGCCAAGTGAGCGCCGTGAGCGATTCCCTGGTCATGGCCCGCCGGAACCTGATCCGGATGACCAGAATTCCCGAAATGATCCTTTTCGGGCTGATTCAGCCCATTATGTTCGTGGTGCTGTTCACCTACGTGTTCGGCGGCTCCATGCAGATCGGCAACAGCACCGATCTGGACGTCTACAAGAACTTCCTGATGGCGGGCATCTTCGCGCAGACCGTCACGTTCGCCACGGCCAGCTCCGGGGCCGGTATCGCCGACGACATGCACAAGGGGCTCATCGACCGGTTCCGCTCCCTGCCCATGGCGCGTGGCGCGGTGCTGACCGGACGGACCGTCGCGGATCTCGCGCAGACGGCTCTGACGCTCCTCGTCCTCGCGATCGTCGCGTTGATCGTGGGCTGGCGCCCCGGCTCCGTGGACCCGACCAACTTCGGGAAGATCCTGGGCGGCTTCGGCCTGCTGCTTCTGCTGGGATATGCCTTCACGTGGATCGGCGCGCTGATCGGTCTGTCCGTGCGCACCCCGGAGGCGGCCACATCCGGCGGACTGATCTGGCTCTTCCCGGTGACGTTCATCTCGAACGCTTTCGTGGACTCCAGCAAGATGACGCCCTGGCTGCGCCACATCGCCGAATGGAACCCGTTCAGCGCGACCGTGCAGGCCGCACGCCAGCTCTTCGGCGACCCCGGCCTTTCCCCGTCCGACGCCTGGCCCATGCAGCATCCGGTGTGGGCGTCGGTGATCTACTCGGTCCTGATCATCGCCGTCTTCCGTACGCTCGCGGTCCGCAAGTACCGCCGGGCGACCGGTTGACCGGTCCGCCTCGCGGATCCCGATCAACAGCGGTGGACGAGTCGTGGTTCGTTCGCTTCAGCGTCTCTGACCCGGAAGGACGAGCCCCTCCCGCGAGAGGGGCGGGCATGACGAGGACGGCATGACAGAGCCCCCGGCATCGGCGGGACGTCGGGGGCTCGCCAAGGGCGTGCGGGGCGTGTGGGTCAGCCGCTGTAGGGCTCGGCCTTGAGGATCTTCACCGAGGCCTTCTTGCCGTTCGGCAGCTCGTACTGCGCGTTCTCGCCGACCTTGTGGCCGATCACACCGGAGCCCAGCGGGGACTGCGGGGAGTACGTCTCGATGTCGGCGCTCGCGTACTCGCGCGAGGCCAGCAGGAAGGTCGTCGTGTCGTCCTCGTCGCCGTCGAAGGCGATCGTCACGACCATGCCGGGCGCCACCGCACCGTCGGTGGAGGCCGGGGCCTCGCCGACCTTGGCCTTCTCCAGGAGCTGGGTCAGCTGGCGGATGCGGAGCTCCTGCTTGCCCTGCTCCTCCTTGGCCGCGTGGTACCCGCCGTTCTCGCGCAGGTCGCCCTCCTCGCGAGCGGCCGCGATCTTCACGGTGATCTCGGCGCGCGCGGGACCAGACAGGTACTCCAGCTCGTCCTTGAGCTTGGTGTACGCCTCCTGCGTGAGCCAGGTGACGTCTTCGCTGGTCTGGGTCACAGGTGCTCCTCGTAGGTACTGGGATACAAAGCATCGCCCTACCCAGAAGGATGTTCCCTCGTGGAAGGGCGAAACCACGAGCCTAACAATTCAGCGGCGGAAGGGGGAGGACATAAGCCTCGGAATACCGTCAACGCAGGTCATCGCCTACGCATTGCGGAGGACCCTCAGTCGGCGTGACAGCCGAGCAGTTCGGCCGTGGTGCCCGGGGAGGTGGTGCGCAGCGTGACGACCTTGTCGATGCGGGTGGCGTCCCCGTCGAAGCGGAAGTCGGCCCGGCCCACCTCGGCGCCGTTCTCCGCCTGGGAGCGCAGGGTGCAGTAGCCGCGGGCACCGGAGTCCTTGCGGACCTCCAGATGTACCTGCACCGCGTCCGGCCCCTGCTCGAAGGTGATCACCTCGGCGCTGATCTTGTTCTGGCCGACGTAGTGGTACGCGAAATAGCCGACGAGGGCGAGCAGCAGAGCGGCGAGGACGGCACCGACGATCTTGAGCTTGTGGTCGGCACGCTCGTCCGAGGAGCGGCCGTAACGGCTCTCGGGCGGTCGCGTGCTCGCCGTACTCATGATCGTCCTCTCGATGAGCGGCTTCCGAAGCGTGGCCCCGGAATTATTGACCCTTCGATTCGGTCACTATAGAAGCCGCCGATCGCACCCGTTCACACCGGGCGCCGACTTACGAGGATTGAGTCTTGACTGACCAGCTGCGACTGATGGCCGTGCACGCCCACCCCGACGACGAGTCGAGCAAGGGCGCGGCGACCATGGCGAAGTACGTGTCCGAGGGGGTGGACGTGCTCGTCGTGACCTGCACGGGCGGGGAGCGTGGCTCCATCCTCAACCCCAAGCTGCAGGGCGACAAGTACATCGAGGAGCACATCCACGAGGTACGCAAGAAGGAGATGGACGAGGCCCGCGAGATCCTCGGCGTGGGCCAGGAGTGGCTCGGCTTCGTCGACTCGGGCCTGCCCGAGGGCGACCCGCTGCCGCCGCTGCCCGAGGGCTGCTTCGCCCTGGAGGACGTCGACAAGGCGGCAGGCGAGCTGGTGCGGAAGATCCGCTCGTTCCGTCCGCAGGTCATCACGACGTACGACGAGAACGGCGGCTACCCGCACCCCGACCACATCATGACCCACAAGATCTCGATGGTGGCGTTCGAGGGTGCGGCGGACACCGAGAAGTACCCGGAGGGCGAGTTCGGACCGGCGTACCAGCCGCGGAAGCTCTACTACAACCAGGGCTTCAACCGTCAGCGCACGGAGGCGCTGCACCACGCGTTGCTGGAGCGCGGCATGGAGTCGCCGTACGGGGACTGGCTCAAGCGCTGGGACGAGTTCGAGCAGACCGAGCGCACCCTGACCACGCACGTCCCGTGCGCCGATTTCTACGAGATCCGCGACAAGGCCCTGATCGCGCACGCCACGCAGATCGACCCCGAGGGCGGCTGGTTCCGCGTTCCGCTGGACCTCCAGAAGGAGGTCTGGCCGACGGAGGAGTACGAGCTCGCGAAGTCCCTCGTCGATACCTCCCTCCCCGAGGCCGACCTCTTTGCGGGCATCCGCGACAATGCCTGACATGAGCGCAAGCGCAAGCCTGGCAATGACGCACCTGACGACCCTCGCCAAGGAGGTCGACGAGGACAAGGTCACCCCCGGCGTCCTCGGTTTCATCGTCTTCGCGGCGATGGCCCTGGCGGTGTGGGTCCTGATGAAGTCGATGACCAAGCACATGGGCAAGGTCGACTTCAAGGAGTCGCCGGACGCGGCGGCGAGGACGAAGCCGGCGGCGGGGACGGTGGCGGAGAACGGCGCCGCGGACACCGCCGCCGAGTCCGAGGCCGAATCCGCGTCCCAGACCGGGGCCAAGGCCACGACCGACTCCCCGGCCAAGCAGGGCTGACGGGTCCGCCCACCGCTCCGCGGCCCTACCGGCAGTGGTCGGCCAGGGACAGCAGCAGATGGGCGGACTCCGGCCGCAGATGGTCCGAGTGGGCACCCGCCGGGCCACGCCCGCGGACGTAGACGTCGCTCGCGTCGACACTGACGAACCGGTGGTCGAGCACGGCCAGGGGGTACGGCTCACCGGGCGGCGGCATCCGGATCGCGGAGACCGGGGCGGGCGCGGTGCCGATACCGGCGTACCCGATGCCCGCCCGTTTCTCCGCCCGCAGATGCCAGAACCCGGTGGCCCGGTCGTGCTGCGAGTACGTCGCCACGACCGGTCCGCGCAGCGGGGCCCCGCCGAGTGCGGGGAAGGTCGTCGCGAAGGCGTCGCGAGGCGCGGCCATCTGGAACAGCAGCATCGAATCGACGGTGAAGGGCCGGCCCGGCGGCACCGGAGTGCTCCAGCCCAGGGTGAGCGGCTCCTCCACCGTCGCCCACTGCACGGCCTCGCACAGGAACCGGCAGCCGAAGGAGTGCCCGACCAGGTGCAGATACTGCCCTTCGCGGTTGGCGAGGACGGGCGGGGCGGCCGGATCGGCACGGTGGGTGTCCAAGTAGCCGAGGAGGCGGCCGATGACCCGGCCGGCGTGACCTTCCGCGCTCATCGCGTGTGCACGGTCCCGGATACGGCGGTAGCCGCCGAGGGTGGGGTGCGAACGGGACGGCCAGCGGATGAGGACGGTCCACGGACGCCAGGGCTTGAGCCGGGGATACCGGATCTCGTCGTACTGGGCGGCCGTCAGGGCCAACAGCCGCTGTACGGCGGTGAGCGCGGACTCCGGTGAGGTCTGCCAGCCGTGGACGTAGACGAGCAGGTCCGTCGCCCAGGACGGTGGGGCGAGTTCCTCGGCGAAGTGGGCGTCGAGACGGTGGGCGGGGACGGGACGGGGCCCGGCGGGGGTGGGTTCGAGGAGCCGTCCGTCCGGGTCGAGGTCGACGACACGGAGATCGGGCCGGGGTGCATCGACCTGATGTGCAGTGATTCGATCGGCTCCGTCATGTTTCATTGCGGCCAGTCCGCATTGCCCATATTGATAACATTCATGGTGCCCCATTCCCTTGCGTCCCGGTCCAGGTGGTCCCGGCTCATGAGGTCGCCTCCGCCGGTTCGGCCCGTTCCAGTCGGGCGTCCATCCCGCAGTGCAGGGCGTAGGCGAAGCCCAGGGGGTTGTGGAGTTCGTCGGCGAAGTGCCGGGCGACGGCGTGGGCGATGGACCCGGCGGTCTCCCCGCCGCCGAGATAGCGGGTGAGGAACTCCAGGGCGTACTCGGCGGCGAAGACCTGCGGCATCTCGATCTGCGGGCCCAGGATGCCGCGGGCGCCGGTCTCGATCAGGGCACGGCCCAGGTAGGCGAGATCGGCGTCGCCGGGCAGGCCCGCGTAACAGGCGTTGAGCAGGACGAACGGCTGGAACGGCGCGCAGGTGTGACGCGGTGGACGGTGGGCCTGCACGGTGTAGGCGTCGATCGGGCGCTGGTCGGTCAACTGCACCACGAGGTAAGGCGGTTCGGGTTCGGCTGCCTGGAACCGGCCGTGGCACCAGAAGTACATCAGCTGCTCGTCCAGGGCGCGGTCCGCGAGGGCCCGCTCCAGCTGGGGGCGGGTCGTGCGCTCGGTCAGGGTGCCGCCGCGGGCCAAAGCCTCGGCCACCTCGGCGGCCCGGGTCCGGCCGCGCCGGTCGATGCCGGCGTCGTGGTTGAGGCTCACGGCCGGCCGGGCGGGCGCCGGCCGCTCGTGCTCCTCCTCGATCCCGGCGTAGTAGCCGCCGGTGTGCTCGATGAGATGCCGGTGCCCGAGGAAGCGGCGGAACATCCCGGCGAGCCCGGGCTCGTCCGTCGCGTCGGGCGGCAGACACAGCATCGGCCACGGCACGAAGAAGTCGGAGTCGAAGCGGACCCGCAACGGCTGCTCCGCGCGCAGCGCCCTGATCAGGAACTCACGGAACCGCTTGACGTCGTCACGGTCGCCGCCGAGCAGGATGTCGAAGAGCAACTGGGTGCCGTACGTCGCGAGGTGCGCCACCGCTCCCGCGAGTTCGTCCTGCGGTCCTCCCGAGAGGTCGCTGAGCGTGGCGAACGGGAACGCCGGGCGGCCGGGTGCCGGCTGCCCCGACGCGTCGAGCGGCTGCACGTCGACGAACTCGTCCTTCCACACCCGGCGCAGGTGGGCCGTCGCCGCGCGCACCCGCCTCGGGCCCGCCTCCAGGAAGGTCTTGTGCTCCGAGCGGAGGGTGGTCAGCGCCGGGCCGTGCATCCGGGCCAGGATGCGGTCCTCGCCGTACACGTCGAAGCCCACGACCAGGTCGGGCGGCGGGATGGCGGCCGGCAGCCGGGTGAAGCCGAGGCTCGGGTCCTGGACGATCCGCACGGGGAGTTCACGGGCCACGGTGTCAGGCCCTCCGGGCGGGTTCGGGGTGGGGGGCGGCGAGCGGGGCGGTGCCGGCGCTGCCGATGACGTCGATGTCGGTCTCCACCTGCTGGAGGACCGTGCAGGACACCGCGTCCTCGACGGTGAAGCGGACGCGGTGGCGGCCCGTGGTGTGCGGGGTGAAGAGGAAGAGGACGGCGCCGTCGACCCGGAGGGCATGGGGCGGGTCGATGTCGGCACGGGTGAGGGGCGTGGCGCGGACGGTCAGCCGGGGCAGGGGCGTGTCCGCGGACTCCGCCGCCGGGTCGACGCTCAGCGCGATACGGGCGGTCGCGTCGGGGGCGGGGGAGTCGTCGAGCAGGGTGAGGCGGATGCGGGCGGCGGGGGTGGGGGTGTCGTCGAGCGGATCGGAGGGGTCGGGGATCAGGTGGCGGACGGCGTGGGGGATCCGGAGTCGCGGGTCACGCCAGTCGACGCCGTCGAGGACCCGGCTCGGATAGCACCGGGCGAGCGTCCGGATCGCCCGCGCGCCCGCGACGGAGTCGGGGCCGTACCGCGCCGCCGTCACCCACATCTCGCCCGCGGTGTCGCCGATCGCCTCGAACTGTTTCCCCGCCCTGACGAGCAGCTCGTTGTCGGGAGGCGGGGCGAATGCGGACTGCATCGGAATGTGCAGCCAGGTCCAGGCCACGCCGATACGGCAGTCGGCGGCCATGAAAGCCGCCAGGGCGCTGACGAGCCGGGTCCCGGAGCCGTCCACCGACACGTCGTGGTGGACGGCCCAGGCGTTTCCCAAGTGATCCGGCAGGCCCTGGAAGAGGCGCTGTGCCCGTTGCAGGGTCCGCGCGGCCTCCCCATGCCCCGCGTCCGCGTATCCCACGCCCAACAGCAGTGTTGCCCACGCCTCCCCCCGTACGTCCCCGTGCGCCCGGTGCGCCGAGGGCGCCGCCTCCAACTCCCGCAGGACGTCCGGCTCGGGACCGTTCTGCAGCAGCGCGACCCGGCACAGCTCGGTGTCCGCCCAGGCCGTTCCCACGACGTCGCCGACGTCCTGGAAGGTGTGCCAGGCGGCGTCGAGGCGTTTGCGGGCCTCCTCCAGGTCGCCGCGCGTCAGCCGCAGCCGCCCGTAGTGGAAGACGGCCCAGGCCTCGCCGCGCCGGTCGCCGTGCACCTGGTGGGTCTCGATCGCGAGCCGCAGCAGGCGCCCGGCGTCGTGCGGCGTTCCGCGGTCGATGTGGATCGCTGCCCGGGTGTGCAGGGCCCAGCCGTCCGGGACGCCGACGGGGAGGGCGTCGAGGGAGGCCTCGGCCTGGGGCAGTAGGCCCATGTGGTGCCGGGTGACGGCGAGTTCACGGACGGCTTCCGGGGTGTCGAGCGCCGCCAACGCCTCGGCGGCCTCCTTCGGACGCCCGGTCTGCCGCGCCGCCGCCGCCAGCGGGACGGTCAGCGACGTCCGGTCGCCCCGCGCCCGCACCGTCCCGGTCCTCAGCATCAGCAGGGGGGCCACGGCGCCTTCGACGGCGAGCTGTCGGGCCAGCCACCGGGTGAAGCCGTCCGCGTCCGGGGCGTCGGCGTGCAGCAGGCGCAGGGCGAGGTCCACGCAGGGTACGGCCGCGTCCCCCAGCACACCCGGCTCGGCGGGCAGGGTCCGGGCCAGCCCGGTATCCAACTCCCGGGACAGATCCTTGATTTCGGCCGGATCCCGGTCGCGGGTGAGCGCCTCGCGCACGGAGGGCAGCACCTCGTACCAGCCGGTGCGCGGTTGCCGGAGCAGTCCGTCCCCGTGGAGCCGCTCGATCGAGGCGCGCCGCTCGGCGGTCGTGAGCGCTTCGGCGGGCAGTGCCGTGTTCGGCGAGAACTCCGTGCCCTCCCACGCCACGAGGGCGTCGAGCAGGGCCGAGTCACCGGGTGGGAGCAGCGCGCGTCTCGCGGTGAGCCACACGTCCTGGGAGGCCTGCGAGGGCGGGGTCACCCGGTGGGTCAGGAGCTGGGGCAAGTCGGCGGCCGGCGCCTGGTCGGCCTGGTACGTGGCGATCGCCAGGCTGTCCGTGTCCTCGATCAACTCCTGGATCACGTACAGCAGTTCCACACCGACGGAGCCCGGGGGCAGGTCGCCGAGCACGAGCATCAGCGGACCGGCGGCCAGCCGGTCCCGGCAGACGTCGATGAGCAGGTCGGTGAGCAGCACGTCGGTGTGTTCCGTGGACCCGCCCAGGAGAGCCCCGTCCAGATGGTCCCGCCTCGGGGCCTCCACCGCCATGATCAGCCGCAGCAGCAGGCTCTCCGGGTCCGCGGGCCGGCGTCCGACGGCGACCCGGCGCACAGGCATCCGGCGTGCGGCCCCGAGCCGGGACGCCAACCGCTCGGCCAGGGTCGCCTTCCCGGCCCCCGGCGGCCCGTACAGGACGACGACCTGCCCGGTGTCCCCGAGGGCGCGTTGCAGCGCGCGCAGCTCGGCCTCGCCCGCCGACTCCGACCCGCTCACACCGCCCCCTCCCCGTTACCGGCCCTCGCCGTTCCCGGACCTCCCCGTCCCCGACTCCTTCCGTCCCCGACTCTTTTCGTCCCCACCCCTACCCATTCACGCCCCCGCCCCCACCACCACCCCCATGACCTCCCTCGCATGCCTCCCCGGCACCATCCCCAACCGCCAGACCTGCCAGCCCGCTTCGAGGTTCACGCCCCGTTCCAGCAGCAGGACGTACGCCTCCACGAAGTCGTCGAGTTTCTGGTCGCGGGCGGGGTGGGTGGCGCGGCCCAGCTGGGACAGTTCCTCCTGGGCGACGGCCGTACCGATCTCGACGCCTCCCGGGGCGGCGTACGGCAGCAGGGTGCAGCGCAGGAAGCGGGCCCAGTCCTCGCCGCGGCGGTCGCCGTAGGACGTGAAGAGACCGATCGCCTCGTCGCAGAGGGTGAGGGCCTGCGGGGTGCGGGCGTTGCCCGCGTCGACCACGGCCAGCTCCAGGCACGTCCAGGCCTCGCCGTGGGCGACACCGATGCGCTGGAAGTCGGCGCGGGCGTCGACCAGGAGCTGGCGGGCGAAGCCGGAGTTGCGCAACGAGCCGGTCTGCGCGGCCCGTTGGTCGCGGGTGACGCGCGCCGAGTGGTGGCGGGCGCAGGCCAGGCCGTAGACGTCGCGCATACGGGAGAACATCGTGCGGGAGCGTTCCAGTTCGCGGACCGCGAGGGTCAGGTTGCCGGTCTCCTCCAGGGCCTGGCCGAGGTAGTACACCGTCCAGGCCTCACCGCGCGCGTCCTCGTTGTCGCGGTGCCGGGAGGCCGCCTGGCGCAGGCCGTCGACGGCCGCCGACGCGTCGCCGACGATCATGCGGGCCCGGGCCAGCTGGGTGAGCGCCCAGGCCTCGCCGCGGGCGTCGCGGGTGCGGCCGTAGAGGTCGAGGGCGGTGCGCAGTTCCTGTTCGGCGCGCGGTACGTCGCCCATGCGCAGGCCGAGTTGGCCGAGCTGGAAGTGGGCCCAGGCCTCGCCGTGGACCGATTCGCCGGCCCGGTGCAGGAGCAGGGACTGGGTCAACAGGTCCATCGCCTCGGACAGTTGGGCGCGGTCCCGCTGTACCGCGGCCAGGGCGTGCATCGTCCACGCGCGGTCGGTGGCCAGCTCGGGCGCCGCCTGGAGGTCGAGGGCCTCCCGCAGTTTGGACGCGGCCTCCGTCAGATTGCCCTGGTGGTGGAGCGTGATGCCGAGGGAGCACAGGGCGCGGGCCGCGCCCGCGTCGTGGTGGGCCTCCATGTAGAGATCGACCACGGAGGTGAGCGTGGTGCGCGCCTTGTCCAGTTCGCCGAGCTGGCGGGCGGCGATGCCGGTGCGCCACTGCACCGAGCGGACCAGCAGGCCCTGGTCGACGGCCTGGGCCAACTCGCTGATCTCACCGAGGCGGTAGAGGTCGCCGCGCAGCAGGCAGTAGTCGCACAGGGCGCCCAGCAGGTTGAGGACGGCCCCCTGGTTCACGCCCTCCGCGTGCCGGAGCGCCGCCGTGATGAAGCTGGACTCGTCGTCGAGCCAGCGCAGCGCCTCGTCGAGGGAGTGGAAGCCGTGCGGGCTGAAGCGGTCCGAGCGGGTCGACATGTTGCCGTCGACCAGACGCAGCACCGAGTCCGCGAGGTCGGCGTAGTTCACGATCAGCCGTTCCTGCGCGGCCGTACGCTCCGCCGGTTCCTCCTCGTCGAGGAGGCGGGCGTGGGCGAAGGCGCGGACCACGTCGTGCATGCGGTAACGGCTGCCGCGGACATGGTCGATGAGGCCCGCCCGGGCGAGGGCGACGAGGTGGCGGGTGGCCTCCGTCTCGTCGGTGGCCAGCAGGGCGGCCGCCGCGGCGGCGCCGAGGGAGGCGCGGCCGGCCAGGGCGAGCCGGCGCAGCAGTCGGCGGGCGGTGTCGCTCTGGTCGGTGTAGCGCAGCCACAGCACTCTCTCGGCGGGTTCGACGGGGCCGTACGCGCCGAGGTCGGAGGCGAGTTGGCGGGGGGAGCGGGGGCCGAGCGAGGAGCCCGCGATGAGCAGGGCGAGCGGCAGACCGCCGCACAACTCGGCGATGAGATCGGTGGATTCGGCGTCGTAGGGGCCGGTGCTGTCCTGGGCGGCGGCGCCGAGGAGTTCCTCCGCGCCGGCCGTGTCCAGGGTCTCGACGGGCAGTTCGTACACCTGGGCGGCGAGGCCGGCGGGCAGGCCGAGAGGGCCGCGGGAGGTGACCAGGACCAGGCTGTCGGAGCGCTCCGGGATCAGGATGCGGACCTGCTCGGGGTCCGAGGCGTCGTCCAGGACGATGGTGACGGGCAGGCCGGTCAGATGCTGGTGGTACAGCTCGCTCAGCCGCTTGACCTGCTGGTCCGCCGACGACCGCTCCCGGAAGAGCAGTTGCTCGCGCGGGGCGCCGAGACGGTTCAGCAGGTGCAGCAGCGCGTCCCGGGTGGACAGCGGGGCCTCCTCCGGGCTGTCGCCCCGCAGGTCCACCACACACGCGCCCCGGAAGTAGTCCTTCAGTTCGTGGGCCGCGCGCACCGCGAGGGTCGTACGGCCGCTGCCCGCCGGCCCGTGCAGCACGACGACCGTCGGCCGGGTCTCGGTGCTCGCGCGGGACGCCTGCACCCACTGCCGGATCCGTGCCATCTCCTGCCGCCTGCCCGCGAACGGGCCCACCGGTTCCGGCAGTTGCCCGAACGACTGCTCCAGCACGTTCCGGCCGCGGGCCGCCGCGCTCTTGTCCGTGCCCTTCAGCCGCGGGCCCGTCCGCTTGGGGCCGGTGGAGGCGTTCCGGACGCGCTGCTGGTCGAGGTAGGGGCGGATACCGCGGACTTCCAGGGCCGTCAGCCACTGCAGACGCAACTGTTCGGGGCCGCCGGGCTGGCCGATCGCGCCCGCCCGGTGGTGCGCGGCGGGCAGATGCGAACCGGCGACCTTCACGACCGTCGCCGCGGCGCCCACCACCCCCACGGTCACCCCGGCGCCCAGTGCGGTGCCCGCGCCGGTGCCCAGCGCCAGGTCGGCCACGATGGCCGCGACCGCCGCGACGCCCGCCACCAGTAGGGGAGTGCCGGATCCGTCCCGCGCGTAGCGCTGCCCGAACGTGAGCTGTCCGGCCTGCGACTCCTCCAGGGCGCGGGTGTAGGCCGCGTACTCCTCGGCGGAGGTCTGGGCCATCGTGTCCAGGGCCGCGCGGGCCCGCGACAGCAGCACACCGCCGTCGGTACGGCCGCCCGAACGCCGCACCTCTTCCTCCACGGCCCGCACCAGCAACCGCTCGGCCTCCGCGCGATGACTGTCCCGCATGGTCACGTCGTCCCCCTCCGGCGCCAACGGCTTTCTCTCGGTGGTTCCTTGGTCGAGCTCGGTGGTTCCTTGGTCAAGTGTGCTGCCGACGGGGCGTCGGTGCGAGGGGGCGACTCGACGTCGCCGTCCGCCAGGCGCCTGGCGGACGGCCCGCCGGGTACTGCGGCAGGATGGACACCATGGCGAACCGACTGGCCCATGAGACCTCCCCCTACCTCCTCCAGCACGCCGACAACCCCGTCGACTGGTGGCCCTGGTCGGCCGAGGCCTTCGAGGAGGCCCGGAAACGGAACGTGCCGGTCCTGCTGAGCGTCGGTTACAGCAGCTGCCACTGGTGCCATGTCATGGCCCACGAGTCCTTCGAGGACCAGGAGACCGCCGACTACCTGAACGCTCACTTCCTCAGCGTGAAGGTCGACCGCGAGGAACGCCCCGACGTCGACGCCGTCTACATGGAGGCCGTCCAAGCCGCCACCGGGCAGGGGGGCTGGCCCATGACCGTGTTTCTGACGCCGGACGCCGAGCCCTTCTACTTCGGCACCTACTTCCCGCCCGCCCCCCGCCAGGGCATGCCCGGCTTCCGGCAGGTCCTGGAAGGGGTGAGCAGTGCCTGGACGGACCGGCGGGACGAGGTCACCGAGGTCGCCGGGAAGATCCGGCAGGACCTCGCCGGCCGGGAGATCTCCTACGGCGACAGCGAGGCGCCCGGTGAGGAGCAGCTGGCCACGGCCCTGCTCGGGCTCACCCGGGAGTACGACCCGCAGCGTGGCGGGTTCGGCGGGGCACCGAAGTTCCCGCCGTCCATGGTGGTCGAGTTCCTGCTGCGCCACCATGCGCGGACGGGTGCCGAGGGTGCCTTGCAGATGGCCCGGGACACCTGCGAGCGGATGGCCCGTGGCGGCATCTGGGATCAGCTCGGCGGCGGCTTCGCCCGCTACTCCGTGGACCGCGACTGGGTCGTGCCGCACTTCGAGAAGATGCTGTACGACAACGCCCTGCTGTGCCGGGTCTACGCCCATCTGTGGCGCTCCACGGGTTCGGACCTGGCTCGCCGGGTCGCCCTGGAGACCGCCGACTTCATGGTCCGCGAGCTGCGCACGAACGAGGGCGGGTTCGCCTCCGCACTCGACGCCGACAGTGACGACGGCACCGGCAGGCATGTCGAGGGCGCCTACTACGCCTGGACGCCCGAGCAGCTCCGCGATGCCCTCGGCGACGAGGACGCCGAGCTCGCCGCCCGGTACTTCGGTGTCACCGAGGAGGGGACCTTCGAGCACGGCTCGTCCGTCCTCCAGCTTCCGCAGCAGGACGTGGTCTTCGACGCCGACCGGATCGCCTCGATCCGCGAGCGGCTGCTGCGGCGGCGGAGCGAACGCCCCGCGCCGGGCCGTGACGACAAGGTCGTCGCCGCCTGGAACGGGCTCGCCATCGCCGCGCTGGCCGAGACCGGCGCCTACTTCGACCGTCCCGACCTGGTCGAGGCCGCGCTCGGCGCCGCCGACCTGCTGGTCCGACTCCATCTGGACGACCACGCCCGGCTCTCCCGCACCAGCAGGGACGGACGGGTCGGTGCGAACGCCGGGGTGCTGGAGGACTACGCCGATGTGGCGGAGGGCTTCCTCGCGCTGGCCTCCGTGACGGGGGAGGGGGTGTGGCTGGAGTTCGCCGGTTTCCTTCTCGACCACGTCCTCGTGGGCTTCACCGACCCGGAGTCGGGCGCCCTGTACGACACCGCCGTCGACGCGGAGCAGTTGATCCGTCGTCCGCAGGACCCGACCGACAACGCCACCCCCTCCGGCTGGACCGCCGCCGCGGGTGCCCTGCTGAGTTACGCGGCCCAGACCGGCTCCGCACCCCATCGCACCGCCGCCGAGAAGGCGCTCGGTGTGGTCAAGGCGCTCGGTCCGCGCGTCCCGCGTTTCGTCGGCTGGGGGCTCGCGGTCGCAGAGGCGCTGCTGGACGGTCCGCGCGAGGTGGCGATCGTGGGGCCGGGCCCGGACGACGAGGGCACGAGGGCCCTGCATCGCACGGCACTCCTGGGCACCGCGCCCGGCGCGGTGGTCGCGGTGGGCGCCCCGGGCGGCGACGAGTTCCCGTTGCTCGCCGGCCGTTCCCTCGTCGGCGGTGAACCAACCGCGTATGTCTGCCGTAATTTCACATGTGATGCTCCGACGACCGATTCGGAGCGTTTGCGTACGGCCCTGACCGACTGAGAGGCAAACGGAGGGGTTCGTTCACTCTGCCCAAATGGGGCAGGTGTTCGGATACTTCCCGCCAGGCCCCTCACCGTTCCGAAACACACTATTTATCTGAACAGCTCCCGCGCTTCACAGTTCCCCCCTAATCTCTGCACAGTGGCGCGACGGGAGGGGCCGTCGCGGCAGGGGGTTTTGGGATCTGGGGGGATCTTTTGCTGACGTCTGTCCTTATTGCTGCCGTTTCGCTTGCCTTGTTCTGGATGGCGGCGTTCACCTTGTGGTGGCAGATGCACGCGTGGCGTACGCCCGAAGTGCTCGCCTCCACCCGCTTCCACAGACCGGACGGCGGGGAGAGCCTGTCGTTCTCGCTGCTGCTTCCGGCCCGGCACGAACAGGCCGTGCTCGACCACACCATCCAGCGGCTGCTGGAGTCGAGCCACACCGACTTCGAGATCATCGTCATCGTCGGGCACGACGACCCGGAGACCACGGCGGTCGCCTGCGACGCCGCGGAGCGTGACCCACGCGTCCGGGTCGTCGTCGACACCCACGAGAAGAAGAACAAGCCGAAGGCCATGAACACGGCGCTGCCGCACTGCCGCGGCGATGTCGTCGGGGTCTTCGACGCCGAGGACCAGGTCCACCCGGAGCTGCTCGCGCACGTCGACCACGCCTTCCGGACCACGGAGGCGGACGTCGTCCAGGGCGGTGTCCAGCTGATCAACTTCCACTCCAGCTGGTACAGCCTGCGCAACTGCCTGGAGTACTTCTTCTGGTTCCGGTCCCGACTGCACCTGCACGCGCAGAAAGGGTTCATCCCGCTCGGCGGCAACACCGTCTTCGTCCGGACCGACGTGCTCCGGGAAGCCGACGGCTGGGACCCCGACTGCCTCGCCGAGGACTGCGACCTAGGTGTCCGGCTGTCCAGCGTCGGCAAGAAGGTCGTCGTCGCCTACGACTCCGACATGGTGACCAAGGAGGAGACACCCGGTTCGCTGATGTCGCTGCTGAAGCAGCGCACCCGCTGGAACCAGGGATTCCTCCAGGTGTACCGGAAGAAGGACTGGAAGCAACTGCCGGGGTTCGGGCAGCGGCTGCTCGCCCGCTACACCCTCATGACCCCGTTCATGCAGGCCTTCACCGGCGTCATCATCCCGCTCAACGTGGCCATCGCGCTCTTCCTCGACGTGCCCGTGGGCATCGCCTTCATCACCTTCCTGCCGCTCGTCACCGCGATGGTGACCTTCGTCTTCGAGCTTGTCGGGCTGCACGACTTCGGCAAGCAGTACGGACTCCGTGTCCGCTTCGTCCACTACCTCAAGCTCGTCGTGGGCGGCCCCTTCTACCAGGTGCTCCTCGCGGGCGCCGCGATCCGCGCCGTCTGGCGTGAGCAGCGCGGCCGCAACGACTGGGAGTTGACCACTCATGTCGGCGCGCATCTCACCACGGCCGAAGTGACCCGAGAGGACGTCCCCGCGTGACCTCCACCCTTCCCGCGGTGACCACTCCCACGGTCCCCGCGCAGCGGCAGCCTGTGCCTGATCCCGGTTCGGCCGGCCGAACAGCCCCGCCGAGCCGCCTGCGGTCCTCCCGCTCCGACCTCCTGCTGTGCGGACTGCTCCTGGTGGCGATCCTGGTCGTACAGGGCTGGAACATCGCCGACTACCCGACGCTCAGCGACGACGAGGGCACCTACCTCGCCCAGGCCTGGTCCGTCCAGGAAGGCCGGGGCCTGGCCCACTACACCTACTGGTACGACCATCCGCCGCTCGGCTGGATCCAGATCGCCCTGCTGACCTGGATCCCCTCGATGATCAGCCCCGAGTCGATGACGGTCGGCTCGATGCGCTCGATCATGCTGGTGGTCAGCGGCATCAGCGCGATCCTGCTCTACGTCCTGGGCCGCCGGCTCTCGCTGCCCCGCTGGGCCGCCGCGCTCGGCATGGTCCTGTTCGGGCTCTCCCCGCTCTCCGTCGTCCTCCAGCGGGAGATCTTCCTCGACAACCTCGCGGTGATGTGGACGCTCCTCGCGTTCACCCTCGCCGCCTCCCCGAGCCGTCACCTCTGGCACCACTTCGGGGCGGGCCTCGCGGCCGCCACCGCCGTGCTCACCAAGGAGACGATGCTCGTCATCCTGCCCGCGCTGCTGCTCACCATGTGGCGGCACAGCCACCGCGACACCCGCAAGTTCGCGGTCACCGGCGCCATCACGGCCTGTGTGCTGATCGGCTGCGCGTACCCGCTCTTCGCCCTCCTCAAGGGCGAGCTGCTGCCCGGCGGCGGCCACGTCTCGCTGTGGGACGGCGTCAAGTACCAGATGACCAGGCCGGGTTCGGGCTTCATCCTCGACCAGGGCTCCGGCTCCCACGGCGTCTTCGAGTCGTGGCTCTACTACGACCGTGTCCTGCCGTTGGGCGGTCTCGCCGGCGCGCTGCTGCTGCTGGCCACCTGGCGCTGGTCGATCACCGCCCGCGCCCTGGCCGGGCCGGCCCTGACGGTCGCGATCCTCGCCGCGCTGGCCCTGCGCCCCAACGGCTATCTGCCCGCCATGTACGTCATCCAGGCCCTCCCCTTCCTCGCCCTGGTCCTCGCCGGAGGCACCGCGTCCGTCGCCCACGGCGTGCTGCGCAGATGGCGCTCGGAGGAGGAGAAACGGTTGCTCACCGGCAGTCGGTACGTCCTCGCGGCGGTCCTCGCCGTCTCCGCCGGCGCCTATGTCGTACCGAAGTGGTACGACGGCGCCCGCACCGCCGTCACCGTCGACGCCAACGCCCCCTACCAGGCCGCCTCGAAGTGGCTCAGCACCGAGGTGGAGCACCCCGAGGACACCCGGGTACTCGTCGACGACGCGCTCTGGCTGGACCTGGTGCACGCCGGGTACCGGCCCGGCCTCGGCGTCATCTGGTTCTACAAGGCCGACCTCGACCCGGCGGTCACCAAGACCCTGCCGGGCGGCTGGAAGGACATCGACTACGTGGTGGCCTCCCCGACGGTCCGGCGCGACGCGGTCGACCTGCCCAACGTCAAGGCGGCCATCCAGCACTCGACGCCGGTCGCCGTCTTCGGCACCGGCGAGGACCGGATCGAGATCCGGCAGATCCAGACGACCTCCGGAGGCGCACGATGACGCAGGAGTACACCGCCCCCGGTGAGCTGGGTGATCCGGCCGTACAAGCCACCGAGGTGCCCGAACCGGGTGCCGTCACCATCGTGGTGCCGACGTTCAACGAGTCCGCGAACGTACGGGAGTTGCTGCACCAGATCACCGAGTCGGTGCCGTCCCGGCTGCCCTGCGAGATCGTCTTCGTGGACGACTCCACCGACGACACCCCCGAGGTCATCTACGAGGCCGCCAAGGACTGTCCCTTCCCGGTCACCGTGCTGCACCGGGACGAGCCGGTCGGCGGGCTCGGCGGCGCGGTCGTCGAGGGCATGAAGGCGGCCGGGTCCGACTGGATCGTCGTCATGGACGGCGACTGCCAGCATCCGCCGTCCCTGGTACCGGAGTTGGTGGCCACCGGCGAGCGGGCGAACGCCGGGCTCGTGGTCGCCTCCCGTTACATCAAGGGCGGCAGCCGGGCCGGACTCGCGGGCAGCTACCGGGTCGCCGTCTCGCGCGGGGCGACCTGGCTGACCAAGTCCCTCTTCCCGCGCAAACTGCACGGCATCAGCGACCCGATGAGCGGCTTCTTCGCCATCCGGCGCAGCGCGGTCACCGCCGACGTGCTCCAGCCCCTCGGCTACAAGATCCTCCTCGAACTCGCCGTGCGCAGCCGCCCGCGGCAGGTCACCGAGGTCCCGTTCGTCTTCCAGGACCGGTTCGCCGGGGAGTCCAAGTCCAGTGCGCAGGAGGGCTTCCGCTTCCTGCGCCATCTGGTCGGCCTGCGTACCGCCTCGCCGGTGGCCCGCATGGTCGGCTTCGGGCTGATCGGCGCGACGGGGTTCGTGCCGAACCTGCTCGGCCTGTGGGCGCTGACCCTGGGCGGCATGCACTACGTGCCGGCGGAGATCCTCGCCAACCAGCTCGGCGTGGCCTGGAACTTCGTACTCATCGAGCACCTGCTGTTCCGCGACCGGCGCCGGCACCGGCAGTGGTGGGACCGGGCGGGCCGGTTCGCGCTGCTCGCCAACGCCGATCTGGTGCTGCGGATCCCGCTGATCGCGTTCTTCGTCCACCGGTTCGACATGGGCGCGCTGTCGGCGACCGCGCTCGCGCTGGTGACGACGTTCGTCCTGCGCTTCGTGGGGACCGAGGCGCTGGTCTATCTGCCGCGCAGGGGCCGCGCGGCCGAAGGGGCGCGCGAGACCGGGCGCGCGAAGGCCCCGAGGGCCGGGCAGGGTCGGGCTCCCGACCAGGGCTCGGGTGCTCCGGAGGCCAAGTGAACGCCGCCCCCGACGGGGGTCGTACCGCAGGGAGAGCCGTGTGAACCGAACCGATCGATCCAACAGGTCCGGCCGACGCCGGAGACGATCCGCCCTCCTGGCCGTGGCCGGTCTGACGGGGGGTCTGCTCCTCACCTCGCCGCAGCCCGCCTCCGCCGCCAACCTGATAACGAACCCCGGCTTCGAGACGGCGGGCGGCGACGGCATGCCGTACTGCTGGGAGAAGTCCGGCTGGGGCGACAACGACTTCACCTTCTCGACCGTGAGTGACGCCCACAGCGGCTCCAAGGCCATGAAGGTCTCGCTCACCCGCCGGGTCGACGGCGACCGCAAGGCGCTGATCACCGAGTCGACCACCTGTGCGCCGGTGGTGACGGCGGGCAAGCAGTACGACCTGGGGCTCTGGTACAAGTCGACCACCCCGGACGCCTCACTCACCCTCTTCCGGCACGACGCCACGGCGGGCTGGCAGTACTGGACCGACCTCAAGACGCTGGACATGGCGGGCGGTTGGACCGAGGCGACGGTCCGCACCCCCGAGGTCCCGGCCGGCACCGACCGCATCACCTGGGGCGTCTCGGTCTACGGCACCGGCTCGGCCACCACCGACGACTACACGATGGAACAGGTCGCCGATCCCGTCGTCGAGCCGGAGTGCACCGGTACCGCCGAGCAGTGCGCCAACGGCCGCTGGGACGTGCTGCCCACGCAGAACCCGGTGCGTTCCATGCACTCCGTCGTCCTCAACAACGGCAAGGTGCTGCTGATCGCGGGCTCCGGAAACAGCGAGGAGCAGTTCAACGCGGGGACCTTCACCTCCGCGGTGTACGACCCGGTCGCCGGCACCTACAAGGTCATCCCCACGCCGAAGGACATGTTCTGCGCCGGGCACGTCCAGCTCCAGGACGGCCGGGTGCTGGTGATGAGCGGCAACAAGGCGTACCCGGTGGCGGGCGGGCACGGCTACGAGGGCTTCAAGGACAGTTACGTCTTCGACCCGGTCACCGAGACGTACAGCAAGACCAACGACATGAACGACGGCCACTGGTACCCGTCGGCGACCGCCCTCGGCAACGGTGACGTCATCTCCTTCGGCGGTCTGCGCGAGGACTCCACCGGCTCGGTGACCACCGAGCTGTGGTCGGACGCCGAGCAGCAGTGGCTGCCGCTGTGGAAGGTCAACCAGACCTGGTCGTACTGGGGTCTGTACCCGTCGATGATCCTGATGCAGGACGGCCGCCTCTTCTACTCGGGCAGCCATGTCTTCGGCAACAACATCCCCGGCACGGGTTCGGCGATCTACGACTACGACGCCAACACGATCACACAGGTCCCCGGCCTGCAGAACAAGGACGAGCGCGACCAGTCGGCGAGCGTGCTGCTGCCCCCGGCCCAGGACCAGAAGGTCCTCACCCTCGGCGGCGGCAACATCGACTCCAACCCGGACGCCAACCGGCTGACCGACATCATCGACCTCAAGTCCGCCGACCCGTCCTATGTCGCCGGGCCGCCGCTGCCGCAGGGCACGGTCGACCTCGGCAACGGGAAGGTCGCCCAGACCGGCGGCCAGGGCAAGATGTACGTCTCCGCGGTCCTGCTGCCCGACGGCAAGGTCCTGGAGACCGGCGGCGCCCTGCACAACCGGGCCGACCCGGTCTTCGAGACGTCGCTCTACGACCCGGCGACGGGCACCTTCGACCCGGTCGCCACCGACCCGGAGGCCCGCGGCTACCACTCCTCCGCGTTCCTGCTGCCCGACGGCCGGGTGATGACCACCGGCGACAACCCGGGCAACGGCACCTGGAACCACAACGTGTCGATCTACACCCCGCCCTATCTCCTCAAGGGCGAGCGTCCGACGATCACTTCGGTCATCGACACCGAGTGGACCTACGGCGACACCCAGCGGATCACCGTCGACCGGCCCATCGCCAAGGCCGAGTTGATCCGCCCGGCCGCGGTCACCCACTCCTCGGACCCGAACCAGCGGTTCGTGGACCTGCCGCTGTCGGTGGACGGCAACAACATCGACCTGAACGTGACGAGCAACCCCAACATGGCCCCGCCCGGCTGGTACATGCTCTTCGCGGTCGACGCCAACGGGGTGCCGTCCGTGGCCAAGTGGGTGCATCTCCAGGGCCCGTCGGCCCTGAGCGCCACCGACGCCTCGGCGCACGTCCACTCCTTCGCCGACTCCCTGGAGGGCGGCGTCCAGAAGCCCGGCAAGAAGAGGAGCTCGCAGAAGGTCAGCCCCACCGTCTCCGGCTGCGACCGGCACTACGGCTCGATCAACGTCTGTGTGCCGACCGCCTTCCCGGAGGAGGTCGAGAACACGACGGCCGCCCGCTGCGCCTGGCTCAAGACGAACGACTACGGCCGTCTGAAGGTCAACGGCAAGGACGACCCGCTGAAACTGGACCGCGACAAGGACGGCATCGCCTGCGGAAAGGCGGATGGGAAGAGGCGTTGACCGCTTCGGCTTCTGTCGGCGACCTCTTCGAGGGCGCGCACCATGACGGCCTTCAGCCGCTCGTGGTGCGCGCCCTTCGTCGGCCTGTGCCGGATGCCGGGACCTCAGAAGTCCCGGTGGACGTCCCGACGGTGGCCCACTGCGAGGACCCGGATGATCAGCTGCCCGTCCTCGACCGTGTACACGACGCGGTGGTCACCGACGCGGAGCCGCCGGCGGGCGTTGTGGCCTTGGAGCGCTTTGATGTCGAAGTCAGCGGTGTCGTGCGCGTCCAGGGCGCGTGGGAGTTCGATGAGCCGGTGCAGGATCCGCAGGGCATCGGGGCGCGGGATCTTCAGCAGGTCGCGTTGAGCGTGCGGCGTGAACCGCGTGACGTGACTCATCGGCGTCAGGCCTGCTGAGCGCGGAGCAGGGCGGCCATCGCTTCGAGAGGGACGGAGCCGTCCAGCCCTTCGGACTCCGCCTCGTCGGCCAGCCGGTTCAGCCACTCGTCCTCGGCCCGTTCCGCCAGGTCGCGCAGTCGCCGGTACTCGTCGATGTCGATCAGCACCGCTTCCTGCCTGCCCCGGCGCGTGACGATCGTCGGGGTGGCCTCCCGGTGGGCTCGGTCCATGGCGTCTGCCAGATGCTTGCGTACCTCAGCCATGGACTCGATCACAGGCTCACTCATGTACTGAATGTGTCAGGTGTACATCTGGCGCGGGTCTCCTGGCGTCGCCTCAGGAGCTTCCCGGTGTGAGGCCGCGTTCCAGGACATCCAACGCGCGGTCGAGGAGGTCACGGAGATCGTCCCGGAAGTCGGTCTCGGCCCAGTACTGGGTGATCTCCGAGAGCCCGCCGATCAGCGACATCGTGTAGACCCGGACCTCCAGGCTGTTCTCCGGACGGCCGGTGCGTTCCGCGACGGCCGCGGAGAGCATCCTGCCGGTGACCGACATGCTCTCCACCATGCGGGAGCGCACCGCGGGCACCTCGACCATCAGCCGTGACCGCAGCCGGATGACCGCGGGTTCCTCGCTCTCCCCGGCGTCGACGGCCTTGTGCATGAGGTACCGCAGGGAGTCGGCCCAGGACTCTCCCTCGGGCCGGGACCGCAACTCCTCCAGGAGGATCGGGTCGTACTCGTCCGTGAGGACGATGTCCTCCTTCGTGGGGAAGTACCGGAAGACCGTGGACGGCGACACCTCGGCGCGCTCGGCGATCTGCTCGATCGTCGTGGCGTCGTACCCCTGCTCCTCGATCAGCGCGTAGGTCGCGTCGCGGATCGCCGTCCGGGTCTTGATCTTCTTCCGCTCACGAAGTCCCAGCTGGGGACGGTCGGTGGGGGGAGAGGTGTGTGCGGGCGTCATGACGCTCATTGTCGGGCATCGGCCCGCGCACCGGCCATGTCCGGGCTCGGCCCGCTCTGTGCGATGGGGGTGCTCGGCAGGAACGCGGCGGCCAGCAGCGCCGACACCAGGGCGGCCACCCCGCACACCAGCAGGACGATGCCCATGCCGTGGACGTACGCGCTGTTCGCGGAGGCCGCGAGGTCGGCCGCGCCGGTCCGCCCGGCGACGAGGTGGGCCGCGACCACGGAGTCCTGGGCGGTGTCGGCGGCCCCCGCCGGCAGGCCGGTGACGTCGAGCCGGTCGCGGTAGGCACCGGACAGCAGGCTGCCGAGCAGGGCGATACCGATCGCGGCGCCGACCTGGCGGAGCGTCATGAGCAGCCCGGAGCCGCTGCCGGCGCGGTCGCGGGGCAGCGCGCCGAGCGCGCCGGTCATCGAGGGGACGACGGAGAAGCCGAAGCCGAGCCCGGCGACGGACAGCCACAGCGCGGTGAAGCCATAGCCGGAGTCCACCGTCGTACGGCTGCCGAGAAGGGCGGCGAACGCCAGGACCACCAGGCCGGCGCTGGTCACGGACCGGGCGCCGAACCGTTCGACAACGCGTGGCGCGGTGCGCGCGGCGACCAGCAGGCCGCCCATCATCGGCAGCAGCCGGACACCGGTGCCGAGGGCGTCGTGGCCGAGGACGGCCTGGAGGTAGGGCGGCAGCACGAAGAGCAGGCCGGACAGGACGAACATCACCAGGGTCGCGGCGACCGTGTTGAACAGGAAGCCGCGCTGCGCGAGGAGCGTCATGTCGAGCATGGGCCGCTCCATCCGCCGCTCGCGCAGCACCAGACCGGCGAGCAGGACGAGTGCCGCGCCGAACATGGCGAGGACCAGGGGGTCGCCCCAGCCGCGGGTGGGCGCCTCGATGATCGCGTAGACGAGGGCGCCGAGGCCGCCCGCGGTGAACGCGGTGGAGGCGGTGTCGACCTTGGGGGAGGCGGGGTCGCGGGTCTCCGGCAGCAGGAGGACGCAGGCGGCGATGCCGATCGCGGCCATCGGGACGTTGACGAGGAAGACCGAGCCCCACCAGAAGTGGTCGAGCAGCCAGCCGCCGATGATCGGTCCGAGCGGCAGGCCGAGCGCGGAGGCGGCGGAGATGATGCCGACGGCCTTGGTGCGCTCGTCGGGCCCGAAGAGCGAGGGCAGGACGGACAGGGCGAGCGGGGTGACCAGCGCGGCACCGACGCCCATCACCGCACGGGCGACGATCACCGCGTTCACGTCGCCGGCGAGGGCGCCCACGACGGAACCGGCGAGGAAGATCCCCAGCCCGGTGATCAGCATGGACCGGCGCCCGAACCGGTCGCCGAGGAGTCCGGCGGGGAGCATCAGCGCGGCGAAGACGACGACGTACGCGTCGGCCATCCACTGCTGTTCGCCGGTGCCGGCGCCGAGTTCGCCGGCCATCGTCGGCAGCGCCACGTTGAGGATCGTCATGTCGAAACCGAGGGTGAGCATGCTGGCGACCAGGGCGGCCAGGGCCCACCAGCGACGTGGATCGGGTGTGACGGCAGGAGGAGTGACAGTAGCCATAAAATGAGAGTAGCTCTCAAAAGGTTGTGACTGTCAATCGTCGGTCGCCTCTTGGGGAACGCGAAAACGGCCACGGCTCGAAAGCCGTGGCCGTCGTCTCCGGGGTGCTCCCCGGGGAGGGCTACGCGTGCTGGTACGCCACCAGGGAGATTCCGACGTAGTGCGCGACGAACGCCGCCAGGGTGAAGGAGTGGAACACCTCGTGGAAGCCGAACCAGCGCGGTGACGGGTTCGGGCGCTTGATGCCGTAGATCACTCCGCCCGCGCTGTAGAGCAGGCCGCCCACGATGACCAGGACGAGGACGGCGATGCCGCCGGCGCGCATGAAGTCGGGCAGGAAGAAGACGGCCGCCCAGCCCATCGCGATGTAGCACGGCGTGTAGAGCCAGCGTGGGGCGCCGACCCAGAAGACGCGGAAGACGATGCCCGCCGTGGCCGCCGCCCAGATGCCCCACAGGAGCACCTCTCCCTTGCCGCCGGGCAGGAGCAGCATCGTCAGCGGGGTGTAGGTGCCGGCGATGATCAGGAAGATGTTGGCGTGATCCAGCCGCCGCAGGATGCCGTCCATCCGGGGGCTCCAGTCGCCCCGGTGGTACAGCGCGCTGACGCCGAACAGCAGACAGGCCGTCAGGGCGAAGATCCCGCAGGCGATACGGCCCCTGGTCGAGTCGGCGAGGGCGGTGAGGATCAGACCCGCGACGAGTACGGCCGGAAACATTCCGAGATGGATCCAGCCGCGGAGCTTGGGCTTGACCGGATGCGGCAGGGAGAGCGCGACGGGGCCGCGGCCTGCTGGCGGCGTGTCCGTGGGCGCGTCGGGGACGGACGCAGTCATAGGGGGCATCGTACCTACGGAACCGTAAGTACGGAGTCAGCGCGACGCGTTGACCGAACAAGAGTGGCCATCGTCTCACGCGCACCGGGCGGCGCCCTCGCGTCAAGGAACCGCCAGACGAATCCCATGGGGACGTAAAACGGCGGCTCTACACGTGGCGATCCTCACTCCGCTCACCTGTGCGGCCCTCTGGACAGATGGGCGCGCTCGTCGGATGATCAAATGAGTGCGGTCGGCACCGGATGAGCGCCAGGCAGATCGAACACCGTGAAGCGTCCGGGTCGCAGCCCCCACGGGGCATACAAGGACAGAATCCCTCACTTAGGAGCAATCGTGGCGCGCGACATCGCGGCTCCCCCCGTCGTTCCCACCACCCACAAGGAACTGGTCTCGTGGGTGCACGAGATCGCAGAACTGACGCAACCGGACAGTGTGGTCTGGTGCGACGGATCCGAGGCCGAGTACGAGCGCCTGTGCGAGGAGCTCGTCGCGAAGGGCACCTTCCGGAAGCTCGACCCGATCAAGCGCCCCAACTCGTACTACGCCGCCTCCGACCCGACCGACGTCGCCCGGGTCGAGGACCGGACCTTCATCTGCGCGGAGAAGGAAGAGGACGCCGGCCCGACCAACCACTGGAAGGCTCCCGCGGAGATGCGCGAGATCTTCCAGGGCGAGAAGGGCGTCTTCCGCGGCTCGATGAAGGGCCGCACGATGTACGTCGTGCCCTTCTGCATGGGCCCCCTCGGCTCCGACCTCTCCGCGATCGGCGTCGAGATCACCGACTCCGCCTACGTCGCCGTGTCGATGCGCACCATGACCCGCATGGGCCAGCCGGTCCTGGACGAACTCGGCTCCGACGGCTTCTTCGTCAAGGCCGTCCACACCCTGGGCGCCCCGCTGGCCGAGGGCGAGACGGACGTCCCGTGGCCCTGCAACAGCACCAAGTACATCTCGCACTTCCCCGAGAGCCGCGAGATCTGGTCCTACGGCTCCGGCTACGGCGGCAACGCCCTGCTCGGCAAGAAGTGCTACGCCCTGCGCATCGCCTCCGTCATGGCCCGCGACGAGGGCTGGCTCGCCGAGCACATGCTGATCCTCAAACTCACGCCGCCCCCCTCCGCTTCCGGCCGGGTCGAGCCGAAGTACGTGGCCGCCGCCTTCCCGAGCGCCTGCGGCAAGACCAACCTCGCGATGCTGGAGCCGACCACCCGCGGCTGGACCGTGGAGACCATCGGCGACGACATCGCCTGGATGCGCTTCGGCGAGGACGGCCGTCTCTACGCCATCAACCCCGAGGCCGGCTTCTTCGGCGTCGCGCCCGGCACCGGTGAGCACACCAACGCCAACGCGATGAAGACGCTGTGGGGCAACTCCGTCTTCACCAACGTCGCCCTCACCGACGACAACGACGTCTGGTGGGAGGGCATGACGGAGGAGACCCCGGACCACCTCACGGACTGGAAGGGCAAGGACTGGACGCCGTCCTCGGACACCCCGGCGGCCCACCCGAACGCCCGCTTCACCACCCCCGCCTCGCAGTGCCCGATCATCGCGCCCGAGTGGGAGGACCCCAAGGGCGTGCCGATCTCGGCGATCCTCTTCGGCGGGCGCCGCGCCACCGCCGTACCGCTGGTGACGGAGTCCTTCGACTGGAACCACGGCGTCTTCCTCGGCGCCAACGTGGCCTCCGAGAAGACCGCCGCCGCCGAGGGCAAGGTCGGCGAGCTGCGCCGCGACCCCTTCGCCATGCTGCCGTTCTGCGGCTACAACATGGGCGACTACATGGGCCACTGGGTCGACGTCGCCAAGGGCAAGGACCAGGCGAAACTCCCGAAGATCTACTACGTCAACTGGTTCCGCAAGAACGACGAGGGCAAGTTCGTCTGGCCCGGCTTCGGCGAGAACAGCCGCGTCCTGAAGTGGATCGTGGAGCGCCTGGACGGCACGGGCGAGGGTGTCGAGACCCCGATCGGCGTGCTGCCGGCGAAGGGCGCGCTGGACACGGACGGTCTCGAACTCTCCGAGTCCGACCTCGACTTCCTCCTCACCGTCGACAAGGAGGTCTGGCGCGAGGAGGCCGCCCTGGTCCCCGAGCACCTCAACACCTTCGGCGAGCACACGCCGAAGGAACTGTGGGACGAGTACCGGGCGCTGGTGCAGCGGCTGGGCTGACGGTCCCCCAAGAACGCCGCGGCCGGCTCCGATCGTGCCCTGACCAGGAATATCGTCACGGTCGGCCGCGGTGCGTCACGGCGAAGTCGCGCACAATGGAGTGTGTGGCTCCAGGCCTGTCGTTGTTCCCCGTCCGCCCCGACGGGGGTGGCAACGGCAGGCCTTCGCCGTTTTCCGGTGCGGGTTCCTCGTGGCCGACCGCGCCCACGAGGCGGAGCCGCATGCGGATACGGCCCGCCGCCCCTCTGCGGCGCTGCGCGCCGCCAGGGGCGCGGGGAACCGCGCGACCGGCCACGGACTGCCCGCAGCCGCCCGGCCCCCGGACCGGCTACGGCGGGCGCATCGCACGGCGACAGCCCGGCGCTTCATCACGGACGAGAACAACACCCGCCGCTCAAGCGAACGCAGTGCCATGGCGCCCGGTCCGCGCGTCGCTGCGGGTGCACGCGGACCGGGGCCGTTCAAGGGAGCCGCAGGGCTCAGTGGGCCGCGAGTTCCCGCGGGTCCAGGGCCGCCGCGTGGGCGTCCATGCGCTCGGCGGACAGGATCGCCGCCGCGGTGTCGGCGCGGGAGGCCGCGACGAGCAGGGCGCGTCCGGCGAGGTCGTGCGCCCGCTGGTGCAGGGGTGCGAGGTTCGCCCGGCCGGTGGCGGCCGTGCGCGGTGCTCGGGCCGGCATGCGGCCTCCCCGGAGCCGGGTCACCTGGTCGGTGAGCCGGTCGGTCGCGGTGTCCAGGTCGGTGGACGGTGCCAGTGCGCGCAGTTCGTCGGTGACGGTGAGCAGCGCGGCGAGATGGCCCGCGAGCTGGATGTCCAGCTCTTCCTCACGGGAACGGTGGGGGAAGTCGGAGGTCGTGCCGGCCATCGTGCTGTGGACCGACTTGGTGCGGATCGGCTCGTACATGGGATGGCCTCCTGGGTAATCAGGAAACCATCCTAGCTTAGATTTCGTCTAAAGTTGAGTGATCGGGGAGATTCCCGGCCCGGGGCGGTTTACCGCCTGCTCAGGGCTGGCCGTACCCGTCCAGGAACGTCCCGATCCGGGTGATCGCCGACCGCAGGTCGGTCACCGTCGGCAGGGTCACCACCCGGAAGTGGTCCGGTTCGGGCCAGTTGAAGCCGGTGCCCTGGACGACCATGATCTTCTCCTGCCGGAGCAGGTCCAGGACCATCCGCCGATCGTCCTTGATCTTGAAGACCTTGGGGTCGAGGCGCGGGAAGAGATACAGCGCCCCCTTGGGCTTCACGCAGCTCACCCCCGGGATCTGGGTCAGCAGTTCGTGCGCCACGTCCCGCTGCTCGCGCAGCCGCCCGCCCGGCAGTACCAGGTCCTCGATGGTCTGCCGGCCGCTGAGCGCGGCGACCACCCCGTGCTGGCCCGGCATGTTCGCGCACAGGCGCATGTTCGCCAGGATCGTCAGGCCCTCGATGTAGGAGTCGGCGTGCGCGCGCGGCCCGGAGATCGACATCCAGCCGACCCGGTAGCCGGCGACCCGGTACGCCTTGGACATCCCGTTGAAGGTGAGGGTCAGCAGGTCCGGGGCGACCTTGGCGGTCGGGGTGTGGGTGGCCTCGTCGTAGAGGATCTTGTCGTAGATCTCGTCGGAGCAGACCAGCAGGTTGTGGCGGCGGGCGATGTCGGTGAGGCCGCGCAGCATCGCCTCGTCGTAGACCGCGCCCGTCGGGTTGTTCGGGTTGATGACGACGATCGCCTTGGTGCGGTCGGTGACCTTCCGCTCCACGTCGGCGAGGTCGGGCATCCAGTCGGCCTGCTCGTCGCAGCGGTAGTGCACGGCCGTGCCGCCGGAGAGGGACACGGCGGCGGTCCACAGCGGGTAGTCCGGGGCCGGTACGAGCACTTCGTCCCCGTCGTCCAGCAGTCCCTGCATCGCCATCACGATCAGCTCGGAGACGCCGTTGCCGATGAAGACGTGCTCGACGTCGGTCTCGATACCGAGGGTCTGGTTGTGCATGACGACGGCCCGGCGGGCGGCGAGCAGGCCCTTCGCGTCGCCGTAGCCGTGCGCCGAGGAGACGTTGCGGAGGATGTCCTCCAGGATCTCGGGCGGTGCCTCGAACCCGAAGGCGGCGGGGTTGCCGGTGTTCAGCTTGAGGATGCGGTGACCGGCCGCTTCCAGCCGCATCGCCTCCTCAAGAACCGGGCCCCGGATCTCGTAACAGACATTGGCGAGCTTGGTCGACTGGATCACCTGCATGTCTGGGAGCTTACGGCCCGGTAACGCTGGGTGGGTCGTGTTTTCCGCCACGCCACCCGTGGCCGGAATCAACTCCTTGCCCACCCGCCCCTCCGGCCTAACAATGCGCATGACAAAAACGCCGGGTGGCCGGAAGACCTCCGGTCGCCCTCAGCCGTTCCAGAGGGGACCCCCCGCATGAGAAAGCCTCTCGTCGCCGCGCTTTTCGCCCTGGTCATCGCCGGGGCCGGCGCGGCACCGGCGGTCGCGGCTCCCGCGCCCGCCACGACGGCGGTCACCGCCGCCGCGTCACCGGCCGTGGACGCCAAGGCCGCCTCGCCGACGCTCAAGGCCGTGACCCTCGCCGGGACCGTCGCGCTCAGCAACTGTTCCGGCTCGGTCGTCCGCTTCCCGAACTCCCTCGACACCGCCCCGGCCCTGGTCCTCACCAACGGCCACTGCCTGGAGAGCGGCTTCCCGGAGCCCGGCGAGGTGATCGTCAACCAGGCGTCCACCCGCACCTTCGGCCTGCTCAACTCCGCCGGCACCCGGGTCGCGACGCTGCGTGCCAACAGGATCGCCTACTCGACGATGACCGACACGGACGCCACGATCTACCGCCTCACCACGACCTACGCGGCGATCCGCAGCTCCTACGGCATCAGCGCGCTGACCGTGCAGAACACGCACCCCACCGCCGGCACCGCGATCACCGTCGCCTCCGGCTACTGGAAGCGGCTCTACAGCTGCTCCGTCGACGGGTTCGTGCACACCATGAAGGAGGGCGACTGGACCTGGAAGGACTCGGTCCGCTACACCTCGGCCTGCAACACCATCGGCGGCACCTCGGGCTCACCGGTCGTCGACCAGGCCACCGGCAACGTCGTCGCCGTCAACAACACCGGTAACGAGGACGGCGAGCGCTGCACGGTCAACAACCCGTGCGAGGTCGACGCGAGCGGCAACGTCACCGTCCGCCAGGGCATCAACTACGCCCAGGAGACCTACCAGTTCCCGGCCTGCTTCACGACCGGCAACGTGCTCAGCCTGAGCGCCTCCGGATGCACCCTGCCCAAGCCGTAGCGGCTCAGTGCCCGGCCGGGGCGGTCCTGCGTACCGCCCGCCCCGCCAGCACGTCCGTCCGCCGGCCGTCCGCCATGACGAAACGGCCGTCGACCAGGACGTACGGGATGCCCGTCGGGAGCACCCGCGGGTTCTCGAAGGTCGACCCGGCCGCCACCGCGGCCGGGTCGAACAGCACCAGGTCCGCCCGGTAGCCCTCGCGGACCAGCCCGCGGTCCGGCAGTCGCAGCCGGGCCGCCGGGCGGCCGGTGAGGTGGGCGACGCACTCCTCCAGCGAGAGCACGCCCAACTCCCTTACGTACCGGCCGAGATAGCGGGGAAAGGTGCCGTACGCGCGCGGGTGCGGCTTGCCGCCCTGGAGGATGCCGTCCGAGCCGCCGGTGTGGACGGGGTGGCGCATGATCGCCCGCACGTTCTCCTCGTGGCCCACGTGCTGGAGGATCGTCGACCCCAGCCGGTCGTCGAGGAGGAGGCGGCGGGCGGTCACCCAGGGGGCTTCGCCGCGCAGCGCGGCGGACTCCCGGACCGTACGGCCGACGAAGTCCGCGAGAGCGGGGTCCCGCACGCCGGAGATCTCGATCGTCTCCCACTCCACGGGCACCCCGTGACAGCCGTCCGCGCCGACGACCTCCAGATGGTGCCGGATCCGCTCCGCCGTCCCCTCGTCCGCCAGCCGCTTCAGGATCTCCGCCGGGCCGCCCTCGCTCGCCCAGCTCGGCAGCAGGGCGACCAGCGTGGTCGAGCCGGGCGTGTAGGGGTAGGTGTCGAGGCTGATGTCGGCCCCGGCGGCGAGCGCCTCGTCCAGCAGGGACAGCAGCTCCGGTGCGCGGCCCTTGTTCACGCCGAAGTTCATGGTGGCGTGGGCGAGATGGAGCGGGCAGCCGGCCTCCCGGGCCAGGGCCACCATCTCCTCGTACGCCTCCAGCGCCCCGGCCCCGTACGAGCGGTGATGGGGGCAGTAGTAGCCGCCGTACGACGCCACCACCCGGCACAGCTCGGTGAGTTCGGCGTCCTTGGCGTACATGCCGGGCGTGTAGGTCAGGCCCGAGGACAGGCCGACCGCGCCCTGCTCCAGGCCCTCCGCGACCAACCGCCGCATCCGGTCCAGCTCTTCGGGTGTGGCCTCCCGGTCCTCCCAGCCGACGGCGAGCGCGCGGACCGTGCCCTGGGGGATCAGGTAGGCGGCGTTGACGGCGATGCCCTGCCCGTCGACACCGGAGTCCAGCCGGTCGAGGTACTCGCCGACCGACCGCCAGTCGAAGTCGAAGTCGATGTCGTCGCCGTCGCCGTTCCAGCCGGTGATCGCGCGGCGGACCTCGGCGAGCGTACGGTCGTCGACCGGGGCGTACGACAGCCCGTCCTGGCCGAGGACTTCGAGGGTGACGCCCTGCGCGGCCTTCGCGCTGTGGTCGGGGTCCCGCAGCAGCGCCAGGTCGCTGTGCGCGTGCATGTCGATGAAGCCGGGGGAGAGGACCAGCCCCTCCGCATCCAACTCCCTTACCGCCTTCGGCCGTTGGCAGCCCGCCGCCGCGGCCTCCTGGACGATCGACACGATCCGGCCGCCGTCCACGACCACGTCGGCGCGGTACGAGGGGCCGCCCGAGCCGTCCACCACGTCCGCGTCCCGGATGACGAGCTCTTCCACGTCCGGTCTCCCTAGAAGAACGTACGGATGTAGTCGACGACCGTGCCGTCCGCCTCGGCGAGCGGGATCAGCTGCCACTTGTCGAAGGACGTGCACGGGTGGGACAGCCCGAGGCCGACCCAGTCGCCGACCTCCAGATCCGCCTCCGGGCCCGTCCGCAACCAGGCGTGCTGGTCGGACAGGGACGTCACCTCGATGCCGGTCGCCGGACGCTCGACACCGCCCCCTTCCCCCTCCCCGTTCCTGCGGACGACCTGGGCGACGGGCAGGTCGAGGTCGTACGCCGCGTCCCGCTTGCCCGCGTTCAGGAAGGCCT
Organism: Streptomyces sp. NPDC032822; assembly: GCF_055578825.1. Taxonomy (NCBI): domain Bacteria; kingdom Bacillati; phylum Actinomycetota; class Actinomycetes; order Kitasatosporales; family Streptomycetaceae; genus Streptomyces; species Streptomyces sp. NPDC032822. The sequence goes on along the minus strand of NZ_JBVIOL010000007.1, from coordinate 441,681 downwards.
GCTCGGCGGAGGGCCGGGACACCACCTGTGCCCAGAGCCGGAAGGCGGGCTCCAGGGCACCCTCCTCGGGCACCCGGTTGAAGGGGGTGATCTTCCGGTAGTGGCCGTCGTCGTGCGAGACGTAGGCGCCCGAGCGCAGCACCTTCAGGACCGGGAGGGAGAGTCCGGGGATCTCGGTGAAGACGTCGGCCACCGCGTCGAACCAGGCGCTGCCGCCCGCGCTCACCACGATCTCCTCCGCTCCCGTGCCCGCGAACCGGCCCGCCTTGTCGAAGTCCGCGGCGAGGGCGACCAGCCGCCGGAGCCAGCCGCGCACCCGCTCCGGGGTGGCCTGCGGGACCTCGCCCTCGTAGCCCGCCACGCCGACCAGCCGCAGCGTCCGCGTCCCCGCCACGGCGTCCGCGACCGCCGCGCACTGCGCCTCCGTACGGACGCCGGTGCGGGCGCCCTCGCCGGCGGCCAGCTCGACGACGACGTCCAGGGGGCGGCGCGCTCCGCGCAGGGCCGCGTCCATCAGCTCGACACCGCGCACGGAGTCGACGTAACAGATGACGCGGAAGTCGTCGTCGGCGTCGAGCTCGGAGGAGATCCAGCGCAGGGCGGGCGCGTCCACCAACTCGTTCGCGAGGAAGACCCGTTGGACGCCGAACGCCCGGGCCACCCGTACCTGGTGCGGCACGGCGAGGGTGATGCCCCACGCCCCGTGCTCGATCTGCCGCTGGAACAGCCGGGGGGCCATGGAGGTCTTGCCGTGCGGTGCGAACGCCAGGCCGTGGCGGGTCGCGTATGTCTCCATGAGCCGCAGGTTGTGCTCCAGGCGCTCGGCGGAGAGGGCCAGCACCGGGGTGGCGAAGCCGCCGGTGAAGAGGTTGCGGCGCTCGGCGGCCAGCTCGCCGACGGTGCGGCCGTCGGCGTCCGGAGGGAGGCCCTTGAAGCGGTGGTCGACGCGTTCCTCTGCCAGGCGGGCGAGCGCCTCGGTGGCCATGGAGCCTCCCTGATCAGGTGCGTTGCATTTCTTGCAACGCTCGTTGCGTATATTGCTTACGGCTGTCTAACATCTCGCCCAACGCGGGGTCAACGGGGCCGCCGCCCCGCACCAGGTTCGAGGAGCTACGACGATCGTGACCAACACCGGACCCCGCAATGCCTTTGACGTCGTGGACGTCGTCGCGCTCGGCGAGTCCATGGTCACCTTCCTGCCCTCCGGCCCCGGCCGCCTCGCCGACGTACCGTCCTTCGAGCGGGCGATCGGCGGGGCCGAGTCCAACGTGGCGTGCGGGCTGGCCGCCGCCGGACACACGGCGAGGTGGGTCAGCCGGGTCGGGACCGACGGGTTCGGGCAGCACCTGGTGCAGCGGATCGCCGGGTACGGGGTCGACGTCTCCGCCGTGCACCGGGACCCGGCGCGCCCGACGGGCATCTACTTCCGCACCGCGGGCGACCGTTCCACCGACGCCCACGAGGTCGCGTACTACCGGGCGGGCTCGGCGGCCTCCGCGATGTCCGCGGCCGGCCTGGACCTGGACGTGGTCCGGGCGGGCCGGATCCTCCACCTCTCCGGCATCACCGCCGCCCTCTCCGACAGCTGCCTGGACCTGCTGCGCGAGCTGACCGCCCCCCGGCCCGGCCGCCCCCTGGTCTCCTTCGACGTCAACCACCGGGCCGGCCTGTGGCGGGACGCCGACGGACCGCGGGTGCTGCTGGAGCTGGCCCGCGGGGCCGACATCGTGTTCGTGGGTGAGGACGAGGCGGAGGAGGCATGGGGAGTGACGGGAGGGCCGTCGGCCCTGCGTGAGGCGCTCCCCGAGCCGGGGGTGCTCGTGGTGAAGCAAGGAGGGAGGGGGGCTGTGGCATTCGTTTCCGGTGCGGCGCCGTGGGGGCCGGCCGCGCCCCGCGACGGAGCCGCACACCGACACGGCCCCGCGCCCCTCGGGTCGGACGGCGGCCCATGGCCGCAGATCGCCGTCCCCCCGGTTCGTCCCATCCCGCGAGCACCGGCGAGAGACGGTCACCCCCGGCCCGTCCCCGCCCCGGGTGTCCTTGTTCCCGCCCCGCACGTGGACGTCGTGGCGGCGACCGGGGCCGGTGACGCCTTCGCCGCCGGATTCCTCTCCGCGACCCTGCGTGAACTGCCCCTTCGGGACCGTCTCCGGCACGGCCACCTCTGGGCCGCAGCCACCCTCACCGCCCCCGGTGACCTGGCCGCGCCCCCCGCCCGCGACCACGCCGACCGGCTGGCCGCCCTGGACGAGGACGCGTGGGGGACACTTCGACTCGGCCCCGGCTGGACACAGGCCGCACACCGGGCCGACCAGGAGGTACGTACGCCATGAGCCAGACCGTCGACCGCGCGCTCAGCATCCTGCCGCTGCTCGCCGAGGGCCCCGCCGACCTGGGGCAGGTCGCCGACCGCCTCGGCGTCCACAAGTCCACGGCCCTGCGCCTCCTGCGCACCCTGCACGAGCACGGCATGGTCTACCGCCAGTCCGACCAGCGCTACCGCCTCGGCGCCCGCCTCATCGCCCTCGCGCAGGAGGCGATGGAGAACCTCGACATCCGCGAGATCGCCCACCCCCACCTCGTACGCCTCAACGAGCAGTGCGGACACACCGTGCACCTCGCCGTCCACGAGGAGGACGAGGTCCTCTACATCGACAAGGTGGAGAGCCGCTACCCGGTGCGGATGTACTCGCGGATCGGCAAGCCCGTCGCCATCACCGTCGCCGCCGTCGCGAAACTCCTCCTCGCCGACCTGCCCGAGGCCGAGCGCCGGGTGCGCGCCGACCAGCTCGACTACCCCCTGTACACGGCCCGTTCCACACCCAACGCCCCCGCTTTCCTGCGGGAGTTGGAGAAGGTGCGCGAACAGGGCTGGGCCACCGACCTCGGCGGCCACGAGGAGTCCATCAACTGCATCGCCGCACCGATCCGCGGCGCCGACGGCCGGGTCGTCTCCGCGATGTCGGTCTCCGCGCCGAACGTCGTCGTCACCGCCGACGAACTCCTCACCCTGCTGCCGCTGGTCCGCCGTACCGCGGACGCGATCAGCGGCGAGTACTCCGGCAGAACACCAGCAAAGGACACCGTATGACGGACAAGATCGCGCTCACCCCGAAGACCCACACCGCCCCGCCCGCGAAGTTCTCCCACGGGGTGCGGAAGGGCAACATCCTCCAGGTCGCCGGCCAGGTCGGCTTCCTGCCCGCCGAGGAGGGCACACCGCCCACGCCCGCCGGGCCGACCCTGCGCGAGCAGACCCTCCAGACCCTCGCCAACGTCAAGGCGATCCTGGAGGAGGGCGGCGCGAGCTGGGACGACGTGATGATGGTCCGCGTCTACCTCACGGACGTCGACCACTTCGCCGAGATGAACGCCCTCTACAACGCGTACTTCGAGGAGCAGGCCCTCACCGCTCCGCCCGCGGCCCGCACGACGGTCTACGTCGGCCTCCCCGCCGGGCTGCTCGTCGAGATCGACGCCCTCGCCGTTCTGGGCTGACACCCGCTCGACTCCCGCACGCCGTACACGGCATGGCACCCCCCGGGTGTGCCATGCCGCGATCCGCCCTGCCCGAAAGCCGTATGCGCCTACCCAGAGGACCCCCATGTCCCATCCGCTCGCCGCCACCGCTCCCGCCGAGACGCCACCCCACACCGGTGGCCTGCTCCTCCTGCTCGACGGCACCGCGGGCCTCCTCACGGTGGCCGCCCTCGGCATCGCGCTCCTGCTGTTCCTGATCATCAGGATCCGGCTCCAGCCGTTCGTCGCCCTCCTCGCCGTCTCCATAGCCGTCGGTCTGCTCGCCGGTCTCTCGGTCACCGAACTCTTCGGCACGGTCCAGCGGTCGGACGCCGTCTCCACCATCGAGTCCGGTATGGGCGGCATCCTCGGTCATGTCGCGATCATCATCGGCCTCGGCACCATGCTCGGCGCGATCCTCGAAGTCAGCGGCGGGGCCGAGGTGTTGGCGTCCCGGCTGCTGAACCTCTTCGGCGAGCGGCGGGCACCGCTCGCCATGGGCCTGACCGGCCTGATCTTCGGCATCCCGGTCTTCTTCGACGTCGGCATCTTCGTCCTCGCGCCGATCGTGTACGCGGCGGCCAAGCGCAGCGGCAAGTCGATCCTGCTCTACTGTCTGCCGCTGCTCGCGGGTCTGTCGATGACCCACGCCTTCCTGCCCCCGCACCCCGGCCCGGTGGCCGCCGCCGGTCTCCTCCACGTGGACCTCGGCTGGGTCATCCTGATGGGCATCGTCTGCGGTGTCCCGGCGGTCCTCGCGGCCTGGGCGTACTCGGCCTGGATCGGCCGGCGGATCTTCGTCGCCGTTCCGCAGGACATGGTCGAGGCGGCGGCCGAGGCCAGGCTCGCCGTGCTCGACGAGCAGCGCGAGTCGGGCGTGGAGCCGCAGGAGAAGCCGGTACCGCTCGGCACGGTCCTCGGCATCATCGGCACCCCGCTGGTGCTGATCCTCGCCGCCACCTTCTCCTCGATCGCCCTGGACCCCTCCACCACCCGCTCGGTGATCGAGTTCTTCGGCAGCCCCTTCGTGGCCCTGACGATCGCCCTGCTCCTCGCGTACTACCTCCTCGGCATCCGCCGCGGCTGGTCCCGCAAGTCCCTGGAGACGGTGTCGACCTCGTCGCTGAAGCCGGTCGGCAACATCCTGCTGGTCGTCGGCGCCGGCGGTATCTTCGGCGCGGTCCTCAAGGCCAGCGGCGTCGCCCAGGCCCTCTCCGACACCTTCAACGACGTCGGCCTCCCCGTGATCGCCCTCTCCTACCTGATCTCCGTCGTGCTGAGGGTCGCCCAGGGCTCGGCGACGGTCGCCATCGTCACCACGGCCGGCATCGTGGCCCCGCTGCTCGCCGCGGGCGACCACTCCCAGGCCTTCGTCGCCCTCGTCATCATGGCCATCTCGGCCGGCTCCATCTTCGCCTCGCACGTCAACGACGGCGGCTTCTGGATGGTCGCCAAGTACTTCGGCATCAGCGAACGGGACACCTTGAAGACGTGGACCGTGCTGGAGACGGTCCTGTCGGTGGCCGGGTTCGCGGTGGCGGCGGTGCTGAGCCTGTTCGTTTAGCCCGGTCTGGCCCGTACTCGCCGGGTAGTCGCCGTGTAGGCGTCTGATAACGAAGTGGGGGCCGACTGTGTCCGACACAGGATCGTCGACCATACTGCCCGCTGTGGAGCAGCGCATAGGTTCGAGCAGCCAGCCCCCGGAAGGCGCCGGATTCGACCCGGCTTTCATCCCCGGGCTCACCTCACCCGCGTCCGGCGACCCGGCGGGCACGAAGCCGGCGGATGCCGAGCCGGCGGACGCCGAGCCTGAGGAGGTCGGGCCTGAGGAGGTCGGGTCGGAGACAGCCGACAAGGCCGCGTCCGGCGAGGCCGTGTCCGAGGATTCGGCCGCCGAGGAGGACGCGCCCGAGGCGGCGGACGACTCCGTCGAGACAGACCGGGAGTCCGAGGAGTCCGACGGTCCCGTCTTCGAGGCGGCCGACCGCCGCGCGAAGATCGTCGCCGACCACAAGGGCGTACGACTCGCCCTCGACGACCAGAAGTGTGAGTTCCGCTGGGACGAGATCGGCGCGGTCGAGACGGAGTCCCCCCGCTTCGGCAAGCGGTTCACCATCACGGTCCACACTCCTGACCGCCGCTGGTACCCGATCGAGATCGAGGCGACGGCCAGGAGCCGGTTCACCGAGTGGGAGTCACAGCTGGACGCGGTCCTCGACGCCTACTTCGAAGAAGGTGCGGAAGAAGGCGCGGAGGACATCGCGGAAGGCACCGGGAAGGACGTCGAGGGAGACGTCAAGGAAGGCGCCTCCTAGCGGCCGGTGGCCGGCCGTTAGCCGCTAGCCGCAGTACTGGGCCTCCTTGCCGATGGACCGGTACATGCAGTCCGAGTTCTCCAGGAGTTGGAGCACGGCGTCCCGGTTGCGGGCGGTCTCCCGGTCGATGACCTCGTCGGGCGGGTAGAAGCCGCCGCCGGAGCCGGACGACGGGTACATCTCGAAGGTGTACGCGAAGATCTTCTGGGAGCCCCAGAGATAGTCGTCGATCGAACCGTCCGTGATGTACAGATCGCTGGACTGCTCCGGCGTGTAGCCGTTGCTGGCGGCCATCTTCCCGCCGACGCTCGCGAACGCGTTGCGGTCGTCGGCCGTCATGCCGGTGGTGGTGTCGGCGCTGGTGTAGCCGAAGGGCCACAGGACCAGCTCGCTGTAGGTGTGGAAGTCGATGCCGGTCCTGATCTGCTGGACCCCGCCGACGACCCGGCTGCGCACGAAGTTCGCGACGACCTTGACCTCGGGCGCCGACTCGGCGGCCGGTCCCCGGTAGGTCTCGGAGGACGTCGACCCGGACGAGCCGCCGCAGCAGCCCCAGCGGTAGTTCCAGTTGCGGTTGAGGTCGGTGCCGACGTACGACGAACCGCTGTTGGGCTGCCGGTTCTTGCGCCACGACCGGTACGAGCCGGTGGCCACGTCGTACTCGCCGCCGTCCGGGTTGAGATCCGGGACGATCCAGATCTCACGGTTGTTCACCATGCTGGTGACCCGGGAGTCGGTGCCGTAGTCGGAGGTCAGCTCGCGCAGCAGGTAGAGCGCCATCTCGACGGTGAGATGCTCCCGCGCGTGCTGGTGGTGGGTGAACAGCACCTCGGGCTCGGACTCGTCGGTGGCGACGTTGTCGCTGATCTTGATGGCGACGATGTTCCGGCCCTGGTACGAGGTACCGATGACGCGCTGACTGGCGATACCGCTGTTCGCCGAGACCAGCGAGTTGATCTCGCTCGTCATCTCCGCGTAGTTGTGGTAGCGGGAGTCGGCGGAGGGGAAGTCGAAGAGGCGTACGTCGTCCTCGCCGCTCGACCGGTCCGGTACGGCACCCGAGGGCGTGACCTCGTAGCCGAGTCGCCTGAGCTTGTCGACCTGGTCCGCGCGGCCGGAGATGAAGACCGAGTGGTCGTCGGCGTCGTCGACGCTCACGCCGGACCGCTGAAGTGCCGTACGGGACTCGGCGTCCGAGTGCATGTGCACTTCGTACGGACGGATGTCGTCCGCCGACGCGGCCGGTCTGTCGGTGCTGTCGGCGTTCGCGGAGAGCGGGGCCGCGAGGGCGAGGGCGAGCACGGCGGCGAGAGCGGCGTACCGTCTGCCGCCCCGGGTGCCCGAGCCACGGATACGAAGTCGCATGAAGTCTCCTAGGTTCTCCGGGAATTCCGGGATCTCCGGAAGTGGGGAGTGGAGCGGGGGGTGGTGGTTCAGCGACGTGCGGGTGCGTCCGTGCGGGTGTGTGGCTCATCGTCTGCGTCTGGCATGAGCAGGTCAAGAGCGAATAAAGACGCGATGGCGTGAACCGTGCGGCGCGAAGGGCCGCGCAGTGTACGCGCGTCAACGGCCCGCGGCGCGGTCCCCGGCGAAGTGCACCCGTGGGTGTGACCGCCGCGTGCATATATGCCGGACTTCGGGACAAGGTGAGGCATTCACACACCCCCAGAGACTGGCTGATCATGGGCGGATCAGCGCCACGACGGGACGGACACCCGCCGGTCGAGACGATCCGCTTCGTCGACCGGCGCCGCGAACAGGCCGAGGGCGAACTGCTGACACGGGCGCGGCCGGTCACGCCGACCGGGCCCGGCGGCGTCGGCAGGACCCGCCTCGCCGTACGCGTCGCGGCCCGCGTCGAGCGCGCCTTCCCGGACGGCGTGCGCCGCGTGCACCTGGCCGGACCGCGCGACCCGGATCTCACCCCGCGCACCGGTAGACCGACCCCCACGAAAGGCACCCCATGCCCCACCGACCCGCGCCCACCCCCAGCGCGTTCGACCACCGCATGTCCGTCGTCGGCACCGACGACGAGTTCCTCGCCGCCGCGCTCCCCTTCCTCGCCGAAGGCCTCGCCGCGACCGGCGAACCCCCGCCCGTGGCCATCGTCGACCCCGACAAGCTGGACCTCCTGCACGACGCCCTGGGCAGCGACATCAAGGACGTCGGCCTCATCCCCCACACCGAGTGGTACACGGGATCGGCCGCCAACGCCGTGGCGCAGGGCGCCGGTTATCTCGCCGCGCACGCCGGCCCCGGCGGTCGCGTCCACCTCCTGATGGAGCCCGTCTGGAACGGCCGCGCCGGCCGCACCCCGCGCGAGACCGCCGAGTGGATCCGCTACGAGACCCTCGCCAACCTCCTCTTCGCCCCGTTCGCGACCACCGTCCTGTGCGCCTACGACACCCGCACCGCGGGTCCCGCCATCGTCGGCGCGGCCCGCCGCTGCCACCCCGACACCGGCGTGTACGAGGACCCGGCCCGGATCAGCGCCGAGCTGGACGCCGTACCGCTGCCGGAGCCCCCGGCCGACGCGGAGCCGCTGGGGCGGCCGGACACCGAAGCCGTCCGGCGGCGGGCGCGGGCGCGTGGACTGGGCCTCGCGGACGCCGAGTTGTTCGCGGAGTCGGTCATCGCGGCGGCCACCACCGTCGGTCCGGTCGCCGGCACCCTGCTGTGGGGCGAGGCCCCGTCGTGCGTCTGCGAACTGCGGACCGCGCGCCGCGTCGACGACCCCCTCGCCGGTTTCGTCCCGCCGCCCACCGGCGACCTCGAACCGGAGCAGGGGCTGTGGTTCGCCCGCCAGGTGTGCGCCTACGTCGACGTCCGCGACGACGGGCGCGGGACGACCGTACGTCTCCAGTACGTATAACCGCCCTGGTCGGAACGTCCGTACCGGGTGAACGAGCACGCAAAGCCACCGTCTTCCTTCACCGCACGCCCCCTTGTGCCCCCGCCCTCTTTACGCTTTCTTGATCGGCATGGCGGACACCACGGACAACACAGCGACAGGACCGGCCACCTCAGCACCCCGGAAGTCCAGTTGGAAGTACATCGGCCCGGGAATCGTCGTCGCCGCCACCGGCGTCGGTGCCGGCGACCTCGTCGCCACCCTCATCGCGGGCAGCAACTTCGGCTACACCCTCCTGTGGGCCGCCGTCATCGGCTGCCTGGTGAAGATCTCCCTCGCCGAGGCGGCGGGCCGCTGGCACCTGTCGACCGGCCGCACCCTCTTCGACGGCTGGGCGAGCCTGGGCCGCTGGACGACGTGGTTCTTCGTCGTCTACGTCGTGATCTGGGGCTTCGTCTACGGCGCCGCCGCGATGTCGTCGAGCGCGCTGCCCCTGCAGGCCCTGTTCCCGGACGTGATGGACCTGAAGGCGTGGGCCGTCCTGTGCGGTCTGGTCGGCCTGGTCTTCGTCTGGTTCAACAAGTACGCGGTCTTCGAGAAGGTCATGACCGTCCTGGTGGGCGTCATGTTCGTCGTCACCGTCTACCTGGCCATCCGCGTCACCCCCAACCTGGGCGACGCCTTCGCCGGCCTGCTCCCCGTCCTCCCCGACGAGAAGGACTCCGTCCTCAACACCCTCGGCCTGATCGGCGGCGTCGGCGGCACCATCACGCTGGCCGCGTACGGCTACTGGGTCAACGCCAAGGGGTGGACCGACACCGGCTGGATGAAGGTGATGCGCCTCGACAACCGCGTCGCCTACATCACCACCGGCATCTTCGTCATCTCCATGCTCTTCGTCGGCGCGGAACTCCTGCACTCCACGAACGTGTCCATCGCCGGCGGCGACAAGGGCCTGATCCAGCTCAGCGACATCCTGGAGGACAAGTACGGCACGGCGACCGCGAAGTTCTTCCTGATCGGCTTCTTCGCGACCTCCTTCACCTCCCTGATCGGCGTCTGGCACGGCGTGAGCCTGATGTTCGCGGACTTCGTGGCGCGTTTCCGCGCGGGCAGGGGCTCCGGCGCCTCCGAGAGTTCCGGCGCCTCCAAGGGCTCCGCTTCGAGCACGGCGGTCGCCTCCGGTGAGCGGGAGCGGTCCTGGCCCTTCCGCGCGTACCTGCTCTGGCTGACCTTCCCGCCGATCGTGCTGCTCTTCCAGGGCGAGCCGTTCCGCCTGATCATCCTGTACGGCGTGCTCGGCGCGGCCTTCCTCCCCTTCCTGGCCGGCACGCTGATGTGGCTGCTGAACTCCGCCCGCACGCCACGGGAGTGGCGCAACGGCCCGATCAGCAACGCGATGCTGTCGATCGCCGGGCTGCTGTTCCTGGTCCTGTGCGTGAAGCAGATCTGGGACCAGCCGTGGGCGGAGTTCTTCTAGCCCGGCCAGGTTCAGCCGAGCTCGTCCCACCGCGGGCTGAGGGCGATGGCCCGCAGCTGCTCGACCGTGAGGGCGGGCGTCTTGCGGGTCGCGTCGCTGTTCTGGTCGGCGCTGTTGAAGGCGCTGATCACGACCCGCATGCCGTTCGCCCGCATGGTGTCGGCGGTCCACATGAGGACCCCCTCGCCCTCCTTCTCGCCGGGCCCCTGCCGGACGGCGACCCGGATGCCGTCCGGCAGCGTCTCGGAACCGGTGCCGGAGCCGTAGAGCTCCTCCGCGACGCCCCGCATGTCGGGCTGGACGTTGACCTGGACGAAGCTCCTGCCCTTGCCGTCGTCGACGACGAGGTAGGCGTACTGGGCCTCCTGGCCGCCCTTGGCGACCACCTTGAAGCCCTTGGGCAGCAGCCCGGTGAGGGTCTGCCGGATGGCCTCGGCGTCGGCGCCGGTCGGAACCAGCCGGGTCGTCGAGGGCCCGGGCTTCGCCGCGTCCGCGGGCATCGCGTCGACCGCGCGCCGCCACACCGCGGCGGTCACGACCTTCTTCAACCGGTCCTTGGACAGCGGAGGGTCGGGCCTGCTGATCGGGGCGTCCTTCTCGGCGGCGGCGTTCCACTCGCTCGCCGTCACGTACTGCCCGGCGGGCGTGATCAGTTCGGCGGTCCACAGCTTGGTGTCGACGCGCCGGTCGGGATACTCGTACCCCTGGATGATCCTGAGCACCGACCCGTCGGCCAGCCTGCTGGTCCCGCAACTGTCGTACGACGACAGCTCCTTGTCCGGGCACTCGGTGATCTCACGGGCCCGGTCGCTGCCCGGCTCGACCCGGTCGAGGCCCAGGGAGAACGCCCCGGCACCCTTGCCGTCGTCGAACACGACGTGCGCGTACGGCGGCAGGTCCTCGTCCGTGCCGCGCGCGTCCGTCCCGCTGAACTCGCCCTCGGGGAACAGCTCCTGGAGCGTACGGATCATGTCGGCCCGGGACATGGGCAGGGGCGAGGCCGTCGCGCTCGGGGAGACGCCGGGCCCGGCGGCCACGGAGCGCTGCTCCTTGCCCCGCAACGATCCGTCCCCGTCCCAGGGCAGCCCGGGCAGGAGCAGCGTCCCGCCCACACCGACGAGCGCGAGGCCCGCCGTCCCGCCCGCGACCGCGGCCCGGCGGCGCAACCGCAGCCGGCGCCCGCGGGCCTGCCCGGCGGCGGCGAGCGCGGCGCCGTCGGGGTCGAAGGTGTCGCCGGCCTGGCGCAGTGCGGCGCCGAGCCGGTCCTCGAAGGGGTCGCTGTACTGCTGGTCGACGGGCATGACAAACCACCGTTCCGGCGTGGTTGGAAGGAGGGACGTAGGGGTGAGTGGGGAAGGGACGGTGATCAGGGCTGTGGTCAGAGGTGTGGGTCAGAGGTGTGGGTCAGGGGCCGTGGGTCAGGGGCTGACGTACTCGGAGAGGTTCTCGCCGAGCAGCTCGCGCAGCCGGCCGAGCGCGCGGGTGCACCGGGTGCGTACGGCCGCCGAGCTGGCGTTCATCGCGTCCGCGGTCTCCTCGATGGACCGGTCCTCCCAGTACCGCAGGACGATGACCGCCCGGTCCTTGGCGGGCAGCCGCGCCAGCGCCTCCAGCAGTGTCAGCCGCAGGGTGACGTCGCCGGGTGCGCCGTCCGCCCGCTCGGGCAGCACGTCGGTGGCCCGCTCGGTACTGCTGCGGCGCCGCTGATGGGCGAGGAACGTCCGGGTGAGGACGGTCTGCGCGTACCCGGCGGGATTGCCGACGCGGGTCACCCGGTGCCAGCTGATGTACAGCCGGCCCAGGGTCTCCTGCACCAGGTCCTCGGCGAGATGCGTGTCCCCCGCGGTGAGCAGGCACGCGGACCGGTACAGGTGCGCCGCGCGCGCCGCGGCGAACTCCGCGTACTGATCCGCCAGGACCCTTCTCATGAACTCCCCCTGCTGCCCGCCCCGAACGCGTCCTCACCCTATTGATGCGGTGAACCCCACGAAATGTTTCACGACGCCTGCCCGGGACGCCGACGGGTAGGTTGCGTGCGTATCCCCTGGCGCGAGGAGCGGTGAACGATGAACCACGCGGCGCACGGCCCGCAACCGCCGACCGACCCACAGCAGCCGCACGGCGGCCGGATCCCGCCACCACCCCCCACCCCTCCGGGCTTCGGCCCGCCACCCCCGATGACCGGGGCCGGGGCCGGCCCCGCCACAGGCACCGGCCCGGAGTTCCTCGCGGTCGACCGGGACAGCTCGATCGTGGTCGACGGCTCGGGCGTCACCTTCGAGATCAACGGCCACGAAGCGGAGTTCCCCTGGCCGGAGGTCCGCAGCGTCCACTACAAGGCGAGCCCCTCGGGCAAGTCCCTGATGATGGCGGTCGTCCACGTCGACGGCGAAGTGTACGAGTGCGTGGTGGACGCGAGACCGAGAGCGCTGCTGGGGGAGTGGTTCGGGCAGCTGGCACGGGTGTTGGGGTATTTCCGGCCGATGGGGTAGGTGGGGTGGGGTGGTGTGGGGCAGGTCAGAGGAGGTGGTCTGCCTTCCCGGCCTTGATGTCGAGGATCATGGTGCGGAGGGCTTCGCGGGAGTCGGTGAGGTAGGTGTCCTCGGCGCCGGATATGGCGATGTAGGCGTTGCCGGTGGGGTCGGTGCCGAGGCGGAAGCAGTTGTTGCCTTCACCGCAGAACGGCTCTTCCCAGGCGATGTTGTCGGTCACGGAGTCTCCTACAGTTCACGGGCGATCTTGTGGATGACGTCACGTGATGTTTCCGGACTCACCGACGAGGCGTCCATCCAATCCAGATGCGCACGGTACTTCGTCAGCTGCGCCTCGGCATGGGTGAATTCCGGCCCGTGAGCCGAGTCCAACTGCACGGTGTCCAGTTGGGGCACAGCCCCGTCCGCGTAGAGCAGGGCGTGTCCCGCGCCGGGAAAGTCTCCCTTGGACGTGGGGATCACGCGGACCTCTACGCCATCTCGTTCGGATTGGGCGACCAGATGCTTGAGCTGCTGCCGGGTCGCTTCGGTGCCGCCGTACGGCATGCGCAGAGCGACTTCATGGACGTAGGCGACATACGGCAGCGGGTTCGGCCGCTCGAAAGCCTGCTGACGCTCCATGCGGTGCGCGACGCGCAGTTCGATCTCCAACCGGCTCAGCGGCGGCAGTACGGCAGTGAAGACGGCTCGGGCGTACTCCTCGGTCTGGAGCAGTCCTGGAGCATGCATGACCTGAGCGGTCCGAACACGGACGGCGTGCCACTCCAACTCGGCAATGTCCAGAAGCCCGGAGGGGAGCGTCCCGCGGTGACGCTCCCACCAACCGCGCTCCTTCCGGACTGCCATGTCCACCAGAGCGTCAACGTAACTCGCCTGTGTGCAGGCGTAGTTGCAGGCCAGGGTGCGAATGCGTTCGGGGGAGAAGGGCCGGATACCCGACTCCATGTTGGACAGCCGCGTCCTGTCGATCCCCAGGAGGCCCGCCGCGTACTCCGTGGTGGCGCCCGCTGCCAGCCGCATCTTGCGCAGCTCGGCGCCGAGGCGCTTCTGCCGTTCCGTTGGCGTGGTTCTGGTTGGCATGGCCACAGTCTGCCTGGACCGGGGTGAGTGCGTCCACGCACTAGAGGGGTAATTGTCTCTGAATAGATGGACAGTGTGACTCCGCTGTCTCTACAGTCTGTAACGCGCCAGCTACTTAAGGCGGTTGGAAGCGCATCGCGTGAGCCTGCCCGCTACCTCCTCCCCTGGGAGGGGTGGGCCCGCGTCAGGGAGACATGCCACCGGCCGCCGTCATCACCCACGACAGTCCGCAGTCCACGCACATCGGAGGAGTCCCGCCATGCCCATTTCCCGCTGCCCCGTGGCCCCGGCCTTCGCGGCCGACCCCACCGCTCCCGTGCCCGAAACCCTCTCCTACAGCTTCACGCTGCCTTCGGCGTTGGCGAGCCCGGCCCTGGCGAGAGTCGCGACGAGGGAGATCCTCAAGGCCCACGACCTGCACGACATGCTGGACCCGGCGCTGCAAGCGGTCGGCGAACTCACGGCAACGGCAGCCCAGTTCACGGAGTCACCGACCTTCTACCTCTCCCTCCGCTACCGCTCCTCCACCCTCCGCCTGATCGCCTACGACAGCCACCCCCGCCACACCCACCCCCGCCTCGCCACGGCCTGCGACACCCGCCGCCGATTGGCCCTCCGCGTCCTGGCCTGCGTCTGCCGTGCCTGCGAGGGGACTTGGGGCTTCGGCGAGGCCCGAGAACCCGGCGGGGGGACGCGGATGTGGGCGACGCTGCCGAGGGAGAGCGCGGCGGCGTACGGGCGTCCTGGCGGAAGGGGATGTTGAGCCAGGGGCTGCCGGGGTCGGACATCAGGATCTGATGGGCAGTGACCATGTCCTGGTACCACTCCCCGAACTCCTCGTCGTCGAAGTGGAGGCATCGTCCGAGGACGTAGCCGGCGGAGAAGTTCTGCCATGACCTGTGCGACGGTGCCGCCGTCCGACCGGCCTTGATGACGATGGCCTCGGCCTCCTCCAGATTCCCGAACCGGGCGCCGAGCCCCCATCGCGCCATCTTCGAGGCCCGTCCGAGATCCCACGCGTCGACGGAAGTGACATACCGGCCCTCGTCGAGCACCCCGTCCGCGCGCATCCGTGCCTCGTACCGGGTGATACGCCCGATGAGCCGCTGTACACCGTCGACGCGCGCCCCGGTGTCGGTCTCGGACCGAGGATCGATCTTGGTGACACCGTCGTCAGTGACCACGGTCGAGCCGTCGGCGCTGGCGCGAATGACGTTGGCGGCAGCCTGACGCCAGTACCCGATCTCGACGTGTCCACCGAAGTCGCGCGCGATGGTCCGGCGCAGGCGGAGTGCAAAATCCCATGCTGAGCTGTGCGATTCGCAGGCGATCAGTTTCCGGAGAGCGGAAAGCCACTCGTTCCGAGTGGTGATACCCCACCACTCGCGAAGACGTTCGCGCTCTGTGTCGTAGCCCTTGCCGTGTCAGGCCATGGCGTTCCAGAGGCTGCCGTTGTTCAGGCACAGCAGAACGCCACAGGCGAGCCCATGGGCGACGGGCCCGTGCAGCGGGCCGCCGACCCGGAGGGCGCGCAGCCGCATGGAGGTGTCCGGAGCGCCGAGTCGCTCGGCGACCCGGGACCACTCCGTCGAACCCGGTGGGCCGTAAGGCACCACGACTTCGCACGGGCTGCCGGGGTTGACCGCGATCGAGGCCGGCGAGTCCTGACTCCAGACCCGGGCGATCCAGCTCAGTGACGCGCTCGAATACACCACGTCCGGTTGCGGCGCCGGCAGCATTCCGTCGGTGAACAACTCCCACCGCCAGGTATGGGTAAGTGGGTCACGGAAGTACAGTCGAGGTTTTCGCTCGGGCTCCGTGTCAAGGCGCGCACGATCGGCTCGATAGTAAAGCCGCACGCGCGCGAGTACATCGTAGTAGGCGGCCCAATCGCCACGGGCCTTGGTCTCGAACAGGGCCCGCTCGATCTCGGTCGGTGCGGTCCAGGCGGGTGATGTGAGGGACCCGAAGCCGACGGGTGGAGGGCCGAAATGCACAGGAGTATCCTCAGGAATCTGTTCCGAACTCTGTATCCAGACGTTCGCGCCAGTCGCTGTCTCCGAGACCGGAACCCACCAGAACGTCGCGAAAGTCACGGCGTGCGAATTGTGCCCAGTTGAGCAACCGATCCACGTCACTCCGTCCGCCGATTAGAGTTGCCGCAATAATCCTCTCCGACTCTGCCCCAGAAAATCCTTCTTCTTTCTCCAGGTCGGACGCAAGTTCAGCAAGTAGATCCTCGACTGCCTGCCGGTCTTCTGGCGTGTAGTCCTTGGAGATCCGGAACTTGATTCGCGGGGTCAGTTGCATTGCTTCACCCTTTCCTGTGGTGATTAGAGCTGGGGGGCGAGTAAGTAGTCGCCCACTTCGATGTATCCAGCATCGCGAAGCTGTTCGAGTTCTCTAACAAATACGGCTGGACCGCCATCTGGACCTTTAAGGTAACCAGGTTCCTGTGGAGATGCCAAATATGCATCCCTTCTTTCGCTGATGATCTTCTGGATCCAGGCGTCATTTATATCGCGAGACCAGCCCTCGGGTATGTGTAGAACATCGTGCCCTTCCCAATCGCGGGCAATCTTGGTATCCCATCTTCGTCCAATTACGGCAATAGGTCCGTTCCGGTCCGACGGTTCTGTCCGTGAGCTTGCAGGCGGACATTCATCTGGTGCAAGCCCTAAGTGATCGGAGAAAGTCTGAGGGTTTCGAACGTATGCTGAGGGGTTGGGGGTGGGCGCAAGGCCGAGGATATCTGGCGTCAGGTACCGGGCAGCTTCCGGCTCGTAGTAGCGGAAGTAGTTGTAGTGGAGGCCGGTTTCGGGGTCGTAGTACTGGCCGGGGAAGCGCAGGGGCGTGTACGTGGTGCTGTCGGCGGCCCAGGCGGTGGTGCCCCACAGGGTGCTCCGTGTCCGCCAGGCGATCTCACCCTGTTCGTCGACGAGTTCGCTGGGTGTGCCGACGAGGTCGGTGATGATGGCGAAGAAGCGGGAGTCGATTTGCCCCTGCGGGGCATCCGCGGCCGTGATGCGTTCGGTCTGGGCGATGGGGTGCAGGCCCCGGTGGTCCCAGGTGAGGGTGACGGGGTTCGGGAGTTGCGGGGACGTCGTCGTCTGCTCGCACAGGGTCGTGCCGTCCCAGGTGAAGTCCACGCGTTCGGCGACGGTTTCGCCGTCGGCGGCCAGGCGGAGTTTCGCCGTGCGGCGGCCCAGGGGGTCGTAGGTGTAGCACCAGCGGGTGCCGTCCGGCGTCACCGCGGACGTCAGGCGGTCCTCGGCGTCCCACTCGTACCGCCACGTGTCCGGTTTGCGGGACAGGCGGGTCTTCTGACGCAGGGTGATGCGGCCGAGGGCGTCGTGTTCGTAGCGGACGTCGCCCGCGCGGGTGATGCGCGTGCCCGTGTACTCGCGCGCGCCTCTCGCCTCCCTGCCGGGGTGAGTCTCCGGCCACGACGCCGAGGCCTGGTTGCCCGCCGTGTCGTAGGCGTAGGTCTCTGTCCAGTTCGCCGCGTGTACCGCCGTCACCCGGCCTGCCGTGTCCAGGTCGAAGCGGCGGGTACCGGAGAGCTGGTCGTCGATGGCGGTGACGTTGCCGTCGGCACGGTACGTGTACGCGCGTGACTGGACGGTGTGGCCACCCGCGCCTGTCACGTCCTGCGTGGTCACGCGGCCGAGTTCGTCGAAGCCGTGCTCCAGGGTGACCGTCTCGCCGATGTGGCGTGCCAGTTCGCGGCCGGACACGTCGTAGGTGAAGTCGATAGCCCGGCCGGAGGCAACCATCCCGGTGCGGCGGCCTGCCTCGTCGTACGACCATGTCGTCGTGGCGCCGATCGGAGTCGTACGGCCCGTTCGGCGGCCCAGTTGGTCGTATGAGTACGTCAGCTCGCGACCGTCGACCGCCTCTGAACGTAAGCGGCCGTAGCGGTCCCGCAACCGGGTCAGAGTGGTGCCGTCCGGGCCCGTGGACTGGGCGAGTTGGTCGGTCATGTCGTACGCGTACGTCGTGACCCGGCCGGACGCGTTCTTCCGTACCACCCTGCCCAGGTCGTCGCGCTCGAACGTCACGACCTCGCCCAACACGTTCGTGCGGGAGGCCAGTCGGTCAGCCGCGTCGTACGTGTACGTGAGGGTGCGGGCGTCGAAGTCCGTTTCCGTGGCCAGGCGTCCGGCCGCGTCGTAGTCGTATGTCCAGGTCAGGCCCTGGGGGTTGGTGACCTTCGTCAGCTGCAGATCGAGGTTGTGGTCGAACTCGTAGCGGACACCGTCCGGGCCCGTGCGTGCCGTCAGGAGGTCGAAGTGCGTGTACTCGAAACCCGAGACTCCGCCCATCGCGTCCGTGTGACTGGTGCAGTTGCCCTCGCCGTCGTATGTCCAGGTCTCGGCCGTGCCGTCCGGTGCCGTACGGCGGGACAGGCGGCCCTCGACTGTCCACTCCAGGCGGGTCACCGCGCCGGTCGGGTCCGTGATCGTGATGGGGCGGCCGAAGGCGTCGCGTTCGTAGCGTGTGACCGCGCCGAGTGGATCCGTGATCCGCAGGGGGAGGCCCGCGCGATCGCATTCGACCGATGTCGTGTGCCCCAGTGGGTCGGTCACCGAGGTGAGGTGGCCCGCTTCGTTGTGGGCGAAGCGGGTGGTCCGGCCAGACGGGGTGGTCACCGAGGTGCGGTTGCCGCGTTCGTCGTAGGTCTGGCGGACGACCGTCCCGTCCGTCCTCACCACCTTCGTCGGAAGGCCGAGTTCGTTGTAGTCGGCCCTCGCCTCGCGTCCGTCGGGGCGGGTCAGGGCGAGGAGGTTGCCTGTCTCGTCGTAGCGGAACGTCGTGCGGTGGCCCAGCGGGTCCGTTCTGGACAACAGGCGGTTGTAGCGGTCGCGTTCGAAGCGGGTGACCGCACCGAAGGGGCCGGTCTCGGCGACCACTTGGCAGGCGTCGTTGACGACGTAGCGGCTGGTGTGGCCCGCAGCCGTGGTCGCGGTGGTGACGCGCAGGCCGGTGTCCGGGTCCCTCTCGTCGTAGGAGAGCCGCAGGGACATGTGCCCGTGGGTGCCGCCCTCGGCGATACAGCGGTCCCGGTCGTCGTACGCGTAGGTGTAGGCGCGGTCGTTCGTGTCCGTCCAGGAGGTGACGCGTCCGGCCTCGTCGTAGGTGAAACGCAGGGGCAGGTCCGAGGAGTTGACGACCTCCGTGAGGTTGCCGTCGGTGTAGCCGTAGCGCATCAGGGTCTGGCCGGTCGCCGCCAGGTGGAGGGCCGTGACCCTGCCCTCGAACGTGGAGACGCGTACGTCGTACCCGGCGCTGGAGACGATCCCCAGCGGGATGCCCTCGGTGTCGTACTCGAAGGTGATCCAGTTGCCGTTGCGGTCGTCGATCTGCTCCAGGACCGCGAGGTCGTCGCCGCGGTCGGCGAAGTGCCAGGTGCGGTGCGTCTGTGGGTCGGTGACCGTGTAGCCGCCCTCCACGCGGTCCAGCGGCCATCGCGGGCCGTGGCTGGGGAGGGTGGGGAGGCCGGGCGCCGGATGAGGATAGGCGAGGAGGAGGCCGTCCTCGGTCACGAGGACGACGCCCTCAGCGTCGATCTCCAGGCGCTGGTCGAGCGTCGAGGACCACGAAGGGCCGAACCGACGGCCGTAGTGGTAACCCGATTCCACGCGGCGCTTGAAGACGAGGGGAAGGGCGCCCGGCAGTGTCACGTCCGTCTGCGGCAGGTACATCTTGCCGGTGGTGAGGTCCACCGGGTCCGTGGGGTCCTTGGCCACCTGTTCGCCGGGACTCTCGGTGTCGTGCTCTTCAGGGCGGGTTCTGGCGGTGTCCGCCGCAGAGTTCTCGGCGCCCCTTTTCCCGTCGTGGCGCGCTGCCCGTTCCGCGGCCTCCTCCACCGCGGTTCTCAGTCCGGCCCGTCCCGCCCCGGCGCCCTTGGTGCCGGCCGCTTCGGGCAGCAGCCGGCCGAACCACTCGGACGGGTCCTTCCTGAAGTCCTCCCACGCCGACTTCGCCGCTCGCTCCGGATGCGCACCCGCCGAGACCAGGCCCGACAGCGTCATGCTGACGTTCTGGAGGTGTTCGGCAGGGTGGGTGAGGTTGTAGGGGTCCACCGGGTTCAGGCCGCGGGTGAAGTTGACCAGGCCCGCGGTGCCCTTGGCCACACCGACCACGAAGTGGGTGATCTCGGTGTTGACGGCGCCGAGGCCGTCGTCCCAGCCGGACTTGAGGCGTGCGAGAGGCGGCGGCTCGGCGGGCGCGTGAGCGAGGGCGGCGCGCACCGAGGTCGCGGCGGTGCCGGCGGCAGCGTTTCGCTGGCGGCGGGCCTCGCCGAGGATCTCGTGGGCGCGTTGGACGGCGGCCTTGTCGTCGGCGTCCTTGCCCGCCCGGTAGAGGGTGATTGCCTCGCGGGCCTGCGCCTGTGCCCACTCGACCGTGTCCGCGTACACGGTCAGGGCTGTGGCCGCCCGGTCGCAGGCGTCCGCCGCGTGCAGCCACTTGACGGGATGCATGGCGAACTTCTCACGGAAGGTCTCGGCGGCCTCGCCCTTCCAGGCCGAGGAGTCGAGCTTCCGCATGCCCTGGCCCACGGTGTCGAAGGCGGTGTGGAAGTCCTTCAGGTGCCCGGCCGTGTTCCTGATGTCGGCCGGGTCGCCGTGGACCAGTCGGAGGGGCTGATCCGACTGGCCTAGCTGCTGCTCGTCCGGGGTGGCACCGAGGTCGGAGGCGATGGTGTCGCCGACGGAGTCGACCTTGTCGGCCCAGTCGTGGGCGCCGAGGTCGTCCAGGCGGTCGCTGACGGCGTTCGTACCCTGGTCGATTCCCTTGCCGACGAGCTTCTTGCCCACGTCGAGGCCGTCTTCCAGCTTGCCGAGGCCGGAGTCGACGAAGTCTCCGACCCCCATCAGCCGACGTCCCCGTCCTGTCCGTCGTCCTGTCCGAGGGTGTCGTCCAGCATCCGCTCGTACTCCGCGTCGCCCACCCCAGCAGCGATCCGCAGGTTCTCCGGGGACAGCCCCGGTGCCGGAGCGATCGTGTGGGAGGTCAGCACGTCCCGGCCGGCGTCCTTCCAGCCCCGCTCGCCGTTCTCCCGCGCCTCGTCGAACGACTTCGCGCTGAACTCGGGGTCCGCGAGGGCACTGTTCCGGTGTAGCTCCTGCCAGCTCATCCCCGTGATGTCGTCCTCGGTGGCGTACGGGTTGCCCCCCGCCGAGTTGGCGACGACCTTCATCGCGCCCTCGACGTACTGGTCCGTCTCGTAGTAGGTGCCCGCCGAAAGCTTCACGCCCTCCGCGAAGTCGTTCCCCTCGGCGACGAGCGCGCGCACGCCCCACTCCCAGCGCTCACAGAACGACGTGAAGGCCGACGACAGGTCACCGTGCCCCAACTTCAGCCCCGAAAGCTGGAGTTCGGAGAAACCACGGCCCACCCCGGCGAGGCTGTCGATGCCGAGTTCCCTGAGCTCCTCCAGGGTCAGCGTGATGCCCTTGGCGATCTCGCCGAGCCCGACGGCCTGCAGATCCCCATCCCCGTCCCCCGTACCGCCCGTGCCCCCGTTCACCATGACTCCTTCTCGTCCATCTCCGTGGTCTCCGCATCCACCGCCGCCGCGCCCGGCACGATCCCCGCGACCGGCGGAAACAGCACGCCCTCGCCCTCGCTCCCCACGTCCAGGGCCACCCCGCACGGGACGCCCGTCGACGGGACCGCCGCATCGAGCAACCGGGCTCCAAGGACGCGGCGATACGGCCACTCCCGCGAGCCTTCGCCCCTTGCGGTGGCGAATCGAGCCAGCGCCGACTCGTCCGAGAAGGCGTAGATCCAACGGATTTCGCCATGTTCGCCGGTCAGTGGTGACTCGTCCTCGGCGATCGGGACAAGTACGGCGGTACGGCGGAACTCGCCGAGCAGTGCGGCGAACTCGCGTCGCCTGCGTGCTGCTTCGGGGGGCTCTTCCGGGGTGGCTCCGGCACTGGTGGGCGGCTCGGGCGCCCCGGCGGAGGTGCGGGACGGCCGTACGTGATCCGTTGGAGGCGAGCCTGTCCGCGGGTGGTCGACTCCCGGTGTGACCCGTGCCGTCATCTCGGCGTAGTCGGACAGACGCGACCGGGGTAACTGCCCGGCTGCCGCGTCGCTCTCCGCTGGAACCGCCACGCGGGGAATCATCACATCGGCCTGTCGGCGGGGGCAACGCGGACACTCCGCCGGGGGGGCAAGGATGGCCGGTTGTCGATCAGCGGGCTCAACGACGGGTTTCACGTCGACTGGGATGGCCACCACTGGGGGTGCAAGTTGGTTCGGACCAATTCGGCTGTCAAGGGAACCGTCAAGGAGGCGGGCTCAACTCACCCCGTGGCGAATGATCTTGTGGCACATGCACCCCATCTGGACTGAAATAGCCCCCTTTTGGGCTCCCGACTGGACCAGGAAGTCACAGAAACGCTGTTCTCCGGTCACAGGGGCGTGGTTACAGTGCTCGGGAAGTCACGCAGTGAAGTCGACTGGGTGCGCCCGGGTAGGGCCGGGCGGGCCGACGGGCATGGGATTCGGGGAGCTGCGCGTGCCAACTGCCATCGCCGTGACCAGTGCCGACATGGCGCTGCCGCCGCAGGACGAGCGAACCATGCCCGCCGTGGTCCTGTCGGGCCTGGACAGTGAGCCGCTCGACCGGTCGCTGGCCGTCCTGCAGTCGCTGATCGACCAGCACGGGCATGTGATCGTCGTCAGCTCGCAGGCCGTTCCGCCGGAAGTGGAACGGCGGCTGCACACCGTACGCTCCCTGCTGGAGAGCGACCGGATCGCCCTGTTCCGTCCCGAACTGCCACCCCTGGGACTCGCCGTCCTGGCCCGTCAGTTGAGGCAGCTCGCCTCCTGCGACCTCAGCCCGGGCGTGCTCGCCTCGGCCGGCCGGCTGCTCACCCACTATCTGCACGCCGGAGCGCTCCTCGGCTCCGTCACCAAGCTCGACCGGGTCCCGGTGAACCTCAAGGCACACGCCAAGTCCTGGGTGCCGGGCAGCCAGTTCGGCGTCCTCGCGCATCCGGAGCCGCAGCTGGTGCGGATGGGGCCCGACGCCACCCTCGCGGGCCCGGAGTTCGCCACGTCCATGCTGGTGGCCAGAGGCCAGCTGCAGAGCGACTGGGTCACCGGCTCGCTGGCCAAGGAGTGGAAGGTGCAGGGGCTGCGCGAGAACCCGCTGCCCGCCGAGTCCGCGCGGTGGTGGGGGACCGGCAAGCTGATCGAGTTCTGCACCTTCCTGCCCGATCTGTCGGTCCTTTACCAACTGGTCACCTCGGTACGGCAGAACAGCTGCCACTGGTGCGGCATCGACGTCATCGGCGACCGCTGCGTCTTCTGTTCCGCTACAGCGCCCGCGCAACCGGTCGCACAGAGCCAACTGAACCAACAGAGTCAGCAGCGCCAACTGAACCAGCAGCACCAACTGCCCGCCGGATGACCCCACAAGGGCCGCCGCCCCGCACCCCCCGACTCCGCTCGACCGAACCCCCAATGAGGTTGCACGGCTCATGAACTCCCGTCAGCGCCGCGGCGTGATACTCCTGCTCCTGTCGGTCCTGTGCGCCCTCGGCGCGTTCGCCGGCGTGCTGTCCGTCATCAACGACGTGAAGTCCAAGGTCGGGCCCGAGGTCACCGCGTACCGGCTGAAGAGCCAGGTGGAGCCGTACACCAGCCTCTCCACGACCCAGTTCGAGAAGACCGCGATGCCGGAGCGCTGGCTGCCGGACACCGCGGTCACGAACCTCGCCGACATCCGCGGCAAGATCGCCGTGACCACCCTGCAGAAGGGCTCCCTGCTGCAGAGCGACATGATCGTTGACCAGCCCGCCCTGCAGCCCGGGCAGCAGGAGGTCGCCATCATGATCGACGCGGCGACCGGGGTCGCGGGAAAGATCACGCCGGGCTCCACGGTCAACGTGTACGCCACCTTCGAGGGGCAGCGCGAGGGCGACCCCGACCAGTCGAAGATCATCGTGACGAACGCCCGGGTCATCGACGTCGGCAAGCTGACCGCCCTCGAACCCGACCGGAGCGACGACACCCGGCGGGAGACCGAGGCCCGCCCGATCACCTTCGCGCTCACCACCCTCGACGCCCAGCGCATCACGTACGCCGAGTCGTTCGCCGAGGAGGTCCGGCTCGCACTCGTCGCACCCGGCACCGACACCACCGTCCCGGAACAGGACCGCAGCTACGAACTCGGCAAGGACAAGTGAGAGGCCGCCATGCCCACGAGGATCCTGCCGGCTGTCGGCGACGCGGACGCGGTCCGGTCCATTACGACCCTCCTCAGCCAGCTCCCCGACGCCGAACCGATGGCCCCGGTGGCCGACTCCACCCAGCTCATCGACACCCTCGCCCGCCTCGCCGCCGAGTCCATCGACGAACTGCCCGAGGTCGTGGTGGTCCACGAGCGGATCGGCCCCGTCCCCGCCCTCGAACTCATCCGTGAGGTCGCCCTGCGCTTCCCGGCCGTCGGCGTCATCCTCGTCACCACCGACGCCAGCCCCGGCCTCTTCCAGGCCGCCATGGACTACGGCGCCCGCGGCCTGGTCGCCCTGCCGCTCGGGTACGAGGAACTGGCCGTCCGCGTCCACGCGGTCGCCCAGTGGTCGGTGGGCGTACGGCGTCACCTCGGCGTCGGCGGCGACGTGTTCACCGGCGTCGGCGGCACCGTCGTCACCGTCAGCGGGGCCAAGGGCGGCGTCGGCACGACCCTCACCGCCATCCACATCGCCCTCGCCGCCCAGGCGTCCGGCCGCCCCACCGCCCTGGTCGACATGGACCTCCAGGCCGGCGACATCGCCTCCTTCCTGGACGTCCAGTTCCGCCGCTCGGTCGTCGACCTGGCCGCCATCACCGACATCTCCCCGCGGGTCCTCGCCGACGCCGTCTTCTCCCACGACACCGGCCTCGCCCTGCTCCTCGCCCCCGGCGAGGGCGAACGCGGCGAGGAGGTCACCGACCGCGCCGCCCGCCAGATCGTCAGCGCCCTGCGCTCCCGCTACGAGGTCGTCGTCGTCGACTGCGGCGCACAACTCGGCGGCGCGGGCGCGGCCGTCGTCGAGATGGCCGAGACGGCACTCCTGGTCACCACCCCGGACGTGGTGGCGGTCCGGGGCGCCAAACGGGCCGTACGGATGTGGGACCGGCTCCAGATCCGCAAGGCCGAGGAGACCACGGTCGTCGTCAACCGCCACACCCGCGGTACGGAGATCCAGCCCCCGCTCATCCAGAAGATCACCGGCACCGCCGTCGCCGCCACCGCGATCCCCGCCAACTTCAAGGAACTCCAGGGCGCGGTGGACGCCGGCCGCGTCCACGAACTGGACAACCGGAGCACGGTGAAGCGGGCCCTGTGGACCCTCGCCGGCGAGCTGGGGCTGATCAAGGGCTCCGAGGCACCCGGCCACCGGGCCGGCCGGGCCAAGGGCGGCGACCGGGCCGCGGTCGGCTTCCGCCGACGCCGGGAACTGGGGAGATAGGCATGGACCGCCCCGCACGCGAGGACGACGGCCAGGTCACCGTCGAGTTCCTCGGCATGACCCCGCTGATCATCCTCACCCTGGTGCTCATGTGGCAGTTCGTGCTGCTGGGGTACACCTACACGCTCGCGGGGAATGCTGCGGACGAGGCGGCACGGGCGGCGACGGCGGTTCCGGACGGGGGTGCGCGGCAGGCCGCGTGTCAGCAGGCGGGCCTCGACAAACTGCCGGACGCCTGGAGCGGCGAGGTGTCGTGCACGACCGGGGGCGGCTATGTCAGAGCCACCGTCACCCTGCACGTCCCCGTCCTCTTCCCGGGCTCGATCGGCTTCCCCTTCGACGTCGACGGTCACGCGGGAGCCGTGGAGGAGGTGAAGGACTGAGATGGCGTACCACGGCAACAGGCGCGACCGCGGTCAGGTCGCCCTCGAATACCTCGGGTTCATCCCGATCCTGGTCCTCGTCGCGCTGGCCGGCGTACAGCTCGGGATCATCGCGTACGCCGCCCAGCAGGCCGGCACGGCCGCCCGGGCCGGGGCCCGCGCCGCCTCCCTCGACAGGGGCGCCCAGGAGGGCTGCCAGAACGCGGTCAGCGACTGGCTGGCCGACGGCACCGCCTGCTCCGCCGGGTTCGGCGGCGACGAGGTGACCGTCACGGCCACCGTCGACATCCCGTCGGTCGTCCCCGGCTGGACCTTCGACCCCGCCCGGAAGACCGCCACCATGCCGCTCGACCACTGAGGAAGCACCCATGAGCCTGCGGTCACGCATCAACTCCCCCGAGGAGAACGGCAGCCGGGGCGAGGACGGCCACCTCGTCGCCTCCTACCGGGCCAAGCTGCTGGAGGAGATCGACCTCGCGGAGATGAGCTCGCTGGCCGCGGCCGAGCGCCGGGCCCGCCTGGAGCGGGTGCTCGGGCACATCATCAGCCGCGAGGGCCCGGTCCTGTCCACGGTCGAGCGCTCCCAGCTGATCCGCCGGGTCGTCGACGAGGCGCTCGGCCTCGGCATCCTGGAACCGCTGCTCGAAGACGCCTCCATCACCGAGATCATGGTGAACGGGCCGGACGCGATCTTCGTCGAACGGGGCGGCCGGGTCGAGCAGTTGCCGCTGCGCTTCCCCTCCCACGACCAGCTGATGCAGACGATCGAGCGGATCGTCTCCACGGTCAACCGGCGGGTGGACGAGTCGAACCCGATGGTCGACGCCCGCCTGCCGTCCGGCGAGCGCGTCAACGTGATCATCCCGCCGCTGTCCCTCACCGGCGCCATCCTCACCATCCGCCGCTTCCCCCGCTCCTTCACGCTCCAGGAGCTGGCCGGCTTCGGCTCCCTCGACGAGCACATGCTGTACCTGCTGGCGGGCCTGGTGCACGCCCGGTTCAACGTCATCGTGTCCGGGGCGACGGGCACCGGGAAGACCACCCTGCTGAACGCGCTGTCGGGCCTCATCCCCGACACCGACCGCATCATCACCATCGAGGACTCGGCCGAACTCCAGCTCCAGCAGCGGCACGTGGTCCGACTGGAGGCCCGCCCACCGAACGTGGAGGGCCAGGGCCGGGTCACCATCCGCGACCTGGTCCGCAACTCGCTGCGCATGCGACCCGACCGCATAGTCGTCGGTGAGGTCCGCGGCGGGGAGTCCCTCGACATGCTCCAGGCGATGTCGACGGGCCACGACGGCTCGCTGGCCACCGTGCACGCCAACAGCGCGGAGGACGCGCTGATGCGGCTCAAGACCCTGGCGGCGATGTCCGAGACCGAGATCCCCTTCGAGGCGCTGCACGACCAGATCAACAGCGCGATCGACGTGATCATCCAGCTGACCCGGTTCGCCGACGGCGTCCGCCGCATCACCGAGATCGCCCTCCTCGACAGCCACGGCAGCGAGCCGTACCGCCTCGCCACGGTCGCCCGGTTCAACGCCCGGCCGATGGCCGCCGACGGCCGGATCTACGGCCGTTTCCAGTACTTCCCGCTGCCGCGCAGCACCGCCGACCGCCTCTACATGGCGAGCCAGCCCACACCCCAGGCCTTCGGCGTGGCCCAGTCGTCAGCCGAGCTCGCCACCCGAGAAGCCAGGTAGGAACCACCCCCATGGATCTCCAGACCCTCGACACGCTCACCACCGGCGTCGCGCTGCTGACCTGCGTGCTCGCCGTGATCGGCGTCCACACCTACGCCAAGGGCAGGGCGCAGCGGGCCGCACTCGTGGAGCGCCTGTCGGCCGCCGGCCAGATACCGGTCACCGGCCGCCGGCGCCACTTCCGCAACCTGGACCGCCGGGTACGCCGTACCGACCTCGGCCGGAAACTCGAACTCCGCCTCGCCGCCACCGGCCTGGACATCACCCCGGGAGAGTTCTTCGCCGGGATGCTCGCCGCGGTCGCCGGCCTCTGGCTGGTCGGGCAGGCCACCCTGGCCCCCTTCTTCGGCCCGATCGCCGGACTGCTCGGCATCTGGGCGGCGCTGCAGTTCCTCAGCTGGCAGCGGCAGAAACGCATCGAGAAGTTCATCAACCAACTCCCCGAACTGGCCCGCATCCTGGCCAACGCCACCCAGGCGGGCCTGGCCCTGCGGACGGCGATAGGGATGGCCGCGGAGGAGCTGGAGGCCCCGGCCGGCGAGGAACTCGCCAAGGTCGCCAACCAGTTGGCGGTGGGCGCGACCCTGGACGACGCGCTGGGCGAGATGGCCGAGCGGCTGCCCTCCCGCGAACTGGTCGTCCTGGTCACCACCTTGGTCCTGTCCAACCGCGCGGGCGGCCAGGTCGTCAGCGCCCTGCGCAACCTCACCGAGACGCTGGAGGAGCGCAAGGAGACCCGGCGCGAGGTCCGCACCCAGCTGGCCCAGGTGAACATGACGGCGTACGCCGTGCCCGTCCTGGGCGTGGGCTCGCTCTTCCTGATGAACGGCGTCAAGGACGGCGCCCTGGAACGCATGACGGGCTCACCGGTCGGCCAGGGCGCCGTCCTCATCGCGTTCTCGTTCTACGCCGTGGGGTTCGTCCTCATCCGCCGACTGTCCCGCATCGACGTCTGAGCGCCGGGGAGAACACACGATGGCACTCCTGCTCGCCCTGCTGATGGGCCTCGCCGTCTGGGGCATGTTCGCCGGCATCCGCATGTACCGGGCCGACGCCAAGCTCCCCAGCGACCTGATGCTGGCCCTGGAGGTCGGCTCCACCCGCACCGGCGCCGTGGACTCGCTGATCGACCGCATGGGCATGCGCTACGCCCCCGCCGTACTGCGCCTGATGGGCCCCGCCCAGGTCGCCAAGTACCGTCGCAAGATCGACCTCGCGGGCAACCCCGGCGGCCTGACGATCCACCGCTACGCCGCCCGCCGCGCGGTCTACGGCGCCCTCGGCGGCGTCGGCTTCCTGGTGTTCCTGCTGCGCGGCGACCTCCTGGTGGCCCTGTTGCTGCTGGCCTTCGGCGCCTTCTGGACGGAGGTCGGCATCTGGGCGGCGATCCGCATCCGCAAGGACGTCATCGAGCGCACCCTGCCGGACTTCCTGGACGTGCTCGCGGTGGTGGTGAGCGCCGGACTGGGCTTCCGCCAGGCACTCGATCGGGTGGCATCGCGGTACGAGGGCCCGTGGGCCGACGAACTCCGCATCACCCTGCGCCAGATGGACCTCGGCATGAGCCGCCGCCAGGCCTTCGCGGAACTGCGCCGCCGCAACGACTCCGACCAGGTCGCGATGTTCGTGACGGCCCTCCAGCAGGGCGAGGAGCTCGGCGCGCCGATCGTCGACACCCTGGTCTCCCTGGCGAAGGACATGCGCCGCACGGACGCCCAGAACGCCCGCCGCAAGGCCGCCCGGGCGGTCCCCAAGGCCACGATGATGATCACGACGTTCATGGTCCCGGCCACGATGCTCCTGCTGGGGGCGGGACTGCTGCTGGGCTCGGGCACGGACTTCGGGTCCATTACGGGGGATTAGGGGGCATGGTGAGGGCCAACGGACGCGCGGCCGCACCCGAGCAGGACAGCGGTACGGGTGGTGCGGGCGGTGCGGGTGAGAACACCGAGAACCCGACCGAAGGCCGGGCGCACCCGCACGCCCCCGCCCCCGTACCCGCCCCCGCGCTCCAGGTGAACGCCCTTCAAGCCATGTGCCGCCAGGTCTTCGGCTTCCGCCTCGCCATGATCGCCCTGGCCGCCCCCGCCGCCCTCCTCAACGCCCACCCCGGCCTCGGCGTCCGCCTGGTCGGCGGGGCCGTCGTCCTCACCTTCATGGGCTCCTACGTCCTGTTCCGGGACTGGGAACGCTTCGGCCCCCGCCTGCTGCGCCACCCCACCCTGCTGGCCGCCGACACCGTCCTGGTCTCCCTGCTCCTGATCTCCGCGGGCCCGGACACCACGATCGCCTACGTCAGCGTCTGCACACCCCTCCTCGCCGGCCTCCTCTACGGCTGGCGCGGCGCGGCCCTGTTCGCCTCGTTCCAGGCCCTGATCCTGCTGCTGGTCCACGCGACCCTCAAGGACGGTCCACAGGCCGCCCTGGCGGACCGGCTGCTCCTGCCCGGCCTCTGCGTCATCACCGGCGCCTTCGGCTCCACCCTGCGCAACCTGATGCTCCGCTTCGGCACGGCGACCCAGGCACTGGCCACCGTCCGCGCCCGGCTCGCCGTCACCGAGGCGGTCGGCGCCGAACGGGCCCGGCTGGCCCGCGAGATGCACGACTCCGTGGCCAAGACCCTGCATGGCGTGGCCCTCGCGGCCGACGGCCTGGCCCACTCGGCGGGCTCGGCCGACATGGACCCGGCCCGGGTACGGCAGCAGGCCGAACTCGTCGCCCGCGCCGCCCGCCGCGCCGCCGCCGAGTCCCGCGAACTCCTCACCGACCTGCGCCGCGAGACCGACCCGGCCCGCGCCACGGACGTCCTGTCCGAACTGGCCGCCCGCACCACGGAATTCACCGCCCGTACGGCCCTCCCGGCCACCTACCACCCCACCGGCGAGGCCACCGGCCCACCACCCCTGGCCCCGCCCGCCGTGGCCCGCCAACTCCTCACCATCGCCACGGAGGCCATGGAGAACGCCCACCGCCACGCCGCGGCCACCCGCGTGGACGTCCACGCCGGCGTCCACGGCGACCTGCTCCGCATCAGCGTGCACGACGACGGCCGCGGCCTCCCCCCGGACACCAGCCTCGAACACCTCCGCAGATCGGGCCACTTCGGCCTGGTCGGCATGGTCGAGCGTGCGGTGTCGGTCGGCGCCCGCATCGACATCGGCCGGGGAGAGGACACGAGCGGCACCCGGATCCTGGTGGAACTCCCCCTCTCGGCCCTGACCCCCACCCTCGCTCCCACCCCCACTCCATGAAAGGAGGCCGAGACATGCCGGACCGACAGACGTCCCCCCGCACCCCCCTGCGGATCGTGGTGGCGGACGACAACCCGGTGGTACGCGCGGGCCTCACCGCCCTGCTCTGCGGACACCCCGGCATCACGGTCGTCGCGGAGGCCGCCGACGGCCACGAGGCCTGCGAGGCGGCCCGCCTCCATCGCCCCGACGTGGTCCTCCTGGACGTCCGCATGCCCCGCATGGACGGCCTCACGGCCCTTCCCCACCTGGTGGGGATCGCCCCGGTCCTGATGCTGACGTACAGCGCGGAACCGGACGTGGTCCGGGAGGCCCTGCGCCTAGGGGCCGGCGGATACCTGGTCCACGGCGAGTTCACGGTGAACGAACTGGTCACGGCCGTACGGTCGGCGGCGATCCAGAAGAATGCGACTGCATACGAAAATCCGGACGCAATCACTCCACCCCAGAACACCGAACAACCCACTCGACCAGCCCTGTTCGGCCTTCGAGGGATTCCGTCCCCACGTATTTCCCGCAAAGTACTTTCACAACTGCAACCAAATGTGGGACAGTCGTCGAAGGTGCGGTTCCGGCTGAGTACCAGGGAGGTGGAGATCATGGACCTCATCGCGTCCGGGATGAACAACCAGCAGATCGCCGCCACCTGCTTCATCAGCGAGAAGACGGTCAAGAACCACATCAACCGGATCTTCGCCAAGCTCCACAGCACCAGCCGCTCCCAGGCCGCCGCGAAGTGGCTCGGCACGGCACCGAGTTCCTACCAGGAGCTGGGGTGACCCGTGACGAACCGGAATTGGGCCCAGGGACCCTCGGCAGGACAGGCGGTTCCGGCTTACGTTGGTCCCCTCGCTTGCCGGTCGGCCGCTGTCGGAGGGGAACACCATGAGCAACTGGATCAACACGACCGTCACCTACCTTCGCACCCGCGCGGCCCGGGACGACCGGGGTCAGACCGCGGTGGAGTACCTGGGGATCATCGCGGTGGTGGTGGCGATCGTGTTGGCTATTACGGGGACGGACATCGGCAACACGATCTACACCGCGATCACGGACAAGATCAACGAGGTCATCGGCGGCTGACTCGGCAGCACAGGTGGAATGACGCAGGGCAGGCCTTTCCCATCTACATCACGGTGGTGGCTGGTCTGCTCTTTCTCGCGTTCGCGTACCTCGCGGTCGGGCAGGCCGCGGCGAATCGGAACGGCGCACAAACGGCTGCCGACGCGGCGGCTCTGGCGGCGGCCCTGGACAGGCGCGATCAACTCGCCGCCAAGTGGGAGGAAGATGTACTCGATCCCACTCGGTGGCAGGACATCTTCGACGGTGAGGTGCCAGGACTCGTCGACTCCTGCGGGCGCGCCCACGAGCTTGCCGCGCAGAACGACGCAGCCGTGAATGGCTGTGGATCGCCGGTGCCTCTCGAATTCACGGTCGAGGTGCAGACCAACAAACCTGTCGGGGACTCCATCGTTCCGGGTACGGACAATCTGAAATCCACTGAATCCGCCACCGCTGTGATCGATCCGCTGTGCACGTTCGAGCTTCCCGGGGAGGATGCCGGGGATGACGTACTGCCCCAGCTCACCTGTCGGGACAGGGACTGGGAGCTGGATCCGGAGGACCTCATCGATCTCCCGGCCCCAGAGGATCTGTTCGACGTCCATCTGGCCGACTGACAAGCGAACGACGAGTGACGAAGGAAGCGGAGAGATGAGCAATCGGTTCACTGCGAGGGCCCGCAGGGGGATGGTCGCGTTGACCGTTGCGGCCGGACTGGCAGTCGGTGTGGCCGGCTGCGGCGGAGGTGGCGGCGACGACGACAAGAAACCGGAGACATCGGCGTCGGCCTCCCGAACCGGCGGGTCTGCTCCGAGTGCTCAGGACGGCGAGTCCGGTGAGCCGCTGGCAGAGCTGAAGGGGTCGAGCGGGCTGCTGCTCCAGATCACTTCCGCCGCACGCGATTCTGGTGGTTTCGTCACCATCGACGGCATCTTGAAGAACGATGGAGCCGAGCGCATCACCGTGCCCCCTGCGGTGAGGGGAGACGAGACGGAGATCCTTCGGCATGGCATGTCGCTCGGAGGCGCGACCCTCATCGACAGCAAGGACAAGAAGCGCTACTACGTGTTGCGCGACACCGATGGCCGTCCGCTCACGACGACCGGCTTCTCGTCGCTCAAGTCGGGCGAATCCATTGCGGTGTTCATCCAGTTCCCGGCGCCGCCAACGGGCTCGTCCGAGGTGACCTTCCAGCTGCCGACCTTCGCCAGCGCCACGATCACGATCTCTGGGTGAGGCCCACCATGAACCCCACGGCCCCCCGCCTCACCCTCGCCGTCCTCCTCGCCGGCGCCCTCCTCACCCCCACGGCCGCCCACGCCGACGACTCGCCCAGCGTTCCGCCCGGCACCGAGCCCTCCGCGGCCGCCCCCGTCAACGTCGACTCCAACGACCCCGACCTGAAGCTTCCCGAGGGGGCCACTCTCGCTGAGGCCAAGGTGTTGGACATCAAGCAGGTCGTCGAGGACCAGAGCGGTGACGAGCGCCGCGAGGACACCAACGCGGACGTGAAGTTCGCGCTCCAGGCGGAGGTGCTGTTCGGCAAGGACAGCGCGAAGCTGAGCGCGGAGGCGAGGGCCCGTATCTCCGGGATCGCCGCGGAGATCAACACGCAGAACGCGACGAGGATCCGCGTGTTCGGCTTCACGGACAACCTGGGCTCCTCCGCCCACGGAGACGTCCTGTCGAAGAAGCGCGCCAACGCCGTACAGGACGTCCTGGGCCAGGAGTTGAACGACCCGAACATCACCTTCGAGGTGCGCGGCTACGGCGAGCAGTACCCGATCTCGTCGAACGCGACGGAGACCGGCCGCAAGAAGAACCGAAGGGTCGAGGTCTCCTTCCCGCGCTCGGCGGACTGAGAAGCGGGCGAACCCGTGCACGAGCGGCAGGCAGGAGAGCAGCCCGCCGGTCGCGGACCCCATCGGCACGAGGAACGGCAGCGCGACACCGTCGCCGGACGCCGCAGTGGTGTCGGCAGGTACACCCTCCGCCGGGTGTGCAGGGCCATCGTGGGACGACGAGGACGCTCGTAGCGTCGTCGGCATGACGGACAACGCGACACATCTCACGGATCTGACGCACGGCGACATGCCCTCGCGGCGCCACGCGCTGCGGCTCGCCGCATCGGCAGGCGGCGCCGCCCTCGCGGTCGGCGTGGGCGCGGGGACCGCCGGCGCCACGGGACGCACCCGCCCCGGCACGGGCACCGGCACCGGCACTCACACCCGCACCGGCATCCGCACATACGTCCTGGTGCACGGCACCCACAGCGCCGGCGCGTTCTGGACCGCGATCGGCAGGGAACTGGCGCTGCGCGGGCACCGGGTCGTCGCGGTGGACCAACCACTGCACGGCACCGGGAAGTTCATCCCGGAGGCCTACCAGGCACAGGATCTGCGGGCCCTGGCGACGGAGCCCTCACCGGTCGCCGCACTCACCCTGGACGACTTCGAGCGACGGGTGACGGGCGCCGTACGCCGTGCCGCGCGTCTCGGCGGTCCCGTCGTGCTCGTCGGCCACAGCATGGGAGGCCTCTCGGTGAGCAGGGTCGGCGACGCCGTGCCCGGACTCCTCGCGCACCTCTGCTACCTGGCCGCGTTCTGCCCGAGCCGCGAGATGCCGTCCCTGGACGCGTGCGCGACCTCGCCCGAAGGGCAGCTCTCCATCACGCCGTTGGAGCAGATGATCGGGGACCCGGGCAAGCTGGGGGTGCTGCGCCTCAACTGGCGTACCTCCAGCCGTCGCGATCTCGCCGTCTTCAAGGAGATGATCTGCGCGGACCACACGGACGCCGAGTTCCTGAGGGTGCTGGAGGGCATGCAGACGGACGAGTCGGTGACGGCGTACGCGGACCGGGCGGTGGGCCGTGCGCACACCTGGGGCCGGGTTCCCCGTACGTACATCAGGTGCGGCAAGGACCGGACCGTGTCACCGGAGCTTCAGGACCGCATGATCGCGGAGGCCGACGCACTCACCCCCGACAACCGCTTCACGGTGCACAACCTCCCGAACGCCGGCCATCTCGGCCCGTCCGACCCGACCCGGGTGACGGACCTGCTCCACAACCTCCCGCTGTAGCCCTACGAGTCCCCCCGCACCTCGTCCCGCACCACATCCCGTACCTCCACCCGCGCCCCCACCCGCAGCCCCCACCCCGCCATCGCCCCGGCCTCCGCCTCCAGCACCTGCCGGGCCCGGGGCCGCGGCAGTCCCAGTCGGCCCGGCCGCATGGTGCGTACGGCGATCACCTTGAGGTTCCGGTCCAGGTACGCCACGTCGATGGGCATCCGCATCCGGAAGGTGTGCACGCTGTTGGCGGGCGTCAGCAGCAGCGCGCCGTCCACCGAGTCCCGCCCCAACAGCCCCTTGGTCCGGGCCCGGTAGGACGCGGCGATCTCCAGCGGGACATCGACGACCGCCCCGTCCGTACCGCGCACGACCAGCCTGCCCCGCCCGTCACGCCCACCCCGCCCGCGCCACCCCATATCCGAGCCACCCCTTCCGCCTCATCCTCATCCTCCTCTTCCTCCATGCCCCCTCCATACGGGACCCGGCGACTGCTGTGGCCGACAATCGCCCGCCAGACGGAGACGAGGCACTGCGATGCGGAAGATCGTCCTGATGATGGGGGTCTCCCTCGACGGCTACATCGAGGGACCCGGCCGTGTCATCAACTGGCATCGCGTCGACGCGGAACCGCGCCGGCACATGAACGACACGATCGGGCGGCGGGGCGGCCCGCTGCACGGCCGGGTGGTGTACGAGCTGATGGCCGCGTACTGGCCCACCGCCGACACCGTGATCCTCCAGCCCGCCGGCGACGAACCGGTCCCGGGTTTCGCGCGGTTGCGCGGTTCGCGTGCCAGGGCGAGAACGTCCACGACCCGCTGGTGCTGCCGGTGCCCGGGGAGAGCGTGGCCGGTCAGGCCGGGCGGTGATCCCCCGTCGAGCCGTCGACGAGTTCGCGCAGGATGTCCATGTGGCCCGCGTGTCTCGCGGTCTCCTCGATCAGGTGGACCAGCACCCAGCGCAGGGACACCACGTCGGCGGGCCGCCAGGACGGGCTGCCCAGGTCGTCCAGTGAGCGGGCGGCGATCATGCGGTCGGCGGCGGTGCGGGCGCGGCCGTAGAACTCGACGATCCGGTCCGTCGGGTCGTCCTCCGTGCGCATGTCCTCCTCGGTGTTCGGGTCGAACCAGAGCGGCTCGACCTCACCGCCGAAGGTCTCCACGAACCAGCCGTACTCCACGGACGCCAGATGCTTCACCAGGCCGAGGAGGCTGCTGCCGGACGGGGTGACCCGTCGCCGCAGCTGCTCGTCGTCCAGGCCCTCCAGCTTCCACAGCACCGCGTCCCGGTGGCGGTCCAGGCTCGCGCGCAGCGTCTCCTTCTCCCCGCCCGCGAAGGGCATGCCGGAAGCACCCCGCACAGCCTCTGTTCCGTGATCGTCCTGGCTCGTCATGCGCGAAAAACTAGCAGCGCCCACTGACAACTCCCTGCGACGATCGGCCCATGAACCGCCTCCTCTCGGACCGCTTCCCCTCGGACCGCTCCTCATGAACCGCTTCGAGGAGCTCGTCGCCGAAGGCGCCGCCGTGCCCACCGACGGCTGGGACTTCTCCTGGTTCGAGGGGCGGGCCACCGAGGCGCGCCCCTCCTGGGGCTACGCGCGCTCCAAGGCCGGCCGGCTGGGCGCCGCGACCGCCGCGCTTGACCTCCAGACCGGGGGAGGGGAGGTCCTGGACTTCGCTCTCGGGGCCGCCCCGAAGGCGCCGGCGCTCATCGTCGCCACCGAGGGCTGGCCGCCGAACGTGGCCAGGGCCACCGCCCTGCTCCGCCCGCGCGGTGTCGCCGTCGTCGCCTCGCCGGACGACGCGCCGCTGCCTTTCGCGGACGCGGCCTTCGACCTTGTGGTCAGCCGCCACCCCGTCCGCCCGAACTGGCCGGAGATCGCCCGTGTTCTGGAGCCCGGAGGCACCTACTTCGCCCAACACGTGGGCCCCGCCAGCGTCTTCGAGCTGAGCGAGTACTTCCTCGGGCCGCTGTCGGAGGGACAGCGCGCCGGCCGTCGTCCCGACCGCGAACGCGTCGACGCCGAGGCCGCGGGTCTGGAGATCGTCGACCTGCGTGCCGAGCGCCTCCGCATGGAGTTCCACGACATCGCCGCCGTCGTCCACTTCCTGCGCAAGGTGGTGTGGATTGTCCCGGGCTTCACCGTCGAGGAGTACGAGCCCCGGCTCCGTGCCCTGCACGGACGGATCGAGTCCGAGGGCCCCTTCGTCGCGCACAGCAGCCGCCACCTCTTCGACGCCCGCAAGTCGGCGCCGTAGATCCGGCGGAGCCACGCGGCCGGTTCAGGCGTGCGGCCCCGTCGTGACCTCCCCGATCACCAACTCCGCCGTCGCCTCCAGCACTTCGCCCACCCGCTCCGCCCGCTCGCCCAACTCCCTTTCCTGTCGCGCCGTCAGGCGGCCGAGCGGCTCCACCGTGACGGTCGTCCGCCGTCCCCGGCGCCGCTGGTGCCACACCCCGGCCACCACGCCGTCGACGAGCAGCACGGGATGGTTGCCCGCCTGGCCGCCCGCCAGGGCCCGTCGGTACGCGGCCCCGGGGAACAGGAGTTCACGCGGCTGCGCGGCGATGCCGTACGCGTCGAAGTAGGGGAGCAGCCGTACGCCCCGGACCGACCCGTCGGGGAAGTCGGTGTCGCCGGCCGCCACCCACGCCGGTGCGCCCTCGAAGTCGACCTCCTCGATCTCACCCGCCCCCGCCAGCTCCCGGAACAGCCCGCCGGCCCAACCGGCCGGTGCGGCGAGCCACTTGGCGAAGTACGCCGGCGTGGCGGGCCCGTAGGCGCGCAGATAGCGGCGTACCAGCTCACCCACCGCCTCCCGGGGCGGCAGCGGGTCGAAGTACGGCGGGCGGGTGTACGTCACCTTGCGGCCCTGGTTCGGGCCGAAGCACAGGGCACCCGACTGGCCGGCCCGGTGCAGGACCTGCCGCCAGCGCGGCCACAGGCCCTGGAAGGCGGGCATCACCGGGTCGCCGGCCCAGGGGCCGGTACGGGCGACGACCGCCTCGGTCAGTTCGTCGACGGTCAGGCACACGCCGTCCAGGGCGTCCCCGATCGCCGCGACGATCTGCTCCTCCTGTTCGCCGGTGACCCGGACGTCGGCGGCGAAGGGGCTCGCGCCCGAGGGCACGGCCGTCAGCGCGGCGCTCCACAGCGGCAGTTCGCGCGCGGCGAGCAGATGCACGGTCCCGCGCGGGCCGTGTGTCTTCACCAGGGACCGTTCCTCCCACAGCGCCGCCCGGACGTCCGCCCGGGTCGTCCCGGTGCCCCGCACCCCCACCGACATCTCCGCGGCGGACAGCACCTGCGCGTGTGTGGCGAGCATCGCGGCGACGATGTCGACGACCGGGGCGGCGGCCTCGGCGGGCGTGGCCAGGAACTGGCGTTCCAGTCGCCGGGCGCTGGCCTGGTCCCACGTGATTCTCAGCGTCATACGCCGACGGTAGGACCGAACGAGGTCGGATCCTGTCCTAGTTCGCCTTGTGCCGGTTCGGTGATGGTTTGCCGGAAAGGCGTAATCTTACCGCTTCGCCCCGTACATCCATGGCTCCACAGGGTTTCCACATTGTTATCGCAGGTCTCTCGCCTCGACCTCGCCTCTCCCGTAAGTTCGGACCAAGGTAATTCGCGTGAGCAAAGCGGCGCGGACGGCACCGTGCGGCGGAGGGGGCCGCGCGGTGCCGCGTCAAGGCCGCGCACACCCCGGGGTCACCCGGGAGAGGGAAGCGCACCAAACCTCCCGGATCTCCCCGCCACCCACCCGATTCCCCTGGGAATCCGCTGCGTTCCGGCCATGGAGCGGCCCTGAAGGGGCCCCGAACGGCCATCTGGCCGTCGCCGCCCGACTGCGGAGAGTAGTTGTGGCACGCCGATGCGCGCAGCATCACTTACGAAGGGTTATGGTGGAAACCCCCCCTCGGGCCGGTCCGTATCCCCCCCACGGACCGGCCCGTTTTTTGTGCCCGGACGGGGTACCCGCCCAAGACGCCCGAGGGGCACCGGGGCACCCGAACCCACCCGCATCCCAAGGGACACGCCCGCGATACCCTTCGGTCCGCGGGGACCGCCACCGTTCGGAGGGGCTGACAATCACGTGAACCTGCGCGACAAGCTGCGCGGCCTGCTCGTCAGGCTGTACGCACGCCGGGTGGAGGGTCACCTGGACCACGCCCAGGTGCCCAAGCACATCGGCGTCGTCATGGACGGCAACCGGCGCTGGGCCAAGGCCGCCGGTTCCACCACCGCCCAGGGTCACCGCGCCGGTGCCGACAAGATCGAGGAATTCCTCGGCTGGTGCACCGAGACGGACGTCGAGGTCGTCACCCTCTGGCTGTTCTCCACGGACAACTTCGACCGGCCGCAGGAAGAGCTCGTACCGCTCTTCGGCATCATCGAGGACGTCGTCCGCTCCCTGGCCTCCGACGGCCGCTGGCGCGTGCACCACGTCGGACTGCTCGACCTGCTGCCCGAGGGCATGCAGCGCACCATCAAGGAGGCCGAGCAGGCCACCGAGAAGGTCGACGGGATAGTGGTCAACGTCGCCATCGGCTACGGGGGCCGCCAGGAGATCGCCGACGCGGTCCGCTCGATGATCCTCGACGCCGCCGACAAGAGCACCTCCATGGAGCAGCTCGCCGAGTCGGTGACCGTCGACGCGATCGGCCGCCACCTCTACACCGGTGACCAGCCCGACCCCGACCTGGTGATCCGTACCAGCGGCGAACAGCGGCTGTCCGGATTCATGCTGTGGCAGACGGCCCACTCGGAGTACTACTTCTGCGAGGTCTTCTGGCCGGCCTTCCGCAAGGTCGACTTCCTGCGCGCCCTGCGTGACTACGCGGCCCGCCACCGGCGCTACGGCGGCTGAGGCGCCGGTCCCGGCGGAAGCCCGACGTACCCCGTTCGGGGTGGAAGTAACAAGGAGTTCACCAGTGCGCCGCCCTATGTGCTGGCATGGCGGCGCATGTTCGAGGGCATAAGCCAAGCAGGTCGACGCCCGAACCACGGGTGTCGTATCTCAGCGGACGGCACGGGGCCGTCCGCCCGGGAGGCCCTTTGCACCAGCCCGACCGTGCGGTGACTGCGCGGACGACGCGGAGGGCCGGTTCTCGGCCCGTGCAGGGCGGCCGAGTACCGGTCCAGCTCCACTCCGTCGCTCCCCGACCTCATCCGAGGGGGTACGTCCTTCCGTGGTGACCAGCACAAAGCGCCGTATGCCAGACCGGCGCACCTATGTTCTCGACACCAGCGTCCTGCTGGCCGACCCGAACTCCCTGACCCGCTTCGACGAGCACGAGGTAGTGCTCCCCATCGTCGTGGTCACGGAACTGGAGGCCAAGCGGCACCATCCCGAGCTCGGCTACTTCGCCCGGCAGGCACTGCGCCTGCTGGACGACTACCGGGTGAAGTTCGGTCGCCTCGACGCCCCCATCCCCATCGGGGAACTCGGCGGCACCGTCCGTGTCGAGCTCAACCACTCGGACCCCAGCGTGCTGCCTTCGGGCTACCGCCTGGGTGACAACGACTCCCGCATCCTCGCCGTGGCCCGCAATCTGCAGGCCGAGGGGTTCGACGTCACGGTCGTGTCGAAGGACCTCCCGCTCAGGATCAAGGCGTCCTCGGTCGGTCTCCTCGCTGAGGAGTACCGCGCCGAACTCGCCATCACGGGCTCCTCCGGCTGGAACGGAATGTCCGAACTGACCCTGCCCGGCGAGCAGGTGGACATCCTCTTCGAGGAGGGACACGTCTATGTGCCCGAGGTCGCCGACCTCCCCGTGCACACCGGTCTGACCATCCAGTCGGAACGGGGCAAGGCCCTCGGCCGGGTCGGCGCCGACGGCAACATCCGCCTCGTGCGCGGCGATCGGGAGGCCTTCGGCATCAAGGGCCGCAGCGCCGAGCAGCGCATCGCGCTGGATCTGCTGCTCGACCCGGACATCGGGATCCTGTCCATGGGCGGCCGGGCCGGCACCGGCAAGTCCGCGCTCGCGCTCTGCGCCGGCCTGGAGGCGGTCCTGGAGCGCCGCCAGCACAAGAAGGTGATGGTCTTCCGGCCGCTGTACGCGGTCGGCGGACAGGAACTGGGCTATCTGCCCGGCTCCGAGGCCGACAAGATGGGCCCCTGGGCCCAGGCGGTCTTCGACACGCTGTCCGCGGTCACCAGCCGCGAGGTCATCGAGGAGGTCACCGCGCGCGGGATGCTGGAGGTACTCCCGCTCACCCACATCCGCGGCCGTTCCCTGCACGACGCGTTCGTGATCGTGGACGAGGCGCAGTCACTGGAACGGAACGTCCTGCTGACCGTTCTGTCCCGGATCGGCGCGAATTCGCGGGTCGTTCTGACCCACGATGTGGCGCAAAGGGACAATCTGCGGGTCGGCCGCTATGACGGCGTCGTCGCCGTCGTGGAGAAACTGAAGGGGCATCCGCTCTTCGCCCACGTCACGCTGACGCGGTCCGAGAGGTCCCAGATCGCGGCCCTTGTGACCGAAATGCTGGAGGACGGACAGGTCTGACCCGCACGCCCCATCTCGGGGTGGTTACGCGACAGTTGGCGTCGCCCGGAAAGGCAAGGAGCCTAGCCGGGCGGCGCTTTCGCGTGTGGAGGTTTCTCGAAATCCCCAGGGGCAAACGGGATGTGAGCTTTCACACGCAACTCGGAATTGCCTTGCGCCGTCCGGTTACGGCAGAGTCTCACTCCTGTCAGGCCCCGCATACGACACACCTGTGCCCCCAGCGGTACGGCACCACAGCAACACCACACCAATTCCATAGCGTCGTCGTATGCCGCCCGTGTCACCGCGTGCCGCTCCCCCAGGGGAGTTGCCCACCGGGCCCGCGCCTCCGTGACCCAGCAGTGGGGAGGCCAGTGCCAGGGGCACGATTGCGTCCGCCAGGGTCACCGGGGCGGACGATGCTGGAAGGAAACCGTGTGAGCCCGATTTCGGTCCGGGGATTCGCAGTGGCCTCTGCCACCGCGGTCACCGCAGTCGGAAGCGTCGTCGGTGTTGCCTCGGGCAGCACCGCGCAGAACAACGACGCCGCCGACGCGACGGCAGCCGACTCGACGCTCCTCGCGGACATCCCCGCGGGTCAGCAGGCCCAGGTGCAGACCGCGTCCCTGACGCAGCAGGCAGACACCCAGGCCATCGCCGCCGATGCGAGCGCCAAGAAGGTTGCGGAGGAAGCGGCCCGAAAGGCTGCCGCCCAGACCGCGATCGACAAGAAGGAAGCGGCCGAGAAGGCCGCCCAGGCGGCCAAGGAGCGCGCCGAGGCCAAGACCAAGGCCAGCAGGGACGCCTCCAGCTTCCCCGTGCAGAGCTCGTACACCATCGCGCAGATCCAGGCGATGGCCCAGGCCGTGGTGCCGAGCGGCCAGTACCAGTGCTTCAGCAACATCGTGGACCACGAGTCCAGCTGGAAGTACACGGCCGTGAACGCCTCCTCCGGCGCCTACGGTCTCTTCCAGGCACTGCCCGGCTCCAAGATGTCGTCCGTCGGCTCCGACTGGCGGACCAACCCGGCCACCCAGATCAAGTGGGGCCTCAACTACATGGACAGCCGCTACGGCAGCCCCTGTGAGGCCTGGTCCTTCTGGCAGGCCAACAACTGGTACTGAGCCGTTTCCCGCTCAACCTCGCAGAGCCCCTTCCCGTCATACGGGGAGGGGCTTTCGCCATGTACGGTCGGTGCGGACGAATCCGGGGGGACCGGTGGGGAGCGACGGGGGAAGAGGACGGATCATGTCGCGAGTGCCAGGGTGGCTCGGTCGGCTCGGCGCCGGACTGACCGAGATGGGTGAGCGGTTCGGCGAGCGCCGCGCCGAGGCGGAGCGCGAGCACGCCGAGGCGGAGGAGCGCGACCTGCCCCCCGACCACCGTGCGGCGCCCGCGGACCCCACGCCGGTGGTCGCGGTGGTCCGCCCGGATCCCGCACAGGCCGTGCCGTGGGGAGTCCGGGTCGCCGCCGAGGCCGGCTGGCGACTGCTCGTCCTCGCCGGCACCGTCTGGGTCCTCATGCGGATCATCAGCGCCGTACAGCTGGTGGTGCTGGCCTTCGTGGCGGCGCTGCTCATCACCGCGATGCTCCAGCCGACGGTCGGACGCCTCCAGCGGCTCGGCTTCCCCCGCGGGCTCGCCACCGCGCTCACCGCGATCCTCGGCTTCGTCGTCATGGGGCTGATCGGGTGGTTCGTGACCTGGCAGGTCATGGAGAACATCGACAACCTCTCCGACCAGGTCCAGGACGGCATCGACGAGCTGCGCAAGTGGCTGCTCAACAGCCCCTTCCACGTCACCGACAAGCAGATCAACGACATCGCCGAGAACCTGCGCGAAGCGGTCGGCGCCAACACCGACCAGATCACCTCGGCGGGCCTGGAGGGCGTCACCGTCGTCGTCGAGGCGCTCACCGGCATCCTGCTGGCGGCCTTCTCCACACTGTTCCTCCTCTACGACGGCCGGCGCATCTGGGAGTGGACGCTGAAGCTGGTGCCCGCGGCGGCCCGGCCGGCCATGGCGGGCGCGGGCCCGCGCGCCTGGCGCACCCTGACGGCGTACGTCCGCGGCACGGTGCTCGTGGCGCTCATCGACGCCATCTTCATCGGCCTGGGCATCTACTTCCTGGACGTCCCGATGGCCGTCCCGCTCGCCGTCTTCATCTTCCTGTTCGCCTTCATCCCGCTCGTCGGCGCGGTGGTCTCCGGCGCGCTCGCGGTGGTCGTCGCGCTGGTGACCCAGGGCGTCTTCACGGCCGTCCTGGTACTGGCGGTGGTCCTGGCCGTCCAGCAGATCGAGGGCCACATCCTCCAGCCGTTCATCCTCGGCCGCGCGGTCCGCGTCCATCCCCTCGCCGTCGTCCTGTCGGTCGCCGCGGGCGGCATGGTCGCCGGGATCGGCGGCGCGGTGGTGGCGGTGCCGCTGGTGGCGGTGACCAACACGGTGGTCGGCTATCTACGGGCGTACTCCCACGAACCGGCGCTGAGGACGTCCCCGAAACCGCGGGGCGCCACCGCGGTGCGGACATCACCGGCGGAGCCCCCGCCCACGGACCCGCCACCAACCGCCTGACGCCTTCGTGGCGCCTGCCGTCCGGCTCGCCCTCGTGCCGGGCGATGTCGGCCATGCGCGGGAGCACCGGCTCGACGTCCGGTGCGGGCCGAGTCGGCTCCGTGTTCCTCTTCCGTGAGACACCGGGCGTACGGCTTGCGGGAGTGGAGGACTCGGCCGAGTCGGTCGGAGGTGGCTGTCGGTGGCCGTGGGCCGGAAGAGACGGCCCCGTCTCGCCCGGTGGAGGCCCTTCAGCGCCGTCCCGCGCGAGGCGCTGGGGGAGCTCGACCCGGTGCTCCTGGATGAAGGGCACTGTCTGCGCGAGCAGGCTCTCGGCATCTGCCGGGAGGCGGGCCGCGCGGACGCCGCGGTGACCACCACCGCGGCCGGGCTGTCCACGCTGGTCCGGATCGTCTCGGGCGGCCCCGGCGTCACCCTGCTCCCGCGCACCGCCGTC
Organism: Streptomyces sp. NPDC032822; assembly: GCF_055578825.1. Classification (NCBI taxonomy): domain Bacteria; kingdom Bacillati; phylum Actinomycetota; class Actinomycetes; order Kitasatosporales; family Streptomycetaceae; genus Streptomyces; species Streptomyces sp. NPDC032822. Next base: position 397,485 of record NZ_JBVIOL010000007.1, on the reverse strand, counting down.
CCGGTCGAGACGGCCCGCGACGACCGGCTCCGCGCCGCCCGCTTCACCGAACCCGCCCCCGGCCGCCGTATCGCCCTCGCCCTGCGTACCGGCGCGGCCCGGGGCGCGGAGGACTCGGAACGGGCCGCCGCGTTGCGGGAAGCACGGCGACTGCCGCCCGTACGGGTGGGGGATGCGGCGGAGAACAAGGCGTGAAAACCGGTGTGGCGATCGTTCAAATGAGCACCGGACAAAGGCAGTCGGGCATCCGGAAGACGCAACTTCCGCCAGTCGGCGACAGCACGCGATACCCCGTCCGGAATATGCGCCCGGCCTGATACACATTCCTCCTTCAGCGCTACGCGTCAGGCGTGTGTGCGAAAGGCCGAGGGGTGTGATGTCGGGCTACGAGTTGCTCGCGCCGGCCCTGGCCGGATGCGGCCAGGGCGGCTTCACCGGGGAGCTGCGGATCGCCGGATCGCCCGGCGGCACCTTCCATCTCCGGGACGGACTCGTCGTCGCCGTGGAGTCCCCGGGCGCGCCGGGCCCGGAGGCGCTGCTGCTGCGGTCCGGGCGGGTCAGCGGAGAACAGTGGACCGAGCTGGTGCGGGAGTCCGGCGGCTCGCGCTGGCCGGCGACCGCGCTGGTCGCGCACGGCTACGCGGGGGCCGCCCAGCTCCGGGTGGTCTGCTCGATGGCCCTGCACGACGCGGCCTTCGCGATCGTCGCGGGCCGGGTCGAGGACTGTGAACGCGCCCTGGTGGACGAGCCGTTCGCGCAGGTCCCGGTGGGGGAGCGGCCCGCACGGCTGCTGCGGGAGGCGACCCGCAAGATCGCCGCCGTCGCCGCCCTGCCCCGTCCGGTGCGCCCCGACCGCGACCGTCCGGTGCCCGCGGCCCGCTCGACGGAGGGCTCCGCGGAAGGACAGCTCTCCGCTCTCCGGCGGGAGTTGCTCGCCCACGCCGACGGCCGCCGTACCGCCCGGGACCTCGCGTTCCGGACCGGGCGCGGGGTCTACACCGTCACCGTCGAGGTCGCCCGGATGCTCGCCGAGGGACTCCTGGAGCTGCCCGGGTCGCCGGGGCCGCTCCCGGTGCTGCGGCTGCCCCCGGACGGCCAGGGTGTCCGCCGGCGGCACCCGTCACCCGCCGAACCGGTCCCGGCCCCGCCGCAGGACCCGGCCGGTCTGCCCCGCCGCAAACCCGGCGGCTTCTTCCGGATGCGGAACGGAACCCCCAAATGACCGAACCCGAGAATCCGATCAGATGCGAACAGGAATAGGGGAGTTGGATACATGGATCACCAAGCCCTCGCGCTGGAAATGCGCGGCTTACGGGAACAGGTCACCGGAATCACCGACACGGCCGTCGCCGCCGCCGACGGGCTTCTGATAGCCGCCGACACCGCCGACACCATCGACCCGGAGGGCCTCGCCGCCCTCGCCGCGGCCGGCCTCGGCCTCGCCCGCCGGACCGCCGAGGCGACCGCCCGCGGCACCCTGCGCCGGACGGTGACCTACGGCAGCCACGGCTGCGCGGCCTTCTACGCGGTCGGCGACACCGCGCTGATGGTCGTCCTGGGCGACGAGGGGATCGACGTGGACCAGCTCCACCGGGCGACCCAGCCGACCCTGCGCCGTATCGACTCGATCCTCACCGGCACCGCACCTCACAAAGCGCATCGGAAAGCAGCTGAAGGAGTCTGAAGGGATGGCGACAAAGCGTATGACCTCCGGTTTCTCCGATCAGGTGATGGGCCTGGTCAAGTCCCTCCGCACCGATGCCCCCGACTGTGTCGCCTCCGGCGTGGTCGACATGGCCACCGGCATGCTGCTCTCCTACGAGACCGTCGAGAACCACCCGCCGGAGGTCCTCGACCTGCTGGCGGGCGCGACCCTCGACCTGTTCCAGGGCCGTACGGTCGTGATGATCGAGGACGTGTTCAAGGAACGCCGCGGGATCAGCAGCGACAACCACTTCTTCCAGGAGATCCTGGTCAACAGCGAGAACCTCACGCACCTGTTCGTGCGGATGACCGAGCAGCAGGACGTCGTGGCCGTGGTCGTCTGCCGCAAGTCCGTGAACGTCGGCATGCTGTTCGCGCAGGTCCGGCGGGTGATCCGGGAGTACAGCCTGTGAGACCGCAGCGGGCCCCTCCCACCGGAGGGGCCCGTCCTCGCTACTCGGTCCGCAGCCCGTCCGGCCGCATCAGCCGCAGCAGCGGCGGCAGGCTGAGCAGCGTCACCACCAGGACGACCGCGGCGCCGACGCCCGTCATGGACAGCACGCTCGGCCAGTCCACCCGTACGGTCGTGTCCGCCATCCGCAGCAGGACCGCGCCCAGCGTCAGCCCCACCGCCGAGGCCAGCAGCAGGCCCAGCGCGATCGGGATCGCCGTCTGCCACAGCACCGACAGACTCAGCGTGCGCCGCCGGGTACCGAAGGCGACCAGGGACGACAACAGCTTCTTGCGCTCGCGCAGTTGCTCCAGCTGCGACACCAGCAGACTCGCGCCGATCAGCGCCAGTACGGCCGCGGCGCCGGCGAACAGTCCGGTGCGGATGGCGGTGTACTTGTCCGCCCGCTGTTCCGACTGCCAGACCATGGGCTCGGTCAGCGGATCGATGGTCGCCGCCGTGTTGCGCACCCGGTCCCACACGTCCGGCACGGACTCGTCGAGCTTCAGGTAGATCTGGCCCTCCAGCGCCGGAGCGGCCGTGGCCGGGAGCGCCTGCGGGGTGATGAGGAAGCCGCCCCGCCGCGAACCGGTCGGGTCCAGGCGGCCCTTGGCCTGCTTCAGTCCCGCCGGCACCACCCAGGGGGTCTCCGCCTTCTTCGGTTCGCCCGCGAAGGACGGGTCGAAGAAGAGCGTCCGGCCGGCCTTCGCCATCCGCGGGGTCGCGTCGTCGGTGTCGTAGTCACCACCGGGCACGGCGAACACGTCCCCCGCCTCGCACGAGGGCAGTTCGGCCACCTCGCGCAGCGCCGCGCAGTCCCCGACGGTGACCTGGGCGCTGAGGAGCGGGTCGTTGTGCCGTTCGGCGACGTAGCCCTCGGAGTAGCCGTAGATCCGGCGCACGCCCTCGGTCCGCCGGAACTTCTCGGTGGCCTGTTCCAGCGGTGTCCCGTCGGGCACCGTCACCTGCATCTGGGCCAGGGCGACGTCGTAGCCGGTGTTCTTCGTGTAGTCGCTCTCCACCCCGGCGAACAGCATCTGCAGCGCGATGGCCCCGGCCACCGCCACCGCAATGCCGTTGACCATCCGGGCCGCCGTGCCGCTGCTCAACTGGAGCCTGCGCACGGCCAGTTGCCAGGCCACACCGCCTCCGCCGAGCCGTCCGACGACGGCCTCCACGATCCACGGGAGCAGCGCGGTCACCCCGACGAGCAGCAGGATGACACCGCCGATGACCAGGTACTGGTTGAAGTCGCCGCCGTCACGGCCCTGGCCGATCATCGGGGCGAGCATCCCGAGCCCGGCCAGCGGCAGCAGCAGCCGCCACCACAGCCGGCGCCGCGCGGGCTTCGCCGTACGCACCACGCCGAGCGGCTCGATCACCACCCCGCGCAGCGCGAACAGCGTGACCAGCACGGCGGCCGTCGGTACGGCGAGTCCCACCAACAGAGCCAGCGCGGGGGAGGGGTTGAGGTAGCTCGGGAACACGCTGACGTCGAACACCTCGACCGAGCCCGCCACCTGACGTCCGATCAGGAAGAAACCGGCGCCGAGGACCAGGCCGAGCACCGCGCCCGCGAGGGCCTCGCCGGCCGCGATCCGCCGGGCCGACCTGCTGTCGGCGCCGACCAGGCGGAGCGCCGCGAGCCGCCGGTCCCGCCGCTCGCCACCGAACCGTACGGCCGCGGCGATGAACACGGCGACCGGCATCAGCAGCACCACGAAGACGACCAGGATGAGCAGGAGCAGCACGGGGTCGGTCTGCTCCTCGGACGGGTCCGGATCCCCGAACGAGTCGATCCGGGTGATCCGGCCGGTGTCGATCGTCCGTTCCGCGAGCGTGTCGGAGCCCCGGTAGAAGGCGAGTTCGGCGGAGCCGATCAGTCCGCTCTCGCCGATCGTGCCGACGATCGGGTTCGGCAGCCGCTCCCGCAGCAGTTTCCCGCCGTCCGACTCCAGCAGCCTCTTCAGCGCGGGGGAGACGACCAGCTCGCCCGCCGCCGGGAACTTCGACACGCCGGGCGGCAGCGGTGCCTGTGCCCCCTCGGGCTGCAGATCCCGCCCCCGGACGTCCTTGTCGCGGAAGGTCGTACCCGTACTGGCGACCAGCAGTGTGTTGTCCGCCTTCGGCATGACCTTGCCGGTGTAGGTGAAGTCCGTGCGCGCGTTCTCCCGCTCGTGCCGGACCTCCAGCGCGTTCGGCAGCGCGGTCGTCAGCAGCAGCAACGCCACCCCGAGCCCGACCCCGACGGCCGTCAGCGAGGCCCGGATCCAGCCCTCACGCCCGCCCGCGAAGGCGAACCTGACCCCCATGGACAGGTCCCTGCCCCATTGCCGCAGGCTCATACGACCCGCTCCATGTCCCGGGACTTCCCGTCCCGGACGACGATCTCGCGGTCGGAGTAGGCGGCCACCCGCGCCTCGTGCGTGACCAGCACGACGGCCGCGTTGGTGGACCGGGCCGCCTCGGTGAGCAGCTCCATCACCCGCTCGCCGTTGAACGAGTCGAGCGCGCCGGTCGGTTCGTCGGCGAACAGCACACGCGGGTTGGTGACGAGGGACCGGGCGACGGCGACCCGCTGCCCCTGCCCGCCGGACACCTCACCGGGCCGCTTCCTGCGCAGGTCGTCGACCTCCAGCCGCTCCATCCACGTCAGGGCGGCCCGCTCGGCCTCCTTGCGGGAGGTGCCGTTCAGCCGCAGCGGCAGGGCGACGTTCTCCACGCAGGTCAACTCGGGCACCAACTGCCCGAACTGGAAGACGAACCCGAACTCGCTGCGCCGGAGCGCACTGCGCTGGGCGTCGTTCATGGTGGCCATCTCGTGCCCGTTGTAGAGGATCGACCCGGAGTCGGGCGTCACGATCCCGGCGAGACAGTGCAGCAGGGTCGACTTGCCGGACCCGGAGGGGCCCATCACGGCGACGACCTCACCGGGGTGGATGGAGAACTCGGCACCGTCGAGTGCGGCGGTCGGGCCGTAGACCTTGCGCAGGTCCTGGGCCGCGAGCAGGGAGCCGGCGGGGGCGTTCACTTGGCCACCACCTCGGCGAGTCGCCCCAGTCGCGCGGCCGTCAGCTCCAGCCAGCGCAGATCCGCCTCCAGATGGAACAGGGCGTGGTCGCAGATCAGCTGGTCGGCCAGATCGCCCTTGCGCTTGCGGTCGGTGAGGATCCGCATCATGCGCAGATGCTCGGCACGCTGGGTGTCGAGGATGTCGCCCGCGTCGCGCCCGGTGAGCAGCGCCAGGACGACCTTGGTGTACAGCGTCGACTGGAGGTACGGCTCCGGCTTCTCCGGCGTCGCGAGCCAGCGCTGCACGTCGGTGATGCCGGCCTCGGTGATGGCGTACCGCTTGCGCTCCGGGCCGCCGCCGGGTTCGATCCCGTCGACCTCGACGAGGCCGTGCTTGAGGAGGCGGGACATCGTCGAGTAGACCTGGCCGTAGTGCAGCGGCCGGTCGTGACCGAACTTCTCGTCGAAGGCCCGCTTCAGGTCGTAACCGTGTCGGGGGCCGGACTCCAGGAGTCCCAGGAGGGTGTGACCGATGGACATGCCAAGGAATGTACATGGGGTGTATACGCCGCATGTATACATGGAGTGTTTAGGTCATGGCGGGGCGTGTGAACGCGCAGGTCGGAGGCGATTGTCACGGTTCTGCGACGGGCCCGGAACCGCCGGGCGGACGCCCCCGCCGGGGCAGCGGCCCGGTCTCCTTGGGGAGCCGCCCGGCGTCGGCCAGGGCCTTGCGCAACAGGAACTCGATCTGCGCGTTGGCCGACCGCAGCTCGTCGCCCGCCCACCGGGCGAGCGCCTCGTACACCGACGGGTCCAGCCGCAGCAGCACCTGCTTGCGCTGCTGCGGCCGACGCTGAGGGGCCGGGCCCTCGGACGGGTCCGTCACTGGTAGAGCGTCCCCGTGTTGAGGACCGGCTGCGGTGCCCGGTCGCCGCACAGCACCACCATCAGGTTGGACACCATCGCCGCCTTGCGCTCCTCGTCCAGCTCCACGATGCCCTGCTCGGCGATCCGGGCGAGCGCCGCCTCGACCATGCCCACCGCTCCGTCGACGATCTCCCGCCGGGCCGCCACGACCGCCCCGGCCTGCTGCCGCTGGAGCATCGCCGAGGCGATCTCGGGCGCGTACGCGAGGTGCGTGAAGCGGGACTCGATGATGGAGACGCCGGCCGCCTCCACGCGCGCGTGCAGTTCGACGGCCAGCTTCTCGGTGATCTCCTCGGCGTTGCCGCGCAGCGAGAGACCGTCCTCCTCGTGGGCGTCGTAGGGGTACTCGATGGCGATGTGCCGTACGGCCGCCTCGGTCTGGGTGGAGACGAACTCCAGGAAGTCGTCCACCTCGAAGGTGGCCTGCGCGGTGTCCTCGACCCGCCACACCACGACCGCGGCGAGCTCGATCGGGTTGCCGTAGGCGTCGTTGACCTTGAGGACGGCGGTCTCGTGGTTGCGGACCCGGGTGGAGACCTTCTCGCGCGAGGTGAGCGGGTTCACCCAGCGCAGTCCGTCCTCGCGGATCGTCCCCCGGTAGCGCCCGAAGAGCTGGACCACCCGGGCCTCGCCCGGCGCGACCGTGTTCAGACCGCACATCGCGATGAAGGCGGCGAGGGCGATCACGATGCCGCCGATGATCAGGGCGGCCTTGGCGCCGGTCGCGGTGACCGTCGTGGCGGCGACGATCATCCCGATGCCGACCAGCAGGCCGATCAGCCCGAGAAGCAGCGCGAGGGCGCCGCCGATGCTGTGCGCGGGGAACTCCCGCACGCGTGGATCGGGCATGCGGGGCACGTCGGCGCCGGGGTCCTGGGTGGTGGGGTCGGGTGTGGAGTGTGCGGACATGGGGTCCCCCGGTTCTCGTACGGCCTGCTTCGTGCCTAGCGTCGTTCTAGCTAAGTGATATCACTTTACCCCGCTGTGGCAACCCTCAAGCCCTCTCGGCCGTCGTTCTTTGCGGCGGGTGCTGATTGTCACGTCCGCAAAAGACCGGATCGAAGGCCCTTTGTCACATAGAGCGGTGTTAGCTTTCTGAGCTGACCTGAGCCACGAACCTGTGTGACAGCCGAGAAGGAAGCGGAGCGAGCGGACTCATGGGACGAGCGGATGAGAGACGAGCGCGGCAGCGCGGTGGTCGCCGCGCGGCGCCCAAGAGCCGTCGTTCTTCGGCTGCGGGCGCGTCGGCCGCGGGTACGTCGGCCTCGAACGCGTCGGCCGCGGGCGGCAAGTCCGGGAAGGGCGTCATACGCAGGCTCTTCACCTGGAAGAAGGTCCTCGGCACGTTCTTCGGCCTCTGCCTCCTCGGCATCGGCGCGTTCATCGCGCTGTACATGATGGTGGACGTGCCCAAGGGCAACGCGGCCGCGCAGCAGCAGAGCAACGTCTACAAGTACAGCGACGGCAGCGTCCTGACCCGCGACGGCAAGACCAACCGCGAGATCGTGGGGCTCGACGAGGTCCCCAAGTCCGTCCAGTACACGTTCGTCGCCGCGGAGAACAAGAGCTTCTACACGGACGCCGGCGTCGACTTCAAGGGCACCGCCCGCGGTCTGCTCAACACGCTGGCCGGCAAGGGCAAGCAGGGTGGCTCGACGATCACCCAGCAGTACGTCAAGAACTACTACCTCAACCAGGACCAGACCGTCACGCGCAAGCTGAAGGAACTGGTCATCTCGTTGAAGGTGGACCGCACGACGTCCAAGGACGACATCCTCGCGGGTTACATCAACACCAGCTACTACGGCCGCAGCGCCTACGGCATCCAGGCCGCCGCCCAGGCCTACTACCACGTCGACGCTAAGAAGCTCACGGTCCAGCAGGGCGCCTACCTCGCCGCGCTGCTCCAGGCGCCGAGCCAGTACGACTGGGAGGTCGCCACCGAGACCGGCAAGAAGCTGGTGACGGCCCGCTGGAACTACGTCCTGGACAACATGGTCGAGGAGGGCTGGCTGAGCCAGGCCAAACGCGACGCCATGGAGTTCCCGAAGCCGAAGAAGCCCAAGGGCGCCCCCGGTCTGGACGGCCAGAAGGGCTACCTCGTCAACCTCGCCAACCAGCAGCTCGAACAGCAGCTGATGGACGAGCAGGGCATCTCGCAGTCCGAGGCCGAGGCCAAGGTCGTGGACCAGGGCTGGACCGTCACCCTGAACATCGACAAGAAGAAGCAGTCCCTGCTGGAGAAGTCCGTCAAGTCCCAGCTGACCAGCAAGCTGGACACCAAGAAGCGGTCGGTCGACAAGAACGTCCAGGCAGGTGCCGTCTCCGTCGACCCCGAGACGGGCAGGATCCTCGCCCTGTACGGCGGCGTCGACTACTACAAGCACTACCGCAGCAACGCGACCCGCACGGACTACCAGCCGGCGTCGACGTTCAAGCCGGTGATCCTCGCCGCCGCCCTGGAGGACAAGGCGGTGACGCAGAGCGACAAGGCGATCACCACCAACACGATCTACGACGGTACGAGCAAGCGCCCCGTCAAGGGCAGCGACATCGGCTTCGCGCCGGAGAACGAGGACGACCAGAACTACGGCGACGTCACCGTCCAGACCGCGATGAACAAGTCCATCAACTCCGTCTTCGCACAACTGGGCGTCGACGTCGGCATGGACAAGGTGCTGGAGACGGCGAACAAGCTCGGCATGGACACCGACGACATGAAGGCGCTGCCCGCCTACACCCTCGGCACGATGGGCGCGAGCCCGCTCCAGATGGCCGGGGTCTACGCCACCCTCGACAACCACGGCAAGAAGGTCACGCCGACCATCATCAAGACGGCCGAACACAACGGCACCGCGGTCGACATGCCCGACCCGATCGGCGAACAGGTCCTCACCCGCGAGGCCGCCGACACGGTGACCTCGGTGCTGACCGGCGTGGTCGACGACGGTACGGCCAAGACGTCCGTGCGGGACAACACCGCCCGCGACGGCCAGGCGGTCGCCGGCAAGACCGGTACCTCCGACGACAACAAGTCGGCCTGGTTCACCGGCTACACCCCGGACCTGGTCACCTCGGTCGGCCTGTTCGGCGAGGACGCCAAGACCTCCGCGCAGAGCAAGATGTACGGCACCGGCGGCCTCGACCGCGTCAACGGCGGCGGCTTCCCCGCGCAGATCTGGGCGGCGTACACCTTCGGCGTCTCGGCCTCGGACACCAAGTTCGACCTGGACACCGACCAGGGCGCCGCGGTCCGGCCGACGAAGACGGCGAGCCCGACCCCGACGCTGACCCGGAGCCCGACGCCGGACCCGACCACCGAGGCGCCGACGACGAAACCCCCGACGACGGAACCCGAGACGACGGAACCCGAGACGGACACCCCGACCACTCCGACCACGACGGCGCCCGAGACGACGGCGCCGACGACCACTCCACCGGCGGACGGCGACCCGGACGACCCGTTCGATCCGAGCGAGGACCAGTAGAGACAAGAAGAGGGGTGCCCGCAGCACACCGGGCACCCCACTCGACCGAGGGGCGCGGGGAACGGCGCGATCGGCCACGACGAACCCGCACCCGCCCCTTGCCTACATACGCGCGGCGATCCGGTCCCCGATTCCCTTGTCGATATTGCGCCAGTACTGCAACGCCCGTTCGAGCACCGCCGGCGAAACCCCCTGCTTCAAGTGCCCGCTGACGTTCTCGATCAGCCTCTGACGCGCCGCGTCGTCCAGCACCTGCCGCACCATCGTCCCGGCCTGCCCCCAGTCGTCGTCCTCACGATGCAGTGTGGCGGCCTCCCGGACCAGTTCCCCCGCGGTCTCCCACCCCGCGGGCTCCCCGAAGCGCCCGAAGTCCGCCGCGGGCCCTCCGTACGAGTTCGGCGCGTACGGCATCGCCGCGTTCGACGGCGTGTACCGCATCGGCCCGTCCTTGGCGTACGAGTTCACCGGTGCGTGCGGCCGGTTCGGCGGCAGCTGGGCGTAGTTGGGGCCGATCCGGTAGCGATGCGTGTCGGGGTACGAGAACAGCCGCCCCAGCAGCATCTTGTCCGGCGAGGGGCCGATCCCCGGCACCAGGTTGGACGGCTCGAACGCGGCCTGCTCGATATGGACGAAGTAGTCCTCGGGGTTCCGGTCCAGGACCATCCGGCCGACGTCGATCAGCGGATAGTCCCCGTGCGGCCAGACCTTCGTCAGGTCGAACGGGTTGAACCGGTAGTCCGCCGCGTCCTCGAACGGCATGATCTGGACCTTCAGGCTCCAGCTCGGCGCGTTCCCGGACTCGATCGACTCGTACAGGTCCCGGCGGTGCTTGTCCCCGTCCGAGCCGGCGAGCTCGTCGGCCTCCGCCTGGGTGAGGAAGTCGATGCCCTGGTCGGTCTTGAAGTGGTACTTCACCCAGAACCGCTCACCGGCGCCGTTGATCCACATATAGGTGTGGGAGCCGTAGCCGTTCATGTGGCGGTACGTCTTGGGGATACCGCGGTCGCCCATCAGCCAGGTCACCTGGTGGGCCGACTCGGGGGAGAGCGTCCAGAAGTCCCACTGCATGTCGTTGCTGCGCAGCCCGGTCCGGGGGTGCCGCTTCTGGGAGCGGATGAAGTCCTGGAACTTGATGGTGTCACGGACGAAGAAGACCGGGGTGTTGTTGCCCACCAGGTCGTAGTTGCCGTGCTCGGTGTAGAACTTGAGCGCGAAACCGCGCGGGTCGCGCCAGGTGTCCGGCGAGCCCTGTTCACCGGCGACGGTCGAGAAGCGCGCCAGCATCTCCGTGCGCTTCCCGGGCTGGAACAGATCCGCCTTGGTGAACTGGCTGACGTCGTTGGTGACTTCGAAGAATCCGTAGGCACCACTGCCCTTGGCGTGCACCACCCGCTCGGGGACCCGCTCCCGGTTGAACTGGGCCATCTTCTCGATGAGGTAGTGGTCCTGGAGCAGGATCGGGCCGTCGGCACCGACGGTGAGCGAGTGTTCGTCGCTCTCCACCGGAATTCCGACGTTGTTCGTGGTGTAAGGAGCCTTCTGGGGTGACTGCGTCACGAGCGTCCTCCCGTCGTGGAAGAGGGTCGTCAGGTCGCTTCGCTCACCCCAGCAGTCAACTCCGCCGACACCATGTCGGCAACATTTGGACGGGGTCCAAATCCAGTACGGTTCCGAACCGGCTGCTGAGGGGCGCGCCCCGCAGGGGTACCCCTCAGCTCCGGTTCAACTCGAACCAGACCACCTTTCCCGTGCTCAGACGGGTCGCGCCCCACCGCCGGGCCAGCCGGTTCACCAGGTAGAGCCCGCGCCCGCCCTCGTCGGTGGCCCGCGCCTGCCGCAGCCGGGGCAGCTGTGGCACGTCGTCCCCGACCTCGCAGCGCAGTACGTCGGTGCGCAGCAGCCGGAGCGTGATCGGCCGGGTGGCATACCGCACGGCGTTGGTCACGACCTCGCTGACCAGCAGTTCCACCGAGTCGGTGAGCTCCTCCATGTCCCAGCGGGCCAGCGCCCGGCGGGCCAGCCGACGGGCCCGGCCGGGGGCCGCGTCCTCCGGCTCCAGGAACCAGTACGCCACGTCACTCGGCGCGATCCCGTCGAAGCGGGCGGCGAGCAGGGCGATGTCGTCGTCCCGGTCGCCCGGGCCGAGCATGTCGAGCACCTCGTCGCACAGCGCCTCCAGGGGCGGCGGGTGATCGGGTCCGGTGAGCTGCGCGGTGGCGGCGAGCTTCTCGCGCAGCTGCTCTATCCCGGTCCACACATCCCGCAGACGCGACTCCACGAGCCCGTCCGTGTACAGCAGCAGGGTCGCCCCGGCCGGGGCGACCAGCTCCACGGCCTCGAAGTCGACACCGCCGACCCCGATGGGCGCGCCCGGCGGCACCCGCAGCACCTCGGCCCGGCCGCCCAGATGCAGCAGGACCGGCGGGGGATGGCCGGCGTTGGCGATGGTGATCCGGTGCGAGACCGGGTCGTAGACCGCGTACAGGCAGGTCGCCATGCGGTCGGTGCCCAGGCGCTGGGCCTGCTCGTCGAGGTGGTGCAGAACCTCCTGCGGAGGCAGGTCGAGCCCCGCGAGGGTCTGCGCGGTGGTCCGCAGCTGGCCCATGATCGCGGCCGACGTCATGGAGTGCCCCATGACGTCACCCACCACCAGCGCCACCCGGCTGCCCGGCAGCGGGATCGCGTCGTACCAGTCGCCGCCGACCCGGGCCGTCTCGGCGGCCGGCAGATAGCGGGACGCCAGCCGTACGCCCGTGGGCCGCGGCAGGGTCTCCGGCAGCATCGTGCGCTGCAGCTCGTCGGCGATGTAGGCCTCCCGGCCGTACAGCACCGCCTTGTCGATACCGAGCGCGCTGTGCGTGGCGAGCTGGGCGGCGACCAGCAGGTCGTCCGGCTCGAACGCGATGCGGTCGGGGCGGCGCAGGAACAGCGCCGCACCGATCACCCGGCGCCGGCCGCGCAGCGGGGCGAGAATCGCCCGCTGGCCGGCCGGTACGGCGAACTCGCCGCCCTCGCCGAGCAGTTCGGTCAGCGCGGCCCGCACGTCCGCGGTGTCCGTGAAGACGGGACGCACCCCGCGCAGCACCTCGGCGAGCGCGCTGCCGGGCCGTACCTCGCACAGTTCGGTGCCGAGGGTGTCGAGGCCCGTGGACTCCGACGGCTCCGGCTGGAGCACGCCCGAGAACCCGCCCTCGGTGTCCCGCTCCTGCGGGATCCGGTCGGTCCGGCGCAGCCGCAGCACCAACGGCCCGGTGGGCCGCTCGTCGCCGACCGGCAGCGGGTCGCGCAGATAGACGAGGATCGCGTCCGAGAAGGTCGGCACGGTCGCCCGGCACAGCCCCATCACGATCTCGTCGAGGTCGATGCCGCGGGCGATCCGCCGGGTCGCGGCGCCCACGAACCGCAGCCGGTCCCCGTCCCGCCGCATCGGCGTGGGCCGCCCCGGCACCGCGGCCCCGCCGCTACGGCGGTCCTGGCTGCCCGGCTGGGAACGGTCCTGGTCGGCGCCCGGCTGGGCCGGGATCCCCTCGGGGACGGGCCGCGGCCGATGGGTGTCGGGCTCGGCGGCCGCGGGCTGGGAGTGCTCGGGGTCGGTACCTACGGCTCTGGTGTCCTTACCGCTCGATGTCGTCGTGCCGGGACCGGCGGGCGGCGTCTCGCCGGCCCGCGCCTGTGCCGGTAAGGCGCCCGTGCCGGGCGCGTGCGACGGCGTCGAGGCGTGCAGGAGCGCCCCGCGGGGATCCACGGGGTCCACGCCCGCCTGGGGGCGTTCGAAGGAGGTCGGCTGCTCCGTCACGCGTGTCGAATCCGTCCGTCCGAGGTCGCACGCCCAGCGTGCGGTTGGTCCCGCCGAAGTCCCGATACCCGGAATACATGTCCCAGGAACGGATTTCCCGCGTGGTCAGAGGCTGTTTCTGTGTCACCGGCGCGAGCTCGGCCGCCCGCACCGGTGTTGCCCTCGTACCCCTCGCTCACGTCCTGCCGCCCCTCGGTGACGTTCGGTCAAGCCCAGCGCGTGCTCCGGTAGTTACCACTGCGCGCCCTTGCGGAGGACGATCCTACGTTTCTCGCCCGGGGGCGCATCAAGGGTCTCATGACGACATGTGCGCGGGCGTACGATCCCAGTCCTCGGGCAGGGCCGGGACACTCCAGGACGGATCGGGACGCCAGTGCTGCCAGCCGTCCGAGAACGGCGGCCCCCAGGCCCGGATCACCTCCACCGCGGACCGCCCCGCCTCCCGTACGCTCTGCGCCAGTTGATCGTCCATCAGTCCGTCCCGCCGAGCCTGTGCGAACTCGTCCTCGTCCCGCCAGTGCCAACTCTGGTCCGGATGAACGGAGATGTCGAGGAAGTGATCCTCGGAATCCACCCCGCCGTCCCAACGCGTCAGCGGCTCCTCCAGGTTCACGTACCAGTTCTTGAACTGCCAGCCCGGATCCCAGAACAGCCACACCGACCACGGCTCACCCGGCCGCGCGAGCTTGAGCACACCCGTCCCGAACCAGCGGTCCCGCCGGACCCCGCGCGGCTTGGTGTAGCGGGTCTCCAACGGCTCGACATGCACGGGCGTGCCGTCGGCCAGTACCGGCCTCACGCACTCCGTACCCGGAGCCATCCACACCGCGAGCAGTTCGTCGTCGTCCCGGACGACGGTGACGGGACGGGCGATGTGCAAGCGCGCGCCGCCGTTCTCCCGGTAGCGCCACAGGATCTGACTCCCGGGCACCCAGAACACCGCCGCCCCGCCCGCGTCCGCTTCGGCTCTCACCGCTCCACCGTCTGCCATGCACAGATATTAGGTGCCACAGGCATACGACGCTGCGGCGCGTGTCACGGTTCACGCGCGGGGCGCGATGGGTTCGCGACCGGTTACGGGCGCGTCATCCGCAGGACATCCAGGGCCTCGTCGAGCTGCTCGACGGTGAGGTCGCCGCGCTCGACGTACCCGCTCTCCAGCACGACCTGGCGGATGGTCTTCCGCTCCGCCAGGGCCTTCTTGGCGACCTTCGCGGCCTCCTCGTACCCGATGTACTTGTTGAGCGGCGTCACCACGGAGGGTGAGGACTCGGCGTACTCCCGGGCCCGCTCGCGGTGGGCGACGACCCCGTCGACGGTCCGGTCGGCGAGCAGCCGGGACACGTTGGCGAGCAGCCGGATCGACTCCAGCACGTTCTTCGCGATGACCGGCAGCATCACGTTGAGTTCGAAGTTGCCGGCCGCGCCCGCCGTGGCGACCGTCGCGTCATTGCCCATGACCTGCGCGGACACCATGAGCACGGCCTCCGGGATGACCGGGTTGACCTTGCCCGGCATGATCGACGAGCCCGGCTGGAGGTCCGGCAGGGAGATCTCGGCGAGCCCGGTACGCGGCCCGGAGGCCATCCACCGCAGGTCGTTGGCGATCTTCGTCAGCCCGACGGCGATGGTCCGCAGCTGCCCGCTGGTCTCGACGACGCCGTCCCGCGCCCCCTGCGCCTCGAAGTGGTCGCGGGCCTCGGTGAGCGGCAGCCCGGTGGCGCGGGCGACCTCCTCGATGACGGCGGCGGAGAAGCCGGGAGGCGTGTTGATGCCGGTGCCGACCGCGGTGCCGCCCAGCGGCAGCTCGGCGAGCCGGGGCAGGGAGGCCTGGAGCCGCTCGACGCCGTACCGCACCTGCGCCGCGTATCCGCCGAACTCCTGCCCCAGGGTCACCGGTGTGGCGTCCATGAGGTGGGTCCGCCCCGACTTCACGACGTCGGCGAACTCCTCGGCCTTGCGCTCCAGCGAGCCGGCCAGGTGCTCCAGCGCGGGGATCAGATCGCGGGTGACGGCGGCGGTGGCGGCGATGTGGATGGAGGACGGGAAGACGTCGTTGGACGACTGGGAGGCGTTGACGTGGTCGTTGGGATGCACATCCCGCCCCAGGCGCTCGGTGGCGAGCGTGGCGAGGACCTCGTTGGTGTTCATGTTGGACGAGGTCCCCGACCCGGTCTGGAACACGTCGACGGGGAAGTGCTCGTCCCACCGCCCCTCGGCGACCTCGCCCGCCGCCTCCTGGATCGCCTCCGCGATGTCCTTGTCGAGCACACCGAGACGCGCGTTCACCCTGGCGGCGGCGCCCTTGATCCGGGCGAGCGCCTCGATGTGGGCACGCTCGATGCGCTGCCCGGAGACCGGGAAGTTCTCCACGGCCCGCTGCGTCTGCGCCCGCCACTTGGCGTCCGCCGGGACGCGTACCTCGCCCATGGAGTCGTGCTCGATGCGGTATTCGCTCATGCCCTGTACAGCGAACGGGACGCCGGGGATGTTCCGGGCTCTCACCCGCCCGGGTGCCGTTTTCTGTGTGACCCAGCTCTCATGTCGGCCGTGCAGCAGACGAAGGGGTGTCCGCGTCGAGGAGGGGTGACAGGAAGGGAGGGAGCGTGTGGAGACGGACTTCGAGTCGGGCTTCGACGGTTTCGTGGCCGCCCGGTCGGCCGCGCTGTTCCGGGGCGCACTCGTCCTGACGGGCAGCCGCGACGCGGCCGAGGACCTGGTCCAGGAGACCCTGGAGCGGGCCTGTCGGAAGTGGCGCACGATCGCGGCCAAGGACGCCCCGGACGCCTATGTACGGCGGATCATGGTGAACCTGGCCAACGACCGCTGGCGCCGCTTCCGCCGCATGGCTCCACAGTCGGACGGCCCCGACCGGGCCGCCCCCGGCGACGAGTACGGACAGGTCGACAGCAGGGACCAGTTGGTGCGCGCCCTGCAGCAACTGCCCATGCGGATGCGGACGGTCGTGGTGCTGCGGTACTTCCACGACCTCTCCGACACCGAGATCGCGGCCGACCTGGACATCTCGGCGAGCACGGTGCGCTCCCAGCTCGCCCGGGGGATCGAGAAGCTCAGAAGCCAGTTCCCCGCACTCTCCGCCCCTTCACCACGGCAGCACACGGAAGGAATCCGATGACCTCGTACGGCGACGCACGGCCTTCCGCCTGCTCACCCTTCGAAGAGGAACTCATGAACGCCATGAACCGCTACGCGAACTCCGCCGAGGCCCCCGACTTCGACGCCCCCCAGATCGAGCGCCGCACCCGCCGCCGCCGGACCGTCGGCATCGCCGCCGTCGCCGCCGCCCTCATCGCGGCGGGCGGAGGCACGGCCCTGGCCACCTCGGTCGCGAGCAACGACGCGACCCCGGCGGCGACCGCCACGGTCGCCGGGAACGACGACGCCACCACCCTGCTCTACCGCTTCAGCGACGGCGAGACCGTACGGATCCCTCTCGCGGGCCTCAGCCTGGACATGGCCACGCCGCTGCTCGACAAGACGCAGACGAAGCTCGGCACCGTCACCAAGAAGGCCACCAAGGGCTGCAAGCCGAACGCGGTGCTGGAGGTGACCCCGCACGCCCCGAAGACCATCAAGCCGGGCGACACGGTCAACTTCACCATCTGCGCCCCCTGACCCAGAAGGCCGCCCGCCCCTGCACCAACCAGGGGCGGGCACCCACTACAGCATCACACCGACCCCGCCCCCTCTTCAGCCCGTCCGGCAGCACCTGAGACACGCCCCCCTCCAGCCCGTCCGGCGTTTGAGGACGAGGCCCCTTCAGGGCCGAAGCGGGGCCTGGGGCGGCAGCCCCAGCGGGGTACGGGGCGGAGCCCCGCGAGGGGTACGGGGCGGAGCCCCGCGAGGGGTGCAGGGGACGAAGTCCCCGCCGGGGTCCAGGGGCGGAGCCCCTGGAAGGGGGGCGAAGGGGCGCAGCCCCTGGGGACGGGACGGGAAGGGGCGGCGGGGGCGAAAACCATCCCCGCCGCACACCCCCCTACGCCAGCCCGGGCCCCCGCACAGGAATCGACGTGAACGTCGGCGCAGGCGCCGGATCCTGGAAGAAGTCGTTGCCCTTGTCGTCGACGACGATGAACGCCGGGAAGTCCTCGACCTCGATCTTCCACACGGCCTCCATGCCGAGCTCCTCGTACTCGACGACCTCGACCTTCTTGATGCAGTCCTGCGCGAGCCGAGCGGCGGGCCCACCGATGGACCCCAGATAGAAGCCGCCGTGCGCATCACACGCGTCGGTGACCTGCTTGCTCCGGTTCCCCTTGGCCAGCATCACCTTGGACCCGCCCGCGGCCTGGAACTGCTCGACGTAGGAGTCCATCCGACCGGCCGTGGTCGGACCGAAGGAGCCGGACGCGTACCCCTCGGGCGTCTTCGCCGGACCGGCGTAGTACACCGGGTGGTCCTTCAGGTACTGCGGCATCTCCTCACCCGCGTCAAGACGCTCCTTGATCTTGGCGTGCGCGATGTCACGGGCCACGACCAGCGGCCCGGACAGCGAGAGCCGCGTCTTCACCGGGTACTTCGTCAGCTCGGCGAGAATGTCGTCCATCGGCTGGTTGAGGTCGATCCGCACGACGTCACCCGCCTCGTCGAGGTGCTCGTCCGTGGTCTCCGGCAGGAACCGCGCGGGATCCCGCTCCAACTGCTCCAGGAACACGCCCTCGGCGGTGATCTTCGCGACGGCCTGCCGGTCGGCCGAGCAGGACACGGCGATGGCGACGGGGCAGGACGCGCCGTGCCGCGGCAGCCGCACCACACGCACGTCGTGGCAGAAGTACTTGCCCCCGAACTGCGCCCCGATGCCGATCTTCTGCGTCAGCTCGAAGACCTTCTCCTCCAGCTCCTTGTCCCGGAAGCCGTGCCCGAGCGGCGAGCCCTCGGCGGGAACCTCGTCCAGGTAGTGCGCGGAGGCGTACTTGGCGGTCTTGAGCGCGTATTCGGCGCTGGTGCCGCCCACCACGATCGCCAGGTGGTACGGCGGGCACGCGGCCGTACCCAGCGAACGGATCTTCTCCTCCAGGAACTTCATCATGGAGGCCTCGTTCAGAACGGCCTTCGTCTCCTGGTAGAGGAAGCTCTTGTTCGCGGACCCGCCGCCCTTGGCCATGAACAGGAACTTGTACGCGCCCCCGTCCGTGGCGTACAGCTCGATCTGCGCCGGCAGGTTCGACCCGGTGTTCTTCTCCTCCCACATGGTGAGAGGAGCCATCTGCGAGTAGCGCAGGTTCAGGTTCAGGTACGCGTCGTAGATGCCCCGGGAGAGGGCCGCCTCGTCGCCGCCCTCCGTGAGCACGTTCTGCCCGCGCTTGCCCATGACGATCGCCGTGCCGGTGTCCTGGCACATGGGCAGCACGCCCGCGGCCGCGATGTTCGCGTTCTTCAGGAGGTCCAGCGCGACGAACTTGTCGTTGCCGGACGCCTCCGGGTCGTCGATGATCCGGCGCAGCTGGGCCAGGTGGGCGGGCCGCAGATAGTGCTGGATGTCATGGATCGCCTCCTCGGAGAGCTTGCGCAGCGCCTCCGGCTCGACCTTGAGGAACGTCCGCCCGTCGGCCTCGAAGGTGGAGACACCCTCGGAGGTCACCAGCCGGTACGGGGTGGTGTCCTCTCCCATCGGGAGCAGATCGGTGTACTCGAACTCAGGCATCTCGCCCATTCCTCACTCGACAGTCGGCCGCTGGCCTCCATTGGCAGCGTCCACCAGCGTAGAACCTGGCACCGACAGCACTCCGGTGAGGTAATCCTCAGTTGACCGGTTCAAGGTTTGTCCACACCCCTGGTCGCGATCTATCGCGTTTGGGTACGCTGCTGTCGTGGACCTTCAGAAGCACACCGAACCGCGCACGCCCGCCACCGAACTGCGCGCCTCGGACGCGGACCGCGACCGGATCGCCGACATCCTGCGCGAGGCCCTGGCCGAGGGGCGCCTCACCGCCGACGAGCACGCCGAGCGCGTCGAGGGGGTGCTGGCCGCCAAGACGGTGGGCGAGCTGGAGGTCTTCATACGGGACCTGCCGGCCGCGCACGAGCGCCGGGCCACCCCGCTCTACAGCGCGGCGCCCAACCGCCCCAGCGAGGCGATCCCGCACGACCCCGACGACAACGTGGTCGCGGTCTTCAGCAGCGCCGTCCGCAAGGGCCGCTGGCGAGCGGGCCGGCGTATCCACGCGTACGCCGTCTTCGGCACCGTCGAGATCGACCTCAGCGAGGCGATCTTCGAATACCGGCAGGTCGTCATCAAGGCGGTCTCGGTCTTCGGGAACGTCGAGGTCCGCGTCCCGGAGAACATTTCGCTGCGCGGCACCGGCGGCGGCGTCCTCGGCAACTTCGAGGTGGACACCCTGGATTCGACGGAACCGGACGCTCCGGTCGTCTACCTGGACGGCTGGGCGGTGCTCGGCAACATCGAGGGCAAGCCCAAGCGCGGCAAGCTCGTCGCGGACATCCTCGACCGGGTGCAGCGCAAGGTCGACAAGGGTTTGCGCAAGCACCTGGATCATTGACGGTTGTGAATCCGGCGGCTTCGTGGCGCGGCGGGATCAGGGCCGGCCGGGCCCGGGAGCGCGCACGGGGCCTCGGAATCCAGCGGTTCGGAACTCAGTGCATAGGCGCGCGCACAGCGGGTAGGCCTTGCTGCATCGTCTCTCGCTCGCGAAGCCGTCGTCAGGAGTAGACCGTGCTGCAACCGCCGCATTCGTCCCTGCAGGTAGCTGCCGTACCGGCCCAGCGGGTGCCAGTGCGGGACAGGGACCAAGACGCACCCTGGCACACCGAAGCGGTGTGCCGGCGCGACGAGGCCGGCCTGTTCTTCGCGCCGTCCAAGGAACCCACCGCCGCCCGGCTCTCCCGCGAGCAGGCCGCGAAGCGCGTCTGTGCGGGCTGCCCCGTCATGGTCGAGTGTCGCGAGCACGCGCTCCTGCAACCGGAACCGTACGGCGTCTGGGGCGGCCTGACCGCCGCGGAACGCCGGGTGGTCCTGGCCAGGCGCCGCCGCCGGGATCTGGAACTGAAGAAGGCGGTCAGGTCGCCGGACCGCATAGCGGCCGCCGGCTGACACACGCAGGAAGAGAGGCGCCCCCACCGCACCGGGGACGCCTCTCCTCTTCCAGCCGTTCTCCGGTCCCTCCGCCGTTCCCTGGAGAGCCTGCTCCCGGACCGGCTGGTGGACCCGCCTGCTCGTGGACCTGCTTCCGGTCCTACTTCGCCCGGTCGAAGTCGACCGCGCTGTAGGCCCGCAGCTTGCTCAGCCGGTGCTCCGAATCGATCCTGCGCACCGTGCCCGACTTCGAGCGCATCACGATCGAGTCGGTGGTCGCGGTCTCGGACCGGTACCGCACACCCCGCAGCAGCTCGCCGTCGGTGATGCCGGTCGCCACGAAGAACACGTTCTCCCCGGACACCAGGTCGTCGGTCGTCAGCACCCGGTCGAGGTCGTGCCCCGCGTCGATCGCCCGCTGCCGCTCCTCGTCGTCCTTCGGCCACAGCTTGCCCTGGATGGTGCCGCCCAGACACTTCACGGCACAGGCCGAGATGATGCCCTCCGGCGTACCGCCGATGCCGAGCAGCAGGTCGACGCCGGTGCTCGCGCGCAGCGCCAGGATCGAGCCCGCCACGTCGCCGTCGGAGATCAGCCTGATGCGCGCGCCGGTCTCCCTGACCTCCTCGATGAGGCCCGCGTGCCGCGGCCGGTCCAGGATGACGACGGTGACGTCCTCGGGCGTGGACCGCTTGGCCTTGGCGACCCGGCGGATGTTCACGGACACGGGCGCGTTGATGTCGACGAAGTCGGCGGCCTCGGGCCCGGTGACCAGCTTGTCCATGTAGAACACGGCGGACGGGTCGAACATCGACCCGCGGTCGGCGGCGGCCAGCACCGCGATCGCGTTGGTCATGCCCTTGGCGGTCAGCGTGGTCCCGTCGATCGGGTCGACGGCGATGTCGCACTCCGGCCCGGTCCCGTCACCGACGCGCTCGCCGTTGAAGAGCATCGGGGCCTCGTCCTTCTCGCCCTCGCCGATGACGACCACGCCGTTCATCGACACGGTGGAGACGAGGGTCCGCATGGCGCGCACCGCGGCACCGTCGGCGCCGTTCTTGTCGCCGCGTCCGACCCAGCGGCCCGCGGCCATCGCCGCGGCTTCGGTGACCCGGACCAGCTCCAGGGCGAGGTTGCGGTCGGGAGCCTCGGAGGGAACTTCGAGTTCGGACGGCAGATGATGATGCTCGGTCATCGGAGCGCACCTTTCTGATACGACGACGGCCGGATGAGGGTATGGGCCGACTCTATCGTCAGGCAGACAAAATGAGCAGGGGGCCCCACGGATGAGCGGACCGGGGCACCTGCGACGATAGGGGCGTGGCAGGTTCGAACGGTAAGCAGAAGACGGTCCGGGACATGATCCTCTCCCTGGGTCTGATCGGGCTCATGGCGGGAGTCATCTACCTCTTCATCCCGCACGACGACTCCCCTCAGGAGATCAAGAAGGTCGACTACCGCGTCGAGCTGCTCACGGCACGACGTGCGGCGCCCTACCCGGTGGCCGCCCCCGAGGGCCTCTCCGCCGACTGGAAGGCGACCTCCGTCCGCTACCAGGGCGACGACTTCGACACCTGGCATCTGGGCTTCCACGCTCCCGACGGTGAATACGTCCAGGTCGAGCAGTCGACTCAGAAGCCGTCGACGTTCATCGACGAGGCCAGTCAGGGCGGCAAGGCGACGAAGTCCACCCAGGAGATCGACGGCCGCACCTGGACGCGGTACACGGGCGGCCGCTACGACGCGCTCGTGCACCGGGGCGACGGGGCGACGACGGTGATCGCGGGCACGGGCTCCTTCGGCCTGCTGACGGAGATGGCCGGGGCACTGAAGACGGCGTGAGCCGCGCGCACATGGCGACGTGAGGGCATGCCCACCCGAGGACATGACCACGTGAGGAGGGCCCCGGCATGGTCGCCGGGGCCCTCCTCACGTGCGTGAACCGCTCAGACGGTGGTGACGACCTCGTCGTACGCCAGGCGCGGGGAGCGCGGGTACCAGGCGTCGTCGCCGGGCTTGCCGATGTTGACGACCATCAGCGGGGTGTGGTCGTCGTCCAGGAACTCCTTGCGGACGCCCTCGAAGTCCACACCGGTCATCGGGCCGGCGGCCAGACCGGCGGCGCGGACGCCGACGATGAAGTACGCGGCCTGGAGGGCGGCGTTCAGCGCGGCGGCACCCTCACGGGCCGGACGCTCGCTGAAGAACAGGTCCTTGGCCTGCGGGAAGGCCGGGAAGAGGGCCGGCAGTTCCTGGTGGAACTCGTTGTCCGCGGAGAGGATCGCGACCAGCGGGGCGGTGGCGGTCTTGGGCTGGTTGCCCTCGGCCATGTGCTGGACCAGGCGCTCACGGGCCTCGGGGGAGCGGACCAGGGTGATGCGCAGCGGGGTCTGGTTGAAGGCGGTCGGGCCGTACTTGACCAGGTCGTAGATCGCCTGCACCTGCTCGTCGGTCACCGGCTCGTCGGTGAACGTGTTCGCGGTACGGGCCTCGCGGAACAGGAGGTCCTGGGCGGCGGGGTCAAGGACGAGAGACATACGTGAACCTTCTCGGGATGGACGTCGGTTCCGGCGCACCGGAGCGGCTGACGTCACCGACGGTACGCGAATGAAGTTCAACCTTCAACAAAAACTGGAGCGCGGTGATCCGCCTCACAGGTCCTGAATGCCGCCGCCCAGCCCCTAAGCGTCCTCGTCCCGCCCCTCCTCGGTCTTCTCCTCCTCCGCGAGTGCCGCGTCCAGCCGCGCCCGCGCCCCCTCCAGCCAGCGCCGGCACACCTTCGCCAGCTCCTCGCCCCGCTCCCACAGGGCGAGGGACTCCTCCAGCGTCGTACCGCCCGCCTCCAGCCGCCGCACCACGTCGATCAGCTCGTCCCGCGCCTGCTCGTACCCGAGCGCCTCATCCACCTTGCTGCTCATGCGCCCACCTTATGTATCGACATGTACCGACCCCCACGCACCGACCCCCACGCATCGACTGCACGCACCGACCCCGTGCACCGACTCCACGTACCGCCCCTCACGCGTCGACGCGCACGACGAACTCGCCCTCGGCGACCCGCGCCCGCAGCACCTCGTCCCCCGTGACCTCGCCGGGATCGCGGACCACATGGCCGTCGGACTTCTGCAGCACCGCGTACCCCCGCCGGAGAGTGGCGGCGGGGGAGAGGGCCACTACGCGCGCGTGCGTGTGCGTCAACTCGGAGTCGGCGCGGTCCAGATGGTGGCCGAGGGTGCGCCGGCCGCGGTCGAGGAGGGACGCGACCTGGTCGGCCCGTTCGTCGATCATGCGGTGCGGATCCTCCATCACCGGCCGGGCCAGCGCATGGGCGAGCCCGCGCTCCTCCCGGTCCACGACGGCCCCCACGCACCGCCTGGCCCGGTCCCGCAACTGCCGTACGCGCTCGTACTCCTCACCGACGTCCGGTACGACCTTCTTGGCGGCGTCGGTCGGGGTGGAGGCGCGCAGGTCGGCGACATAGTCGAGGAGCGGGGTGTCGGGCTCGTGCCCGATGGCGGACACGACCGGTGTACGGCATTCCGCGACCGTCCTGATGAGCTGCTCGTCGGAGAACGGCAGCAGGTCCTCCACGCTGCCGCCGCCGCGCGCGACGACGATCACGTCCACCGCGTCGTTCGCGTCGAGCTCCTTCACGGCCTGCACGACCTGCGGCACGGCGTGCACCCCCTGCACCGCCACGTTGCGCACCTCGAAGCGGACGGCGGGCCAGCGGTGCCGGGCGTTCTCCAGCACGTCCCGCTCGGCGGCGGAGGCGCGCCCGCAGACCAGCCCGACGAGCTGGGGCAGGAAGGGCAGCGGCTTCTTCCGCTCCGGCGCGAACAGCCCCTCGGCGGCCAGGGCCTTCTTCAACTGTTCGAGCCGGGCGAGCAGTTCACCGACGCCGACGGGCCTTATCTCGGTGGCCCGCAACGAGAGCTGCCCCCGCGGGGCGTACCACTCGGGCTTCGCCAGGACGACGACCCGCGCGCCCTCGCTGACGACGTCCGCCACGGCGTCGAAGACCTGCCGGTAGCAGGTGACGCTGACGGAGATGTCGTGCGACGGATCCCGCAGCGTCAGGAACACGACACCCGCACCGGGCCGCCGCGACAACTGGGTGATCTGACCCTCGACCCACACCGCGCCCAGCCGGTCGATCCACCCGCCGATGAGCCGGGAGACCTCGCCGACGGGCAGCGGGGTTTCCGGAGACGTATTCGCAGCCATGCGGCGAGACTAACGGCCGGGTACGACAACACCCGGTCATGCTCCTTCAGCCCGTCCTTTCAGCCCGTCCGGCGTTCGAGGACAAGGCCCTTTCGGGGCCGACAAGGGGGGCTGGGGCGCAGCCCCCAGGGACGGGACGGGAAGGGGCGGTGGGGCGAAAAAACACGGCCCCACCCCCACCCCACCGTCACACGCCAACCTCACCCTGCCCCCGCCCGCGTCCCCGCTGCCCCACCAGCACCAGCATCCCCACCACGAACCACACGGCCCCCACCACCTGCGCGGCCCCCGACGCCTCCACGATCACCGCGATCGTGATCGCCGCCCCCACCACCGGCACCAGCACATGCCGCCACCAACTGACCTTCCCGCCCCGCCGCCGCACCGCGAACCACCCCACCACGCTCGCGTGCAGCAGCGTGAACGCGGTGAGCGCCCCGATGTCGACCACGGACACCAGATGATCCATCCCGTCGTCCCGTCGGGCCGCCCACACCGCCGCCACCAGCGTGATCACCGCCGCGCACAGCAGGGCGACCCGCGGCACCCCGCCCTCCGTCCGCGCCAGCACCCGCGGCAACCGCCGGTCCCGCCCCATCGCGAAGAGCAGCCGCCCCGCCGCCGCCTGTCCGGCCAGCGCGGCGAACGCCGCCCCGATCGCCTTGCTGGCGGCCACCAGATCGTGCAGCCAGGTCCCCACCGACGTGTCCACGGCGTCGTAGAACGCCGACCCCTGCCGGCCGGGGTCGGCCGCGAGTCGAGCCGAGGACAGCGGCTCCAGCAGCGCCACCAGATACGTCTGCGTGACGAACAGCACACCCGCCACCGCCAGACAGAACAGCACCGCCCGGGCCACCTTCTCCGACCCGCCCGTGACCTCCTCCGCGAACGAGGCGATCGCGTCGAAGCCGAGATACGACAGGACGGCGATCGAGACCGCCCCGAGGACCGCGGACAGCGCGAACGCGCCCTGCGTGCCGTCCCCGGTCAGCGGCGACAGCCAGCCGCGCTGCGCCCCGTCCCGGGCCAGCACGACCACGGCCGACACCACGAACACGAGCAGGACCACGATCTCCATCGCCAGCACCAGAAAGCCGACGCGCGCGGCGGCCCGTACGCCCCACAGGTTCAGCAGGGTCGTCACGACCACCGCGAGCGCCGTCCACACCCACCGCGAGACCTCGGGCACCAGCGCGTTCATCGCGATCCCGGAGAACAGATAGGCGACCGCCGGGATCAGCAGATAGTCGAGCATCGCCATCCAGCCCGCGACGAAGCCGGCCTCCCTGCCGAGCGCCACGCGCGCGTAGGCGAACACCGACCCCGCCCGGGGGACGACCCGCACCATCTGCGCGTAGCTGAAAGCGGTGAACGCCATCGCGACGGTGGCGACGAGGTAGACGAGCGCGACCGCCCCGTGCGACTTCGCGTCGAGCGTGCCGTAGACGCCGACCGGGGCCATCGGGGCGATGAACAACAGCCCGTAGACGACGAGATCCCGGAAGCCGAGGCTGCGCCGCAGGCCGCCGTCCTCTTTGTCAGTCGTACGGTCCGCCGTCCCGGTCCCGGACATCGTGCCTCCGCGGTGGTTCGCCCGTGTCTCGTTCGTCCCTGTCCCACCCCGCAGTCCCCTGCCCACCGACAGTCTCCCCACCCACCCCACACCCACGCGATCTTTGACCCGCCGAACGCGGCCTTACGATGGGGTGCATGACTGCTTCGCCTGGCCGCCGTGTCCTGCTCGCCGCCCCCCGTGGCTACTGCGCGGGTGTGGACCGCGCCGTGATCGCCGTCGAGAAAGCCCTGGAGCAGTACGGCGCTCCGGTGTACGTCCGGCACGAGATCGTCCACAACAAGTACGTCGTCCAGACGCTGGAGAAGAAGGGCGCCATCTTCGTCGACCGTACGGAGGAGGTGCCGCCGGGCAACATCGTGATGTTCTCGGCCCACGGCGTCGCACCGACCGTCCACGAAGAGGCCAAGCAGGGCCGCCTCGCCACCATCGACGCGACCTGCCCCCTGGTCACCAAGGTCCACAAGGAAGCCGTCCGCTTCGCGGGCGAGGACTACGACATCCTGCTGATCGGGCACGAGGGCCACGAGGAGGTCATCGGCACCTCCGGAGAGGCCCCCGACCACATCCAGCTCGTCGACGGCCCCGCCGACGTCGCCAAGGTCGAGGTCCGCGACGAGTCGAGGGTCGTCTGGCTCTCCCAGACCACCCTCTCCGTCGACGAGACCATGGAGACCGTCGACGCCCTGAAGGAGAAGTTCCCGCAGCTCATCTCCCCGCCCAGCGACGACATCTGCTACGCCACGCAGAACCGCCAGCTCGCGGTGAAGCAGATGGGCGCCCAGGCCGAGCTGGTGATCGTGGTCGGCTCCCGCAACTCCTCGAACTCCGTGCGGCTGGTCGAGGTCGCCAAGCAGGCGGGCTCGCGGCAGGCGTACCTCGTGGACTACGCGGACGAGATCGAGGAGGCATGGCTGGAGGGCGTGACCACGGTCGGCGTCACCTCCGGTGCCTCCGTGCCGGAGATCCTCGTCGAGCAGGTCCTGGAGTGGCTCACGCAGCACGGCTTCGAGGACGTCGAGCTGGTCAAGGCCGCCGAGGAGTCGATCACCTTCTCGCTGCCGAAGGAACTCCGCCGCGACCTGCGCGAGGAGGCGGCGACGATGATGGAGCAGCGCGGCGGATCCGGTACGGGCGGCGCGTGACGAACGAGTGGGACGCACCGCTGTGACGGACGGCTGTGACGGACGCCTCGGCGAGGGGCGAGAAGCGGCCGAGAGGTACCTCGGCCGAGTGACTGTCAGTCGTCCGTCGTAACGTAGAGCCATGCAGATCTTTGGCGTGGACATCGGCGGATCCGGGATCAAGGGCGCCCCTGTGGATTTGGACAAGGGCGACCTGGCGGAAGAGCGTCACAAGGTGCTGACCCCGCACCCGGCGACCCCGGAAGGAGTGGCCGACGGCGTCAAGGAAGTCGTCGACCACTTCGGCTGGACCGGACCGGTCGGTCTCACCTTCCCGGGCGTGGTCACCGGCGGCACCACGATCCGTACGGCGGCCAACGTCGACAAGAGCTGGATCGACACCGACGCGGGCGCGCTGTTCAGCGCCCGCCTGGGCGGTCTGTCGGCGACGGTGGTCAACGACGCGGACGCGGCGGGGGTCGCCGAGATGCACTTCGGTGCCGGCCGGGACCGCAAGGGCACCGTCATCCTCCTCACCTTCGGCACCGGCATCGGCAGCGCCCTGTTCGTCGACGGCACCCTCATCCCCAACACCGAGCTGGGCCACCTCGAACTGCACGGCCATGACGCGGAGAAGCGCGCCTCCAGCAAGGCCAAGGAGGACGGCGAGCTGACCTGGGAGCACTGGGCGCGCCGTGTCCAGAAGTACCTCGCCCATGTCGAGATGCTCTTCTCGCCCGAGCTGTTCATCATCGGCGGCGGCGTCAGCCGCAAGTCGGAGAAGTTCCTGCACCACATCGAGGACATCAAGGCGGAGATCGTCCCGGCGCAGCTGCAGAACAACGCGGGGATCGTGGGAGCGGCGATGCACGCGGCGCAGGGGTAGCGCCCCGGCGGGGCAGCGGGGCGGCGCCGTCCCGAGCGGGGGTCACACCGGCGGGCGGTTCCTGGCGGCGCGGCGGCTCATCAGGAGGATCCTGCGCACCAGGGCGATCAGCCCGGCGACGAGGGTGCCGCCGTACAGCCACCCGGCCTGGGTGGCGAGGGCGGTGAAAAGCCCCATCAGCCGCCCGCCGACCCCGCCGCCGCCCGTCTCGGCCACCGGGAGGAGACCCGTGGCGAAGGCGATCGGCACCACGATGGGCGCGGTCAGGAGATCCCCCCGCCGGATCCAGCCGGCGGTCACCGCGCACACCGGCAGGAACAGCACGCCGTACACCGTGAGCGACGCCCCGAACAGCAACTGGTCGAGGCAGCCGACCGCGAACATCAGCGCCCCGCAGAACAGCCCGCCGCCGAGCCCGGTGAGCCGGGGGTTGGGCAGCCGCCGTACGGCCTGGACGATCGGCGGTCCGGACGGCCGTGCCGCGGCGGGGCGTCGCGGCACGGCACCACGTGCCGCCGCCGAACCGTTTCGGCCGGACTTCGCGCCCCGCGCAGCCTGCGGAGGCAGCGGCGGCTGCGCGCCGCGTCGTTGACCGTAGTGTGAGGGTCGTGTCCTGTGTTGCTCCACCGGACCAACTTAGGTCGTTTTATGTGTCGAATCGCTCCTCAGACACGCCGTCGACCGGACCTTGGCCAAGCGTTCGATACGCCGCCGGTACGGGGCCGGGCACGCCGTAGACTGGTGGATCGGCCCCCAGGGGCCCGCCGCGGGCCCGTCCCCGGTCCTCTCACCCCAGCCCTCTCACTCCGGGAAGTCGCACCGTGTCGCTCACGATCGGAATCGTCGGACTGCCGAATGTCGGCAAGTCGACCCTGTTCAACGCCCTGACCAAGAACGACGTGCTGGCGGCCAACTACCCGTTCGCCACGATCGAGCCGAACGTCGGCGTGGTCGGCGTCCCCGACGCGCGCCTGACGAAGCTGGCCGAGATCTTCTCCTCCCAGAAGATCCTCCCGGCGACGGTCGACTTCGTGGACATCGCGGGCATCGTGAAGGGCGCCTCCGAGGGCGAGGGCCTGGGCAACAAGTTCCTGGCGAACATCCGTGAGTCCGACGCGATCTGCCAGGTCATCCGCGCCTTCAAGGACGAGAACGTCGTCCATGTCGACGGCAAGGTCTCGCCCAAGGACGACATCGAGACGATCAACACCGAGCTGATCCTCGCGGACCTCCAGACCATCGAGAAGGTCCTGCCGCGCCTCCAGAAGGAGTCGCGCATCAAGAAGGACATCGCTCCGAAGGTGAAGGCCGTCGAGGAGGCCAAGGAGATCCTGGAGAGGGGCGACACGCTGTTCTCGGCGGGCATCGTCCAGGGCTCCGGCAACGAGGAACTGCTGCACGACCTGCACCTCCTCACCACCAAGCCCTTCCTGTACGTCTTCAACGTCGACGAGGACGAACTGGTCGACGACGACTTCAAGGCCGAGCAGCGCGCCCTGGTCGCCCCCGCCGAGGCGATCTTCCTCAACGCCAAGCTGGAGCAGGACCTCGCCGAGCTCGACGAGGCGGACGCGATGGAACTCCTCGAATCCGTCGGTGCCGAAGAGCCCGGCCTCACCACCCTCGCCCGCGTCGGCTTCAACACCCTCGGCCTCCAGACCTACCTCACCGCCGGCCCGAAGGAATCCCGGGCCTGGACCATCAAGAAGGGCGCCACGGCCCCCGAAGCCGCGGGAGTCATCCACACCGACTTCCAGAAGGGCTTCATCAAGGCCGAGGTCATCTCCTTCGAGGACCTGGTGGAGACCGGCTCGGTGGCGGAGTCCCGCGCCAAGGGGAAGGCGCGGATGGAGGGCAAGGAGTATGTGATGCAGGACGGGGATGTGGTGGAGTTCAGGTTCAACGTGTGAGCGGATGACACGACACCACGTGGGCGACCTTGCAGACACGCAGGTCAGAAGGGGTCGGACTCGACGGAGTCCGGCCCCTTCGGCGTGATCGTGCTGGATCCGCACTGGATCCGTGCGGGATGAGACCGTCTGGGCGACACCGACGTGAAGGAGCGCGGGCTGGTCGATCCGGATGACGGGGATCGGCAGGCCCGAGCCGCGCGAGTACCACTTCGCGGGCGTGTTGTCAGTGCCGGGTGCGAGCATGGTTCGGGTAGGGGAGGGCGGCTCGCGAGGGGTGTCATGGCGGAGGTCGAGGGGGCGGGGTCCGTGACGGGCCGTGAGGGGGCGTCGTACGGCGTGCCCGTGGGCCGTCGGGTTCGGGAGCTGCACGCGCAGGGTGTGCGGCTGTACGACGCCGCTCGTGTGCTGCGTGCCGATCACGCCCGCGCCCTGGAGGCGGTCCGTTCGGCGCTGAAGCCGCTCCGGGGCGAACTCGTGGGCAAGGAGCTGGAGTCCATCCCGGTCTCCAGGCTGAAGGACGTCACCGAGGGGCGGCTGCGGCTGGCGGCATTGGAGGCGGCGGGCCTCGGGTCGGTGCGCGCGGTGTTCGAGGCGAGCCGGTTCGAGCTGCGGCAGATCCCCGGAGTCGGCGCCCAGACCGCCGACCAGGCGATCGCCGCGGCACGGCAGATCGCGCGGGCCGTCGAGGAGACCGTCTCGGTGCGGATCGACGTGGAGCGGCCCGAGCCCCGGACCGCGGCCCTGGTCCTCGCGCTGTACCGGCTCGTCGAGGCCGGCCCCGAGTTGCGGCGCGCACTCGACACCGCCGAGCGGCTGCACGGCAGGCTCGGCGAGCTGCTGCCCGCGGCCCGTCCCGCCGGCGGCCGGCTGCGGCTGGCGCTCACCGGCCGGCGCCGCCGGGAGGCCGCGCTCGCGGCGGTCGTGGAACTCCGCGCGCTGACGGCCGAGGCGGCCGCCACGGACGTACGGCTGCGGCTGGCGCAGGCCTCGGCCGACCTGCTGCGTGAACCGGCCTCCGAGATCGAGGCCTGGGTCGACTTCGAGCTGCGCTCCGCCGAGTACTACAGCCAGCTCGCCGAGGTCTCCGAGCACCGCACGGACGTCGCCGCCGCCGAGGGGTTCGTGCCCTCCGAGGTGGCCGAGCGGGTGCACGCCCAGCCGCTCGACGACACCCACCGCCGGGTCTCGCTGCGCGGGTACCAGTCCTTCGGGGCCCGTTTCGCGCTCGCCCAGCGCCGGGTCGTGCTGGGCGACGAGATGGGACTGGGCAAGACCGTCCAGGCCGTCGCCGTTCTCGCCCATCTCGCGGCCGGGGGGCACAGCCACTTCCTGGTGGTGTGCCCGGCCAGCGTGCTGATCAACTGGACCCGGGAGATCGGCTCGCGCAGCACCCTCAGGGCGGTGCCGGTGCACGGCCCGGACCGGACCGACGCGTACGCGCAGTGGTGCGAGCGCGGGGGAGTCGCCGTCACCACCTTCGACGTGCTGCACACCCTGCCCGTGCCGGACGGCGACGGTGAGCGGGCCCGCGACGGCACGAAGTCCCGTGTCGGCACCAAGCCCCGTGTCGGCACGGAGTCCTCTGACGGTACGAAGTCCGGCGGCCTCACGAAGTCCGGCGGTCTCACGAGGCCCGGTCTGCTCGTCGTCGACGAGGCGCACTACGTCAAGAACCCGGACACCCGCCGCGCCAAGGCGGTCGCGGGGTGGGCCGACCGCTGCGACCGGGTCCTGTTCCTCACGGGCACTCCGATGGAGAACCGCGTCGAGGAGTTCCGCACCCTGGTCCGCTACCTGCAGCCCGATCTGGTCCCCGTGATCCGGGACAGCGACGCCGTCGCCGGCCCGCACACCTTCCGCAAGGCGGTCGCGCCCGCGTACCTGCGCCGCAACCAGCAGGACGTCCTCACCGAACTGCCCGCACTGCTGCGGACCGACGAGTGGGAGGAGTTCAGCGCCGCCGACGAGGACGCGTACCGGGCGGCGGTCGCCGCGGGGAACTTCATGGCGATGCGCCGCGCCGGATACGCCGACCCGGAGAAGTCCGCGAAGCTCCAGCGCCTGCTGGAACTGGTCGGGGAGGCCGCGGAGAACGGCCTGAAGGTGGTCGTGTTCTCGTACTTCAGAGACGTCCTCGAAAAAGTGCGGGGCGCCCTGGGGGACCGCGTGTTCGGGCCCGTCGCCGGAGGTGTCCCCGCCGCCCGCCGGCAGCGCATGGTCGACGACTTCACCGGCGTCGACGGGCACGCGGTGCTGCTCTGCCAGATCCAGGCCGGCGGGGTGGGCCTCAATCTCCAGGCCGCCTCCGTGGTCGTCCTGTGCGAGCCGCAGGTCAAGCCGACCCTGGAGCACCAGGCCGTGGCCCGCGCCCACCGGATGGGGCAGGTCCGCCCGGTCCAGGTGCACCGCCTCCTGGCCACCGACAGCGTCGACGACCGGCTGCTGCACATCCTGGAGAGCAAGAGCCGCCTGTTCGACGCGTACGCCCGCCGCAGCGACACCGCCGAGGCGACCCCGGACGCGATCGACGTCTCGGACGACGGGCTGGCCCGCCGCATCGTGGAGGAGGAACAGCGCAGACTGGCCGAACCGGCCTGACGACGAGTCGGATCCGGTCGCCCTCACCAGTCGTGGTCTCCGGTCGTCCCCGCGATACGGCTCCGGAACCCTCGCACCCGCCCACCTCGCGGTCGGCGCGGTCGCCGCCCGGATCGTCGGCAGCGTGACCGGCATTCCGCCGCCATGCGCCCCACGCATACGATGCGCTGTCGTACGCCAGTTCTGTACGGCCGCAGTCTCCGCACGGCCTGCGTCTTCGTACGCCCTTCGTCCCGGCCCCGCCGCCCGAACCAGGAAGCACGGTACTCGTGTCCATACCTCCGCCCCCTGGGCCCTACCAGCCTCAGGAACCCCAAGGGCCGTA
The DNA here is from genome assembly GCF_055578825.1 of Streptomyces sp. NPDC032822. NCBI lineage: Bacteria > Bacillati > Actinomycetota > Actinomycetes > Kitasatosporales > Streptomycetaceae > Streptomyces > Streptomyces sp. NPDC032822. Next base: position 364,404 of record NZ_JBVIOL010000007.1, on the reverse strand, counting down.
CCCGCAGGGCCAGTACCCGCCGCCGCCTCCGCCCGCCCCGCAGGGACCCTACGGAGGTGTCCCCAGCCCCTACGCGCCGCCTCCCTATCCGGTCTGGGGCCAGGGCTACACGCCGTACAACCAGCCGGCGCCGGTCAACGGGCTCGCCATCGCCTCCCTGGTCCTCGGCATCCTGTGCTGCCTGCCCGCCCTGGGACTGGTCCTCGGTGTGATCGCGCTGGTGCAGATCAAGAAGCGGGGCGAGCGCGGCCAGGTCATGGCGATCATCGGGTCCGTGCTGTCCTCCTTCGGGCTCGCCCTGTGGGCGGTGACGCTGACCACGAACGGCATGTCGGAGTTCTGGGACGGGTTCAAGGACGCGGCGAGCGCCGGTTCGCCGGCCAAGGGCGAGTGCTTCGACTCGCCGACCGGCCTGCAGGGTTCGACGTACGACCTCGACGAGGTGTCCTGCGGGGGCGCGCACGACGGCGAGGTGTTCGCGGTCATCACACTGCCGGGCGACGACTTCCCCGGTGACGGCGAGGTCACCGCCACCGCCGAGGACAGGTGCTACACGCTGCGGACCGCCTACGCCATGGACACCTGGGCCGTACCGACCGACGTGGACGTGTACTACGTCGTGCCGTCCCAGGAGAGCTGGGACCTGGGTGACCGTGAGATCACCTGCGCGTTCGGCAACACCGACGAGAACGCGGCCCTGGACGGCGGCTCCCTGCGCAACGACGAGACGACGCTCGACGCGGACCAGCTCGCCTACCTGAAGGCGGTCAACATCGCGAACGCGGCCATGGAGTCGGTGCCGGAGGACCTCCCCGAGGACGACCTGAAGGCCAACAAGGAGTGGGCCGCGCGCCTCGTGTCCGCGCTGGAGGACGAGGCCGGGACGCTGCGCGGCCACACCTGGCCCGCCGACGCGCGGAAGCCGGTCGAGGCCGTCGCCAAGGAGGCGCAGACCCTGCAGGGGCCGTGGGGGAAGGCGGCCCTGGCCGGCGACGTGGACACCTTCTACCTGCACTACGGCGAGGCCCTGGAGCTGGAGGACACCGCCGTGTCGGTCACCGCACGCAAGGCTCTGGGGCTGGCCACCACCCCGCCGGCCGAGGACGAGGGCGGGGACACCGGGGGCACCGGGGGAACAGGTGGCGACCTGGAGGTGTGACGGCGCCTATAGCGGGGAGAAAGTGCCTGCGTAAAGGGCTACCCCGGAACATGTCATCACATCGAGTGATTCTCTGGCCTTTGCTTGCATGGCACAACCCACGGTCGCCAGGCTGTTGCTGTCTGTACAACCTGATGGGAGCGGCCAGTGACATTCGGTGAGCAGCCGGCGTACCTGCGTGTCGCGGGTGATCTCCGCAAGAAGATCGTCAACGGAGCGCTGCCACCGCACACCCGCCTCCCGTCCCAGGCCAGAATCCGCGAGGAGTACGGCGTCTCGGACACGGTCGCGCTGGAGGCCCGCAAGGTGCTGATGGCCGAGGGGCTGGTCGAGGGCCGCTCCGGCTCGGGGACGTATGTGCGCGAGCTTCCCGTGCCCCGGCTCATCGCCCGCTCCGGCTACCGCCCGGCCGGTGGGGCCACACCGTTCCGGCAGGAGCAGGCCGACGCCGAGGCGCGCGGCACCTGGGAGTCGCACAGCGAGCAGGCCGAGGCGAGCGGCGCCGTCGCCGAGCGGCTCGGCATCCGGCCCGGCGACCGCGTGATGTGCACGAAGTACGTCTTCAGGGACGCCGGCGAGGCGATGATGCTCTCCACCTCCTGGGAGCCGCTCGCCGTCACCGGCCGTACGCCGGTGATGCTGCCCGAGGAGGGCCCGTTGGGCGGCATGGGCGTCGTCGAGCGGATGGCCGCCATCGACGTCGTCGTGGACAACGTCACCGAGGAGGTCGGCGCCCGCCCGGGTCTCGCCGAGGAACTCCTCGCGCTCGGCGGGGTGCCCGGTCATGTCGTCCTCGTCGTTCAGCGCACCTACTACGCCTCGGGGCGCCCGGTGGAGACGGCGGACGTGGTGATCCCGGCGGACCGGTACCGGGTCGCCTACCACCTTCCGGTGAAATAGCCCGCGAAGAAAGGGCATGCGGAGAAAAGGCGTATAGGCGAAGAGCGCATAGGCGGAGAGCGTGTAGAGCAACAGCTCATAGCGGGGCGGCGCAAAGGAAAAAGGCGTGTGTACCGGCCGATTCGGCGTCCGCCCGAAGTGCCTTCACCCATGGTGGATGTGAAGTGGCGCACGCCCTCCTGGCAGTTGCCTCAGGCGAACGCTCAACCGGCGCCGATTCGCACGGCGTTCGAATTCGGCCGTTCTCGCAGGTGGGCGTGGATGCCGAGGGCGTCGCGCTGACCGGATGAATCGACGTGCGCAGGGGGCGCGTTCGATGCTGTACGCCCCCGGGTGCGCCGCTCCGTCCTGGCTGGTTGCGTACCTCTTTGTGAAAAGCCGTGTTCGCTGCGTGAAGGTTGGGCGTAGGCTCGGGCATATGCGGATTGCGGTTTCCTTACCGGGTGGGGCACGGCGCAGGCCGTGGGCGGGAAGTGGAGGGGCGCGATGAACGACGGCACGATCACTCTCCCCTGGCTCGTCATACGGCAGGACGACAACGGCAATCGCTACCGAGTGGGCAGGTACGCGACCCGCGCCGAGGCCCAGAAGATCGCGGAGAGCCTCGACGGCCGCGGCCACAAGCAGCTCTACTGGGTCGAGCGGATAGGGCAGAACGGAACCAGCTCGGCCGACTGAGCCCACCCGTCCCGCCGGCCCCCGCGCTCCCGTAGGCTCCGGCGCATGACGGAACGGATCGTGGTGGTGGGCGCCGCCCTGATCGAGGGCGGCCGCCTGCTCGCGGCGCGCCGCAGTGCGCCCCCCGAACTCGCCGGGCGCTGGGAACTGCCCGGCGGCAAGGTCGAGGCGGGCGAGACGCCCGAGGCGGCGCTCGTGCGCGAACTGCGGGAGGAACTCGGCGTCGACGCCGAGCCCGTCGAACGGATCCCCGGCGAATGGCCCCTGCGGTCGCCGTACGTCCTCCAGGTGTGGACGGTCCGCCTCCGGCCCGGCTCCGCCCGCCCCCGGCCGCTCCAGGATCACGACGAACTGCGCCTGCTCGCCCCCGCCGAGCTCTGGGACGTGCCCTGGCTGGACCAGGACGTGGCCGCGGTGCGCGAGGCGGCCCCGCGGCTGGGGGATCCCACGGAGATCCACCGCTAGGGCTCGGGAGCCGGAGTGCGCTGATCACTCCGTACGCCGTTCGTGCCACAGTGCGCCGCCCGGCGCGGTACTGGCCGCTCGATATCGGGTATGTGCCCATTAACCCCATGAAACCGGACATGGGTGTGCTGGCCGGCCCGGGATGTGATCGGCGTGATCGACACCGAAGGCGACCGCGGGGAGTGGACCTTCCCCGCGGACCCGGGCGCTGTGCGCGGCGCCCGTGCCGTGGTCCGGGGGCAGTTGCGGGAGTGGGGCCTGGAGAGCCTCTCCGATCTGACGGCTCTGCTGGTCAGCGAACTGGTGACCAACTCCCTGCGGCACGCCACCGGTCCCATCGGTGTGCGGCTGGTGCGCCCCGCGGACGTCGACGGCGTCCTGCTGGTGGAGGTCTCCGACCCGCTCCCCGACCCGCCCCGCGAGCGCGTCGCCCACCTGGAGGACGAGAGCGGCCGGGGCCTGCAACTGGTCGCCCACTCCGCGCGCCGCTGGGGTACTCGCCCCGGCGACCAGGGCAAGACGGTGTGGTTCGAACTCGCCGTACCGGGATGAGCGGTGGGTGTACGGCCGCTTCCGCTCTGTCGAGCGGCTGGTTCAGGCCAGTGGCGGTTGTCGACAGGTGGGATTCGACGGCGTGTCCGCTGGTTAGAAGACTGTAGGTGTTGTCGAAGTCCGGACCGAAAACCGTCGGGACCGTGCTGTGATCGTGAACACCGTGTTGTGCGGCGCCGTAGTGCTGGATACTGCGGGCAGCCGCCCCCGGTGACCGGTGCCGGACGCGGTGAGCTGGAGGGGACGGTTCGCGTGAGCGAGATACCAGCGAAGGCCACGGAGTCGGAGGACCCGTCGGGCGGCGCGAGGGCGGAAGCCGCGGGTGGTGCCGCGGCGGAGATCCGTCCGGGAGACGTGCTGCCCTCCGACGCCATGTGGCAGAGCAGTCCGCCCGGCTCGATCTACGACTACATCAAGGTCGCGTCCTTCTCCATAGGCCCGGACGGGCTGGTCGACCAGTGGAGCCTGCGCGCCGAGCAGCTCCTGGGCATCACCGCCGAGGCGGCCGTGGGCATGGATCCCATCGCCGCGTTCGTCGACCCCGACCTGCGCGAGCGGGGCCAGCGGAAGATGGCCGAGATCCTGGACGGACGGGAGTGGACCGGCGTGGTCCCCTTCCGGGTCCCGGACGAGCAGTCGGGCGCCCGCGGCAGGCAGGGACTCGCCGAGGTGTACGTCATGCCGACGCGGACCGAGGACGGCCAGAAGGCCGCCGTCTGCATCGTCGTGGACGTGCGCACGTTGCGCACCATCGAGACCGACCTCGCCGCCTCGCAGGCGATTTTCGGTCAATCTCCCTTCGGTTTCGTGCTGATCGACCCCGACCTGCGGGTCCGGCGCGCCAACCAGCGGTTCGCCTCCGTCTTCGGCGGCAGCCCCGACGACCACCGCGGCAAGGGCGTCCACGACTATCTGCCGCGCTCCGAGGCCGAGCGGGTCGCCGCGACCCTGCGCCGGGTCCTCGAATCCGGCAACTCCATCACGGACATGCACGTCACGGGCTTCGTGCCGGGGTCGGACGAGCGCCGCCACTGGTCCGTCAACCTCTACCGCGTGCACAGCGGCTCCGGCCGGCCCATCGGCATCGCCTGGCTGGGAACCGACATCACCGCCCGCCGAGCCGCCGCCCGCGAGGCCGCCTCCGCCCGGCGCAATCTCGCCCTGCTGAACGAGGCGGGCGCCCGCATAGGCAACTCCCTCGACCTGGAGACCACGTCCCGCGAACTCCTCGACGTCGTCGTCCCCGGCTTCTGCGACCTCGCGACGGTCGACCTCTACCAAGGGCTGCTGGCCGGTGACGAGACGCCGCCCGGCCTCGCCGACGGCAGTGCGGAACTCCGCCGTGTCGCCTTCGCCAGCGCCGTCTCCGACGCCCCCTTCGCCGGCTCGGGAAAGCCGGTCGCGGTCGGCGCGGTCCACCACTACCCGTTCAACTCGCCCTGCGCGGACGCCCTGCGCACCGCCCGGCCGCAGCTGGTGCCCGGCGAGGAGGGCGGGCTCGTGCAGTCCACGCTCGCCGTGCCGATGGTCGCCCACGACACGGTCGTCGGCATCGTCCAGTTCGCCCGCACCAAGGGCAGCGAACCGTTCGGCGACCGGGACCGCGACCTGGCCGTGGAACTGGCGGCCCGCGCCGCCGTCTGTATCGACAACGCCCGCCTGTACCGGCGCGAGCACGAACGCGCGTTGATACTGCAGCGGTCCCTGCTGCCCCCCGGCGACCCGGTCGCCTCCGGCCTCGACATCGCCTGCCGCTACCTGCCCGGCAACTCCTCCTCCGACCGGCCCAGCGAGGTCGGCGGCGACTGGTTCGACGTCATCGAACTGCCGGGGCACCGCACGGCGTTGGTGGTCGGGGACGTGATGGGCCGGGGCCTGCGCGCGGCCGTGGCCATGGGCGAACTCCGTTCCGCGGTCCGCACCCTGGCCCTGCTGGACCTCGAACCGGCGGAGGTCCTCTCCGCGTTGGACGAGATCGCGCGCGGACTCGGCGCGCCCGGCGGAGTCCAGCAGGCCACCCGAGCCGCCCGCCGCCCCCGCGAGGCGGACCTCTCCGAGGTGTACCTCGCGACCTGCGTGTACGCGGTCTACGACTCGGTGACCCGCCGGTGCACCTTCGCCAACGCCGGCCATCTGCCGCCGGTGCTGGTCGAACCCGGCGAGGCGGCACTGATGCTGGACGTGCCGCCGGGCATGCCGCTCGGCGTCGGGGGCGAGCCCTTCGAGGAGGTGGAGGTCGAACTACCCGAAGGCGCCCTGTTGGCGCTCTACACGGATGGACTGGTCGAATCGCGCGACCACCCCCTCGACGAGGGCCTCCAGGCCTTCGTGGGAGCCCTCACGGACCCCTCCAGCCCCCTGGAGGACGTCTGCGACCACGTCCTCAACACCCTCGACAGCCACCACGGCGAGGACGACATCGCCCTGCTGATGGCCCGTGTCCAGGGCCTGCCCGCCGACTCGGTCGGCGACTGGACCCTGCCGCGCGAGCCGCGCAGCGTGGGCAAGGCCCGCGAGTACGCCCGCAACCAGCTGATCAGCTGGAACATGGAACCCCTGGTCGACACCACGGAGTTGCTGGTCAGCGAGCTGGTCACGAACGCGCTGCGGTACGGCGAGGGCGAGATCCGGCTGCGCCTGCTCCTCGACCGGACCCTGGTCTGCGAGGTCTGGGACTCCGGCCTGGTGCAGCCCCGCCGCCGCCGCGCCCGCGACACCGACGAGGGCGGACGCGGACTGCAACTGGTGGGCCTGCTCAGCGCGGCCTGGGGCTCCCGGCGTACCCCACGCGGCAAGACCGTCTGGTTCGAACTGCCGCTGCCGGACGGGGAGAACGGCATGGTGGATCCGGCGGAGGCGTTGCTGAGCCTGTTCTGAGCGCACCAGGGCGTCACCACATGCCTGGCCGGGTCTCACCCGGGCTCCGGCCCGGGCGGCGGGCCGTCGGTGTCCCCGTGCGGGTTCCCGTGGACGCGTACGTCCTGCTCGGCGAGATCCCGTGCCTGGCGGGCCAGCGTGTCGGCGTGCAGCAGGCCGGTCAGCGAGGCGTCCGTCGACGCGGCGTCCCGGGCCGCCGCCAGCAGGGTGCGGGCCTCGGCGGCCACCACACCGCGGTGCGTCGCGACGAACCCGTCCGCCGCGTCGACCGCGCTGTCCGCCGTGAGCCGGGCGGCGGCCGGGAGGACCCCGGTGCGGCCGGCGGCCAGCGGGGCGACCGCCTCGACGATCCGGCGGAGGAGACCGAGGGAATCGTAGGCCCGACCGGAGGTCAGGGTGTGGCGTACCGAGGCCAGGGTGGTGTCGGCGTGCCGGAGCCGGGACCGTGACGCGCCCGGCGGCAGACCCGGCCGGGCGGCGTCGGCCCGTACTCCGGCGAGTTCCGCCTCCGCGCCCGTGAGGGTGGCCGGGAGCAGGGCCCGGGCCGTGTCCAGGTCCGCCGCCAGTCGCCGCACCGCGTCGAGCAGGACGTGGGCCTGCGCGGTGGCGCTCTCCGCGATCCGCAGGTCGCGGGCCGTGCGGACGGGGTCGCCCGAGTCGACGGCCTGGCGGGACCGGTTGAGATGGGTGGTGGCCAGCACCAGGCGGTCCTTGGCCTGTTCGACATAGCCGGTGACGGGGGCCGCGGCGGCGGGGCCGGAGCGCTCGGTGAGGCCGGCGAGGGTGGCTTCGGTGGCCGCCGTGCGGGCGGCGAGTTGCCGGAACCTGGTCTCCGTGACGGCCAGGGCCTCGGCGGAGTCCCGGTCCAGGGCGCGCAGTCGGTCGAGACGTTCGCTCTCCTCGTCCAGGCGCCGGCCCGCCTCCTGGCAGCGGCCCACGATCCCGGCGAGCGCGTGCCGCCGGGACGGCTCGTCGGACGGGACGCCGGTGTCGTAGCGCCGGCGTATGCGGAAGGCGGCCGACAGTTCCGCCTCCGCGTCCCGTACGGCCCGGGTGAACGGGACGACGGCCGCCGGTCCGGAGCGGGCCTCGACGAAGGCCAGTTCCTCACGGTGCGCGCGGATCCGGTCGTCGGCCTCGGCGAGCAGGGTGCGGGACCGCTGGTCGAGATCGGTCAGCGGCGGATCGGGTGGCACGTGGTGGGGGGCGGGGGTGGTGCGGGTGCGGGCCCGGCGGGTCCGGCGTACGCAGCCGTATCCGGCCAGCGCGCCCACCGCTCCGACCACCACCAGCGGCAGGACCAGGTCCGCGGCCGAGGACTCCTCGGCCTCCGGCGCGGCGGAGCCGGGGGCGTCGGCGGCGGTGATCGCAACCGGAACGTCCCTGCCGATCGTCATCGCAGGCAACACCAGCCAGACGAGCCCGGCCGCACCGCCCACCACGGCATGCGCCACCCGCACGGATATGTGCGAGCGGCCGCGCCGCGCCCGGCCCCGGATCAAGGATGACGTCACGTTTCGGAGCGTATGAGCAGGAATGCGGCCGCGCGACCGGGGTGGGGTGGGGTGGGGTACGGGGTGCGCCGACGGGGAGGGAAATGCTGTGGTGGAAGGTTCCGGGGGTACGGACACGGACACGGAGCACGAGAGAGGCGCCGACGGAGCGGGGGCTCTGGACGAGCCGAGACCCGGGCGGCGGCCCTGGGTCCGCCGGCTCCGGCGCACCGCCCTCGCCCTCGTCCTGATCGTCGTCCTGCCGCTGCTCGGCGGCGAGATCGCCCTCCGGGTGAACTACACCGGTGATCCGGCGGACGGTACGTACACCCGGGACAAGGACGCGATCTGGCTCGGCCACGCCTGGGTCGACGGGCGGAAGAAGGACGCCGACGTCACCGCGCTGGCCCGGCGGCTGGAGACCACCGGGATCCGGGACCTCTACGTCCACTCCGGACCCCTGGAGCACGACGGCACGCTTCCCGAGTCGGCCTACCCCAGGGCCCGTTGGTTCATCGACGCGATCCACACCGCGGCGCCCCGCATCCGCGTCCAGGCCTGGCTGGGTGACGTGCTCGCCAGTGAGAGCCCGGACGGGATGCGGCTGGAGCGGCCCCGGACGCGGGCAGCCGTCGTCGCGTCCACCCGGCAGATCCTGGACGTCGGCTTCGACGGCGTGCACTTCGACCTGGAGCCGCTGCACTCCGGCGACCGGAACTACCTCACCCTCCTCGACGCGCTGCACGGCGTCACCCGCGCCCGGGACGCGCAGCTGTCGGTCGCCGCGCACCAGATCGACCCGGTGCCGGCGTTCCACTCCTTCTGGGGCATCCTGACCGGGCACCCCAAGTGGTGGTCGCAGGAGTACTTCGGGCAGGTCGCGCGCCGGGTCGACCAGATCGCGATGATGTCGTACGACACGATCCAGCCGTTGGAGAGCACCTACGGCGGCTATGTCGCCCAGCAGACCGCGCTGGCCCTGGAGGCCACCCCGCAGTCCACCGACCTCCTCATGGGGCTGCCGTTCTTCCACGAGAACCGGTTCGGGCACTGGAACCACGCCGAGACCGTCTCCGCCGCGGTCCGGGGCGTACGGCTGGGGCTGTCCCGCACGGACGCGGACCGCGCGAACTTCGGGGTCGCCGCCTATGTGGACTTCGCGGCCACCCAGGAGGACTGGACGGCGTACCGGGAGGGCTGGGTGCGCTGAAAACCGGCTGCCGCGGGCTCCCACGGGGTGCGAGCATCCTCCGATGACCTCCACCCGCAGGCCCCTCACCCGCGACGACCTCACCCCGCTCGCCCGCGCGGCGGCAGCAAGAAGGGCGTCTACCGGCTGACCCTCGACGACGGCACGACGGCCGTCGCCTACGTCTGGTCGGCCGACGAGGACTACTGGGACGCCGGACCCTCCGACCTCCGCGACCCCTTCTCGCACGGGTCCGGCCTCGACCTGTTCACCGCGGCGCACGACCGGCTGGCCGCCGTCGGGGTGCGCACCCCGCGCCTGCTGTACGCCGACGGCACGCACACGCTTCTCCCGGCCGACGCGGCGGTCGTCGAGGACGTCACGGGCGGGAGCCTGGAGGCGGCACTGGAGCGGGACCCGGTCGCCGGGCGCGCCGCCCTGGAACGGCTGGCCGGACGCCTGGCGACCCTGCACGCGCACCAGGGGCCGGCCTTCGGGAAGGTCGCGCTCGTCGACAACGGCGGTACGTCGTCGGCGCATTCCTGCGAACACCGCGTCACCGAGGGCGCCCTGCGCGACATCGCCGAGACCGCACCGCGGGACGCCCGGATCGCCGCCGCGAGAGGCGAACTGGAGGCGGCGATAGGGGAGTTGGCGGCGGCCGTCCGCCCGCGTTCCCGGTACTCCCTCATCCACGGCGAACTCGGCCCGGACCACGTCCTGTTGGACGCGGGCGGCGATCCGGCCCTGATCGACATCGAAGGCCTGATGTACTTCGACGCCGAGTGGGAGCACGTCTTCCTGGAGCTGCGCTTCCACGAGGCGTACGACGCCCTGCGCGCCCCCGGCCTCGACGAGGACCGCCTGCGCCTCTACCGCCTGGCCATCAGGCTGTCCCTGGTGGCCGGTCCGCTCCGGCTCCTCGACGGCGACTTCCCGGACCCGGAGCCGATGCGGGCCATCGCCGAACACAACCTCCGCAGGGCCCTGGAACTGATCGGACACCGGGGCACGACGACGTGAGGCTCCCGTGGCCCAGACCTCAGGCTCCCGTTGCCCGCACAGGTGCCCGCGTCGGTGGTGAGCGACCTGTGGGCGCCCTGCGGTCCACCGATACGAGCGCTACTCACCAGCAAGGCGGCCCGGCGCGTGCTGCGCCCGGTCGCCGGTATCCGCGGGCCTCCGGCCGACCGGTCGCGGCCCCAGGGGCCTCAGCCCGACGAGGTGCGCCTCCGGATCCGGCTCCCGAGCCACACCAACGGGTCGTACTTGCGGTCGACGGCCCGTTCCTTCAGCGGGATCAGCGCGTTGTCGGTGATCTTGATGCCCTCGGGGCAGACCTCCGAACAGCACTTGGTGATGTTGCAGTAGCCGAGGCCGTGCTCCTCCTGGGCGGTCTTCTTGCGGTCCAGGCCGGTGTCGTCGGCCGCGTCCAGCGGGTGCATGTCCAGCTCCGCGACCCGCATCAGGAAGCGCGGCCCGGCGAACGCCGGCTTGTTCTCCTCGTGGTCGCGGACCACATGGCAGGTGTCCTGGCACAGGAAGCACTCGATGCACTTGCGGAACTCCTGCGAGCGGTCCACGTCCTCCTGCATCATCCGGTACTCGCCGGGACCGAGGTCGGCGGGCGGCACGAAGGCCGGGACCTCGCGCGCCTTCGTGTAGTTGAAGCCGACGTCGGTCACCAGATCCCGTATGACAGGGAAGGCCCGCAGCGGGGTGACGGTGATCGTCTCCTCGCGGGTGAACACCGACATGCGGGTCATGCACAGCAGCCGGGGGCGCCCGTTGATCTCCGCCGAGCACGAACCGCACTTGCCCGCCTTGCAGTTCCAGCGGACGGCCAGGTCGGGGGCCTGGGTGGCCTGGATGCGGTGGACGATGTCGAGGACCACCTCGCCCTCGTTCACCTCGACCTCGAAGTCCTTCAGGCCGCCGCCCTCGACGTCACCCCGCCACACCTTGAAGTGGGCCGTGTAGCCGCTCATTCGTACAGCTCCTCTTCGGCGAGGTACTTGACCAGCTCCTCCTTGTCGAAGAGGGCGAGCAGGTCGGGGCGGATGGGTTCGGTGGTCTCACGGGTGAGGTCGATCTGGCCGCGCTCCGGGTCGGTGGCCGCCAACCCGCCGGTGGGATCCGTGAGTTGGCACATCAGGTTGACGCGACGCCAGGTGCGTTCCATCGTCGGGTGGTCCTCGCGGGTGTGGCCGCCGCGCGACTCCGTCCGCTCCAGCGCGGACCGGGCCACGCACTCGCTGACCAGGAGCATGTTGCGCAGGTCCAGGGCGAGATGCCAGCCCGGGTTGAACTGGCGGTGGCCCTCCACGCCGGCCCGCCGGGCCCGTACCCGCAGATCGGCCAGCTTCTCCAACGCCTCCCGCATCTCCGCCTCGCGACGGATGATGCCCACCAGGTCGTTCATGGTCTGCTGGAGTTCCTGGTGGAGGGTGTACGGGTTCTCCGGTGGCCGGACCCCGGGGGTCTGGGCGCTGTCCTGCGGACGGTCAGGGTCCTCGCCCGGCGCCGGGCCCTCGGCGGAGAACGGGCGCAGCGCCTCCGCCGCCGCCGTGTCGACCTGGGTCTCGTCCACGGGCGGGCGGTCCGCGGCGAGCCCGGCCGCGTACTCGGCCGCGTGCCATCCCGCGCGCCGGCCGAACACCAGCAGGTCGGAGAGGGAGTTGCCGCCGAGCCGGTTGGAGCCGTGCATACCGCCCGCGACCTCACCGGACGCGAACAGTCCCGGCACCCCGCGCGCCGCCGCGGTGTCGGACTCGACGGCGATGCCGCCCATCACGTAGTGACAGGTGGGCCCGACCTCCATCGGCTCCGCGGTGATGTCGACGTCGGCCAGTTCCTTGAACTGGTGGTACATGGACGGCAGTCGGCGCCGGATGACCTCGGCGGGCATCCGCGTCGACACGTCGAGGAACACCCCGCCGTGCGGGGAGCCGCGGCCCGCCTTGACCTCGGAGTTGATCGCGCGGGCCACCTCGTCACGGGGGAGGAGTTCCGGCGGGCGCCGGTTGTGGTCCGGGTCCTCGTACCAGCGGTCGCCCTCCTCCTCGGACTGGGCGTACTTCTCCTTGAAGACGTCCGGGATGTAGTCGAACATGAACCGCTTGCCGTCGGAGTTCCTGAGCACCCCGCCGTCGCCGCGCACCGACTCGGTGACGAGGATGCCCTTGACCGACGGCGGCCAGACCATGCCGGTCGGGTGGAACTGCACGAACTCCATGTTCAGCAGGGGCGCCCCGGCGAGCAGGGCCAGCGCGTGGCCGTCGCCGGTGTACTCCCACGAGTTCGACGTCACCTTGAACGACTTGCCGATGCCGCCGGTCGCGATCACCACGGCCGGGGCTTCGAGGACGAAGAAACGGCCGGTCTCGCGGTCGTAGGCGAAGACACCGGAGACCCGGCCGCCCGCGGCGGAGCCGCTGTCGGGCACGGTCTTCAGGACCCGGGTGACCGTGCACTCCTGGTACACCTTCAACCGGGACTCGTAGTCGCCGGTCTCCTTGAAGTCCTCCTGCTGCAACGACACGATCTTCTGCTGGAGGGTGCGGATCAGCTCCAGGCCCGTGCGGTCGCCGACGTGCGCGAGGCGGGGGTACTCGTGGCCGCCGAAGTTGCGCTGCGAGATCCGGCCGTCCTTCGTACGGTCGAAGAGGGCGCCCCAGGTCTCCAGTTCCCACACCCGCTGCGGGGCCTCCCGCGCGTGCAGCTCGGCCATCCGCCACTGGTTGAGGAACTTGCCGCCGCGCAGGGTGTCGCGGAAGTGGACCTGCCAGTTGTCACCGGAGTTGACGTTGCCCATCGCGGCGGCGATGCCGCCCTCGGCCATCACCGTGTGCGCCTTGCCGAACAGCGACTTGCAGATCACGGCCGTTCGCGCACCACGTTCGCGGGCCTCGATGGCGGCACGGAGGCCCGCGCCACCGGCGCCGACCACGACGACGTCCCACTCCTGCCGGTCGACCACGGACATCAGAAGCACCTTTTTGTCTGCTAGAAGAGGGTCGGATCATCGAAAGCACCGGAAGCGACCAGGTACACGTAGAAGTCGGCGAGCGCCACGCTCACCAACGACGCCCAGGCCAGCTGCATGTGACGGGCGTTCAGCTTCCCGACCAGCTGCCACGCCCGGTAGCGCACGGGGTGCTTGGAGAAGTGCTTGAGCTTGCCGCCGACGATGTGCCGGCAGGAGTGGCAGGAGAGGGTGTACGCCCAGATCAGCCCGATGTTGACCAGGAAGACCAGGGTGCCCAGGCCCATGTGGCCCCACGCGTAGTGCTCGTCGCGGAAGGAGAGCACGGTGTCGTAGGTCAGGATCCCGGCGACGACGAGCGCGGCGTAGAAGAAGTACCGGTGGATGTTCTGCAGCACCAGCGGGAACCGGGTCTCGCCCGAGTACTTCTTGTGCGGCTCGGCCACCGCGCAGGCCGGCGGGGACGCCCAGAAGCCCCGGTAGTAGGCCTTGCGGTAGTAGTAGCAGGTCAGCCGGAAGCCGAGCGGGAAGATCAGGATGATGATCGCGGGGGAGATGCCCCACCAGCCGCCGAACAGCTCGGCGTTGGGGCCGTTGCGCATCGGCTCGCAGTTCTCCGCCAGACACGGGGAGTAGAAGGGCGAGACGTACGGGGCCGCGTAGTAGTCGGTGTTCGCGAACGCCCGCCAGGTCGAGTAGACGATGAACGCGAACAGACCGGCTGCCGTGGCGGCAGGGGCCAGCCACCAGCGGTCGGTGCGCAGGTGCGGAGCGTCGATCGCGGCGCGCGTACCGGTGCGTACGCCGCCGCGCGGGGGATGGGGGTCTTCGGTTGCTGGAGGTTCCGTACCAGTGGCCAATTCATGACTCCGGTCGGGTCGGGACTCCGGACGGGGGCTGTCCGGCGGACAGAGACCCCCTAGGGAGCGCGGCGGTCCCGGGCGCCGAGTCCCTCGTCGTCCGAGTCCGTCCACAGGCTGTTGTCGTACGGGGTGTCGGGGATGGGCACGAGGTCGGGGCGCCGGGGTTTGGCCGGCCCGGGAGAGGCGTCCCGCAGCAGCGCGACACTCTCGCGCAGCCGGTCGGCGTCTGCCCGGACGCGGCGCATCTCCAGGCCACCGCTGCCGAGCTGCTGTTCCAGGCGTTTCACGGACCGGGACAGTTCGTCGAGGCTGCGCTGGACTGACGTCAGTTCGTCGTTCACGGACATGACGTGACCTCACTTCCGCGGGCGGCGTCGCCCTGGACGGGAACGGTCATGCGCCTGCGAGTGTTGCGTGTCACACCTGCCCCTGGGAAGGGACGTGCATGGATTGGCGGATCGCGAGCCTCCGTGCGCGCCCCCCACGCGCCGGAAGCTGCCGCCCCCTGGGTCGGCCGTTGCGCCGCACGGGTGGCCTTGGCGCCGCCCACCGCCGTGTCGCCGTCCCCTGCCGAACCCTTTCCTCTTCAGTGGCCGCATACATCTGATCAGCTCCATATACCGCCAAACGTGATCCAAACCGGCGGTTCACCCCGGAGGTAGACGGCATGTCCCACGACGGTGTTCCCAGGCCTCGGCGTGGCGCGGTCATGCGCTCGGTCGCCTTCCTCTCCGCGGGTGCGCTCGCGGTCCCCCTGCTCGCCGGGTGCAGCTCCGAGGACCAGGCGGGCAAGCCCCTCGCGGGTCAGGACATCGCGCCGGCCGGGCGGGCCCTGGTCGCCGACGGCGGGACGCTGCGCTGGGCGGTGGACTCCGTACCCGAGACGCTGAACACCTTCCAGGCCGACGCCGACGCGGCGACCGGCCGGGTCGCGCAGGCCGTACTGCCCTCGATGTACCGGCTGGACGGGAACGGGCGGCCCGAGCGCAACGCCGACTACCTGGAGTCCGCCAAGGTCGTCGAGACCGAGCCGAAGCAGGTCGTGCTGTACAAGCTGAACCAGCAGGCCGTGTGGAGCGACGGCCGGGAGATCGGCGCCGCCGACTTCGCCGCCCAGTGGCGTGCCCTGTCCGGCAAGGACACCGCGTACTGGACCGCGCGCAACGCCGGGTACGAGCGCATCGAGAAGATCGAGCGCGGGGCGAACGACCTGGAGGTGCGGGTCACCTTCGGGCGGCCCTACGCCGACTGGCAGTCGCTGTTCTCGCCGCTGTACCCGAAGGACGTCATGGGCACCCCGGACTCCTTCAACGACGGGCCGCGCCGCAAGCTCAGGGTCACCGCCGGGCCGTTCGCCCTGAAGAAGGTCGACCGCAAGGACGAGGAGGTCACCCTCGTCCGCAACCCGCGCTGGTGGGGACGGCCCGCCAAGCTCTCCGAGATCGTGCTGCGGGCCGTACCGCGGGACGAGCGGGCCACCGCGCTGGCCGCCGGGAGACTCGACCTCGCCGAGATCGACCCCGACTCCGCCGGACGCGTCACGCTCGCGGGGCGCGCCGGAGGCAAGGGGACGGCCACCGCGCCCCAGGGCTCGGGCGACGTCCGCAGGACCAGGACCGCCGACGAGGGGGACGCGTCCGGCACCGACGAGAAGTCGGGCAGGACGGCAGGCAAGGCCAAGGCATCAGGCAAGAAGGCGAGCGGGAACTCGGCCTCGAAGACCGCCGAGAAGAAGCGTCGGCAGCAGGCGCTGCTCGGCTTCGAGGTGCGCAAGTCCCTGGAGCCCGCCTACACCCAGCTCGCCCTGAACGGGTCCGACGGCCCGCTCGCCGACGAGCGGGTCCGCCGGGCCGTGGCCCGCGCCCTCGACCGTCAGGCGCTGGCGAAGGCCGTCCTCCGGCCGCTCGGGCTGCCCGCCGAGCCGGTCGGCAGCCACCTCGCGCTGTCCGGGCAGGCCGCCTACGCCGACAACAGCGGCGCCCTCGGCGGGCAGGACACCGCGGAGGCGCGGGCGCTCCTCGCGGACGCCGGGTGGGTGCTCGGCGGTCCGGTGAAGGAGAAGAAGGGCGAGAAGGCGGCCGGCGCGGAGGCCGAGAAGGCCGGCAAGCCGGAGAAGACCGGGGAGTCCGATGAGGCCGCGGCCGAGTCGGCGGGCGGCGACGAGGGGACGTACATCGTCGGGGAGGACGACAAGGCTCCCGGCGAGGCCGACCGGGAGAAGAGGAAGCACCCTCAGAGCAAGGCGCACCGTCACTCCCAGAAGAGCGAGGAGGGCGGCAAGCACCTCGCGCAGGACGGCAAGCAGTACGCGAACAAGCTGAAGCAGGGCGGTGCGCCCGGCGCGTACGCCCCCATGGGCACCGCCGCCCCGGCGAGCGCCGAGTCCGCGCGGCTCGCCAAGAACGGCAAGCCGCTCACCCTGCGCTTCGTGCTCCCCTCCGGCCCCGGCTCCCAGAACCTGCGGACCGTCGCCGACCGGATCAGCCGCATGCTGGAGAAGGTCGGCATCCGCACCGAGATCTCCAAGGTCGCCGACGAGAGCTACTTCAAGGACCACATCGCGTCCGGCCAGTACGACCTCGCCCTGTACTCCTGGCCCGCCTCCGCCTTCCCCGCGACCGACGCCCGCCCGATCTTCGCCAAGCCGGTGCCGGCCGCCGACGGCTCCCTGAACGTCGAGCAGAACTACACCCGGGTGGGCACCGACCAGGTCGACCAGCTCTTCGACCAGGCCGTCGCCACCCTCGACAAGGACGAGAGCCACGGCCTCCTGCGCAAGGCCGACTCCCGCATCTGGGCGGCGGCCGGCTCCATCCCCCTCTACCAGCGCCCCCAGCTCACGGCGGCCCGCAAGAACCTGGCCAACGCCGGTGCCTTCGGCTTCCGGACACCGGTCTACGAGGACATGGGCTTCCTGAAGAAGGGTGCGAAGCCGTCCCCGAGTCCCTCCCAGGACTAGAGGGAGACACGACCTCGCACACGAGCGGCCGGCCGCCGTCCCGCACCGCGCGGGGCGGCGGCCGACGCATGGGGGAGACACTCGCCAAGGCGTGCCGTCCGGCTCCGGAACCCACCCCGACGCCACCCCCGGAACGGCCGGTTCCGGGGCCGCCGGCAGGCTCTGCCCGGCTGGTTCCGTCGCCTCCTGACCGGTCTGAGCTGCACGAATGCCGCCGGACCCGTCCGCACCGGCACAGCCCGGCGCGCCTGCACCCTGGCGGCCCCGTACCATGGGGTGAGGCCGTGGCGTGTCCAGCCCGGCAGGGTCCGCGCGACACAGATGTCAGCGCAGGCCGTCCTCACACTCCGGGAGAAGCGCCTCACTATGGCTGTGACCGCAACGCGTCACGACATTCGCAACGTCGCCATCGTCGCCCACGTCGACCATGGCAAGACCACACTGGTCGACGCCATGCTCAAGCAGGCCGGTGCCTTCGCCGCGCACGCCGCCGAGTCGCTCGACGACCGCATGATGGACTCGAACGACCTGGAGCGTGAGAAGGGCATCACGATCCTGGCCAAGAACACGGCCGTGAAGTACCACCCGAAGGATGGCGGCGACGTCATCACGATCAACATCATCGACACCCCGGGCCACGCCGACTTCGGCGGCGAGGTCGAGCGCGGTCTGTCGATGGTCGACGCGGTCGTGCTGCTCGTCGACGCGTCCGAGGGCCCGCTGCCCCAGACCCGCTTCGTGCTGCGCAAGGCGCTCCAGCAGCGTCTGCCGGTCATCCTGTGCATCAACAAGACCGACCGCCCGGACTCCCGGATCGACGAGGTCGTCAACGAGACCTACGACCTCTTCCTGGACCTGGAGGCGGACGAGGAGCAGATCGAGTTCCCCATCGTCTACGCGTGTGCACGCGACGGTGTGGCCTCGCTGACCAAGCCGGAGGACGGCACCGTCCCGGCCGACAGCGACAGCCTGGAGCCGTTCTTCTCCACGATCCTGTCCCACGTCCCGGCTCCGCAGTTCGACACCGAGGCCCCGCTCCAGGCGCACGTCACCAACCTGGACGCCGACAACTTCCTCGGCCGTATCGCGCTGCTCCGCGTCGAGCAGGGCGAGCTGCGCAAGGGCCAGACCGTCACGTGGATCAAGCGTGACGGCACGATGTCCAACGTGCGCATCACCGAGCTGCTGATGACCGAGGCGCTCACCCGCAAGCCCGCCGAGATGGCAGGCCCCGGTGACATCTGTGCCGTCGCCGGTATCCCGGACATCATGATCGGTGAGACCCTCGCCGACCCCGAGAACCCGATCGCGCTGCCGCTCATCACGGTCGACGAGCCGGCGATCTCCATGACCATCGGCACCAACACCTCGCCGCTGGTCGGCCGTGGCGGCACCGGCAAGGGCGCCTCCGCGAAGGCCGCCGTCAAGGACCGCAAGGTCACCGCCCGTCAGGTCAAGGACCGCCTGGACCGCGAGCTGATCGGTAACGTCTCGCTGCGGGTCCTGGACACCGAGCGTCCCGACGCCTGGGAGGTCCAGGGCCGTGGTGAGCTGGCGCTCGCCATCCTGGTCGAGCAGATGCGCCGCGAGGGCTTCGAGCTGACCATCGGCAAGCCCCAGGTGGTCACCCAGGAGATCGACGGCAAGGTCCACGAGCCCGTCGAGCGCATGACGATCGACGTACCCGAGGAGCACATGGGCGCGGTCACGCAGCTCATGGGTGTCCGCAAGGGCCGGATGGACAACATGTCCAACCACGGTTCGGGCTGGGTGCGTCTGGAGTTCGTGGTGCCCTCCCGCGGTCTCATCGGGTTCCGGACCGAGTTCCTCACCGGCACCCGCGGCACCGGCATCGCGCACTCGATCCACGAGGGCCACGAGCCCTGGTTCGGCGTGCTGACGACCCGTAACAACGGCTCCCTGGTCGCCGACCGCGCCGGCGCCGTCACCGCGTTCGCGATGACGAATCTCCAGGAGCGCGGCGTGCTGTTCACCGACCCCGGCACCGAGGTGTACGAGGGCATGATCGTCGGCGAGAACTCGCGCTCCGACGACATGGACGTGAACATCACCAAGGAGAAGAAGCTCACCAACATGCGGTCGGCCGCGGCCGACTCGTTCGAGGCGATCGTCCCGCCGCGCAAGCTCTCGCTGGAGCAGTCGCTGGAGTTCTGCCGCGACGACGAGTGCGTGGAGGTGACCCCGGAGGCCGTTCGCATCCGCAAGGTCGTCCTCGACCAGAAGGAGCGCGGTCGCTCCGCGAGCCGCGCCAAGCACGGCTGACGCCCAGCCGGCACACAGCCTGAGCCCGGTCGCCCCCAAGGTGGGGGCGGCCGGGCTTTTCGCAACCGGTTTTGGCCTGGTTCCGCGGTGACCGGCGGGTGGCCGACACCCACCGCTGTCCGAAATGCGGAGATCCTCGCCCGGTAGCCATGTAACACGTCCGTTTCGCACCCATCTCGTGCCGAACAGTTTGTCCATGTTTTGGAAGATGTACGCGTCAGCTGTGACTGAATTGAGATTTAAAGACGGTGGTCGGTAGTTGGCTCATGGCAGATAGTTAGCCGCGTAGCGCTCGGGTCAATGGGTCTCGCGCCGTGGGGACGGCGCCGACTCAACGAGCACCAGGGGGTGTCTGACTCTCCGTCAGGGGTGTCGGAGGACAGACATGTGCCCCCTCCTGTTGGTGAACACGTGGAGTCATGAGGAGGAGTCCCATGCGCGGTGTCACAAGCGCCAGGTGGGTCACGGTGTCCGTAGCAGTCAACTGTCCACACCTGTACGGCGATTGCCTCTGAGCGCAGGCGGCCGGTCGATCGGCGCGCCCTTGCGCCTACGCGCGTCCGGCTGCGGGTTTGCCGCCTTTTCCGGGGCGCCCTGACGCTTCTTCATGATTCGGTCCGCGATCACGCACGCCTGCGTCGATCGCCGGCTCGGCACACCCACATCTGTGAAATGGGCGAACTGTGACAAGTCCTATCGACATTGAGGACGGCGGGACGTCGGTCGTCGTCGACGGCGACCTGGCGCCGAAGAAGGAACCCGAGGACAAACAGCTGGTGGGCCGTTCCCCCGGCCAGCTGATGTGGATCCGCTTCAAGCGGGACCGCACGGGTGTGACCTCGGCCTGCGTGGTCATCTTCTTCTTCGCGATCGGACTGCTCGCCCCGCTGATCTCCAAGCTGTACGGCAAGGACCCGTACACGGTGTACGCCGACGAGCGCCCCGAACTCTTCGACAGCGCGGGTGTCCCGGTCCAGCCCAACGGCGGCATCAGCGGCGAGTTCTGGTTCGGCCTGGAGCCCGGCAACGGCTACGACGTCTTCACCAAGCTCCTCTACGGCATCCGGACCTCGCTGATGATCTCCGTCGCGGTGACCCTCGCGACCGTGGTCACCGGCATCATCCTCGGGGTCACGGCCGGCTACCTCGGCGGCCGGACCGACTACTTCATCAGCCGGGTCATCGACTTCCTCCTGGCCTTCCCGGCGCAGCTGTTCTTCATCGCCAGCATGCCCGTCGTGGTCTCGCTGTTCGTCAGCCCGACCGACGAGACGCCGGTCTACGTCCGGGTGGTCGCCCTCATCGCCGTGCAGTGGGTGCTGGGCTGGATGAGCCTCGGGCGCATCCTGCGGGGCACCACACTCGCCCTGCGGGAAAGGGAGTTCATCGAGGCGGCCAAGGTCAGCGGGGCCCCGCCCCGGCGGATCATCCGCAGGGAGATCCTGCCGAACGTGGTCACACCGATCCTCGTGCAGGGCACCTACATGCTGCCCAACTTCGTGACCGCGGAGGCCGGTCTGTCCTTCCTCGGCGTGGGCATCGTCGAACCGACGCCGGACTGGGGGCAGATGTTCTCCAAGGCGTCGACCGAACTCGTGATGCAGAACGACATCACCTACATGTTCTTCCCCGGCATCTCGATGATCATCTTCATCGTGGCCTTCAACCTGCTCGGGGACTCGGTCAGGGACGCCTTCGATCCCAAGACGGCGCGCTGACCGGCGGGTTGTTCCGTTGGTACCAGCTCTGGCACTTCCTTCAGCACTTGCTTCGCAGGGCACTTCCTTCGAACCGGTGACACACAGATAGGTGGAAACTGAGTGATGAGTAGGGGCGGACGTCATGTCTACGCCGCGATCTCGGTGCTTGCGGCCGGAGCACTCGTGCTCACCGGTTGCAGCGAGGGCGGCAGTGGATCGAGCGACAACGACAAGCAGGACCAGGAGAACGCCCAGCGTCAGCAGGCGTCCATCAAGTTCGGTGACGCCGCGGCCTCCACGGGGCCGGCGGCCGAGGTACCGGGCGCCAAGAGCGGCGGCACCATCGAGGTGCTGGCCCGCGACAGCTACGCCCACCTCGACCCGGCCCAGATCTACGTCCAGGACGAGATGGCCGTCTCCCAGCTGTTCCACCGAGGGCTGACCGGCTACAAGGCGACCAGCAACGACGGCGGCAAGCACGAACTCGTCGGCGACCTCGCCACCGACTCCGGTACCACCACGGACGGCGGCAAGACCTGGAAGTACACCCTCAAGGACGGCCTCAAGTTCGAGGACGGGTCGGCGATCACGTCCGCGGACATCCGGCACACCTTCGAGCGGCAGTTCGCGGCCTTCGTCAACCAGGGCCCGCCGTACATCCAGCAGTGGCTGGCCGACACCCCCGGTGCCGACTACCGCAAGCTCCTGCCGGACGGCCCGTACAAGGGCAAGCACCTGCCGGACACCGTGCTGGAGACGCCGGACGAGAAGACCGTCGTCTTCCACTTCAAGACGGCCCACGCCGACCTGCCGTACGCCCTGGCCATGGCGGGCTACTCCGTCGTGTCCGAGAAGGGTGACACCAAGGAGAAGTACGACAAGGACCCGGTGGTGTCGGGCCCGTACAAGATCCAGTCCTTCAAGTCCGGCAAGTCGATGGTGCTCGTCAAGAACACCAACTGGGACGCGAAGACCGACCCGCTGCGCCACCAGTACGTGGACGGGTTCAACATCACCTTCAACAACCAGTACGAGGACTCCACCAAGGCGCTCCTCGCCGACACCGGCAAGGACCAGACCGGCGTCAGCTTCAGCAACGCGGTCGACGCGGGCAACCTGTCCAAGGTCCTGAAGGACCCGAAGCTCAAGTCCCGTACGGTCGGCGGCTACCAGCCCTACGTCGGCCAGATGAACATCAACCTGAGCCACCCGGCCCTGAAGGACATCAAGATCCGCCAGGCCATCGCCTACGGCCTGCCGGTCACCCCGTTCGTGCGGGCCTACGGCGGCACCGACGCGATGGAGGCCGCCGGCGGCATCCTCAGCCCGACCGTCACCGGCTACAACGCCGCGTTCGACCCGTGGGGCAAGCGGAAGAACCCCGCGGGTGACCCGGCCAAGGCCAAGAAGCTTCTGGAGGAGGCCGGCAAGGTCGGCATGAAGCTGACCTTCGGCTACATCAACACCCCCGAGGGCCAGCAGTACTCCACCGCCATGGCGGCGGGCCTGGAGAAGGCCGGCTTCGACGTCCAGCGCCAGGAGATCCCGGCCGAGACCTACTACGACCAGGTCAGCAAGCTGGACAACAAGTACGACATCTTCCACACCGCGTGGGGTGCCGACTGGCCGTCCCCCTCGACCGTGATCCCGCCGCTGTACGACGGCCGCGGCATCGCCGAGGGCGCGCAGAACTACTCGCAGATCAACGACCCGAAGGTCAACAGCGAGATCGACCGGATCAACAAGATCACCGACCCGGCCAAGGCCTCGGTCGAGTGGGGCAAGCTCAACGAGTACATCGTGAAGGACGTCGTGAACGTCGTCCCGACCGCGTACTACAAGCAGACCCAGATCGCCGGCACCAAGATCGGCGGCCTCGCCTACGACGACGTCATCTCCGGCGTCGACCCGCGTCGCCTCTTCATCAAGTAACCCGGCCCACCCGGTACCCGGTGCGTGCGCCCACCCCGGCGGCGCACCGGGTACCGGCCGGCCCCCGCTGACGCCTGAGAGCTGCCTCTGTCATGCTGCGCTTCCTCGTACGCCGGTCGCTCGGCGCCGTCGTCATCCTCTTCCTGCTGAGTATCGTCACGTTCCTGCTGTTCTTCGGAATGCCGCGTGACCCGGCGCTCCTGATGTGCGGCAAGACGTGCACTCCGGCCAACCTCGAGAACCTCCACCAGGTGCTCGGGCTCGACAAGTCGATCCCCGAGCAGTACTGGATCTTCCTGCACAACCTGGTCGTGGGCAGCAGCGACTTCGCCCAAGGCCCTTGCCCGGCACCGTGTTTCGGGTACTCGTACCACACCAACGAGCCGGTCTGGAGCACCCTGATCGACCGGCTGCCCACCACCCTCTCGCTCACCCTGGGCGGGGCGGTGTGCTTCCTGGTCATCGGGCTCGGCACCGGTCTGATCGCCGCCTGGAAACGCGGCACGCTGGTCGACAAGACCTTCACCGCCGGGGCGATGGTGATCAGCTCGATGCAGATCTACTTCCTGGGCCCGCTCGCCCTGGCCATCCTCGTCTACCAGACCCACCTCTTCGAGAAGCCCGCCTACAACGAGTTCACCGGCAACCCGGCCGCCTGGTTCGCCGGGCTGATCATCCCGTGGGTCGTGCTGTCGACGATCTTCGCCTCGCAGTACACCCGTATGGCGCGCTCGTCGATGATCGAGCAGCTCCAGGAGGAACACGTCCGCACCGCCAAGGCCAAGGGCATGTCGCGGCAGTACGTCTTCTTCCGCTACGCCTGGCGCGGCTCGCTGATCCCGATCGTCACCATCTTCGGCATCGACCTCGGGTCCCTGCTGGGCGGCGCCATCATCACCGAGTACACCTTCGGCCTCCCGGGCCTCGGGCGGCTCGCGGTGGAGTCGGTGTTCTTCAGCGACCTCCCGCTGCTGCTCGGCGTGATGCTGTTCTCGGCCACCATGATCCTGCTGTGCAACATCGTCGTCGACGCCGCGTACGCCTTCATCGACCCGCGCGTGCGGCTGGCCTAGGAGCACATCGTCGTGACCACTCTGACCAAGGAAGCCGGCCGCCCCGGACCCGCCGACGAGGGGGCCTTTCTCTCGGTGCGGGACCTGCATGTCAGTTTCCGCACTGAGGACGGGATCGTGCGGGCCGTCGACGGGCTCTCCTTCGACGTCGCCAAGGGCCAGACGCTCGGCATCGTCGGTGAGTCGGGCTCCGGCAAGTCCGTCACCAACCTGACCATCCTCGGGCTGCACAACCCGAAGTTCACCACCGTCGAGGGCGAGATCCTGCTGGACGGACAGGAGTTGACCACCGCCCGGGAGTCCGACCTGGAGAAGGTGCGCGGCAACAAGGCCGCCATGATCTTCCAGGACCCGCTCACCGCGCTCTCCCCCTACTACACGGTCGGCCGGCAGATCGCCGAGCCCTTCATGAAGCACACCGGAGCCTCCAAGAAGGCGGCCATGGACCGCGCGGTGGAGATGCTCGGCAAGGTCGGCATCCCCCACCCGAAGCAGCGCGCCAAGGACTACCCCCACCAGTTCTCCGGCGGTATGCGCCAGCGCGCGATGATCGCGATGGCCCTGGTCTGCGACCCCGACCTGCTGATCGCCGACGAACCGACCACCGCCCTCGACGTGACCGTCCAGGCCCAGATCCTCGACCTCCTCAAGGACCTCCAGCAGGAGTTCGGCTCGGCGATCGTCTTCATCACCCACGACCTCGGCGTCATCGCCGACATGGCCGACGACATCATGGTGATGTACGCGGGCGGCGCGGTCGAACGCGGCACGGTCGACCAGGTGCTGCGCTCGCCCCAGCATCCCTACACCTGGGGCCTGTTGAACTCGATGCCCCGTCTCGACTCCGACTTCGACACCCCGCTCTCGCCGATCCCCGGCTCGCCCCCGTCGCTGCTCACACCGCCGTCCGGCTGCCGCTTCCATCCCCGCTGCACCTTCCAGGACCGGGTCGGGGGCTCCCGCTGTGTGACCGAACGCCCGCTGCTGGGACCGGACCGCGACGGGGCCTGCCATCTCACCGCGGACCAGAAGCGGACCATCTTCGTGGAGGAGATCAGGCCCCGGCTGGGCTAGTCCCCGGCTGGACCGGGCCACGGCATCATGAGGAGAACGTCATGGAAGAGGAGTCATGAAAGAGGACCTCGTCCTCCCCGCCCCGCGGGAGGCCGGCACCGACGGTGCCGGGGAACCGCTGCTCGTGGTGGAGGGGCTGACCAAGCACTTCCCGGTCAAGGGCGGCTTCCCGATCCGGCGCACGGTCGGGGCCGTACAGGCCGTCGACGGCATCGACCTGACCGTGCACGTCGGCGAGAGCTTCGGCCTGGTCGGCGAGTCCGGCTGCGGCAAGTCGACGACCGGACGCCTGATCA
The DNA here is from genome assembly GCF_055578825.1 of Streptomyces sp. NPDC032822. Lineage (NCBI taxonomy): Bacteria > Bacillati > Actinomycetota > Actinomycetes > Kitasatosporales > Streptomycetaceae > Streptomyces > Streptomyces sp. NPDC032822. The sequence continues at coordinate 338,926 of NZ_JBVIOL010000007.1, read as the reverse complement.
CCCGGCTCCTGGAGCCGACCGCGGGCCGGATCTCGTACCGCGGTCAGGACATCAGCCATGCGAGCCGCAAGGATCTGGCGCCGATCAGGTCCGAGATCCAGATGATCTTCCAGGACCCGTACTCCTCGCTGAACCCGCGGCAGACGATCGGGAAGATCATCTCCGGTCCGATGGAGGTCAACGCGATCGAGCCGGAGGGCGGCCGGGAGAAGCGGGTCCGTGAGCTGCTGGAGATCGTCGGCCTCAACCCGGAGCACTACAACCGCTTCCCGCACGAGTTCTCCGGCGGCCAGCGCCAGCGCATCGGTGTGGCGAGGGCGTTGGCCCTGGAACCCAAGCTGATCGTGGCCGACGAGCCGGTCTCGGCCCTCGACGTCTCCATCCAGGCACAGGTCGTCAACCTGCTCAAGGAGGTCCAGCAGGAACTGGGTATCGCGTTCCTGTTCATCGCCCACGACCTGGCCGTCGTACGGCACTTCTCGCACCGCCTGGCCGTGATGTACCTCGGCAAGGTGATCGAGGTCGGCGACCGCGAGTCCATCTACACCCGCCCCCGCCACCCCTACACCCACGCCCTGCTGTCCGCGGTGCCCGAGGTCAACCTCACGGACGCCGACGCGGGCCGCCGCGAGCGGATCCGGCTGGCCGGCGACGTGCCCTCGCCCATCTCGCCGCCCTCCGGCTGCCGGTTCCGCACCCGCTGCTGGAAGGCGCAGGACAAGTGCGCCACCGAGGAACCCCCGCTGGTCCGGATCTCCGGCAACCACGACGGCCATCTGACGGCCTGCCACTTCCCGGAGGAGCCGACGATCGAGGGCCGCGAGCAGGACATCGTCCTGGACCCGGCGCTGGCGGCGCTGGAGGAGGACACGGGGCGCCAGTAGCGGGCCGTACGGCCTGTGAGTGCGGCCGTCAGCGGGGGACGGCCTCCGCCACGACGATGATCTCGGGGCTCGCGGGGGTGCACGGCCCCCGCCCCCAGTCGCCGTAACGCTCGGTGACGCGGAGCCCGGCCTCGCAGAGGAACCGGGACAGGGTGTCGGCGTCGAGGAAGCGCAGGGTGGCCCGGCTGACCGCGGGCCGCTCCCACCGGTGCCCCTGGAACGTCTCGGTGAACGTCACCCGGTCCCCGAGAACCGGCCGCTCGACCTCGTGCCACACCCGTACGACGTCACCGTCCGGGCCGGTGATCTCGTACACGTGCTCCGGCGTCCAGGACTCCCAGGCGCGGGCCGCCGGGTTGCGGGTCTCGAACACGAACCGTCCGCCGTCGGCCAGCGCGGCCCGTATGCCCCGCAGCGCGAGCCGTATCTCCTCGTCGGATACGAGCACCTGGAAGGCGTGCCCGGTCATCACGACGAGCTCGAACTCCCCGTTCCACCGGTGCGTCCGCAGATCCCCGAGCTGCCACTCCACGGCCGGGGCGTGCCGCCGTGCCAGCACGAGCATGGCGGCCGCCGGATCCAGCCCCACCAGCCGCCCCCGGTGCCCGGCCTGGCGGGCCCGCCTGAGCAGTCGCCCGGTGCCGCAGCCGACGTCGAGCACGGACCTGGCGGCCGTCACGAAGCTGAGGCAGAAGTCGTCCCCCGCCCGCCACGGATTCAACGTCTCGTACAGCGCGGCGAGTTCGGGATCCGCGAACGACCGATCGACCATCGCGGCAGTCTGCCACACGGGGGTGCGGCGGATGACAGGATCCGGGGTTCGTACGGTCTTGTCCGTACGGCCTTGTCCGTGAAGTCGAGCCTGGCCCGTAGGGCCTTGAAAGGGGCGGGAGTTGCTGCACCACGTGGAGCTGTGGGTGCCGGACCTGGAGCGCGCGGTCGCCTCCTGGGGATGGCTGCTGGAGCGGCTGGGCTACGAGGAGTACCAGAACTGGGCCGACGGGCGCAGCTGGCGCATGGCGGACACCTATCTGGTCCTCGAACAGTCCCCGGCGCTGCGGCCGGGGGAGCCGCACGACCGGACCCGTCCGGGCCTGAACCACCTGGCCTTCCATGTCCCGACCCGCACGGACCTCGACGCGCTCGTCGAGGCGGCACCGGACCACGGCTGGACCCTCCTCTTCCCGGACCGTCATCCGCACGCGGGCGGGCCGGAGCACTACGCGGGCTATCTGGAGGACGCGGACGGGTTCGAGGTGGAGCTGGTGGCACGGAAGCACTGAGCCGGGCGGGTGGGATGCCGCTTATTCGTTCGACACGCGGGCGCCGGTCCGGGACGATCCACCCGATGACAAGAACAGACACTCCTCCCGCGTGGGACGAGCGCACCCAGCTGACCACGTTCCTCGACTACGCCCGCGACACCGCCGCCGCCAAGTGCGAGGGCGTCTCGGCGGAGAACGCCCGCAGGGCACCCCTGCCGGGCTCCCCGCTGATGACGATGAGCGGCGTGGTCAACCACCTCCGCTGGGTCGAGTACTCCTGGTTCCAGGTGGTCTTCCTCGGCGAGGAGGACGAAGGCCCCTGGACCGACGAGGACCCCGACCGCGAGATGCGCATCGCGGTGGACATGCCCCTCGCGGACGTGCTCTCGGAGTACGCCGAACAGTCCGCCCGCTACCGCGCGTTGGTCGCCGCCCACGACCTCGACACCAAGGCCGAGCGCACGATGCGCGACAACCGCGAGGTCGACCTCCGCTGGATCGTCCTCCACCTGATCGAGGAGACGGCCCGGCACAACGGGCACCTGGACATCATCCGCGAACTGCTGGACGGCGCGACGGGCTCGTAGGCGAGGACCGGCAGCGCCCACAGGTGAAGGCCCGCGCCTGGGTGGGCGCGGGCCTTCGTCCCCTGGATCGGACGCTCAAGGGCTCGGGTCAATGGGCCGGAGAAGTCCGCTCCTTCAGGTGCGGCTGACGGTAAAGGGGTGTTGTCAGGCCGCTGCCTGGGGGTCCTTGGAGAGACGGGGAGCCGGAACGGTTCCCTCCGTCTCGGGATAGTGGCACGCGGTGAGGTGGCCGGGCTTGTTGCCCTCGACCTGGACCAGCGGGGGCGCCTCGGAGGCGCACTTGTCGGTCGCCTTCCAGCAGCGGGTGCGGAACCGGCAGCCGGAGGGCGGGTTGATCGGGGACGGCACGTCGCCCTTGAGCAGGATGCGTTCACGGCGGGGCACGTCGTCCGCGGTGGCCTCCGGCACGGCGGACAGCAGCGCCCGCGTGTACGGGTGGCGCGGATTGCCGTAGAGGTCGTCGCGGTCCGCGATCTCCACGATCTTGCCGAGGTACATGACCGCCACACGGTGCGAGAAGTGGCGGACGATCGCCAGGTCGTGGGCGATGAAGAGGAAGGCGATGCCCAGGTCCTTCTGGACCTGCTGGAGCAGGTTGACGACCTGTGCCTGGATGGAGACGTCGAGGGCCGAGACCGGCTCGTCGGCCACGATCAGCTTCGGTTCCAGGGCCAGGGCGCGGGCGACACCGATGCGCTGGCGCTGGCCGCCGGAGAACTCGTGCGGGAAGCGGTTGTAGTGCTCCGGGTTGAGACCGACGATCTCCAGCAGCTCACGGACGCGCTTCTCGCGCCCGCCCGCCGGGTTGATGTCGTTGATCTCCATCGGGCCCGAGATGATCTTGCCGACCGTCTGGCGCGGGTTCAGGGACGCGTACGGGTCCTGGAAGATCATCTGGATCTCGGACCTGATCGGTGCGAGCTCCTTGCGGCCGGCGTGCGTGATGTCCTGGCCCCGGTAGGAGACCTTGCCGCCCGTCGGCTCCAGGAGCCGGGTGACCAGGCGTCCGGTCGTCGACTTGCCGCAGCCGGACTCTCCGACCAGGCCCAGGCTCTCGCCCTCGGCGACCGAGAAGTCCAGCCCGTCGACGGCCTGTACCGCGCCGACCGTGCGCCGGATCGGGAAGCCGCCCTTGATCGGGAAGTGTTTGGTCAGACCGCTGACGTCCAGGAGGGGGTTCGCGTTGCTCATGATGGTGAAGTCCCGTCTCGTGTCCGTCAGTTGTGCCGGGATCCGGCGAAGTCGGCGAAGAATTCCTGGCGCTGGCCCGGCGTGAGGTGGCAGGCGGAACCCCTGCCGCCCACGACCTCCAGCACCGGCTGCTCGGTCGAGCACAGCCCGCCCGCGACCTTCTCGGCGAAGGTGCACCGCGGGTGGAAACGGCAGCCCGACGGCGGGTTGAGCAGCGAGGGCGGCGAGCCCGGGATCGGCGACAGCGGCACGTCGACCGGACCGTCCAGGCTCGGCATCGAGTTCATCAGGCCCAGCGTGTAGGGGTGCTGCGGGCTGCGCAGCACCTCCTGCTTGGTGCCCCGCTCCACACACCGGCCGCCGTACATCACCAGCACGTCGTCCGCGATGTCGGCGATGACGCCGAGGTCGTGGGTGATGAAGACGATCGCCGTGCCGAACTCCTGCTGGAGGTCCTTGAGCAGGTCCATGATCTGCGCCTGGACGGTCACGTCGAGGGCCGTGGTCGGCTCGTCCGCGATCAGCAGTTCGGGGTCGCAGACCAGCGCCATCGCGATCATCGCGCGCTGGCGCATACCGCCGGAGAACTGGTGCGGGTAGTCGTTCACCCGAAGGTCGGGCTGGGGGATCCCGACCCGCTTCAGCATCTCGACGGCCCGCGCGTGGGCCTCGCTCTTGGAGGCACCGGTGTGCTTGCGGTACGTCTCGCCGATCTGCTTGCCGATGGTGTGGTACGGCGACAGCGAGGCCAGGGCGTCCTGGAAGATCATCGACATCTTGTTGCCGCGCAGCCGCTCCAGCTCCTTCTCGGAGGCGGTGAGCAACTCCTTGCCGTCGAGCAGGATCTCGCCGTCGATCGTGGTCCGAGCACGGTCGTGCAGGCCCAGGATCGTCAGGTTGGTGACCGACTTTCCGGAGCCCGACTCGCCCACGATGCCGAGCGTCTTGCCCTTGGCGACGTCGAAGCTCAGCCCGTCGACGGCCTTGACGATGCCGTCCTCGGTGGAGAAGTGGACTTTCAGGTCCCTCACGGAGAGGAAGGGCTGCTGATCGGTGCTCGTCACGGGGACGCTCCTGAGGGGGGAATGCGAGGGTCGGGGCTGGGGCGGAGGTCAGGCGAGCCGGATCCGCGGGTCGATGAGGGCGTACACCGCATCGACGACGATGTTGAACAGCACGATCGCGCCGGCCGCCACGATGGTGACACCGAGCAGCATGGGCAGATCGCTGTCGGTGACCGCGCGGATGGCGAGCTGACCGAGGCCCTGCAGGCTGAACGTCGACTCGGTGATGATCGCGCCGCCGATCAGGGTGCCCATGTCGATGCCGAAGATCGTCACGATCGGGCCCATGGCACCGCGCCAGGCGAACCGGAAGAAGACGTTGCGGCCGGAGAGGCCCTTGGCACGGGCCGTCCGTACGAAGTCCTCGCTGAGCTGCTCGACCAGCTGGGAGCGGGTCATACGGGTGTAGTTGGCGGTGAAGATGATGGACAGCACCAGCCACGGCAGCAGCAGCCCCGACGCCCAGGCGCCCGGGTTGTCGGTGAACGGCGTGTACGAGGGCTGGTCCAGCACGTGCAACTGCGTCACCAGGAAGAACATGGCGATGTAGCCGACGAAGTAGATCTGCAGCGAGGAACCGACCAGGGAGAACGAACTCGCCAGTTTGTCGAGCGGCTTGCCCTGCTTGACCGCGGCGATCATGCCGGCGCCGACCCCGAGGATCAGGAAGAAGAACGCGGCACCCACGGCCAGCGAGACCGTCAGGGGGAGCCGGTCCATGATCGTGCCGAAGACCGGCTCGCTGTTGATGAACGAGTAGCCGAGGCACGGTGCCTCGCAGTTCCCGACGCCCGCGTAGTCACGGCCCACGAAGATGCCCGCGAGCCAGTGCCAGTACTGCACCCAGATCGGGTCCGAGATACCGAGGTTCTGCTCGACCTGCTTCAGCAGGGGCTCGGGGCAGACCTTGCCGCACGCCATCCGCGCCGGGTCACCCGGGATGGCGTAGAAGAGGAAGAAGGTGACGGCGCTGATGATCAGCAGAATGACGAGCGCGCCGAGCACTCGACGGATCAGAAAACGGAACATGGGTGAGGGCTTTCCGGACGGGGCGCCGTCGCCGGGGGTGGGGAGCGTGGACGGGGCCGGGGCGGCGGTCGCGAGGACCGCCGCCCCGAGGAGGCGTCAGGCCTTGGCGAAGACCTTGCCGATGGCGACGCAGGTGTCACCGGCGTTGTAGACCACGCCGCCGACCTTGGAACCGTAGAAGTAGTTCCGGATCGGGTTGTAGTCCGGGACGCAGGCCGCGAGCTCCATGATCTGCTTGTCGATCGCGCCCCAGGCCGCGTTGGCCTTGTCCGGGTCGGTGATCGCGGTGGCCGTCGCGATGGCCTTGTTCACGCTCGTGTTGTTCAGCTGCGACCAGTTGACGCCGCCGTCGGCGATCTGGCTGCCGTCCCAGCAGGGCTGGATGACCGCGTAGCCGGCCGGCCAGTCCGGGCCCCAGCCCGCGGCGAACAGGTCGAAGCCGTTGTCCAGCTGGCTGATCTCGCTGTAGAAGGACGTCTTGTCGACCTGCTTGGTCACCACCGAGAAGCCCGCCTTGGTGAGGGCGTTCTTGATGGTGACGGCCTCCTTGACGGCCTTGTCGGACTGCTGGAAGGCGATGACGACCTTCTGGCCCTCGGCGCCGGCCTCCTTCAGCAGCTCCTTGGCCTTCTCCGGGTCACCGGTCGGCTTGGTCTTCTTGCCGTACAGGTCGAAGTCCACGTGGCCCGGGGTGAGCGGGGAGATGATCGTGGTCGCCGTCGCGGTGATGGCCGAACCGCCGCGCTGCTGCTTGAGCTGCTGCGCCGGCCACGCCCAGTTGAGCGCCTGGCGGACCTTGACGTCCTTGATGCGCGTCATGTTGATCGCGAAGTAGTAGCAGGTCGTGTCGACCTGGGTCAGCACGCGCTTCTTCAGCGTGGCGTTGCCGAGCACCTTGGTGATGCGCTCGGAGGCGACCTCGTTCAGCAGGGACAGGGCGTACTGGTCGTTGCCGGAGTCCGCGATGTAGCGGTCCGTGGAGGCCAGGCCCTGGAAGCCGAACTGCATGACGACCTTGTCCGGGTAGCCGTTGCGGACCGGGTCCTTGTCGGCCTCCCAGTGCTCGTTGCGCACCAGGGTCAGGGACTTGTCGATGCTGCGGGACTCGACCTTGTACGGGCCGCAGGAGTAGGGGCGCTTGTCGTACTTCTTCTGCGTGTCGTGCTTCTTCGGCACGAGGGCGAAACCGCGCATGGCCAGCATGTACGGGAAGTCGGCGTGCGCCTCCTTCAGACGGAAGGTGACGGTGTTGCCGTCCGTCTCGATGGAGGAGAGGTGCTTGCCCTCGTAGGGGCCCTTGTACTTGTCGCCGCCCTCCAGCCAGCCCTGCGGGTAGCGGGGGCCCTCGGTGACGAAGGAGGCGAAGAGGCGCTCGAAGGTGTGGCGGACGTCGTCGATGCTGACGTCGGCGCCGTCCTCCCACTTCACGCCGTCCTTCAGCGTGAAGGACCAGGTCTTGCCGCCGTCCTTCACCGTGCCCGCGTCCGTGGCGAGGTCGCCGACCAGGGTGGTGTTGCCCTTGGAGTCGACCCGGTAGCCGGTCAGACCGCGCAGGAAGAGGACCGAGCCGGCGCCCGTGTACGAGGAGTAGATCTGCGCCGGGTCCAGGTGGTCGAAGTCGATCTGGTCGAGCGTGTAGATCGTGCCGCCCTTGACCGCGCCGGGCATCTCCGGGGCGGGACCCTGGGAGTCCGCCTTGGTGCCGACGGTGATCTTGGCAGCCTTGCCCTGCGGAGCCTTGGTCGAGCCACCATCGCCGCTGTCGGCGTTGCCGCTGCTGCAGGCGCTCAGAACGGTGGACGCACCTGCCGCCACGGTGGTGGCTATCAGGAAGTTTCTGCGGGAAAAGGACATGGCTACCTGCCTAGACGAGGTGGATGAGAGAGACGGACTACGAGCTGCCGACTGCCGGACGACGATGACCGGGCCGGGGTGTGACTCAGCGCTTGGACTTCGGGTCGAGTGCGTCGCGGACCGAATCGCCGAGGAGGTTGAACGCCAGGACGAAGATGATCATCGAGACGCCCGGGAAGATCATGAAGGTGATGTCGTCCGTGTAGAACTGCGCGCCGCGCTGGATCATGACGCCCCAGTCCGGGGTCGGGTCCTGGATGCCGACGCCGAGGAAGGCGAGGCCCGCCTCCGCGGTCACGAACGCGGGGAGGGCGAGCGTCGACTGGATGAGGATCGGCGTCCAGAGATTGGGCAGCAGTTCCTTGAAGATGATCCGGGCCGACGACGCGCCGGTCACCTTCGCGGCCTCGACGAACTCCCGCTCGCGCAGGGCGAGTACCTGGCCGCGGAGCAGACGGGCGATGGACGCCCAGCCGAAGGCCGTCAGGAGGACGATCAGGCAGGTGACGCGCATGGAGGTCGGGATCTCCTCGTCCGCCGCGTAGAAGACGCCGTAGACGACCGGAGTGAAGGCGATGAAGAACAGCGTGGACGGGAACGACAGCATGATGTCGATGACCCGGCCGATGAGGTAGTCCGTCTTGCCGCCGAGGTAGCCGGCGGTGATGCCGATGACCACGCCGAAGAGGGTGACGAGCAGCGTGGTGGCCGTCGCGATGAGCAGCGAGGTCCGGATGCCGTAGATGAGGAACGTGAAGACGTCACGGCCCATCGAGGGCTCGATGCCGAACCAGAAGTTGCCGTCGATGCCGCCGTTGGGCTTGATCGGGAGGCCCGCGTCGTTGAGCAGCGTCCCGGGCGTAGCCTCCTGGCCGTACTGCGTGTACGGGTCCTTGCCGTAGAGGGCGGAGATCAGCGGAGCGCAGATCGCGATCACGAAGAAGAAGATCACGACGTAGGCGGAGATCACGCCTGTGCGATCCCGCTTGAACCGGGTCCAGGCCAGTCGGCCCGGGGAGCGGCTTTCGGCGCCCTTGAGGGTGGAGGACGCCTGAGGCTTCACGACGGTCTCGTCGGTCACCTCAAGCGGAACAGCCGCAGATGGAGTTGGGGGGGTCATGGCGCTCCTGGCCCACGGGAAAGTCTGATGACTCCGCAGGGCACTCCCCTACGGGCTACGCCGGACTTTTTCAACGCAATTCGTTCAAGGTCAATAAAATCTCGGGCGACTTGGGTTTCTCTTTACGTTTTTTACCCTGCCTTGACCGTACCGTAGCTACGCGTGTAGCGCGCTGTGATCCATCTGTGTCTTACATCCGACTAACAGGACTATCCGGTCAATGAGTTCGATATGCGGACGCCTCCGTGTCGGAATGCGTACACCGGGGGGTTGTTTTCCAACGGTTCTGCATCGCTTGGTGAAGATCCATTGTGCCACCGTCGGAGATCGACCAACTCGGAACCGGATCGTCCGTTTCGTCTCCCGGTGCGGGTGCGTGCATCCGGATGGCGCGTCCCCCCAAAGGGCCGAGTCCATGTGCGGCATCGGTTGTTTGCCCCGATATTGGCCGATAACGGATCGGCGCCCGCGCGCCGGTGTCACAGGGCAGTCATAGGAGGCACTCCATGCGTGGAGCCACGCACGCCAAATGGGTCGCATGCGCGGCGGCAGCAGCCCTCGCGGCGACGGCCTGCGGGGGTGGGGGGAGCGACAGCGGCGGCGACTCCGCGTCCGTGCTCAGTTCCTCCTGGGGAGACCCGCAGAACCCGCTGGAGCCGGCCAACACCAACGAGGTGCAGGGCGGCAAGGTCCTCGACATGATCTTCCGGAGCCTGAAGAAGTACGACCCGGAGACCGGCGAGGCCGAGGACATGCTCGCCGACGAGATCGAGAGCACGGACTCGCAGAACTTCACCGTCACCATCAAGGACGGCTGGACCTTCAGCAACGGCGAGAAGGTCACCGCCCAGTCCTTCGTGGACGCCTGGAACTACGGCGCCAGCCTCAAGAACAACCAGAAGAACGCGTACTTCTTCGGCTACATCGAGGGCTACGACAAGGCTCACCCCGAGGACGGCAGCAAGCAGAGCGCCGACACCCTCTCCGGGCTGAAGGTCGTCGACGCCAGGACCTTCACCGTCAAGCTCAACCAGAAGTTCTCGACGTTCCCCGACACCCTCGGCTACCCCGCCTACGCCCCGCTCCCCAAGGCGTTCTTCGACGACCACGACGCCTGGGTGAAGAAGCCGGTCGGCAACGGGCCGTACACCATCGACTCGTACACCAAGGGCTCGCAGATGTCCCTGCGCGCCTGGGACGGCTACCCGGGCGAGGACAAGGCCCAGAACGGCGGCGTGGACCTCAAGGTCTACACCGACAACAACACCGCCTACACCGACCTGATGGCCGGCAACCTCGACCTGGTCGACGACGTCCCGGCCGCCCAGCTCAAGAACGTCAAGAGCGACCTCGGCGACCGGTACATCAACACCCCGGCCGGCATCATCCAGACCCTGGCCTTCCCGTTCTACGACGACAAGTGGAACAAGGCCGGCATGGAGAAGGTCCGCACCGGACTGTCCCGGGCCATCGACCGCGACCAGATCACGAAGACGATCTTCCAGAAGACCCGCACCCCCGCCACCGACTGGACCTCCCCGGTCCTCGGCGAGGAGGGCGGCTTCAAGGAAGGGCTGTGCGGAGAGGCCTGCGAGTACGACGCCGACGCCGCCAAGAAGCTGGTCGAGGAGGGCGGCGGCCTCCCCGGCGGCCAGGTCAAGATCACGTACAACGCGGACACCGGCTCCCACAAGGAGTGGGTCGACGCGGTCTGCAACTCCATCAACAACGCGCTCGACAACGACAAGGCCTGCGTCGGCAACCCCATCGGCACCTTCGCCGACTTCCGCAACCGGATCGGCGACCGGAAGATGCCCGGCCCGTTCCGCGCCGGCTGGCAGATGGACTACCCGCTGATCCAGAACTTCCTGCAGCCGCTGTACTACACCAACGCCTCCTCCAACGACGGCAAGTGGACCAACAAGGAGTTCGACAAGCTCGTCGACGAGGCCAACGCCGAGACCGACACCGAGAAGGCCGTCGCGAAGTTCCAGGACGCGGAGAAGGTCCTCAGGGACAACATGGGAGCCATCCCGCTCTGGTACCAGAACGGCAGCGCCGGCTACTCGGACCGGCTCTCCCAGGTGAAGCTCAACCCCTTCAGCGTCCCCGTCTACAACGAGATCAAGGTCGGCTGAGCCCGGATGGGACGGTACGTCCTGCGGCGCCTGCTGCAGATGGTCCCGGTCTTCATCGGGTCGACCCTGCTGATCTTCCTCATGGTGAACGTGATGGGCGACCCCATCGCGGGCCTGTGCGGCGACAAGCAGTGCGACCCGGCGACGGCCGCCCAGCTGAAGCGGGACTTCGGCCTCGATAAACCGGTCTGGCAGCAGTACCTGACCTACATGGGGAACGTCTTCACCGGCGACTTCGGCACCGCCTTCAACGGCCAGAAGGTCACCGAGCTGATGGCGACGGCCTTCCCGGTCACCATCCGGCTGACGATCGTGGCGATCGTCTTCGAGGTCGTCATCGGCATCACGCTGGGCGTGGTCACGGGCCTCAGGCGCGGCCGGCCCGTCGACACCGCGGTCCTGATGCTCACCCTCGTCGTGATCTCCGTCCCCACCTTCGTCACCGGCCTGCTGCTCCAACTGCTGCTCGGCGTCGAGTGGGCCTGGATCAAACCGTCGGTGTCCACGGAGGCCACCTTCGGCGAGCTGATCGTGCCGGGCCTGGTCCTCGCGTCCGTGTCGTTGGCGTACGTGACCCGGCTGACCCGCACCTCCATCGCGGAGAACAGACGGTCCGACTACGTCCGTACGGCCGTCGCCAAGGGGCTGCCCAGACGCCGGGTCATCACCCGGCACCTGCTGCGCAACTCGCTCATCCCCGTCGTCACCTTCATCGGCACCGACATCGGCGCCCTGATGGGCGGAGCCATCGTCACCGAGCGCATCTTCAACATCCACGGCGTCGGCTACCAGCTCTACCAGGGCATCCTCCGCCAGAACACCCAGACCGTCGTCGGCTTCGTGACGGTCCTGGTCCTGGTGTTCCTGGTCGCCAACCTGATCGTCGACCTCCTGTACGCCGTCCTCGACCCCAGGATCCGTTATGCCTGAGCCCCTCCCGCAGGAGCCGTTCACGTCGGGCGGGGGCCGGGCCCCCGAGGACGGCGTCATCGCCGCGACCGGGATGGGCGGCGCGATGGACCTCGCCACCAGCGAGGGCGAGACGCTCGAACACGCCCGCGGCGGCCCCACCGGCGGCGGCCCCCAGGACCGGCCCCGCTCCCTCTGGTCCGACGCCTGGCGCGACCTGCGCCGCAACCCGGTCTTCATCATCTCGGCCCTCGTCATCCTCTTCCTCGTCGTCATCTCCCTCTGGCCGTCCCTGATCGCCTCCGGCAACCCCCTCAAGTGCAACCTCGCCAAGGCCCAGGAGGGCTCCCAGCCGGGCCACCCCTTCGGCTACGACGCCCAGGGCTGCGACGTCTACACCCGTACCGTCTACGGCGCCCGTACGTCCGTCACGGTCGGTGTCCTCGCCACCCTCGGGGTGTCCCTGCTCGGCTCGGTGCTCGGCGGGCTCGCCGGGTTCTTCGGCGGGTTCTGGGACTCGGTGCTCTCCCGGATCACCGACATCTTCTTCGCGATCCCGGTCGTCCTCGGCGGCCTCGTCCTGCTGTCGGTCGTCACCAGCAACACCGTGTGGCCGGTGATCGGGTTCATGGTGCTGCTCGGCTGGCCGCAGATCTCCCGGATCGCCCGCGGCTCGGTCATCACCGCCAAGCAGAACGACTACGTCCAGGCCGCCCGGGCGCTCGGCGCCTCCCACTCCCGGCTGCTGCTGCGGCACATCACACCCAACGCGGTCGCGCCGGTGATCGTCGTGGCGACCATCGCGCTCGGCACCTACATCGCCCTGGAGGCGACCCTGTCGTACCTCGGCGTCGGGCTGAAGCCGCCCACGGTCAGCTGGGGGATCGACATCTCCGCCGCCTCCCAGAACATCCGCAACGCCCCGCACATGCTGCTGTGGCCGGCCGGGGCGCTGGCGCTCACCGTGCTCGCGTTCATCATGCTCGGCGACGCGGTGCGCGACGCCCTCGACCCGAAGCTGAGGTGAGCCGCCGTCATGCTGCTCGAAGTGCGTGACCTGCACGTGGAGTTCCGGACCCGGGACGGGGTCGCCAAGGCCGTCAACGGCGTCGACTACGGCGTGGACGCGGGCGAGACCCTCGCCGTGCTCGGCGAGTCGGGCTCCGGCAAGTCGGTCACCGCGCAGGCGATCATGGGCATCCTCGACATCCCGCCGGGGCGGATCACCGGCGGCGAGATCCTCTTCCAGGGCCAGGACCTGCTGAAGCTCAAGGAGGAGGAACGGCGGAAGATCCGCGGCGCCGAGATGGCGATGATCTTCCAGGACGCGCTGTCGTCGCTGAACCCCGTGCTCTCCGTGGGCGACCAGCTCGGCGAGATGTTCGTCGTCCACCGGGGCATGTCGAAGAAGGACGCGCGGGCCAGGGCGATCGAGCTGATGGACCGGGTCCGCATCCCGGCCGCCAGGGAGCGGGTCAAGGACTACCCGCACCAGTTCTCCGGCGGGATGCGCCAGCGCATCATGATCGCGATGGCGCTCGCGCTGGAACCCGCCCTGATCATCGCCGACGAGCCCACGACCGCGTTGGACGTCACCGTCCAGGCCCAGGTCATGGACCTGCTCGCGGAGTTGCAGCGCGAGTACAACATGGGGCTGATCCTCATCACCCACGACCTGGGCGTGGTCGCGGACGTGGCGGACCGGATCGCGGTGATGTACGCGGGCCGGATCGTCGAGTCGGCCCCCGTCCACGACATCTACAAGGCCCCGGCACATCCGTACACGCGCGGCCTGCTGGAGTCGATCCCGCGCCTGGACCAGAAGGGCCGGGAGCTCTACGCCATCAAGGGCCTGCCCCCGAACCTCATGAACATCCCGCCGGGCTGCGCCTTCAACCCCCGCTGCCCGATGGCCCAGGACGTGTGCCGGACGGACGTACCCCCGCTGTACGAGGTGTCACAAGACCGCGACAGCGCCTGCCACTTCTGGAGGGAGTGCCTGCATGGCTGAGTCGATTCTGGAGGTCAGCGGCCTCGTCAAGCACTACCCGCTCACCACGGGCGTCCTCTTCAGGAAGCAGGTCGGCGCGGTGAAGGCGGTCGACGGCGTCGACTTCTCCCTGGGGCGCGGCGAAACCCTCGGCATCGTCGGCGAGTCCGGCTGCGGCAAGTCGACGGTCGCCAAGATGCTGGTCAACCTGGAGAAGCCGACCGCCGGTGAGATCCGGTACAAGGGCGAGGACATCGGCAAGCTGTCCGGCCGTGCCCTGAAGGCCGTCCGCCGCAACATCCAGATGGTCTTCCAGGACCCCTACACCTCGCTCAACCCCCGGATGACGGTGGGCGACATCATCGGGGAGCCCTACGACATCCATCCCGAGGTGGCCCCCAAGGGCGACCGGCGGCGGAAGGTCCAGGAACTCCTGGACGTGGTCGGCCTGAACCCCGAGTACATCAACCGCTACCCCCACCAGTTCTCCGGCGGCCAGCGCCAACGCATCGGCATCGCCCGGGGGCTGGCGCTGCGCCCCGAGATCATCGTCGCCGACGAACCGGTCTCGGCGCTGGACGTGTCGGTGCAGGCGCAGGTCATCAACCTGATGGCGAGCCTCCAGGACGAGTTCGACCTCAGCTACGTCTTCATCGCGCACGACCTGTCGATCGTCCGGCACATCTCCGACCGGGTCGGGGTGATGTACCTGGGCCGGATCGTCGAGATCGGCAGCGACGCCGAGATCTACGACCATCCCACCCACCCCTACACCCAGGCGCTGCTGTCCGCGGTGCCCGTGCCCGACCCCGAGGCCCGCGAACACCGGGAGCGGATCATCCTGGCGGGAGACGTGCCGTCGCCGACGAACATCCCCTCCGGGTGCCGCTTCCGCACCCGCTGCTGGAAGGCGCGGGAGCGCTGCGCACTGGAGGTACCGGCACTCGCGGTGCCCGCCGAGTTCCGCCTCGCCTCCGGCCCGGCGTCCCACGACTCGGCCTGCCACTTCGCGGAGGAGAAGCAGGTGGTGCCGGTGGACGATCACCCAGAGGGCGCGGCATAACAGGGCAAACGCGGGTGAACCGCGTTAACAAGCAGGCAACCCGGCCGACCCGATCTCGATATACGGACGCGTCAGTCTGAACGACGTACGGCCGTGCGGGTGCCGTGAACGGGCCGGAGCGCGCCATGTCGCTCCGGCCCGTTGCTGCCTTTTGCGCCTAAGCCGGCGCCGCTCTCGCGGACCTGGTTGGCGCTTCGTCGTGGTTCCTCAATCGTTGGTTGCGGTGCTCTGTGGGGAGTTGGGGCTCAGCCCAGTCCAAGAGCGCGGCGGAGGAAGTCCAGTTGGAGCCGCAGCAGGTTCTCGGCGACCGTCTCCTGCGGGGTCATGTGCGTCACCCCGGACAGCGGGAGCACCTCGTGCGGGCGGCCGGCGGCCAGGAGGGCCGAGGACAGCCGCAGGGAGTGGGCGACCACCACGTTGTCGTCGGCCAGGCCGTGGATGATCATCATCGGGCGGTGCGGTTCCACCGCGTCGACCAGACCCGTGTCGTCCAGCAGGGAGTTGCGCCGGTACACCTCGGGCCGCTCGCCCGGGTGCCCGAGGTAGCGCTCCTGATAGTGGGTGTCGTAGAGCCGCAGGTCCGTCACCGGGGCGCCGACCACGGCCGCGTGGAAGACGTCCGGGCGGCGCAGCACCGCGAGCGCGGCCAGATAGCCGCCGAAGGACCAGCCCCGGATGGCGACCCGGCCGAGGTCGAGGGGGAAGTCGGCGGCGAGCGCCTGGAGCGCGTCGACCTGGTCCTCCAGGACCACCTCCGCGAGATCGTCCCGCACCGCCTTCTCCCAGGCGGGGGAGCGGCCCGGGGTGCCCCTGCCGTCCGCGACGACCACCGCGAAGCCCTGGTCGGCGAACCACTGCGAGGTCAGGTGCGGGTTGTGTGCGGCGACCACCCGCTGGCCGTGCGGACCGCCGTAGGGATCCAGGAGCACGGGCAGGGGAGTGTCGCCGTGGTAGGCCGTAGGCATAAGCACGGCGCACGGGATTCGCCGTGCGCCCCCCTGGGTGAGGGTCACGCGCGGGGACATACCCGGATCTTCGGCGTACGTGGTGACAGTCGCCGTCGGCTTCCCCTCGTGCAGCACCTGTGCCCGGGCGCCCGGCCGGTCGAGCGTCGCGGACACCAGCACGGTCACGCCCCCGGCGCGCACCGCGGAGTGCACGCCCGGCTCCTGCGAGACACGCTCCAGGCCGAGTTCGTTCACCCGGTAGACGTGTACCTCGCCGATCTCCGGGGACGCGGCGCCCTCGCCCGCCGACGCCGAGACCAACACATCGTCGGCGGAGACGTCCAGGACCGCCCGTACCTGCAACTGGGCACCCGTCAGCGGCCGTTCACCGACCGCGAGCACCCGTGCGCCCCCTTCGTCGGCGATGCGCACCAGCTGTCCGGAGGGGCTCCACGCGGGCACCCCGGGGAAAAGATCAAGCCAAACTGGATCTTCGTCCGCGTGCACCATACGGGTCCCGCCCGTCTCCGGATCCACCGCCAGATACAGCTGACTCCGCTGGTCGCGCGCCTGTACGAGCAGCAGCGGCGCACCCGCCGCTGACCAGTGCACATGCGCCAGATACGGATAGCGTGCCCAGTCCCAGACGACCTCCGTGCGCACCCCGTCCAGCCCGATCACGAACAGCCGGACGTCCGCGTTGTCGGTGCCCGCCGCCGGGTACGCCACCGGGTGCGGCGCCCGCTCCGGATGGGCCGGATCCGCGATCCACCACCGCCGCACCGGCGTGTCGTCCACCCGCGCCACCAGCAGCCGGTCCGACTCCGGCGACCACCAGAAGCCCCGCGAACGGCCCATCTCCTCCGCCGCGACGAACTCCGCCAGACCGTAGGTGACCTGCTCGGACTCGCGTTCCGCCAGCGCCCGGTCGCCCTCGCCCCCGGCGCCCGTCACCCGCAGGGCACCCTTCGAGACGTAGGCGACATGCCGTCCGTCGGGGGAGGGGCGCGGGTCGATCACCGGCCCGGGGACGGGCAGTTCACGTGCCGTGCCGGCCCTGAGCTCCGCCGTGAAAAGCCGCCCTGACAAGGCGAAAGAGGCCAACTCGACGGCGGAGTCGGTGGCGTAGCCGATCACACCGGCGCCGCCCTCGCGACTGCGCTCGCGGCGCGCCCGCTCCTCGGGCGACAGACGCTCCTCGGCGCCGCCCAGCAGGGCCCGCGGATCGGCCGCCACCCGCTCCTCGCCGGCCGGGAGATCCAGCACCCACAGCGAGTTGGCCCGGTCCGTGCCGGAGCCCGAACGCAGGAAAGCGACACGCGAACCGTCGGGCGCCACGGTGAACGCGCGCGGCGCGCCGAGGGTGAACCGCTGGGTACGGGCGTGCCGACGGGGAAAGGAGTCAGGCTCGGTCGTCATGCTCCGACCATATTGGCCATGCGCCCCCTTGTGCGGCCCTTGTGCGGCCGTGCGCCGACCGATGCGCACGTACGGATAGTTATGATCACTAGCGCATAGTGGGTATCAACCTGCTGGCTGCTGTATGGATTTATCTGCCCCCATTGTTCCGTTCCCGTCCGACCCCCCACGTCCCTGGGTTCTTTGGAGGTGAGCCGCCGTGGCGCTCTCGATTTCGGCCGTGGTGCTGCTGGCGATCGTCGTCTTCCTTCTGGTCAAGAAATCAGGGCTGAAGGGCGGGCACGCGGTCGTGTGCGTCCTGCTCGGCTTCTACCTGGCTTCGTCGACCATCGCGCCGACGATCAGTGAGGTGACCACCAACATCGCGGGCATGATCGGCAGCATCAAGTTCTGACCCGCTCCGGTGCCCGCTGCCGGCCGGCGCTGCCGTTCCCGTGGTCGTGCGTGATCCTGTTCCCGCTCTCGTTCCCACTACCTTTCCCGCCTCCGCCCCTGCGCGGAAGCACCGTCGTGGCCTCGTAGGCTGAGGCCATGACGGAACTGCCCGACCGGCGTCTCCTCCTGGTGCACGCGCACCCGGACGACGAGTCGATCAACAACGGCGCGACCATGGCCCGGTACGCCGCCGAGGGTGCCCGGGTGACCCTGGTCACCTGCACGCTCGGCGAGCGCGGCGAGGTCATCCCGCCCGAGCTCGGGCATCTGACCGGCGCCGCCCTCGGCGAGTACCGGCTGCGCGAGCTCACGGCCGCCCTGCGTGAGCTGGGCGTCGAGGACTTCCGGCAGCTCGGTGGCGCGGGCCGCTACACCGACTCCGGGATGATGGGCCTCGCCGACAACGACGACCCCACCTGCTTCTGGCAGGCCGACGTCGACGAGGCGGCCGGACATCTCGTCGAGGTGATCCGCGAGATCCGCCCGCAGGTCCTCGTCACCTACGACGAGAACGGCGGCTACGGCCACCCCGACCACATCCAGGCCCACCGCGTCGCCACCCGCGCGGTCGAGCTGGCCGTTGAGGCGGGCATCGACATCCCCAAGGTCTACTGGAACCGCGTCCCGCGCTCCGTCGCCGAGGACGCCTTCGCGCGCCTCGGGCGCGAGCTGCCCGGCCTCCCCTTCACCGGGTCGGCGGCCGTCGACGACGTACCGGGTGTGGTCGACGAGACGCACATCACCACCGAGATCGACGGCACCGCGTACGTCGCCGCCAAGGCCGCCGCGATGCGGGCGCACGCCACCCAGATCACGGTCGCCGAGCCGTACTTCGTCCTCTCCAACGAACTCGCACAGCCTCTCTTCGCCAACGAGTACTACGAGTTGGTGCGCGGAGAGCACACTGGTACGCGAGAGACGGATCTCTTCGCCGGGATCGAGGAGGCGCGATGAGCGACCGGACGACATCCGCACTGGCCCAGCCCCTGCAACGGCCCTCGGCCGGGCGGGCCGCCGCCTGCCTCGGGCTCTTCGTGCTCGGCGCGCTGGTCGGGGTGGCCGGATCGCTGGTGCAGTCGGGCTGGTTCCCGGGCGGGCTGCTGCTGGCGTTGGCGGGTGAGGCCGGGCTCTGTCTCGGCGGTGCGAGAGCCGTCGGCAGCAGGGCCGGGGCCGTCGCGCCCGCCGGGGGCTGGGCGCTCGCGGTCATCCTGCTCACCGCCAGCCGCCCGGAAGGCGACTTCGTCTTCGCCGCGGGAAGCGGCTCGTATCTCTTCCTGCTCGGCGGTATGGCAGTTGCTGTGATCTGCGCCACCCTTGCTCAGGGGCGGCAACCGGACGGCGCCGCCGTCCGACTTGGCAAGTGACGTACCACTTCGCGGTACGGAGTCCGTGGGAGTCCGGTGATGGTTTCCCCAGCGGTCGTGGGATACACGCCAGAAGTGGCCAGTATGGTGGTGCGCGCCGCCGAGCCGCCCGAGAGAGGTCGTAACGCGGGCGGCGGAGCCAACCGGGAGAACCTGCCTTGAGTCGTGAAACTGACAGTCCGTCCTCCGGGCCCAACGGGCGCGGCGGAGCCGCCTACCCTTCGGGCACACCGCCGTACGGGACGCCCCAGGTGTCCGACGGCGGTCCGGACGCGGACCGCTCGGCCGCGCAGCCGGAGGAACGCAAGACCGAGACCACGCTGACGACCCGGATCCGGATCAACATCCCCGGATCGAGGCCCATTCCGCCGGTCGTCATGCGTGAGCGCGTCACCGAGGCCGAGCCCGCCGACGGCGGTCCGGCCGCCGAGGCGACGCCGCCGGACGCCGCCCTGCCCGTGCGCACCCCCGAACCTCCCGCCGATCCCGGCGGCCCCCCGCCTGCGGGGGAGAAGACGAGCGACTGGTTCGCCCCCCGCAAGTCCGGCCCCGCCAAGGGCGGTCCGGGCGGTCCCGCCACCAACGGGGCCGGTATGGCCGCCGGTTCGGGTGGCCCGCCCACCGGTACCGGTGCCCCGGGCGGTGCGCGTCCCGCTGGTGCCCGACCCGGTGGTGTGGTCGGTTCCATGAGTGCGCCGGGCGGCTCCCGCCCGGGCGGCACGAACGGTGCCGGACTCCCCGGCGGTGCCACCGGCGGCCCCGTCGCCCCCGGGCACGGCGGCGGCACCGGCTCCTTCGACGTGACCGAGGCGTTGGCCCCCGGCGGCCCGCCGCCCGGCGGCGCCCGCCCCGGCCAGGGCCGCGACAACCTCCCGTACTTCGCGGAGAGCGGCAACGGCCAGGGCAACCCGCAGAACGGCGGCCCCGGCGGCGCCCAGAACGGTGGCGCTCCGAACGGCCAGAGCCCGCTGAGCGGCTACGACCGTGAACTGACCCCCTACGGCGGCCAGAGCGGCCCCCAGGGACAGAGCCCCTACGGCGGTGCCCCGAACGCCCCCGACGGCTTCGACGGCCCGAACGGCGCCGGCGGTCCCGCGGGCCCGGCCGGCGGCACGGTCACCGGCGACGGACCGATGGCGCTGCCCCCCGGCTCCGGCCTCGCCGACACCCTCGGCGGCTCCTACGACTTCAACGGTCCGAACGGTCCCGGTGGCCCCGGCGCGCCCCAGGGCTTCGGCGGGCCCACCGGCCCGGGCGGTGCCCCGGCGCTCGGCGGCCCCACCGGCGGTCCCACCGGCCCCGGTGGCGGTCTGAGCGACGACACCGCGATCCTCACCCCGCAGAAGCCGGCCCCCGAACCCGGCACCCCCGGCTACGGCGTCCCCGCCCCGGACAACGTCTCCGGCCACACCGTCACCAGCGGCATCCCCGTGGTGCCGTCGGACCGGGGCGGCACCTTCCCCCCGGGCGGGCAGACCGACACCCCGGCACCGCACGCGACCCCGAAGCCCGATTCCGGCAAGCAGACGGCGTCCGCCGCGGCCAAGAAGCCCAAGAAGAAGGGGCGCAGCAAGCTGGCGCTCCTCGGCGTCCTCGTGGTCCTCGCCGGCGGCGGTGCCTACGGCGCCGGGCTGCTGATGAACAGCTCCGACGTGCCCAAGGGCACCACCGTGCTCGGCGTCGACATCGGCGGCGGCACCCGGGACGACGCCGTCGAAAAGCTCAACAAGGCCTTCGACGGCCGGGTGAACAAGGACCTCAAGCTCACCGTCGACGGCAAGAGCGTCACGCTCAAGCCGGAACAGGCCGGGCTCCAGTTCGACATGGCGGCCACCGTCAGCGGGGCCGCGCACAGCGACTACAACCCGGTCTCCGTGATCGGCTCGCTGTTCGGCAACCACCGGGTCGTCGACCCGGTCATGCCGGTCGACGAGGAGAAGCTGCGGGCCGAACTGGAGGACAGCGCCGGAGGTGCCGGCTCGGCGACCGACGGCACGATCGAGTTCAGGTCCGGCAAGGCCGTCGCCGTGTACGGCAAGGCCGGCAAGGGCATCGAC
Organism: Streptomyces sp. NPDC032822; assembly: GCF_055578825.1. Classification (NCBI taxonomy): domain Bacteria; kingdom Bacillati; phylum Actinomycetota; class Actinomycetes; order Kitasatosporales; family Streptomycetaceae; genus Streptomyces; species Streptomyces sp. NPDC032822. Next base: position 317,610 of record NZ_JBVIOL010000007.1, on the reverse strand, counting down.
GTCGCCCGGTCGACCGAGCAGGTCGAGGCGGCCTACCGCACGCAGGTGGAGACCGGCACGGCCGCCGCGGTGACCCTCCCGACCACCACCAAGGAGCCGACGGTCTCGAACGCCGAGGTCGACCGGATGATGAAGGAGTTCGCGACACCCGCGATGTCCGGCCTGGTCACCATCCAGACGGACGCGGCGCACAGCATCCAGTTCGGCTCGCTGTCCCTGCCGAAGATCCTCGGCTTCAAGGCCGTCGACGGCAAGCTCGTCGAGACGTACGACCTCAAGGCGCTCCAGGAGGCGTACGGCGCCACCTTCGACGGCGTGCAGATCGACGGCGCGAGCGGGAAGCGCGACGTCCTGCCGCAGGACGTGGCCTCCGCGCTGGGCAAGGCGCTGCGTGCCAAGGCGGCGGAGCGCACCCAGGTCATCGACACCACCCCGAGCTGATCCGCACGGAGTGCCGCACGACATGACATCTGTCATGCGGCACTCCGGACGCCCGACACTGCCCGCGCCCGCACCCCCGAAGCCACCATGGCCGTATGACAACGACAGCCTCGGTGGTCGCGTTCGACCAGGTGAGCAAGGCATTCGGCGCCGTCCGGGCCGTGGACGGCCTGACCCTGACCCTGCGGCCGGGGGAGACCGTCGCGCTCCTGGGGCCCAACGGCGCCGGCAAGTCCACCACCCTCGACCTGCTCCTCGGCCTCAAGCGGCCCGACAGCGGCACGGTCCGGGTCTTCGGTGCCGGCCCCCGGGAGGCCATCGTCGCCGGGCGGGTGGGCGCGATGCTCCAGAGCGGCGGGCTGATGGACGAGGTGACGGTCGCCGAACTGGTCCGGCTCGCCTGTGACCTGCACCCGAGGCCCTACCGTCCCTCCGAGGTGCTGGCCCGCGCCGGGATCACCCAGTTCGCCGACCGCAGGGTAGACAAGCTCTCCGGCGGCCAGGCCCAGCGCGTCCGCTTCGCGCTCGCCACGGCCGGCGACAGCGACCTGATCGTCCTGGACGAGCCCACCACCGGCATGGACGTCACCACCCGCCAGGCCTTCTGGGCCACCATGCGCGAGCAGGCCGACCAGGGCCGCACGGTCCTCTTCGCCACCCACTACCTCGAAGAGGCCGACGCCATCGCCGACCGCGTGCTCGTCCTGCACCGGGGCCGGCTGCTGGCCGACGGCACCGCGGCGGAGATCAAGGCCAAGGCGGGCGCCCGCCGGGTCGCCTTCGACCTGGAGGGCGAGATCGACGAGGCGTCGCTGCGCGCCCTGCCCTTCCTCACCTCGATCACGCTGGCCCACAGCGGCTCCGCCGCGGGCTCGGGCCGCACGGTCCGCATCCAGTCCTCCGACGCCGACGCGACCGTGCACGCCCTCTACGGCCTCGGCCTGTACCCCCGCAACCTCGAAGTCGCGGGGCTCGGTCTGGAGCAGGCCTTCGTCGCCATCACCGCCGCCGAGGAGGCGAAGTCGAAGTGAACGGCCTGATCAAGCTGGAACTCAGCCGCGCCCTGCGCAACCGCAAGTTCCTGTTCTTCTCCGTGATCTACCCGTCGGTCCTGTTCCTGCTCATCGCGGGCAGCGCCGACAGCGCGACGAAGGTCGACGGCACCGGTCTGACCCTGCCGACCTACATGATGGTCTCCATGGCCTCCTTCGGCGCCCTCACCGCGGTCCTGATGGGCAACAGCGAGCGGATCGCGAAGGAGCGGGAGTCCGGATGGGTACGGCAGTTGAGGCTGACCGCCCTGCCGGGCCGCGGCTACGTCCTGGCGAAGACCGCCAGCGCCGCCGTCGTCAGCCTGCCGTCCATCGTCGTGGTCTTCGCCGTCGCCGCCGCCGTCAAGGGCGTACGCCTGGACGCCTGGCAGTGGCTCGCCCTGACCGGCGCGATCTGGGCCGGCAGCCTCGTCTTCGCCGCCCTCGGTGTCGCCATCGGCTACCTGGCGAGCGGGGACGCGGTCCGTCCGATCACCATGATCACCTACTTCGGGCTGTCGATCCTCGGCGGCCTGTGGATGCCCACGACGACCTTCCCGACCTGGCTGCAGGACATCGCCGAGTGGGTGCCCACGCACGCGTACGCTGCCCTGGGACAGGCGATCGAGCAGAGCCAGGCCCCCCATGCCAGGGACATCGCCGTCCTCGCCGTCTTCTTCGCCCTGTTCACCGGCGGCGCAGCCTGGCTGTACCGGAAGGACACCCTTCAGGCGTGAGCGGCGTCGGCATCGGGAAGCGCCCGGAGAACCGCAGACAACGGGCCGTCAAGTCCCTGTGGACCGGCATCTGGCTGGTCTATCTGAGCGCGCCGGTCAACGACCTGCTGCACGGCGGACACAGCGCGGGCGTCCGGGTCCTCGGCTGGACCGGCCTGTTCGCCTTCGTCGTCTGGTACATGTTCCTCGTCTTCCGCACCGGCCGCGGCGAGCGCAACAGCATGGTCCTCGGCTCGCTCGGGGTCCTCGCCGCCCAGTCCACGGTCCTGGCCCTCTCCCTGGGCCGCGAGTGGCTGGTCCTCTTCGTCTACGTCTCCATCGCGTCCGGCGCGGCCCTGCCCCTGCGCATGGCCCGCTGGACCGTCCCCGCCACGTCCGCGCTGATGACCGGGCTCGCCCTCTCCGTGCCGGGCGGCAGGTCCTTCCTGGCCGGACTGCTGATCCCGGCCCTGCTGGGCGGCTTCGCCATGACCGGCGTCCGCGAACTCGTCCGGACGACCATCGCCCTGCGGGAGGCCCGCGCCACCGTCGCCCAGCTCGCCGCCAACGAGGAACGCCTGCGCCTCGCCCGCGACCTGCACGACCTGCTCGGCCACTCCCTCTCCGTGATCACGCTCAAGAGCGAGCTGGCGGGCCGTATGCTCCCCGACCACCCGGACCGGGCGGCCCAGCAGGTCGCCGACATCGAACAGGTCAGCCGCCAGGCCATGGTCGACGTCCGGGAGGCGGTCACCGGCTACCGGCGCCCGCGCCTGGCCGCCGAACTCGCGGGCGCCCAGGTCGCGTTGACGGCCGCCGCGGTCACCGCGGACCTCCCCGCCGAACCCGACCTGGCCGGCATCCCCGAGGAGAGCGAGTCGGCGCTGGCCTGGGCGCTGCGCGAGGCGATCACCAATGTCGTACGGCACAGCGGCGCCCGGCGCTGCACGGTGGAGCTCGTCCGCCGCCAGACCCTCGACGGCCCGGTCCTCGAACTCACCGTCGAGGACGACGGCTCCGGCGGCCCGGGCGGCTGCCCCGGCAACGGCCTCACCGGCCTCACCGAACGCCTGACGAAGGCCGGCGGTCTGCTGGAGGCGGGCGGCACCCGGCACGGATTCCGGCTGGTCGCCCGCGTGCCCGCCGCCGACACCGCGGACATAGGATCCGCCCCATGACGAGCCCCACGATCAAGGTCCTGCTCGCCGAGGACCAGTCGATGGTCCGCGAGGCCCTCGCCGCCCTCCTCGGCCTGGAGGACGACATCGAGGTGGTCGTCCAGGTCGCCCGCGGTGACGAGGTCCTGCGGGCCGCCCGCGAGCACGACATCGACGTGGCCCTCCTCGACATCGAGATGCCGGGCGCCACCGGCATCGAGGCGGCGGCACAACTCCACGCGGAGTTTCCGTCCCTGAGGCTGGTCGTCCTCACCACCTTCGGCCGCCCCGGCTACCTCCGCAGCGCGATGGAGGCCGGCGCCGACGCCTTCCTGGTCAAGGACGCCCCCGCCGCCCAACTCGCCGAAGCCGTCCGCAAGGTACTGGCCGGCGAGCGCGTCATCGACCCCACCCTGGCGGCAGCCGCCCTGGCGGAGGGCGCCAACCCCCTGACGGACCGGGAGCGCGAGGTGCTGCGCGCGGCGGCGGACGGCTCCACGAACGCGGAGTTGGCGGCGGCCCTCCACCTGTCCCAGGGCACGGTCCGCAATTACCTGTCCACGGCGATCCAGAAGTTGGCGGTGAGGAACAGAGCGGAGGCGGTGCGGATCGCCAGGGAGAAGGGCTGGCTGTAGAACGCCGCAGAAGGCGGCCCACCCAGGGGCGCGGGGCTGTGACAGGTGCGGCTCCGCCGGGTGGGCGCGACCGGCCACGACGAGCCCGCAGCCGCCCCGCGACCGTCAGTTGAGCATCGCCCGCGCGGCATGGGCCTGCCCCCGAACCCGTCCCGCAGCCGCCTCGTCCACCGCCCTCACCACCTCCGCGTACGCCTCCAACTCGGCGGCCCCGGCCACGAACTCCCCCCGCTGCACCAACAACTGCGCCCGCTCGTACCGCAACCGCGCGGAATGCGACGGCAGCAGCAGCGACAACTCCACCGCCCACATCGCCACATCCGACCGCTCCGGCCGGGCGGCGGCCCACGCCCGCGCGTTGTTGAGGATCCGCAGCACCACCTCCAGCGGCTCCGCGGGACCCAGCATCGACGGATCCAGCTTCGCCCCCGTCGCCCCCGCCACCAGCACCTCCGCGTCGCCCCCGCTCAACACCCGTCCCCCGTCGAACGGATCAGCCAGCACCTGGTCCTCCGGCGGCCCGAACCCGACCACGAAGTGCCCCGGCAGCGCGACCCCGTACACCGGCGCCCCGGCCCGCCGGGCGACCTCCATCCACACCACCGACAACAGGATCGGCAGCCCACGCCGCCGTCGCAGCACCTCGTGCAGCAGCGAGGACTCAAGCCGCTGATAGTCCGCGGGGACGCCCCGGAAACCGCACCGGTCCCCGAGCAGCTCGCGCATCGACACCGCCCAGGAACGCGGCCCGCCCGGCCGGAACGGCAGCTGTCCGGCCAGCCGGTCCAGTTCGATCTGCGCGGCGTCCAGGCCCGCCTCGTCCAGCGTCCCGTCCGCCTCCGCGCCCACCAGGAGGCACAGCGTGGACAGGTCGGGCCGTTCGGCACGGGCCTCCTGGGCGAACCGGTGACGCAGTTCGGCGGAGCGTTCGGGGGGCGGTGGATAGGGGGGACGCATAGCTGGCTCGTGCCCTTTCACGGCGATCCCTACCGGTCGGTGCCGGCACTTCCGGGCGCGCGGTAGTGGTGGTACGCGTGGTGCGCCGCGAAACCCGTCCGGGCGTACATCGCCCGCGCACCCGCATTGTCCGACTCGACCTGGAGCCACGCCGCCGAGGCGCCCTCCTCCAGGGCCCGGTGGGCGAGCGCGGTCATCACGGCGGAGGCCAGCCCCCGTCGCCGCAGCGCCGGGTCCACCTCGACGGCGGCGAACCCGGCCCACCGCCCGTCCACGACACACCGCCCGATGGCGGCGGGCGCACCACCGGCCTCCGCACTCTCCGAGGCCACGGTCGCGAACCACACCGAGGGCCCGCTGCCCAGCACCTTCAGGGCCACCTCGCTCACCCCCTTGCGCTGATACCGCGCGAGCCACGCCCGGTCCGCCTCCCGGGACAGCGTCACCGGCGGGCCCCCGGCCCGGTCGGCGAGCGGTGCGAGCGCCCCGGTCCACAGCTCGGCGGTCACCTCCCGCGTCCAGCCCCGCCGCTCCAGCTCCGCGCACAGCGGCTCCTGCGTGCCCGCGGCGCCGGTCGCGGTCTGGACGTAGGCGGGCAGACCGCGGTCCCCGTACCAGCCTCGTACGGCGGTCAGGGCCTCGTCGAGAGGCAGGCCCGGGTCACCGAGCGGCAGCACCGAGTTGGCGCGCCGGGTGAACCCGGCGGCGGCCCGCAGCTCCCACTCGCCGAGCCGCTCGCTCTCCACCGGCCGCCAGGCCCGGGAGGCGATGTGCGCGAGTTCCTCGTACGAGGCCGCGGGACCGCGCCGACGGGCCGGGGCGGCCGGTACGACCTTGCCCGCGACCAGCGAGGATTCCGGAATGCGGACACTCTCGCCGTCCCGTCGTGTGATCACCAGCACACCGCTGTCCCATGATGTGAGAACACCCACCGTGTCGGTGAACTTCTCGCCCGTGACGCCAGGTTCGCCCAGGCGCCGTACGGACACCCGTTTACCCACGTCAGCAGCGGTGATGCGGACCACGAGGCGTCCGCTCGCGGAGATTTCCACAGGTAGGTCCACCCCTCCTGTTCGGATCATGCCCAGGAACGGAGATACTAGAGGTGGGCATCGACGACGCCGCGCTCCCGCGCGCCAGGCGGCGGGAGCCTACGGAGGCCCGCCAGCGCCCTATCGAGGAGGAACGACAGCGTGACCTACGTCATCGCGCAGCCTTGTGTCGACGTCAAGGACAAGGCGTGCATCGAGGAGTGCCCGGTCGACTGCATCTACGAGGGCCAGCGGTCCTTGTACATCCACCCGGACGAATGCGTCGACTGTGGTGCCTGTGAGCCGGTCTGCCCGGTCGAGGCGATCTTCTACGAGGACGACACTCCGGAGGAGTGGAAGGACTACTACAAGGCGAACGTCGAGTTCTTCGACGAGCTCGGCTCCCCAGGCGGTGCCAGCAAGCTGGGCCTGATCGAGCGGGACCACCCCTTCATCGCCGCCCTGCCGCCGCAGAACGGCTGAGAGCGGCCCGCGTCACTCGTGCCGCCTCGGTCCCGTACGGCCCGATCGTCCTCGGTCGCCGTGCGGGGCCGAGGCGTTTGCCGTACGAGGGCCGGTGCCGTCGCAGGCCGTGCCGTACCAGAAAGTGAGCTCGAAGCCGTGTCCGCAGTCTCCGACCGTCTCCCCACCTTCCCCTGGGACAAGCTGACGCCGTACAAGGCGACGGCCGCCGCGCATCCGGACGGCATCGTCGACCTGTCCGTCGGCACCCCGGTCGACCCGGTCCCCGAACTGGTCCAGAAAGCGCTGATCGGCGCGGCGGACTCGCCCGGCTACCCGACCGTGTGGGGCACCCCCGAGCTGCGCGACGCGATCACGGGCTGGCTGGAGCGCCGGCTGGGCGCCCGCGAGGTCACCCACCGGCACGTCCTGCCGATCGTCGGCTCCAAGGAACTCGTCGCCTGGCTCCCCACCCAGCTGGGCCTCGGCCCCGGCGACCGGGTCGCGTACCCGCGGCTCGCCTACCCGACGTACGAGGTCGGCGCGCGGCTGGCCCGGGCCGAGTACGAGGTCTTCGACGACCCGACCGCCCTGGACCCGGCCGGCCTCAAGCTCCTCTGGCTGAACTCGCCGTCCAACCCCACCGGCCAGGTCCTCTCCCAGGCCGAGCTGACCCGGATCGTCGCCTGGGCCCGCGAGCACGGCGTGCTGCTCTTCTCCGACGAGTGCTACCTGGAGCTGGGCTGGGAGGCCGACCCGGTCTCCGTCCTGCACCCGGACGTGAACGGCGGTTCCTACGACGGGATCGTCGCCGTCCACTCCCTCTCCAAGCGGTCCAACCTGGCCGGGTACCGCGCCGCGTTCCTCGCCGGCGACCCGGCCGTCCTCGCCCCGCTCCTGGAGATCCGCAAGCACGGCGGCATGATGACCTCCGCGCCCACCCAGGCGGCGGTCGTGGCGGCCCTCGGCGACGACACCCACGTCCACGAACAGCGCGAGCGCTACACCGCCCGCCGTGCCCTGCTCCGCGAGGCCCTGCTGTCCCACGGCTTCCGCATCGAGCACAGCGAGGCCAGCCTCTACCTCTGGGCCACCCGCGACGAGTCCTGCTGGAACACCGTCTCCCACCTCGCCGACCTGGGCATCCTCGTCGCCCCCGGCGACTTCTACGGCGAGGCGGGCGAGCAGTACGTACGCGTGGCCCTCACGGCGACGGACGAGCGGGTCCGAGCGGCGGTGACGAGGCTCGCGAAGTAGCCGCCGTGCCCTGGCTGTGGGCAGTCGTTCCGCAGGGCGGCACGGGTGGGCACAGCCCACGACGCCGGGGGCTCCGGAACACGCGGGGAGCCCGCCGGCGTAGGCCGCACATGGCGACGGGGTCCAGGGAAACACCCTGGACCCCGTCGTCGGTTCGAGCCCGGCGCTCAGCCGATCGGCAGGCTCTTCACCGGCAGCTGGTCCGCACCCGGCAGCCCACCCTTGGTCAGGGAGTCCGTGGGCAGCCCGCCCTTGGTCGCCGTGGAGGCCGTGTCACCGAGGAGGCTCCCGGCGGAGCCCGCGGCGTCACCCGCGGTCTTCTGCGCGGCCGGAGCCGCCTTCTTCACGGCCTTGCCACCGGTCTTGCCCGCGGCCGGCACGGCCTTGCCGCCGGTCTCACCCGCGGTGCCGGTCAGGTTCTGAGCCGCGCCGTCGACCGCGTTGCCGACGCCCGCCCCGTCCAGGGCGGTCAGCCCACCGAGGTTCGGGGCGGCCGGCAGCTCGGGGGCCGCGCTGGCGGAGCCGGCCGCACCGACCCCGGCAGCCGCTCCCGCAGCGACGAGCAGCGCGGCACGGGCGATCCGTCGGGTCAGGGGGAGGGACATGTTGCTCCTTTGACGGGAGGAAACGATCTCTGACGCCGTGACTACCGCTCGAAGCCCGGGAAGGTTGCGGCGGGCCAATGTAAAGAGTTGGCAATGCGTCGCATAATCGTTTCTGGATAAAAACGGGCAAAAAGCGCCCGGCTCGAAAGAGTGCCGACTCCGCACAGCCCTTTGTTCTCAAGGGTTTCGGCGGCCGACGGGGGACAGCGGGGCGGCCCGGCGGAACCCCGCGCACACCCCCGCCGGAACCCGGTCGACGTAACCCTTCCGGGGGATCCCCCGTACTACTGCGCAGTGACGATGCGGACCGCGTCCGTCTCCGGGGCCGTGCCTTCTCGGTCCGCGCTCCCGGCGCCCGCCGTCCCGCCCGGCCGCCACTGGCTGTCCGTGTTCCCGGCCGTCCACTGCCGGCCGGCGTACGAGACCCGTTCGATGCGCAGCGCGGAGGCGTTGGCCACGGCCCAGTGCGCCAGCTGCCAGCCGCGCTCCCCGAGGTCGCGGCCGGAGCCGGAGTCCGTGTCGGCGGTCACGGGCAGCGTGACGGTCCGCCCGCCGCTCCCGCTCGCCGACGGCGTCGAAGTGGGCGTGGGCGTGGGCGTCGACTCCGCGCCCACCTCGGCCGAGGCGGTCTCCAGCACGTCCCGCCCGAAGTCCCGTACCAGCGCGCTGCGTACCGCGTCCGCGCCCGTGGCCCGGGCGGCCGTCTGACGGCCCTCGCAGGTCAGCGTGGCGGCCGACTGCCCGGTGAGGGCGGCGGCGAGCAGCATGGCGTCCGGTTCGTGCTTGGCGTACGCCGTCGGATAGCCGCTGCGCTGCACCTTCTGCGCGGCGACGGTCAGCGGCAGCTCCGTGTAGTCCGCCACCTTGGCGAGGTGCTCGTAGAAGATGTTCGCCGAGTACGTCGGGTCGAGGATCTCCTTCGGCGTGCCCCAGCCCTGCGAGGGCCGCTGCTGGAACAGGCCGAGCGAATCCCGGTCGCCGTGGTCGATGTTGCGCAGCGCCGACTCCTGGAGGGCGGTGGCGAGAGCGATCGTGACGGCCCGCTCGGGCATCCCGCGCCCGGTGCCGACGGCCGCGATCGTCGCCGCGTTCACCGCCTGCTCGGGCGTGAACTCGTAGGTGGCGCCGTCGTCCTTGCCCGAGACGACCTTGCACCCCGGCGTGCCCGCGCCTCCGGTGACGTACTGCACCACGAGGTAACCGGCGACGGCGCACAGGACGACCAGGGCCGCCAGGGAACGGAAGAGGCGGCCACGACGCTTGGGGCGGGACTGGTCTGGCATCGCCACAAGATACTGGAGAGTACTGTGCCCGCTGCGCCGGGTGGGGAAAGTCGGGGGCAACCCCGGGGGAGTTAGGGTCGACAGCATGGCCGACACCCCACTTGACCTGACGCTGGACGGCGCGCGGCTCACCGCGCGGCTTGTCGACTTCCCTTCCGAGAGCGGCACCGAGAAGCCCCTCGCGGACGCGATCGAGACCGCGTTGCGCGCTCTGCCGCACCTCACGGTCGACCGGTACGGCAACAACGTCGTCGCCCGCACCCACCTCGGCCGCTCGGAACGCGTCATTCTCGCCGGCCACATCGACACCGTCCCGATCGCGGACAACGTCCCCTCCCGGCTCGACGACGAGGGCTACCTGTGGGGCTGCGGCACCTGTGACATGAAGTCGGGGGTCGCGGTGCAACTGCGCATCGCGGCGACCGTCCCGGCCCCGAACCGCGACCTCACCTTCGTCTTCTACGACAACGAAGAGGTCGCCGCACACCTCAACGGCCTGAAGCATGTGGCCGAGGCCCACCCCGACTGGCTGCAGGGCGACTTCGCCGTCCTGCTGGAGCCGACGGACGGCCAGGTCGAGGGCGGCTGCCAGGGCACGCTCAGGATGTTCCTCAAGTTCACGGGGGAGCGGGCGCACTCCGCGCGCGCGTGGATGGGCTCCAACGCCATCCACGCCGCCGCCCCGGCGCTCGCCAGGCTCGCCGCCTACGAGCCGCGCAGGCCCGTCGTGGACGGCCTGGAGTTCCACGAGGGCCTCAACGCCGTACGCGTCGAGGGCGGAGTCGCCACCAACGTCATCCCCGACGCCTGCACCCTCGTCGTCAACTTCCGCTACGCGCCCGACCGCAGCGAGGAGGAGGCGGAGGCCTTCGTCCGCGAGTACTTCGCGGACTGCGGCGTCGACGAGTTCGTCGTCGACGACCACACCGGCGGCGCCCGCCCCGGCCTCACTCACCCCGTCGCACAGGCCTTCATGAAGGCCGTCGGCGGCGAGGCCCGCCCCAAGTTCGGCTGGACGGACGTGGCCCGCTTCAGCGCCCTCGGGGTACCCGCGGTGAACTACAGCCCGGGCAACCCGCTTCTCGCCCACAAGGTGGACGAACGGGTGCGGGTCTCCCTCATCCCCGAGACGGAGGAGCGCCTGAGGTCGTGGCTGACGGCGTGAGGGGACATCGCCTCGGGTGACCGTGCGTGGGGGCGCTTCAAGGCGGACATACTCAGGTCCCCCGTCCGTAACCCGCGTAGATCTACGCTGAGGTGGAAAGACGGCAAGCGGAGGGAGCGCACATGGCTACTGGCAACCCCGAGGGCACCAACCAGCCACCGGAGGAGCAGCGCCTGGGACCCGTCCTCCGAAGGCGAGGGCAGGTGCAGGCCAGCACCACCGACCAGCGTCTGCTGGACGCGGGCGGCCCCTCGGACTGGGTCCACACCGACCCGTGGCGCGTCCTGCGCATCCAGTCGGAGTTCATCGAGGGCTTCGGCACACTCGCCGAACTCCCGCCCGCCATCAGCGTGTTCGGCTCGGCGCGGACACCGGCCGACTCGCCGGAGTACGAGGCGGGAGTGCAACTCGGCCGGGGCCTGGTGGAAGCGGGCTTCGCGGTGATCACGGGCGGCGGCCCGGGCGCGATGGAAGCCGCCAACAAGGGCGCCTGCGAGGCGAAGGGCATCTCCGTCGGACTCGGCATCGAGCTCCCCTTCGAGCAGGGACTCAACCCGTACGTCGACATCGGCCTCAACTTCCGCTACTTCTTCGTCCGCAAGATGATGTTCGTGAAGTACGCGCAGGGCTTCGTGGTCCTGCCGGGCGGCCTCGGCACACTGGACGAACTGTTCGAGGCACTCACCCTCGTCCAGACCCAGAAGGTCACCCGCTTCCCGATCGTCCTCTTCGGTACGGAGTACTGGGGCGGCCTCGTCGACTGGGTGAAGAACACCCTGATCGCCCAGGGCAAGGCATCCGAGAAGGACCTGCTGCTGTTCCACCTCACCGACGACGTCGACGAGGCGGTGGCCCTGGTCTCGAAGGAGGCCGGCCGCTAGCGAGCCCCCACGCCGGACGGGCTCCTTTCAGCCCGTCCGGCGTTTGAGGACAAGGCCCTTTCGGGGCCGACAGGGGGTCTGGGGGCGCAGCCCCCAGGGACGGGAAGGGGCGGCGGGGGCGAAAAAATCTCCGGCGGCCCCACCACGGCGCCCTACGCCAGCCCCCGCCGGGCGACCGCGGGAGGACGATGCCCGGCGATCGACGCCACCATGTCCAGCACCTGCCGCGTCTCCGCCACCTCGTGCACCCGGTACACCTGAGCGCCCAGCCACGCGGACACCGCGGTGGTCGCGAGCGTCCCCACCACCCGCTCCTTGAGCGGCTTGTCCAAGGTCTCCCCGACGAAGTCCTTGTTGGACAGGGACACCAGCACCGGCCACCCGGTGCCGACCATCTCGCCCAGCCGCCGCGTCGCCTCCAGACCGTGCCGCGTGTTCTTCCCGAAGTCGTGCCCGGGATCGATCAGCACGGACTCCCGAGGCACCCCCAGCGCCACCGCCCGCTCGGCCAGCCCCACGGTCACCCGCAGGATGTCCGCCATCACGTCGTCGTACGTCACCCGATGCGGCCGGGTACGAGGCTCCGCGCCCCCCGCGTGCGTGCACACCAGCCCCACCCCGTACCGCGCGGCGACCTCCGCGAGGCCCGGATCGACCCCGCCCCAGGCGTCGTTCAGTAGATCCGCGCCCGCCTCGCAGACCGCCTCGCCGACCTCCGCCCGCCAGGTGTCCACGCTGATGACGACCTCGGGGAAGCGCCGCCGGACCTCCGCGACGAAACCGACCGTCCGCCGCGCCTCCTCCTCGGCGGACACCTCCTCGCCAGGCCCTGCCTTCACCCCGCCGATGTCGACGACGACCGCGCCCTCCGCCACCGCCCGCTCCACGCGCGCGAGCGCCGGCTCGTCGAGGAAGGTGGCCCCCTGGTCGTAGAAGGAGTCCGGGGTCCGGTTCACGATCGCCATGATCACCGGCTCGTGCGCGTCGAATTCACGCCTGCCCAGCCTGAGCATCCCCTGTGACCTCACTTCCCACGTCTGTGTCTTCGGCGTCTGCGGCCGCCTGCGACCCTAACTGTCGGACCCGCATGGCACGATCGGACCCTGACACATTCGACGCCGGCGCCCCGCACGCCGGCACCGACCCTGGGGACCTCAGCGATGGTTATGTTCTTGTTCCTGGTCATCGCACTGGCCGTGGTGGTCGCCGCGGTGACGCTCGCCGTCGTCGGCGGCGGCGAGAGCGGCGGGCCGCTGCCCGAGGTCGCGCCCGAGCGCCTTCAGGACCCGCTGCCGCCGGACCGCCCGGTCAACCGCGCCGACATCGAGACCCTGCGCTTCCCGCTGGCCGCCCGCGGCTACCGCATGGCCGACGTCGACGACGCGCTCGGCCGCCTCGGCGCGGAACTCGCCGAGCGGGACGCCCGGATCGCCGACCTGGAGTCCGCGCTGGCCGGTGCGCAGGCCGTCGCGACCCACATCGCCATGGACAAGTCCGCCCCGGAGGACCGGTCATGAGCGAGGGCACCGCGCTCCCCGGTCCGGACGGCGCGCTGCGCTGCCCCTGGGCGCTGTCCACCGAGGACTACGTGACGTACCACGACGAGGAGTGGGGCCGCCCGGTCCACGGCGACGACGCGCTCTTCGAACGGCTCAGCCTGGAGGCCTTCCAGTCCGGCCTGTCCTGGATCACGATCCTGCGCCGCCGCCCCACCTTCCGCGCCGCCTTCGCCGGCTTCGAGATCGCCAAGGTCGCCGTCTTCACCGACGGCGACCGCGAGCGCCTCCTCGCCGACCCGGGCATCATCCGCAACCGCGCCAAGGTCGACGCGACCCTCGCCAACGCGCGCGTGCTGACCGACTGGGCCCCGGGCGACCTGGACGACCTGATCTGGTCCCACGCCCCGGACCCGGCGACGCGCCCGGCCCCGAAGACACTTTCCGACGTCCCGGCGGTCACCCCCGAGTCGACGGCCCTGTCGAAGGCCCTGAAGAAGCGAGGGCTGCGGTTCGTCGGCCCGACGACGGCGTACGCCCTGATGCAGGCGTGCGGCCTGGTGGACGACCACCTGGAGAGCTGCGTGGCCCGACAGGGCTGAGCAGCCCCGTCCGGCGCCTCCTGGAGCCGGCCTCCCGGCTCACCGGCCCAGGTACTTGGGCTTCTCCTTGTTCACGAAGGCCTGCACCGCGATGGCATGGTCCTCGGACCGGCCCGCCCGCGTCTGCAGCTCGTCCTCCTTCTCCAGGGTCTCGGCCAGGGAGTGCGACAGCCCGTAGGCCACCGCCTCCTTGATCGCCCCGTACGCCACCGTCGGCCCCGCGGCCAGCGCCCGCGCCACCTTCTCCGCCTCGGCGCGCAGATCGGCCGACGGCACGACCCGGTTGGCGATCCCGAGCTCGTGGGCCTCCTGGGCCGTGACACTCCGCGGGAAGAGCAGCAGGTCGGCGGCGCGGCCGGGGCCGATCACGCGCGGCAGCGTCCAGGAGACGCCGGAGTCGGCGGTCAGCGCCACGCCCGCGAAGGACGTGTTGAAGGCGGCCGTGTCCGCCACGACCCGGTAGTCCGCGGCCAGCGCGAACCCGAGGCCGGCCCCGGCCGCGACCCCGTTCACCCCGGCCACCACGGGCTTGCGCATCTCCGTCAGCGCCCGAGCGATCGGGTTGTAGTGCTCCCGGACCGTGCTCATGGTCTGCCCGGTGCCCGCCTCGCGGTCGGAGGCCAGCAGCCCGATGTGCTCCTTGAGGTCCTGGCCCACACAGAAGGCCCGCTCCCCGGCCGCGGTCAGCAGCACCGCCCGTACGGCCTCGTCGGCCGCCGCGGCCAGCACCGCCTCACGGAGGGCGACCTTGGTGGCGATGTTCAGCGCGTTCATCGCCTCCGGGCGGTTGAGCACGATCGTCGCGAGTCCGTCGCTCACCTCGTACAGCACGGTGTCGGCCATGGCATGTCCCCTCCGGTTCGCGGCTCGGACGTACCCGCCGGTACGTCCCGGTGTCCGAAGGACAGCATGGCGGAGATCATCGTGCGGGGACCGGACCGGACGTGTGACCTGCGTCAAAGAAATCGGCACCGCATCCGGCCGACGGACGTCCGTGCGGCGGCGCAGTATCGCAGTCACATCGCCGAATTGAGTGGTTTTGCTCGCGCGCGTTGCCCAAGCGATGCCGACTGATGTTGGTCATCGGGTGCTGAGATGCGGGATAATGGCCTGGAAGCAATGTGTTCGACGCCGGTGTCGTGCGTCCCACCCCGGGACGCGCGTGCCCTCCAGGGCCGTCGGCTTTGACTATGAGCTGGTTTCAGGAAGGGGAACGAGCATGGCGGCCATGAAGCCGCGGACGGGCGATGGCCCGCTCGAGGTGACCAAGGAGGGGCGGGGCATTGTCATGCGCGTTCCGCTCGAAGGCGGCGGGCGGCTCGTCGTCGAGCTGACCCCCGATGAGGCCGACGCGCTCGGTGACGCCCTCAAGAAGGTCGTCGGCTGACGCGGGAGCGACCATGCCCTTTCGGAAACCCCGGCACCCCTGAGGTGCCGGGGTTTCCGTTTGCCGTGCGGGCAGGGGGTCAGCGCTTGACCGCGCAGAGCAGCCCGTCACCCACAGGGAGCAGCGACGGCACGAGTTCCTGGCTCTCGCGCACCGCGCGCAGCAGCTCCCGCAGGCGCAGGACCTCCGTGGGCTGCGGACCCGAGTCGACCGTGCGTCCGTTGGCGAAGACGCCCTCGAACACCACCAGGCCACCGGGGCGCAGCAGGCGCAACGATTCAGCGAGGTAGTCCATGACCTCTTGCCGGTCGCCGTCGCAGAAGACGAGGTCGTAGGCGGCGTCCGCGAGCCGGGGGAGGACGTCCAGGGCGCGGCCCGGGATGAAGCGGGCCCGGTTGCTGGCGAAGCCGCAGGCACGGAAGGCCTGGCGGGCGAACTGCTGGTGCTCCGGCTCCGGGTCGACCGTGGTCAGCACGCCGTCCGGACGCATGCCGTACAGCAGATGGATCCCGGACACGCCGGTTCCGGTGCCGATCTCCGCGACCGCCTTGGCCTCCACGGTGGCGGCGAGCAACCCGAGCGCCGCGCCCGTGCCGGGCGACACCGAGCGCAGTCCCGCCTCGCGGGCCCGGTCACGGGCCCAGTGCAGGGCTTCGTCCTCGGCGACGTAGGCGTCGGCGAACGCCCAGCTCGTCTGCCGGTTGCCGGTAATGACCCTCTCCTGTCCCCGTGGTTGCCTGGGCGTGACTGTATCCGTTGGTGCCGGGAACCTGCTGATGGGACCGGGCGTTTAGAGGGGTGTGAGACGGAGCGGCGGGACACAGTTGGATCACGAAGACGAGCAGGCGGTCGAGCAACTGCTGACGCAGCCGTCCGAGCCGTACCAGCACAGATCAATTTCTCGTAAAACCGCTTATCCGGAGCTAACGGGCGAGGTGGCTATGGTAGGGGCTCCACTGGACACCACCAGAGCCGACAGGGGAGGTGCGGCTGTACCTGTGGATCGCGGAGGGGTGCTGAGGCGCTTCCTCGGATCGGCGGGCAGGCCGAAATCCGTGAACGACACCGCTGCTGACCACAGCCACGCCGCTGCATACGCCCAGACCGCGACCTTCTCCACCGAAGCGGACGGGCAGGCGTGGACTCCGCCCACCTGGGAGGAGATCGTCAGCACCCACAGCGGCCGGGTGTACCGGCTCGCCTACCGTCTGACGGGCAACCAGCACGACGCCGAGGACCTCACCCAGGAGGTCTTCGTCCGCGTCTTCCGCTCGTTGTCGACCTACACGCCGGGCACCTTCGAGGGCTGGCTGCACCGCATCACCACCAACCTCTTCCTGGACATGGTCCGCCGCAAGCAGCGCATCCGCTTCGACGCCCTCGGCGAGGACGCGGCCGAGCGACTGCCCAGCCGCGAGCCGTCGCCCCAGCAGGTCTTCAACGACGCGCACTTCGACGCCGACGTCCAGCAGGCCCTCGACACCCTCGCCCCGGAGTTCCGCGCCGCGGTCGTCCTGTGCGACATCGAAGGACTGTCGTACGAGGAGATCGCCGCGACCCTGGGCGTCAAGCTCGGGACGGTCCGGTCCCGTATCCACCGCGGCCGCTCCCAGCTGCGCAAGGCCCTCGCGCATCGCTCGCCGGAGGCCCGGGCCGAGCGTCGCTCCTTCATGGCCCGTGTTCCCGCGCTGGGAGGAGGGGGCGCACCCGCGTGAGTGGATCACGGCCCACCCCGTCCGAACAGCACCTGGGAGACCGACTCGCCGCCCTTGTCGACGGAGAGCTCGGTCATGAGTCGCGCGACCGTGTCCTCGCGCACCTGGCCACCTGTGCCAAGTGCAAGGCCGAGGCCGACGCACAGCGCCGACTGAAGAACGTCTTCGCCGAAGCGGCCCCGCCCGGGCCCTCGGAGAGTTTCCTGGCCCGCCTCCAGGGCCTGCCCGGAGGAGGTGACCCCGACAACGGCGACGATTCGCCGTTCGGGGGATCGGGATTCGCCGCCGGCCTCGCCGGACGAGCCGGGACCACCGGCGTCTTCGGCATGAAACGCGGTGAACGCTTCGCGTTCGACTACGTGCCGGCCCGCTCGCACACCTCCGTGCTCCCGCCCCCACCGGCGAACCGCGGCTTCCGTATCCACGACGTCAGCCGTCACGAGGCCGACCGCTCGTCCTCACGCGGGTTCCGGTTCGCGTTCGTCGCCGCCGGAGCGGTGTCCCTGGCCGCGATCGCGCTGGGCGGGGTCACCACGGTGGCACCGGGCGACACCGCGGCCGACGCGCGCGGCGGAGCGGGCGGCAGCAATGTGACGCCGGCCCGCAGCCAGAACACGGGAGCCACGGCGCCCGAGAGCCAGCGCCGCCGCGGGCTCGCCCCGCTGCTCGCGCAGGGCCAGAGCCAGGGATCGCTCGGTACCACCCCGGTCGCCCCGACCGCGGTCTCGGCACCGCTGCTGCCCGGGGTACCCGCACAGGGCACCGGCCAGATCCAGGCGGCCGTCCACTCCCTGACCGCGCCCGTGATGGCCGGTGCGGCAGCCATGTCCCCTCTGATACGCCCGCTCAGCGAGACCCCGCCGCTCACCCTCACCGACTGGTCCCCGAGCCCGGACCTCCTCACCGGCCCCGGCCTCCTCGCCGCACCCGTCCCCGACGCGACCTCCTCCCCTTCGGCGGCCCCCTTCTCCGCACCCCGCTGAACGCCCTCTGCGCTCCGGCTCGGGAACCTGGTTGAATCCAGGGGAGCCGACGCACCATCGAAACGACACCATGCCTGACAGGGGCGGGTGAGCGCGTGCGTCCGGCGGGTGGGGCGGCTGCAAGCCGGAGCCCGAGCGGTGGGGGAGAGCATGGACGAGGGGAAGCCCGCGAAGGCCAAGTGGTGGAGCCGGCCTCGCCCGCAGGGCCTGGCGGCCCCGGCCGGGGGAATCACACGGACAGAAGACTCCGACGGCGACTTCGCACTGCCGGCGCCGGCCTCCAAGGACGCGCCGGCCGCGGACGGCGACTTCGTGCTGAGGGCTCCCGAGGACAGGCCCGACACGGAGGGCGACGTCGAGCCCGCCCGGCCCGGTGGGGCGGCCTCCACGCCGGAGCGGGAGACCGCGGCGGCCGAGACCGCGGTGGAGCGTCCCCGGCCCGTGCACGAACCGGATCCCTACAGCACCCCGCCCTACGGCGAGCCGGGCCCGTGGGCACCCGCCCCGCCCGTACAGCACCCGACACCGACACCATCGGCGGGCACGCCGGTCGAGACCGCCGTCGCCCCGCGGCCGCAGCCCCCCTCCGTGCCCCTCCAGCCCGGCACGGCCCCTGAGGCGCCACCTCCGGTCCCGGCGCCCGCCGGGCCCGGGCAGGAGCCCACAGAGCCTCCCTCGGCCCTCCCAGCCGCCTCACCCGCCCCTCACGTCCCCGCCCGGGCGCCGTCACCCTCCCCCGCCGAAGTCCCACCGCCCTCCACCCCCTGGCAGAACTACGACCCCTGGGCGCCCCTCCCCGCCGCTCCCCTCCAGCAGAACGGGGCGGCGGTCCCCGGCCCGGAGCAGCGGCGGAAGCGGGCGCGGAAGGCGCTGGTCGGTGGAGCCGTGCTGCTCGCCCTGGTGTCCGGGGGCGTCGGCGGTGTCGTAGGGACCCAGCTGGAGCGCGACGGCGGGGTCGGGGGCGTGGAGTTGCCGCAGGCCGGTGCGGAGTCGGCGGAGCGGGACCCGGACAGTGTGGCCGGGATCGCCGCGCGGGCCCTGCCCAGCGTGGTGACCCTGCATGTGAGCGGGTCCCAGGAGTCGGGTACCGGCACCGGGTTCGTCCTCGACGACCGCGGCCACATCCTCACCAACAACCATGTCGTGGAGCCCGCCGGCTCCGGGGGCGAGATATCGGTGACCTTCCACAGCGGTGACACCGCGAAGGCCACCGTCGTCGGCCGGGACAGCGGCTATGACCTCGCCGTCGTGAAGGTCAGCGGGGTGAGCGGTCTGGAGCCCCTGACGCTCGGCAACTCCGACAACGTGCAGGTGGGCGACCCGGTCGTCGCCATCGGCGCCCCCTTCGACCTGGAGGGCACGGTCACCTCCGGCATCATCAGCGCCAAGGAGCGGCCGATCACGGCGGGCGGCGAGAGCGAGGACGCGAGCGACGTGTCGTACGTCGACGCCCTGCAGACCGACGCGCCCATCAACCCCGGGAACTCCGGCGGACCGCTCCTCGACTCCCGGGCCCGGGTCATCGGCATCAACTCCGCCATCCGGTCCGCCGACGGCGGCTCCGACCCGGACGGCGGCCAGGCCGGTTCGATCGGCCTGGGCTTCGCCATACCGGTCAACCAGGGCAAACGCGTCGCCGAGGAGCTCATCAACACCGGCAGGGCCACCCACCCCGTGATCGGTGTCACCCTCGACATGGACTACGCGGGCGACGGTGCCCGCGTCGGCACGAAGGGCGGCGACGGCGGTCCGGCGGTCACGGTCGGCGGCCCCGGCGACCGGGCCGGCATCGAGGCCGGGGACGTCATCACCGCGGTCGACGGCCGGCGCGTCCACTCCGGCGAGGAACTCATCGTGAAGACCCGCGCCCACCGCCCCGGCGACCGCCTGGAACTCACCGTGGAGCGCGACGGCGGGGAACGGACCGTCTCCCTGGTCCTCGGCTCCTCCGACGGTGACTGACACGAGGGCCCGGCACGGGGGCGGGGCACCGGGCCGGACTCACAGAAACATCACAGTCGAGGGTCCGGCGGCCGCCCCACCAGTGGCCCCATCGGGCAAACATCCCGGAAAACCCTCCACGCACCCGCACTCGGAGGGCTCGGGACAGTACCGGTCGTACGGGATGGCCGGGTACCGTGGACCCGGCCCGGACCACGGAAGACCCACCCAGACCGCCGAGGGCCGAGGACCGAGGACATCGCAAGGAGCTTCAGGTGTTCAATGACATAGGACCGCTCGAGCTGGTCACGCTCGTTGTCCTCGCCGTGCTCGTCTTCGGTCCGGACAAGCTCCCCAAGCTCATCCAGGACGTCACGCGGACCATCCGCAAGATCCGGGAGTTCTCGGAGAGCGCCAAGGAAGACATCCGCAGCGAACTGGGCCCGGAGTTCAAGGACTTCGAGTTCGAGGACCTGAACCCCAAGGCGTTCATCCGCAAGCAGCTGGACAACGACGAGCTGGGGCTCAAGGAGATCCGCAACGGATTCGACCTGAAGAAGGAGATGGCCGAGGTCACGGACGCGGTCCACGGCCGCGACGGCGACTCGTCCTCCTCCTCGTCGGCCTCGGCCGGCTCCTCCGGCTCCTCCGGCGGCACCGTCGACATGACGAAGAAGCCCGAGAAGCCCGAGGAGCGCCCGCCGTACGACGCGGACGCCACCTGAGCCGTCGGCGAGGCTTCCGCGGATCTTCCGGGCGCCCGCCACGCGCCGTCCATGAGCCGTACGTGACGCGTTTCATACTCCGCGGGGCCCCTGTCACGGCCTGAACCGGCCTCCTGGGCGACCCACGCGCCGGGCGCTTTCCCTGCTGCTCGGAGCGGTGTGGCTATGCTGCCGAGTTGTTGTGCGGAGCGGACGAGTACGCCCGAAGGGGGGCGGGCCGTTCGTTCCGACGAGAACGAGGAGGCGTCCGGGCACATGGAGACGACGAGTCGGGCAGTCGCGCAGACGTCCGCGGAGGGTGGACAACAGGTCCCCTCCGCGCGGCGCACGGTCGACGGCTACCTGCTGGCGCCCTTCCCGTGGTACGGCCTCGACGAGGCCTTCACGGGGCCGCGCTGGCTGATGCAGGTCGGTACGTCGGCTGACGGAGCCGTCGAGCACGGTTCGATCGGACACGGCGACGAGCCCTCCGTACGGAACGAGGCGTCGGAGGACAAGGAGAAGTTCGCGGTGGTGGTCACCGTCGCGGCGAATCCGTCCAGGAGGAGCGCGGACGGTACGGGGCTGCTGGAGGCCACCTCGGTCTCCTCGGCGGCCTGGCTCGCCGGGGTGGGGCTGCTGTCCTTCACCTGGCCCGGCCAGATGGACCACAGCCTGCGTGACGACTGGCTGGATCAGCAGACCGAGACGGCGTGGGCCCTCGCGGACGACCTGGACGGTTCCGACTGGTCGTCGCTGTCCCTGCCCGTGGACGGCGTGCCGACGCCCTTCCACTACCGCGAGTCCGAGTTCGGCTGGGTGCTGGCCGGGTCGACGCAGGCCGGGGTGCACGTGGGGGCGTACGGCAGAGGCATGAGCGCGTACGGCCTCGGCTTCGCCATGATCAAGGACATCGGCGACTACGCGTAGCCCGTGGTACGAGGAGGGGGCGCCGTCCGTGAGACGGCGCCCCCTCCTCGTACCCGAGCCAGGCGTACCGGAGCTAGAACTTGTTGCGCGGGGTGATCCCCAGCGACAGGCCCGAAAGACCCCGCTGGCGTCCGCCGAGCTTGCCCGCGATCGCGCGCAGGGCGGAGCCCGCCGGGGACTCCGGGTCGCTCAGGACGACCGGCCTGCCGTCGTCGCCGCCCTCGCGGAGGCGGACGTCGATGGGGATGGAGCCGAGGACCGGGACCGTGGCGCCGGTCGTGCGGGTCAGGCCGTCCGCGACCGACTGGCCGCCGCCGGTGCCGAAGACGTCGATCATCTCGTCGCAGTGCGGGCACGGCAGGCCCGACATGTTCTCGACCACGCCGACGATCTTCTGGTGGGTCTGGACGGCGATGGAACCGGCCCGCTCGGCCACCTCGGCCGCCGCCTGCTGAGGCGTCGTCACGACCAGGATCTCGGCGTTCGGGACCAGCTGGGCCACCGAGATGGCGATGTCGCCGGTGCCGGGCGGCAGGTCGAGCAGGAGGACGTCCAGGTCGCCCCAGTACACGTCCGACAGGAACTGCTGGAGTGCGCGGTGGAGCATCGGGCCGCGCCAGACGACCGGGGCGTTGCCCGGGGTGAACATGCCGATCGAGATGACCTTCACGCCATGCGCCGACGGCGGCATGATCATGTTCTCGACCTGGGTGGGACTGCCGTCGGCGCCCAGCATGCGCGGCACGCTGTGGCCGTAGATGTCGGCGTCGACGACACCGACCTTCAGGCCGTCCGCCGCCATCGCCGCCGCCAGGTTCACCGTGACCGACGACTTGCCGACGCCGCCCTTGCCGGAGGCGACCGCGTACACCCGGGTCAGCGAGCCGGGCTTGGCGAAGGGCACCTCGCGCTCGGTCTGGCCACCGCGCAGCGCGGTCGCCAGTTCCTTGCGCTGCTCGTCGCTCATGACGTCGAGTTCGACGTCGACGCGGGTGACGCCCTCGACCGCCGCGACCGCGTCCGTCACACGCTGGGTGATCGTCTCGCGCATCGGGCAGCCGGAGACCGTCAGGTACACGGCGACCGCGACCGCTCCGTCCGCGCCGATCTGCACCGACTTGACCATCCCCAACTCGGTGATGGGTCGGTTGATCTCGGGGTCGTTCACCGTCGCCAGTGCTTCACGCACCGCGTCTTCCGTAGCCATACGACGATGGTACGGCGCGGTACGGGGCGGCCGGTAAGCCCGTCACCGGTCGTCTACGTCACGCCCCCTCGGCCGTTCCGGCCGTTCTGCCGGGAATGTGACGTGGCCGTCCCGCCGGTGTTCCAGTTCCTTGAGCATGTCCTGCAGCTCGGAGCGGATCCAGTCGCGGGTCGCGACCTCGCCGAGGCCGATCCGCAGCGAGGCGATCTCGCGGGTCAGGTACTCGGTGTCGGCGATGGACCGCTCGTTCGACTTGCGGTCCTGTTCGAGGTTGACCCGGTCGCGGTCGTCCTGCCGGTTCTGCGCGAGCAGGATCAGCGGGGCGGCGTAGGACGCCTGGAGGGACAGCATCAGGGTCAGGAAGATGAACGGGTAGTGGTCGAAGCGCAGGTCGCTCGGCGCGAAGATGTTCCACAGCACCCAGGCGATGATGACGACCGTCATCCAGACGATGAACCGTCCGGTGCCCAGGAAGCGCGCGATGCGCTCCGAGAGCCGTCCGAAGGCCTCCGGGTCCCATTCGGGCAGGAACCGGCGCCGGGGCGCCCGTGGCTGGTCCAGACGGGGGCGGGAGCGGGTGGTGGCGGTCGCGCCCGCCGGGGTGCGCTCCCGGGCCGCCTCGCGGGTGCTCTCACGCTCAGGAGTCATGGGGGGCCACCTCTCCGCGGCCGGCGTCGTCCGCGGCCTCGTCCCCGGCTTCGTTCGCGTCCTCGTCCTCGTCGAGGTGGAACTCCGTCTCCCGCCAGTCCTCCGGCAGCATGTGGTCAAGGACGTCGTCCACGGTCACCGCGCCGAGCAGCGACCCGGCCTCGTCCACGACGGGCGCCGCGACCATGTCGTACGTCGCGAAGAACCCGGCGACCAGCGGCAGTGCCGCGTCCGGATCGAGGGGTTGCAGGCCGTCGTCGATGATCGAGCTGACCAGGGTGTACGGCGGATCGCGCAGCAGGCGCTGGAAGTGGACCGTGCCGAGGTACTTGCCGGTCGGGGTCTCGTCGGGCGGCCGGCAGACGTAGACCTGGGCGGCGAGGGCGGGGGAGAGGTCGGCGTTGCGGACCCGGGCCAGGGCGTCGGCGACGGTCGCGTCGGGACGCAGCACGATCGGCTCGGTCGTCATCAGACCGCCGGCCGTGTGCTCCTCGTAGGCCATCAGGCGCCGCATGTCGGCCGCGTCCGAGGGCTTCATCAGGCTCAGCAGCCGCTCCTGGTCGTCCGTGGGCAGCTCGCCGAGCAGGTCGGCCGCGTCGTCGGGGTCCATGGCCTCCAGGACGTCGGCGGCACGTTCCTCCTTGAGCTTGCCGAGGATCTCGATCTGGTCGTCCTCCGGCAGCTCTTCGAGGACGTCGGCCAGGCGGTCGTCGTCGAGGGCCGCGGCGACCTCGACGCGCCGCTTGGGGGAGAGGTGGTGCAGGACGTTGGCGAGGTCGGCCGGGCGCAGCTGCTCGAAGGTGGCGAGGAGGCTCTCGGCGCCCTGTCCGTGCTCCTCCAGGGCGAAACCGGTGACGGCGGACCACTCGACGGTCAGCGTCTCGCCCTTGCGCCGGAACGCGCCGCCCTTGCCGCCCTTGCGGACGAAGACCCGGTCGATCTCCCAGTCCCGGCGGGCCGGCAGCTGCTGCACCGCCACGTCCAGGACGGTGACCTCCTCACCCGGCTCGCCGTGCTCGACGAGGGTGACCCGCCGGTCGAGGAGTTCACCGAAGACCAGCCGCTCGGTGGGCCGCTGTTCGAAGCGGCGGACGTTGAGCACACCGGTGGTGATGACCTGCCCGGACTCGATGCCGGTGACCCGGGTGATGGGCAGGAAGATACGGCGGCGCGTGGCGAGTTCGACGACCACGCCGAGCAGACGTGGCGGTCGTCGTCCGACGCGCAGCATGACCACCAGGTCGCGCAGACGGCCGACCTGGTCGCCTGTCGGGTCGAAGACGGCGACACCGGCGAGGTGCGAGACGAAGATCCGGGGGGCGCCCGCTGCCATGGCTGTGTTTCCTTTTCGTGCGGGATTCGTGCGGAACCGCATCCCGGGGTGCGTGCACCCGGGATGCGTGGGCCTGCGTCGCGTGGGCCGCTGGGTGGGTCTCTTTTCCGAATTGCCCGCTCGGGTGGGCTTCAGGCTAGCCCGTCCCGATCGGATACGCCCTGGTGAGCGGTCCGGACGGACTGGCTCCGACGGTGGCTCGGGGCCCCGGTACGCTGCCGTACGCCGCTGAAGGACCCTTGTCAGAAAGGCAGCCCCATCTGTGACTGCGATTCCCCGGCGCCGAACCCCCAGGGCCGCACTGCGGGGCGCCGTGTGCGTGCTGCTCGTGACGGGGACGGCCCTGACGGGATGCGGTGAGGACCCGGACGCGGGGACCAACGGCGTCGGCAAGCTGCCGGCCGACCAGATCCAGTCCCGGACCCGTACCGCCGCCGCCTCCGCCCAGGCCCTCCGGCTGTCCGGGAACGTGGCCACCAGCGGGCGTACGTACAAGCTCGACATGCGGCTGAAGGCCGACGGCGGCTCCGGCTCGGTCACCGCGGAGGGGACGACCTTCCAGCTGCTCAGGATCGGCGAGCAGCTCTTCCTCAAGGCGGACGCGACCTTCTGGACCGACGCGGACGGCAAGGGGGACGGCTCCGACGCGGACGCAGCGGCGGCCGACAAGCTCGACGGCAAGTACGTGAAGGTGCCGCAGGGCGATCCCTCGTACAAGAAGTTCAGCGGTTTCACGGACATGGACGTTCTCCTCGACGGGCTGTTGACGCTGCACGGCGCCCTGGGCACGGACGGCCACCACGAACAGGCGGGTGTCCGCACCATCCGCCTCACCGGCGACGAGGGCTCCGGCGGCACGCTGGACGTCTCCCTGGAGGGCAAGCCGTATCCGCTCCTCCTGGTGCGGGCGGGCAGCGCGGGAACCCTCCGCTTCTCCGACTGGGGCAAGGACTTCGCCCTCGACGAGCCGGCGAAGGACGACACCCTGGACTACGGCAGGCAACTGCCCACGTCGTAGGGGGTCAGCGCGGCCCGCGTTTCCTCTTCAGCAGCAGTCGCGGCAGGCCCGCGGGGGCCGGCGCGCGGGTGGTCGCCGACGTCGGCAGCGGCGCCTGGGCGAGGTCCCCCTCGGGCAGCGGCGTGGTCGTGCCGGTCGGCTCCAGGCGCAGGATCCGGCATTCGCGGGCCCAGCGCTCCGTCATGGCCTCGCCGTCCGGGGCGTTCAGCCGCTTGCCCTTGAGCTCGGCGACCGCGGCCTCCCACGCGGGGGACCCGGACGCCAGTTCCACGACCTTCGCCGCCCAGGAGACCAGCCGGCCGCCCTTGTCCTTGCTGCGGACCGTGACCTCGGCCGTCGACCCGTCGGCCAGCCCCGGCAGCGGCTGTTCGCCCGGGCCGTCGCCGACCAGACAGACCGCGCCCTCGTGCCACACGTGCCACAGCGCGCGGGCCGGGGAGCCGTGGCCCGCGCCGTCGGGCGTCGGGGCGTCGCCCTTGACCCAGACGAGGCCGGACTTCTTCGTGGCCTCCTCGACGAGGGCCTGGTCGAGCAGCTCGCGTGTCATGGGCTCGGCGGTCATGGGCCCCAGCCTATCCAGGGCCCTCACAGCCAGCCGTTGCGCTTCAGCGTGCGGTGGATGCCGAGGCAGAGGACCACGGTGACGCCCATGATCGCCGGGTAGCCGTACCGCCAGTGCAGTTCGGGCATGTGGTCGAAGTTCATGCCGTAGACGCCGCACACCATCGTCGGTACGGCGATGATCGCGGCCCAGGAGGTGATCTTCCGCATGTCCTCGTTCTGGGCGACGGACGCCTGCGCGAGGTTGGCCTGGAGGATCGAGTTGAGCAGTTCGTCGAAGCCGAGGACCTGCTCCTGGACGCGGGCGAGGTGGTCGGCGACGTCCCGGAAGTACTTCTGGATGTCCGGGTCGATCAGCCGCATCGGGCGCTCACTGAGCAGCTGCATGGGGCGCAGCAGCGGCGAGACGGCCCGCTTGAACTCCAGGACCTCGCGCTTGAGTTGGTAGATGCCCGCCGAGTCCACACCGCGCGAGACCCCGCCCTTGCGGCCCGGCGAGAAGACCTCGGTCTCCACCTCGTCGATGTCGTCCTGCACCGCGTCGGCGACCGCGATGTAGCCGTCGACGACATGGTCGGCGATCGCGTGCAGCACCGCCGAGGGGCCCTTGGTGAGCAGTTCGGGGTCGTCCTGGAGGCGGTGGCGCAGCGCCCGCAGCGAGCCCTGGCCGCCGTGCCGGACGGTGATGACGAAGTCCCGGCCGGTGAAGCACATGACCTCGCCGGTCTCCACGACCTCGCTGTTGGCGGTGAGCCGGTCGTGCTCGACGTAGTGGATGGTCTTGAACACCGTGAACAGGGAGTCGTCGTAGCGCTCCAGCTTGGGCCGCTGGTGGGCCTGCACCGCGTCCTCGACGGCCAGCGGGTGCAGCCCGAACTCACCGGCGATACCGGAGAATTCGGCCTCGGTCGGCTCGTGCAGACCGATCCACACGAAGCCTCCGTCGCGCCGTACCCGGCGCATGGCCTCGTGCGGGGTGAGCGGCTTCGGGGTCTGGACGCGGGCGCCGTCGCGGTAGATGGCGCAGTCGACGACCGCGGAGGGCGTCGAGGGGTCGCGGGTCGTGTCGTAGACGCTGCCGGTGTCCTTGCGCAGGGAGACGCGGGACGGGCGGACGACGGCGCGCAGGTCGCGGATCATCGACATGGCGGGCTCCTTCGTGACGGGCAACGAAAGGCCTCCGGCGACGGGTGGAACTACCCGGAATGGGGACGTCCTGACTGCGGATGTTTGGCACGTCCACAAAGCGGGGAGCACCGCACCGTCGCGGTGGCGAGCTTCGCTACTGATACAGCTACTGCCTCAGCAGACAGGGCAGTTCGGACAGATCAGGCAAAAAGAAACGAAGCGCTCTTCCGCGGTGAAGCGAGTGCGAGAGGTGGCGGCCAGCCAGAGCCAGAGCAGCTACATCAGCGGCGGGAAGAGCGGGTGCTACTGCACGGTCGACTTCGGTCCATTGCAGCCCCACCTCCTCCGGCCGGTCCCTCGTAAGGGAGTCTCGACGGCGTCAGGGCTTGACCGCGACGCTTCTGCGTGCTGCCCCGAACCACCGGCTCAGGGTATCAGCCGGCCGAAGTGTCAAGGCGCTGCTTTGCCCGGTACTG
Organism: Streptomyces sp. NPDC032822; assembly: GCF_055578825.1. Lineage (NCBI taxonomy): Bacteria > Bacillati > Actinomycetota > Actinomycetes > Kitasatosporales > Streptomycetaceae > Streptomyces > Streptomyces sp. NPDC032822. The sequence continues at coordinate 289,860 of NZ_JBVIOL010000007.1, read as the reverse complement.
ACGAGTTCTATGCTCGCGACATGGCTGATGTTCTTCCTCTGGTCGAAGCCCGGTTGCGCACCGCGCTGGGCGAGCCGGACGCGCGCGCGGCGGTCACCTTTCTGGGCACCGACCGCATCGAGGTGCTCCGCTTCACCGAGGGCGACATCGTCCGCTACGCCACGCTCGGCATGGCCGCCCGGCCGATGAGCGACCCCACGGCGGCGCTCGCCGACCCGGTCGAGGGGCCGCGCGCCGAACTGGTGCTCTCCGTCCGCGGCGAAGGCGCCGAGACCGACAAGGTGCTCCGCCCGCTCGCCGTCCTCGCCGCGTCCCCGCAGGTCGAAGGCGTGGTCGTGGCCCCCGGCGCCTCCCTGGACGTCGGTGAACCGCTGTGGCCCGGCGCCCCGTTCACCTCGGTCCTGGTCGCCGAGCCCGGCGGCCTGGTCGAGGACCTGGAACTCGACCAGCCCCTCGACCCCGTCCGGTTCCTGCCGCTGCTCCCGATGACCCCGAACGAGGCAGCCTGGAAGCGGGTGCACGGCGCGCAGGCCCTCCAGGAGCGCTGGCTGACGAACGGGACGGACCTGAGGGATCCGTCCCGCAGGTCCGTCCCGTTGGAGTGACTGATCTCACCAACCGGTGGCCGGAAACCGTCAGTTGGCGAACACGGCGACGCCGTCCTCGGTGGCGTGCCGCGGCTCCAGTTCTTCGACGTCGTGCGTCAGTGCCTTCCGTCGTACCACCACGACGACCGCGCCCAGCACCGCCGTGACCGCCGCGACCACGAACGGGATGTGGATGTCGCTCCACTCCTCGATCTTCGGCGCGAAGAAGGGGGCGGCGGCGGCCGCGAACCAGCGCACGAAGTTGTAGCCGGCGCTCGCCACCGGGCGCGGGGCGTCCGACACCCCGAGGGCCAGCTCCGTGTACACGGTGTTGTTCACGCCGATGAAGGCGCCCGACAGGATCGTGCAGACGACAGCGGTCGTGTGGTCGCCGTACCCGAGGGCCAGCACGTCGGCCGCGAGCAGCAGCAGTGAGCCGCCGAGCACCTTCAGTGAACCGAACCGCCGCTGCAGCCGCGGCGCCACGAGCACCGAGAAGACGGCGAGCAGCACGCCCCAGGCGAAGAACACCGCGCCCGACCTGTACGGGGTCATGTCCAGCACGAACGGCGTGAAGGCCAGCACGGTGAAGAACGTGTAGTTGTAGAAGAACGACGACACCGCCACCGACGCCAGGCCGCCGTGGCCGAGTGCCCTGATCGGGTCGAGCAGCGAGGTCTTCCTCGCGGGCTTCGGCTGCTCCTTCAGGAACACCGTGATGCACAGGAAGCCGATGGCCATCAGGAACGCGGTGCCGAAGAAGGGGTAGCGCCAGCTGGCGTCACCGAGCAGGGCGCCCAGCAGGGGCCCGCACGCCATGCCGAGGCCGAGGGCGGACTCGTACAGCAGGATCGCGGCCGCGCTCCCGCCGGCCGCCGCGCCGACGATGACCGCGAGGGCCGTCGAGACGAACAGCGCGTTGCCGAGGCCCCAGCCGGCCCGGAAGCCGACGAGTTCGGCGACCGAGTTCGAGGTGCCCGACAGGGCCGCGAAGGCCACGACCAGGGCGAGGCCGAGCAGCAGGGTCTTCTTGCCGCCGATGCGGCTGGAGACGAAGCCGGTGACCAGCATCGCGATGGCGGTGATCAGGAAGTACGACGTGAAGAGCAGCGAGACCTGGCCGGCGGTGGCGTCCAGCCCGGAGGCGATGGACGGCAGGATCGGGTCGACGAGCCCGATGCCCATGAAGGCGACGACGGACGCGCCGGCGGTCGCCCAGACCGCCTTGGGCTGTCGCAGGAGGCTTCCGGCTCCCGCGTCGAGGGGGTCGTCCATGGTTTCCTCCCCTGAGGAGATGGTTGGTATATGCACATACTAAGTTAGCGTGGCTAATTAATGCAAGCTACATCTACTATTGGGTCGCCCGGACCTCCCGGAACCTCCGCCCGGACGGGTGATCAGTCCTTGACGTGGCGCGGCAGGGGTAGGACCGTGGGGCCCTATGAGGGGCGAACCCAGTTGCCCGAAGTGTGGTGGCCGGGTCAGGGCTCCCGGACTCTTCGCCGATTCCTGGCAGTGCGACGCGCACGGCACCGTGCACCCGGTGCAGCCCGTGATCCCGCCCAGTGTCGAGGCGCTCGACGTCGTGGTGCACCGCACCCACGTCCCGGTGTGGATGCCGTGGCCGCTGCCGGTCGGCTGGCTGTTCACGGGCGTGGCCTGCGCGGGCGACGACCGCAGCGGCGGCCGGGCCACCGCCGTCGCGTGCTCCGGACCCGGACCGCTCGGCGGCCTCGGCGAGCTGATCCTGGTCGCCGAGGAACTCGGCGTCGGCCTCGGCGCGCGGTACGCAGGCGTCGACGGCCCGGACCCGGGCCCCTACCTGAACGTCGAGAAACCACCCCAGGCCAAGGTGCTCGCCGCCGGCCGCCCGACCCCGCTCTGGCATGTGGCCGGCGCGCCGGACGACCGCGCGGTCTTCGCGGGCGAGGCGCTCGGACTGTGGGTGTGGGCCGTCGTCTGGCCCGAGCAGTCGGGGCTGCTGATGTACGACGAGCTGGTGCTGACGGACCTGCGGGACGCGGGGGCCGAGGTGGAGCTGGTGCCGTGCGGGGCGTTGTCGCCGCGCTTGCTCGAGCCGTAGGCGCCCAGGGGAGTGGGGGTGCCGGGTGGGTTGGCGGCTGCGGGCTGTCTTGGGCTGGTCGCGCGGTTCCCCGCGCCCCTGGGTGGGTGGTGTAGGGGGTGTTTGGGGGGTTCGGGGGTGACGGGGAGGCGGTTATCCTTGGGCGTTCTGGTTTGTTCCGTCGTCGCTTGGAGTCCGTGTCGTGCGTATTGACCTGCACACCCACTCCACCGCGTCCGACGGCACGGACACCCCGGCCGAGCTGGTACGGAACGCAGCCGCGGCCGGCCTCGACGTCGTCGCGCTGACCGATCACGACACCACCCGCGGGCACGCCGAGGCGATCACCGCGCTGCCGGCCGGGCTCACGCTGGTCACCGGCGCCGAGCTGTCCTGCCGTATCGACGGTGTCTCCATGCACATGCTGGCCTATCTCTTCGACCCCGAGGAGCCGGCGCTGCTCGCCGAGCGCGAGCTGGTGCGGGACGACCGGGTGCCGCGGGCGCGGGCCATGGTCGCCAGGCTCCAGGAGCTGGGCGTGCCGGTCACCTGGGAACAGGTCGCGCGGATCGCGGGCGACGGCTCGGTCGGGCGCCCGCACGTCGCGACCGCGCTGGTCGAGCTGGGCGTCGTACCGACCGTGAACGACGCGTTCACCGGGGCCTGGCTGGCCGACGGCGGCCGGGCCCATGTGGCGAAGCACGAGACCGACCCCTTCGAGGCGATCCGGCTGGTCAAGGGCGCGGGCGGGGTCACCGTGTTCGCCCACCCGGGGGCGAGCAAGCGCGGGCACACCGTTCCTGAGTCCGCCATCGCCGAGATGGCCGCGGCCGGGCTCGACGGCATCGAGATCGACCACATGGACCACGACCCGGACACCCGGGCGCGGCTGCGCGGCCTGGCCCGGGACCTCGGGCTGCTGACCACCGGGTCCAGCGACTACCACGGCAGCCGCAAGACGTGCGTGCTCGGCGAGCACGTGACGGATCCCGAGGTGTACGGCGAGATCACGCGCCGGGCCACGGGCGCGTTCCCCGTCCCGGGGACCGGCGGGGCCTGAGGCTCGCCGCCCCGGCGGCCGTCCCGTTCCCCTCGCGGCCGTCCCGTTCCGCGGTGCCCGGTCGCGGCCGGTCCCGTCCCGTCCCCTTCCGTCCGTCTGTCACCAGCAAGGCTCCCATGTTCGACCTCGCCGTCTTCGGCTCCCTGTTCCTGACCCTCTTCGTCATCATGGATCCCCCGGGGATCACCCCGATCTTTCTCGCCCTGACCTCCGGGCGTCCCGCCAAGGTGCAGAAGCGGATGGCGTTCCAGGCCGTCTGTGTGGCCGGCGGGGTCATCACCGTCTTCGGACTGCTCGGGCACCAGATCCTCGACTATCTGCACGTGTCCGTGCCCGCGCTGATGATCGCGGGCGGGCTGCTGCTCCTGCTGATCGCGCTGGACCTGCTCACCGGCAAGACGGACGAGCCGAAGCAGACCAAGGACGTCAACGTGGCGCTCGTCCCGCTGGGGATGCCGCTGCTGGCCGGCCCGGGGGCGATCGTGTCGGTCATCCTCGCGGTGCAGAAGGCCGACGGCGTCGCCGGGCAGGTCTCGGTGTGGGCGGCGATCCTCGCCATCCATGTCGTGCTCTGGGTGGTGATGCGGTACTCGCTGCTGATCATCCGGGTCATCAAGGACGGCGGCGTGGTCCTGGTGACCCGGCTCGCGGGCATGATGCTCTCCGCCATCGCCGTGCAGCAGATCATCAACGGGGTCACACAGGTGATCCGGGCGAGCTGAGCTCCCACCGGACACGCGGTACGCGCAGAGCCCCCGCCGGCGTCGGTGCCGTACGGGGGCTCTGAAGTCTGCTTCTCGCGGCGCCCTGCCGCGTACTACCGCGTCTTATGAGGCCGAGGTCCCGGCCGGGCGAATCCAGAGGCGCTGTCCTATGGCGGCGGCCTGCTGCACGATTCGGTTGACGGAGGCGGCGTCCACGACGGTGCTGTCCACGGGCGTGCCGTCGACATCGTCGAGTCGCATGATTTCGAAGCGCATTGGCTTCTCCCTTCGTCTGGTCATCCTCCTGCGGAGAACTACTTGTGGTGCGTCCTGTGGTGCGACGTCTTCTGTAGTGAGTCAACGGGCTGCGTGTTACAAACATTCCCTACGCTAAAGAAATTTTTCGAACAGCTAATTACTGACCGGTAAGACGTCTGGTCTGGCAACGGTGTGAACGGGACTGACCGGGACCGGTTGTGTTCGCAGCGTGACCGCCGGGAGAATGGGCGGCGATGAACGACGACCTCGCATCCCTCGGCGCCCGGATCGACCACGCGAACGAGCTGCTCCAGCGCATGCTCGCCGAGGTGGCGAAGACGCCCTCCACGCATGCGATCTTCGTCGACGCGGGGTATCTGTACGCGGCGGCGGGCCGTCTGGTCTCCGGGACGGAGGACCGCCGGGCCTTCGACCTCGACGCCGAGGGGCTGATCGAGGCGCTCATCGACAAGGCCCGCACCATCTTCGCGGACAGCCGCCTGCTGCGGGTCTACTGGTACGACGGTGCCAGGCGCCGCATTCACACCGGCGAACAGCAGTCCATCGCCGAACTCCCGGACGTCAAGGTCCGGCTCGGCAACCTGAACGCGAACAACCAGCAGAAGGGCGTCGACTCCCTCATCCGCTCCGACCTGGAGTCCCTCGCCCGGCACCGCGCCATCAGCGACGCGGCGCTCCTCGGCGGTGACGAGGACCTGGTCTCGGCGGTCGAGGCGGCCCAGGGCTACGGCGCCCGCGTCCACCTCTGGGGCATCGAGGCCCCGGAGGGCCGCAACCAGGCCGAGCCCCTGCTCTGGGAGGTCGACAGCCAGCGCACCCTCGACCTCGACTTCTTCAAGCCCTACGTGTCCCGCCGCACGGCCGCCGCCCACGAGTCGACGGCGTCCCGCCCCACCCGCGAGGCCGTCCGCTTCGTCGGCGCCCAGATCGCGGCGAAGTGGCTGGCGGCACGGGGCCGCGACTCCCTGGTCGACCTGCTGCCGGGCCACCCGTACCTGCCCGGCTCCGTCGACCAGGACCTCCTGGTCGAGGCCGAGGGTCTGCTGCAGTACTCACTGCGGGGACAGGCGGACCTGAGACGCGCCCTGCGGGACGGGTTCTGGGGACACCTGCAGACGCAGTACTAGCCCCTGTCGGTCGGGGTGGTTTTTGTCAGTCCCCGTCGGTGTCCGGGGTCCGGTGGGGCCGGACACCGTCCCAGAAGTCCGCGAGCGCGCGGGCTGTCGGCAGGGGCCGGTCGGTGTTGGGGGAGTGCTCCGCGCCCGGGACGACCGTCCGCCGCGCCTTCAGTCGTACGGCCATAGCGTCCAGCAGGGGCACCGGCCAGGTGTCGTCGTGCGCGCCCGACAGGACGTGCAACGGGAGCGGTACGGCGGCCAGCTCGGCGACCCGGTCCGGCTCGGTGCACAACTGACCGCCCGTGACCCGGAGTTGGGCGGGCCTGGTGCTCAGCCAGCGGCGGCGCAGCTGCTCCGTGCCACCGATCCCGCGCGCGGGACCGCCGACCTCCTCGGGCGGTCCCATCGCCAGGATGGCCTCCCACACCTCCGCCATGCCCATCACGGCGAGCGCGTCCCGCAACAGCTTCACGCGCTGCCGCTGGGAGTCGGAGATCCGGGCCGGACCGGAGGAGACCAGGGTGAAGGAGCGGAAGGGCGTGTGGTCGCGCAGGACCGCGGCACGGGCGATCTGGCCGCCGAGGGAGTGCCCGAGCAGATGCACGGGCCCTTCCAGGGTGCCGGCCTGGGCGAGCACGTCCTGCGCCAACTCGCCCTGCGCATAAGCGGATTCGTCCTGCTCGGGCCCGTCGGACTCGAACTGGCCCCGCCCGTCCACGGCGACCGTCCGGTACCCGCGCGCCGCGAGCGGCTCGTGCAGCAGCGTGAAGTCCTCCTTGCTGCCCGTGAACCCCGGCAGCATCAGCACGGTGCCCTTCGGCTCGACGCCGGGCGCCACGGGCGATTCGACGACGGCGAAGTCCCCGCGCGGGGTGCGCAGGGAGTGGGCGCGGGCGTGCGGAGGCAGGGCGAAGGAGGCTTGGCTGCTCACGGGGGGAGGGTATCGGGTGGCGATGGCCGGGAGGGGGCGAGGCCCCGGCGCGGACGGGAATCGCCGCTGCGGTGCGCGGGAACGCCTGCGAGAGGGCCTGGGGGGAGTGCCTCTGGGAGCGTTGCGGAAATGCCGAAGGCCCGGTCACCGAGGTGACCGGGCCTTCGAGCGGTGGATCAGTTGTCCGTCGACTCCGTGGCGACCGCGGCCTTACGGGCCCGGCGGCGCGGGGCGGCGACCTTCTCCTCGGCGGCGGCCTGGGCCGGGATCTCGGCGGCCACCGCGGGTACCGCGGCCTTGCGGGCGCGACGACGCGGCGCGGGCTCCGCGGCCTCGACCGTCTCACCCTCGACTGCCTTGGCGGCGGCGGTCTTTCGCGTACGACGCGGCTTGACCTCGGTGGCTTCCGAGGTCTCGGCGACCTCGGTGGTGGCGGCCGTCTTGCGGGTGCGGCGCGGCTTGGTCACCGTGCCTTCCGCGGTGTCGACGGCGGCTTCGGCCGGAGCCGAGGCCGCGGCCTTGCGGGTCCGGCGCGGCTTGGCCACCGTGCCCTCGGCCGTGTCGACCGCCGCCTCCGCGGTGGCCGCGGCCTTGCGCGTGCGGCGCGGCTTGGCCTCGACCGGCTCGGCCTCCGCGGCCGGCTGCGCCGGGATCTCGGTGGCCACGGGCTCCGTGGCCACCGTCTTGCGTGTCCGGCGGCGCGGCGCGGCCTCGGTGGCTTCCGGGGTCTCGGCGACCTCGGTGGTGGCGGCCGTCTTGCGGGTGCGGCGCGGCTTGGTCACCGTGCCCTCCGCGGTGTCGACGGCGGCCTCGGCCGGAGCCTTGGCAGCCGCCTTCCGCGTACGACGGCGAGGCGTGGCCTCCACCGGCTCGGCGTCCGATGCCACGGACCCCTCGGCCGTGTCGACAGCGACCTCGGCCGCCGGTGCGGACGCGGCCTTACGGGTGCGGCGGCGCGGCGCGGCGACGGGGGCCTCGGCCTCCACCACCGCCGGCGTCACCGGCTCCGACACCGTTTCCGTCACCGCTTGCGGCAGCGTGGACCCGGCCGTGTCGACCGCCGTCTCCGCGGACTTGCGGGTGCGGCGGCGGCGCGACCTCGCCGGGGCTTCGGCGGCCGGGGCGGCCGTGGACTCGGCCGTCGCGACGGCGGCCTGGGCCGCCTCCGTGACCTGCGCGACCTCGGACACCGTCGACTCGGCCGTCACCGCTGCCGTGGCCGGCGCGATGTCCGGCGCGGCGCCGCGTGTGCGGCGACGGCGGCGCGGGGTGCGGGTCGTGGTGGCGTCCTCCGCCGTGACGGTCTCCTGCGGGGCGACGCCCTCGACGGGAGCCGTGCCGACGGGAGCCGTCGTGTCCAGCGCGGAACCGTTCCTCGTGCGGCGGCGGCGACGCGGCGTACGGGCCGAACGCTCGCCCTCGGCCGGACGGGACTCGTCCCGGCCGCCTCGACCGCCCCGGTCACCGCGACCATCACGGTCACCGCGACCGCCTCGGTCACGGTCACCGCGACCGCGTGCACCGCGGCCGCCCGTCTCGCCCAGGTCCTCGACCTCCTCCGCGCCGAGCCCGGCGCGCGTGCGCTCCGAGCGCGGCAGGACACCCTTGGTGCCCGCGGGGATGCTCAGCTCCTCGAAGAGGTGCGGGGAGGTGGAGTACGTCTCCGGCGGGTCGTTGAACCCGAGGTCCAGCGCCTTGTTGATGAGCTGCCAGCGCGGGATGTCGTCCCAGTCGACCAGCGTGACCGCGATGCCCTTGGCACCCGCGCGGCCGGTGCGGCCGATGCGGTGCAGGTACGTCTTCTCGTCCTCGGGGGACTGGTAGTTGATGACGTGGGTGACGCCGTCGACGTCGATGCCGCGGGCGGCGACGTCGGTGCAGACGAGGACGTCCACCTTGCCGTTGCGGAACGCGCGCAGGGCCTGCTCGCGGGCGCCCTGGCCGAGGTCGCCGTGGACCGCGCCGGAGGCGAAGCCGCGCTGCTGGAGCTGGTCGGCCAGGTCGGCCGCCGTCCGCTTCGTACGGCAGAAGACCATGACCAGTCCCCGGCCGTCGGCCTGCAGGATGCGCGCGACCAGCTCGGGCTTGTCCATGTTGTGCGCGCGGTAGATGTGCTGCTTGGTGTTGGCGACCGTCGCGCCCGCGTCGTCCGGCGAGGTGGCGCTGATGTGCGTCGGCTGCGACATGTAGCGGCGCGCGAGGCCGATGACCGCACCCGGCATGGTCGCCGAGAACAGCATCGTCTGACGGCGGGCCGGCAGGAAGTTGATGATCTTCTCGACGTCGGGCAGGAAGCCCAGGTCGAGCATCTCGTCGGCCTCGTCGAGGACGAGCGACTTGATGTGCTTGAGGTCGAGCTTCTTCTGGCCCGCGAGGTCCAGCAGCCGGCCCGGGGTGCCGACGATCACGTCGACGCCCTTCTTGAGGGCCTCGACCTGCGGCTCGTAGGCCCGGCCGCCGTAGATGGCGAGAACCCGGACGTTGCGGACCTTGCCCGCGGTCAGCAGGTCGTTGGTGACCTGCGTGCACAGCTCGCGGGTGGGAACGACGACGAGCGCCTGCGGGGCGTCGGTCAGTTCCTCGGGCTGGGCGCGGCCGGCCTCGACGTCGGCGGGGACGGTGACGCGCTCAAGGAGCGGGAGGCCGAAGCCCAGCGTCTTGCCGGTGCCGGTCTTGGCCTGGCCGATGACGTCCTTGCCCGTAAGGGCGACGGGGAGCGTCATCTCCTGGATGGGGAAGGCGGTGACGATGCCGACGGCCTCAAGTGCTTCGGCCGTCTCGGGGAGGATTCCGAGCTCTCGGAAAGTCGTAGTCAGGGTGCTGCCTCTTCTGTGTGCGCGGCGCGAGGCGAGCGCGGGGGTCGTCTAAGACCGTGCTGGGGACGTCGACTACTGCCTTACGGGCGGAGCCGTAGGACACGGGACCACTGCCGACGCTCTAGCGCTCGAACCGCTGAGGGTCCCCCTCCGGATCCCGTACGCACTGTGCCGTACGGGCGAGGAGGTCTGTCGGGTCGGAGCCGATCGGGCCACCGACCGGGCATCCTCATTCGTGCGGCCCGTCGTATAGTCGGCGGGCGCATTACCACTGTACCCCGGAAACGCGCACACGCGATGGCCGAATTGGTCACGTAGTCGTCGTCACACTGATTGACCAGGGACTTCCCTCGCGCGGTGAGCGGGCTATTGTGCGCTTCATGACGACCTCTGACAAGCCTGACAACGCCTCCGCCGAATCTGTCGCACCCACCGGAGTCGCCGCCCAGGACTGGACACAGGCATCCGCCGAACCGCAGTACCGCGCCGCGGTCGTCGACCTGCTCGGGGCGCTCGCGTACGGCGAGCTGGCGGCGTTCGAGCGGCTCGCGGAGGACGCGAAGCTGGCGCCGACGCTGGCGGACAAGGCGGAGCTGGCGAAGATGGCGTCGGCCGAGTTCCACCACTACGAGAAGCTGCGCGACCGGCTGACGGAGATCGGCGAGGAGCCGACCGCCGCCATGGAGCCGTTCGTCGCCGCGCTGGACGGCTTCCACAAGCAGACGGCGCCCTCGGACTGGCTGGAAGGCCTGGTCAAGGCGTACGTCGGTGACTCGATCGCCAGTGACTTCTACCGGGAGGTCGCCGCCCGGCTCGACACGGACAGCCGTGAGCTGGTCCTCGCCGTCCTCGACGACACCGGGCACGCCGGCTTCGCCGTGGAGAAGGTGCGCGCGGCGATCGACGCGGAGCCGCGCGTGGGCGGGCGGCTCGCGCTGTGGGCGCGGCGGCTGATGGGCGAGGCCCTGTCGCAGTCCCAGCGGGTGGTCGCCGACCGGGACGCGCTGTCGACGATGCTCGTGGGCGGCGTCGCGGACGGGTTCGACCTCGCCGAGGTCGGCCGGATGTTCTCCCGGATCACCGAGGCGCACACCAAGCGGATGGCGGCGCTGGGACTGGCGGCGTAGGTCACACGGAGTTCGCGGGGGCGGGGTTCGCAAGCGCGGTGTTCGCGGCGTTCACCGCCTGCGCCGTGATCGGCGACGGATCAGGCGGTCGCCGACCGGCGGAGTCTTCCCGCGGGGCGCAGCAGGAGCGAGAGCGAGGCCGAGGAGACGATCGTCGCACCGACGAGGGTCGCCAGGACACCGCCCGCGTCCAGCGCGCTGTGCGTGACGAAGGCGCCGAACAGGGCGCCGGCCACACCGGTCGCGAGGACCAGGGAACGGGCGGGCAGCCGGTGCGACAGTCGGTGGATCGCCAGTCCCGCCAGGACGACACCCAGCAGAGCGGAGCCGAGCGCTTCCAACAACATCATGGGGTCCCTCCCACACGGCCACACTGCGCTTTACGGTCGTAGCCCGTCATACCCGTGACCTGCGGAATGCAATCCTCCTCTGTGCGTGACTTGTGCTCCATATGTGGAGAAAAGAATCTTGAGGAGAAGCGGAATCCCGCGGAGAACCGAGAGGGGCCCGGCGACACTCGGTCGCCGGGCCCCTCTCGTCGTGCATGGAGCCGCATACGGCTCGGGTGTGACTACAGCGCGCCGAAGCCCACCTTGCGGGTGACCGGCTCGCCGAGCTCGACGTAGGCGAGGCGGTCGGCCGGGACGAGGACCTTGCGGCCGTGCTCGTCCACCAGGCTCAGCAGCTGCGACTTGCCCGCCAGCGCCTCGGAGACCGCCCGCTCGACCTCCTCGGGACTCTGACCGCTCTCCAGAACGATCTCGCGGGGTGCGTGCTGCACGCCGATCTTGACCTCCACGGCTATGTCCCTCCGACGGTCAGTGAAGTGCGCGGCCTTCCGCGCCGTACTCCGCACACATTAGCCCGGTGAGGGGACGTCCATGCTCCGCGCAAGAACGCCAACAGCGAACAGCGGGCGGGAACAAACCCCCGAGGTGGGCGTGGTCAGTGGTGATCGGTGCCGTGCAGCGGGAAACCGGCGATGCCCCGCCAGGCCAGCGACGTGAGCAGCTGGACCGACTGGTCGCGCGGGACACTGCGGTCGCTGTGCAGCCAGGAACGCGCCACCACCTGGGCGAGTCCGCCGAGGCCGGAGGCGAGCAGCATGGACTCCGCGCGCGAGAGGCCGGTGTCCTCGGCGATGACCTCGCAGATCGCCTCGGCGCACTCGTTCGTCACCTTGTCGACGCGCTCGCGCACCGCGGGCTCGTTGGTCAGGTCCGACTCGAAGACCAGCCGGAAGGCGCCGCCGTCGTCCTCGACGTACGCGAAGTAGGCGTCCATCGTCGCCCGTACGCGCTGCTTGTTGTCCGTCGTTGACGCGAGTGCGGTGCGAACGGACTGGATCAGGGACTCGCAGTGCTGGTCCAGCAGGGCGAGGTAGAGGTCGAGCTTGCCGGGGAAGTGCTGGTAGAGCACCGGCTTGCTGACGCCGGCGCGCTCGGCGATGTCGTCCATGGCGGCCGCGTGGTAGCCCTGTGCCACGAAGACTTCCTGTGCGGCACCCAGCAGCTGGTTCCGTCGGGCACGGCGCGGCAGGCGCGTGCCTCGCGGGCGTGCCGCCTCTGTCTGCTCGATGGCTGTCACGCCGCCTCCCAATGTCGTCCTCATGCGGTGTGCGCCGCGTCGCCATCGTACTTTTCGGTAACCGTGGTGTGCGCGGTGCGAGCGCAGAATTTCACGGACCGGACGCCGGTGAATACCCTGCATCACCCCTCAAACCGGGAGGTAACGGTCGACGGCCCGGCCCTGCCGGGCCTTCCCGGGGCCGTACGTCACCGATAGTCGTCCTCGTCGAGGGCGACGACCCTGGCCTGTTCGATGAGGTCGGCCTCGTCGGCGCTGCCCGGATCCACACCGGTCAGCGGGTCGTCGCCGACCGGCCGGAGCTCCGTCAGCTGCTCGGCGGCGTCGGCCTCCGGCGCCTCGACGCCGATCTCGGCCGCTTCCTCGATGTCCTCGTCGGCGAACGTCCCGGGATCGCTGGGGTCGACGGTCATGATGGGCTCCCTTCCTGGAGAATCCCTGCACGGAAACAGGGGACGACGTGCGGGTGCCCTGTATTCGAGCCTAGGAGACACCTGATCCGGACGCCATGCGGTCGAGGTGTCAAGGGATTCGGGTGCCTGTTGTGACGGCGAACACATGAACCAGTGCGTGATCGTCTCGTAACATTGCCGCATGCCTTCGACCGAGCCGCCGTTCGTGCCGCCCGCCACCATGCTTCCCAAGGTGGCGCCCGTCAGGGTCGCGGAGGGTGAGCGGCTCAGGTCGGTGGGGCTGCCCGGGATCACGCTGTCGGTGCGGTCGAGGCCGCCCGCGCGCGAGGGACTGCCGCCTGCGCTGTATGTGCACGGCCTCGGCGGTTCCTCGCAGAACTGGTCGGCCCTGATGCAGCAGTTGGACGACTCCGTGGACAGCGAGGCCGTCGACCTGCCGGGCTTCGGCGACTCCCCGCCCCCGGACGACGGCGACTACTCGCTCACCGGGCACGCGCGCGCGGTGATCCGCTACCTCGACGCCTCCGGACGCGGCCCGGTGCACCTCCTCGGGAACTCGCTCGGCGGCGCGGTCTCCACGCGCGTCGCCGCGGTCCGGCCCGATCTCGTCCGCACCCTCACCCTGGTCTCGCCCGCGCTGCCGGAACTCCGCGTCCAGCGCACGGCGGTACCCACCGGACTGCTGGCGGTGCCCGGAGTGGCCGGCCTCTTCACCCGGTTCACCAGGGAGTGGACGGCCGAGCAGCGGGTCCGCGGGGTCACGGCCCTGTGTTACGGCGATCCCGGGCGGGTGACCCCGGAAGGGTTCCGGCACGCCGTGGAGGAGATGGAGCGCCGCGTCCAACTCCCGTACTTCTGGGACGCCATGACACGCTCCGCGCGCGGGATCGTGAACGCGTACACCCTGGGCGGCCAGCACGCGCTGTGGCGTCAGGCCGAGCGGGTCCTCGCGCCGACCCTCCTCGTCTACGGCGGCCGTGACCAGCTCGTCGGCTTCCGCATGGCCCAGAAGGCGGCCCGCGCCTTCCGCGACTCCCGGCTGCTCACCCTGCCGGAGGCGGGGCACGTGGCGATGATGGAGTACCCGGAGACGGTCGCGGGAGCGGTCCGCGAACTGCTGGCCGACACAGGGGTTTCCGGCGGTGATGCGACGGACCCCGGCGCGGGCGAGGGTACCTTTGGCGGCAGACAGGGTGACAGGGAAGGGGCCTCCGGCGGTGGGGCCGGGATGTCGGGCAGCACGAACTCGGGGAGCTGAGGGGCCAGGTGGGACGTCACAGTCGACGTGGGCCTGCTCCCAAGAGCGCCCCCAAGGGGGATGGCGCCGATCCGACGGGCCCAGGTCGCGCCCAGGGGCCACCGCCCGCACGGCCGGCACCGGCCGCGCCACAGGCGGGGTACGGAACGCAGGCGGGTTCCGGGTACGGAACAAGGACGGGATCGGGATACGGAACGCAGGCCGGACACGGGCCGCAGGCCCGCAGCGGCGCTCCGAGGCTCCCTGAGGGGACGCCCGCGCACGGCTTTCCCCCGGTGCGTGGCGGCCACCCCGAGCAGCGGGAACCCGGCGGTGGCTGGGGGCGGTTGAGCGGGCGAGGCGACTCGGGCGCGCCGAGAGGGGCGGGCGTCGGGATACCGGGACAGCGGCAGACGCCCCAGGCCGGGCCCAGAGGGCCGCGCCAGGACTACGTCGACGCCTTCGAGTGCGACGGCCGTGACGATCGTGATGATCGCGACCACGATGTGTTCACGCCCCGTACCGCCGTGGCCCCGGCGCGGCGCGCCCCGGCCGTCGCCCACGCCTGCGACCCGTACGGCTCCGTCACCGACCGGCCCGCCGAGACCGGCAGCGAGGGCCTCGACGGCGACGACCCGCCTCCCACGGGCGAGCCGGCGCCGGTCAAGGGCGCCAAGGGGCGGACGTTCACCGGGATCGCGGCCGCCGCCGTCACCACCGTGCTGGCGATCGTCGTGGCGGGCCAGGTCGCCGACGGGCGGGACGACGACGCCGTGCGGTCGCAGTCCGCCACCGACCAGGGGCGGGACGCCCGCGACTTCTCCTCGCGCGGGGACGGGCGGCCGACGGCCTCGGGTTCGCCGAGCGCGGCGCCCCTGACGTACGAGCAGAAGATGGACAAGACGTACGCGCTCGGCACCAAGCTCAAGGCGTCGGGGAAGTTCGACGCGGTCAAGGGGATCGCCAAGGCGCCCGGCAAGGGGCAGAAGTACACCTACCGCGTCGATGTGGAGAAGGGGCTCGGGCTCGACGGGACGCTGTTCGCCGAGGCCGTGCAGAAGACGCTCAACGACGACCGGAGCTGGGCCCACAACGGCGCCCGCACCTTCGAGCGCGTCTACTCCGGCACCCCCGACTTCGTGATCACGCTCGCCAGCCCCGGCACCACCGCCGACTGGTGTGCCAAGTCCGGACTGGACACCACCGAGGACAACGTGTCGTGCGATTCGGCGGCCACCCAGCGCGTGATGATCAACGCGTACCGGTGGGCGCGGGGATCGGAGACCTACGGTGACCGCATCCACGCCTACCGGCAGATGTTGATCAACCACGAAGTCGGCCACCGGCTCGGCTACAGCCACGTCACCTGCGACAAGGACGGCGAGCTCGCGCCGGTCATGCAGCAGCAGACCAAGTTCCTCGATCATGACGGAATTCACTGCCGGGCCAACCCCTGGGCCTATCCGGGGAGTTGACGGGCGGCGCTCGGGGCCCACGTGTCACGGCCCGGCACCGCGTTGACATGCGCAGAAAAGTCGTACATATTGCTGCGCATGTCGCCCCGTCACACCTCCGCATGCGCCGCCATCGAGCTGGCGCTCATCGGTGTGACCCCGCTCTGCGTGGCTGACATTCTCTGTCGCTGACGCCCGCCCTTCGGCGTGCGCGTCGCGATATCTCCCTCCGCGCGTGACCCGGTCACGCGTTTTCCGACGGCCCGACGCCGAGGCAGACGTCTGCTCACTCCTGTCTCAACATTCGGCAATCTGTCTCATTTTTTCGAGAGGTCGTCTCCGATGCGTCACCCGTCCCCCACAGCGCGCCGTGTGGTCGCTGCCTCCGTAGGCCTGGTTCTGGCAGCGGGCGCCGCCGCCTGCGGGCCCGAGGACAACGATGCCAAGGCATCCGGCGGCGACTCCACGCCCCACAAGGGCGGCACCCTCACGGTCCTCAACTCCAACCCGCAGCAGGACTTCGACCCGGCCCGGCTGTACACCTCCGGCGGCGGAAACGTTCCGTCCCTGGTGTTCCGCACACTCACCACCCGCAACCGGGAGAACGGCGCGGCCGGTGCCGAGGTCGTCCCGGACCTCGCCACCGACACCGGGCGCCCCAACAAGGACGCCACCGTCTGGACGTACACCCTGAAGAAGGGCCTCAAGTACGAGGACGGCACCGCGATCACCTCGGCCGACATCAAGTACGGCATCGAGCGGTCCTTCGCGCCCGAGCTCTCCGGCGGCGCCCCGTATCTGCGGGACTGGCTGGTCGACGCGGCCGACTACCAGGGCCCCTACAAGGACAAGAAGGGCCTCTCGGCGATCGAGACGCCGGACGCGCGGACCCTCGTCTTCCACCTGAACAAGCCCGAGGGCGAGTTCCCGTACCTGGCCACGCAGACGCAGTTCACGCCGGTCCCGAAGAGCAAGGACACGGGGACGAAGTACGAGGAGCACCCGGTCTCCTCCGGTCCGTACAAGGTCGTCACCAACGAGAACGACGGTGAGCACCTCGTCCTGGAGCGCAACACGTACTGGTCCGCCGCGAGCGACGCCGAGCGCAAGGCGTACCCGGACAAGGTCGACGTACGGTCCGGGCTCGACTCCTCCGTGATCAACCAGAGGCTGTCGGCGTCCCAGGGCGCGGACGCGGCCGCGGTCACCACGGACACCAACCTCGGACCGGCCGAGCTCGCCAAGGTGACGGGCGACAAGGAGCTGGCCGAGCGCGTCGGCACCGGTCACTTCGGCTACACGAACTACCTCGCGTTCAACCCGAACGTGAAGCCGTTCGACAACGCCAAGGTGCGACAGGCGGTCGCGTACGCCATCGACCGGTCGTCCGTGATCAACGCGGCCGGCGGTTCCGCGCTGGCCGAGTCCGCGACCACCTTCCTGCCGGACCAGAAGTCCTTCGGGTACACCCCCTACGACCTGTTCCCGGCCGGGAGGACGGGCAACGCGGCGAAGGCGAAGGAGCTGCTGAAGGAGGCCGGTCACGCGAACGGGCTGACCATCACGCTGACCCACTCCAACAGCAAGGACTTCGAGACCAGCCCGGAGATCGCGACGGCGATCCAGGACGCGCTGAAGAAGGCCGGCATCACCGTCAGGCTCCAAGGTCTGGAGGAGAACGACTACTCCGACAAGATCCACGACGTGAAGACCGAGCCGGGCCTCTTCCTCGCCCACTGGGGTGCCGACTGGCCCTCGGGCGGCCCCTTCCTGGCCCCGATCTTCGACGGCCGGCAGATCGTCAAGGACGGCTCCAACTTCAACTCGGGCTTCCTCGACGACAAGTCGGTCAATGCCGAGATCGACGCGATCAACAAGTTGACCGATCTTGACGCCGCCGCCAAGCGGTGGGGTGCGCTGGACAAGAAGATCGGCGAGCAGGCGCTGACCGTGCCGCTGTTCCACCCCGTCTACAAGCGGCTGTACGGCGGGAGCGTCAAGAACATCGTGATCAGCGACTGGACCGGTGTTCTGGACATCTCCCAGGTGGCGGTCAAGTAACCCCATGAGTGAGGCACTTGTCGCCTCGCAGGCCCCCGGGACGGACATCGCCGTCCCGGGGGCCTCCGGGGCCCGTCAGTTCTGGCGGCGGCTGCGCTCGCAGCGCGCCGCCCTCGTCGCGGCGTCCGTCGTCGCACTGCTCGTCCTGGTCGCGCTCGCCGCACCGCTGCTCACCGCGATCGAGGGCCAGGACCCGACCACCTACCACCCCTCGCTCATCGACTCGGCGCGTGGCGGTGTGCCCGTCGGACCGTTCGGCGGCGTCAGCGGCGACCACTGGCTCGGCGTCGAACCGCAGACCGGGCGCGACCTGTTCGCGCGGCTGGTGTACGGCGCCCGGGTGTCCCTCGGAGTCGCGCTGGCGGCCACCGTCGTCCAGGTCGCCATCGGCGTCGTGGTCGGAGTGGCCGCCGCGCTCGGGAACCGATGGGTTGATCAACTGTTGAGCCGGATCACCGACATCATCATCGCCATGCCCTTGATGATCATGGCGTTGGCGCTGCTCGCGATCGTGCCGGCGAGTTTCCCGCGGCCCGTCCTGGTGGCCCTCGTCATCGGCCTCATAGCCTGGGGCACCATCGCGAAGATCACGCGCGCGCAGACGCTCACCCTCAAGGGGCTCGACTACGTCTCCGCGGCCCGGCTCAGCGGCTGGGGCACCTGGCGGATCGCCCGGCGCGAGCTGCTGCCCGGGCTCGCCGCGCCCGTCATCACCTATGCCGCGCTCCTCGTCCCGATCAACATCACCGTCGAGGCCGCCCTGTCCTTCCTCGGCGTCGGCGTGAAGCCCCCGACGCCCTCCTGGGGACAGATGCTCGCCGCCGCCGACGTCTGGTACCAGGCGGCCCCGCAGTACCTGCTCCTGCCGGCCGGCGCGCTCTTCGTGACCGTCCTGGCGCTGACCGTCCTCGGCGACGGCGTCCGCACCGCCCTGGACCCGCGCGCGGCCTCCCGGCTGCGCGTCGGCACGGGCCGCAGGCAGGAGGCCAAGGCGTCCGCCTCCGTACCGAAGCCGGACGCCTCCGCGTCGAAGCCGGACACCCCCGTGTCGAGGGAGGGCGCGGCATGACCGGCTTCGGAGGCTTCGTCCTGCGCCGCACGATCGGCGCGGTCGTCACCCTGCTCGCCATCTCGGTGATCGTCTACGTCGTCTTCTACGTCACCCCCGGCAACGTCGCCCAGATCACCTGCGGCCCGCGCTGCTCGCCCGCCCAGGTCCAGCAGGTCGCCGAGCAACTGCATCTCGACGACCCGCTGTACGCGCGCTACTGGGACTTCCTGCAAGGCGTCGTCGTCGGGCACGACTACTCGACGGGAACCTCCGTGGAGCACTGCTCGGCACCCTGCCTCGGGCTGTCGTACCAGAGCGACCAGCAGGTCACCCGGCTGATCCTGACGAAACTGCCGGTCAGCCTGTCGCTCGTGTTCGGCGCGATGGTGCTGTGGCTGATCCTCGGCGTCGGCACCGGGGTGCTCTCCGCCTGGCGGCGCGGCCGGTTCACCGAGCGCGTGCTGACCGGCATCACGCTCGCGGGCGTCGCCACTCCCGTCTTCGTGATCGGCCTGGTCCTGATGATCGTCGTCTGCGGCGAACTGGAACTGCTGCCCTTCCCGCAGTACGTGAACTTCGCCGACGACCCCGAACAGTGGGCGTGGAACCTGCTGCTGCCCTGGCTCTCGCTGGCCCTCATCGAGGCCGCCGCGTTCGCCCGGCTGACCCGGGCGGCCATGCTGGAGACGCTCGCCGAGGACCACATCAGGACCTTCAGGGCGTACGGCGTCGGCGAGCGCTCCATCGTGGGGAGGCACGCGCTGCGCGGGGCGTTCGCGCCGGTCATCGCGCTGAACGCCAACAACTTCGGCAGCGCGGTCGGCGGCGCGGTCCTCACCGAGACGCTGTTCGGACTGCCCGGCATCGGCCAGGAACTGGTCCACGCCGTCAACGTGGTCGACCTTCCGGTGGTCGTCGGCATGGTCCTCGTCATCGGGTTCTTCGTAGTGATCGCCAACGCCGTCGCGGACGTGCTGTACGCGGTGGCCGACCGACGGGTGGTGCTGACGTGAGCGACCTCAGGAAGGCTCCCTCCCGGAGCCGCGACAGTCTCGGTGGCCCCGGCAGCCCCGGCAGTCTCGTCGAGGTAACGGGCCTCTCCGTCGAGTTCGGTGACCTGCGGGCCGTGGACGGGCTGTCCTTCCGGCTGGAGCCGGGCGCCGCCCTCGCCCTGGTCGGCGAGTCCGGCTCCGGCAAGTCCACGGTCGCCTCCGCGCTCCTGGGCCTGCACCGCGGCACGGGCGCGCGGGTCGGCGGCTCGGTCGAGGTGGCCGGCATCGACGTACAGGAGGCATCGGACGAGGACCTGCGGCGGCTGCGCGGCGGGAAGGCCGCGATGGTCTTCCAGGACCCGCTGTCCTCCCTCGACCCGTACTACGCGATCGGTGACCAGATCGCCGAGGTGTACCGCGTCCACGCGCGCGGGTCACGGCGAGCGGCACGCGCGCGTGCGGTCGAGGTCCTGGACCGGGTGGGCATCCCCGACGCCCGCCGCAGGTCCCGTTCCCGCCCGCACGAGTTCAGCGGCGGCATGCGGCAACGCGCCCTCATCGCCATGGCGCTCGCCTGCGAACCCGAGCTGCTGATCGCCGACGAGCCGACCACCGCGCTCGACGTCACCGTCCAGGCCCAGATCCTCGACCTGCTGCACACGCTGCGTGAGGAGACCGGCATGGGCCTGCTGCTCGTCACGCACGACGTGGGTGTCGCCGCCGAGAGCGCCGACGAGGTGCTGGTCATGCGGCACGGGCGGGCCGTCGAACACGGCCCGGTCGACGCCGTACTGGGAGCGCCCGCACAGCCGTACACCCGGGAGCTGCTCGGCGCGGTCCCGCGCGTGGACGCCCCGCGCGCCCCCTCGGCGGCGGCCGGGGAGATCGTCCTCGAAGCGACCGGCCTGCGGCGCGAGTTCGGACGCGGAAAGCGGGCGTTCGCGGCCGTGGACGACGTCTCCCTGACGATCCGCCGCGGCGAGACCCTCGGAGTCGTGGGCGAGAGCGGCAGCGGGAAGACCACCCTGGGGCGGATGCTCGTAGGACTCCTGGAACCGACGGCCGGCACGATCGAACCCGCCGGGGGAGTGCGCCCCGACGTCCAGATGGTCTTCCAGGACCCCGTCTCCTCGCTCAACCCGCGCCGCAGCGTCGGCGAGTCGATAGCCGACCCGCTGCGGGCACGCGGCGCCCTCGACGAGGAGCACATCAGGGGGCGCGTACGCGAACTGCTGGAGCGCGTGGGGCTCGAAGGGGCGCACTACGACCGCTACCCGCACGAGTTCAGCGGCGGACAGCGCCAGCGCGTGGGCATCGCGCGGGCCCTCGCGGCCGATCCCCGTCTCATCGTCTGCGACGAGCCGGTCTCCGCGCTCGACGTCACCACCCAGGCGCAGGTCGTCGCCCTGCTGGGCGAACTCCAGCGCGAACTCGGACTGGCGCTCGTCTTCGTCGCCCACGACCTCGCCGTCGTCCGCCAGGTCAGCGACCGCGTCGCGGTGATGCGCGGCGGCCGGATCGTCGAGTCGGGCCCCGCCGACGAGGTGTACGACCACCCGCGGGACCCGTACACCCGGCAGCTCCTGGCCGCCGTACCGGCACTCGACCCGGGGACCGCGGCCCGGCGCCGGGCCGCCCGCCGCGAACCAGCCGTGACCTGAGCCTTCGCACCGCCCGACGGGTGACGATCCGTGCGCACGTGATCTCTTAGCGCGACGGAACGCGACCCGCACGGGAAAGTTACGACCGTTCACCCCTTTTGGTGGTGCGACGGACAACCGTCCGTCGCACCACCGCCTTGTCCGCATACGTTCGTCCCGCTGCGAGCCGCCGGGTCAACGGCGGCTCCCCATACGGGAGATCGGGGGTGCGCTGGTGCGCATAGGACTGCTTACGGAGGGTGGCTATCCGTATGTGAGCGGTGACGCCAGGCTCTGGTGCGACCGGCTCGTACGCGGGCTTGAGCAGCACGAGTTCCACATCTACGCGCTCAGCCGTACCGAACGCCAGGAGGACGAGGGCTGGGTCCCGCTGCCGCCGCAGGTCGGCAGGGTCCGCACGGCACCGCTGTGGACGGCGGAGGACGACGGGGTCGGGTACGGACGGCGCGCGCGCCGGCGATTCGCCGAGTGCTACGGGGAACTGGCGACCGCCCTGTGCGCCGGGGGAGCCGTCGATGCCTCCGAGGAGCCGTCCACCGCCCAGGCGGACCGTTTCGCCAGCGCCCTGTACGGGCTCGCCGAACTCGCCCGCGACGAAGGCGGCCTGGTGGGCGCGCTCCGCTCCGAGGCCGCCGTGAGCGCCCTGGAACGCGCCTGTCGTGCGCCGGGCGCCCTGCGTACGGCCCGTGAGGCGCGCGTACCGGACCTGCTCACCGTCGCCGCACACCTCGAACGCGCGCTGCGCCCCCTCTCGCTCGACTGGTACGAGGACGACGACCTCGGCTCCGTCGACCTGTGCCACGCGACCTCCGGCGGCGCGGCGGCCCTGCCCGGACTGCTCGCGCGCCACTTCTGCGGCGTACCCCTGCTGGTCACCGAGTACGGCGTGCGGCTGCGCACCCACTACCTGACCGCCACGGAGTCCTCGCCCGCCGTACGCGCCCTGCTCACCGCCTTCCACGGCAGGCTCGCCGCCGAGACCTACGGCCGGGCCACGATCGTCACGCCCGGCAACACGCACGCCCGCCGCTGGCAGGAACGCTGCGGCGCCGACCGCGACAAGCTCCGCACGGTCCACCCCGGCATGGACGCGACCCGCTTCGCGGAGGTCGGCGAGTCACCCGGGTGCGCGGACCCGGACACCCTGGTCTGGGTCGGCCGGGTCGAACCGGCCAAGGACCTCGTCTCCCTGCTGCACGCCTTCGCGGAGATCCGCAAGGAGGAACCCAAGACCCGGCTGCGGATCATCGGCGCGCCCGTCGGCACCGAGGGCGCGGCCTACCTGGGCCACTGCAGGGCGCTGGCCGCACAGCTCTTCCCCGACGAGGCGGACGGCCCGCACGCCGTCGGCGACAACCCCGTGTCCTTCGAGGAGATCGGCGGCCCGGAGCTGCCGACCACGGCCGACGCGTACGCCTCGGGTGCCGTCACCGTCCTGTCCAGCGTCGTCGAGGGCTTCCCGATCAGCCTGGTCGAGGCCATGTTCTGCGGCCGGGCCACGGTGTCCACGGACGTCGGCGCCGTCGTGGAGGTCATCGGCGGTACCGGACTCGTCGTCCCCCCGCGCAACCCGAGGGCGCTCGCCGAGGCGTGCGTGACGCTGCTGCGCGACACCGAGCGCCGCGAGCGCCTGGGCGCCGCCGCCCGCGCCCGCGCGCTCGAACTGTTCACCGTCGAGCAGAACATCACGGCATTTCACGGCATTTACCTGGAGATCGTGTCGCAGACCCCGGTCCGCCGCGTCCTCCTCGACGACACCGGCGAACCCCTGCCGTTCGCCGCCCCGGCCGAGGCCCACGTACCCGGCCGCTGGACCGAACAGAACGTGCGCCTCGTGGCCCGCGGCGGCCCCGGCTGGGCCGCCGGCCCGCCCGTACACGCCACCGCGCCGACCGCCGTCACGGAGGGAGCGTCATGAGTGGCCTGGGCGAACTGGACCGCCCCGGAACCCCGGA
Source organism: Streptomyces sp. NPDC032822 (assembly GCF_055578825.1). Lineage (NCBI taxonomy): Bacteria > Bacillati > Actinomycetota > Actinomycetes > Kitasatosporales > Streptomycetaceae > Streptomyces > Streptomyces sp. NPDC032822. The sequence continues at coordinate 266,765 of NZ_JBVIOL010000007.1, read as the reverse complement.
CAGCCCCGGAGCCTGGGACGCACACTCACAGGAGTGGCTCGACACGGCCCCGGAAGACACCGCGGAACCGGTCGACACCACCCCCGCCCCGGTGAAGGCCCGCCGCACCGGCGCGGACCCGGTGAAGGCCCTGATGCACCGCCACCGGGACCTCTGCGAACGAGCGGTGGACCCGCTGGAGATCGCGGCGGGCCTGGAGGCCCACGGCGTCACCGACCGCACCGCGGCCCGCTTCCGCCACCGCGACGTCTTCTCCCTGGCCGAGGAGATGTACGCCCGCATCCCCCGCGACGGCGACACACCCCCACCACGCACCACCCCCGAGCCGACCCCTCGCCCCCGCGCCGACCGGGCCCTGCTCACCCTCCTCCCCGGCGCCCTCTGCACGGCGACCGTGACCGGCCTCCACCTCACCCACGGACAGACCCGCTCGACGGTCGCCGTCGCCGGTGCCCTCACCCTGCTCCTGGCCCTGCGCGCGGTCCTCGCCCGCGGCCCGCTCAGCCCCCGCCCCGGCATGCCCGCGACCGGCACCAGCACCGCGACGTACTGGCTCCTCGCCTACGCCCTCCTCGGCGACGGCCTCCTCAGGACCGCCCTGGCCGGAGGCCCCGACGGCCTGCCCAACGGCACCCCGGACGCCCCGTGGCCACTCACCGCGGCCCCTCTCCTCGCCCTCACCTGGGCCTGCGCACCGGCGGCCTGGAGCACCCACCTCCTCACCACCCGAGCCCGCCGCAAACTGACGGCCAGCCGAGGCCTGGAGGACTTCGCCGCCTCTGTACGCCCCCTACTGCTCGGCACCTTCGCCCTGTTCCTGTGCGCCCTCACCGCCCTCCTCGCCGTGACCGCCACCGCCCTCGCCGAACCCGCCGCCTACGCCCCGACCATCGCCCTGGGCGCCCTCCTCCTCCTGTCCCGCCTCCTCACCATCCACGGATTCACCCACGCCCCCACACTCATCCTCACGACCACCGCCACAGCCCAGGCAACGGCCCTGGCAACCGTCTTCGCGGCCCGCCTCCCCGGCTGCGACGTCCTGGCCGCCCCCGTCCAGGCCCTCACAGACACCTGGGGCCCAGGCAGCGTCCAGACCCTCACCTGCGGCATCGGAGCACTGATCCTCCTGCTCCACACCACCCGCACCCTCACCAGAGCCTCGGCCCACGCCCCGACGGAGAAGCCGTGCTGACGCGGCGGCCGATGGGGCGCCTGGCCCGCGTACGGCGGCAAGGGGACGTGTCGGGGGGTGTCCGCCCGCAGCGGACTGCGCGGCCGACGCCGGCACCCCATCGAGAAACAGCCTCCGCGCCGTTCCGAGGACGGACACCCCCCGACACGGCCCCGACCCCACCACCGGCCCTGGGCAAGGCACCCCACCGACCCTGGGCAAGGCACCCCACCCGCCAGCCGGAGACACCTCCCCCCACGCCCCACCCCCTCGAAGGAGACCACCAGATGATCACCTCCCGACCCGACGCCTCGGCCCCGGGAGCCTCCCGATGAGAGTCCTGCTGATCGGAGCCAACGGCTACCTCGGCCGCTTCGTGGCCGACCGCCTCCTCGCCGACCCGGCCGTCCAACTCACCGCCCTCGGCCGCGGCGACGACGCCGACGTCCGCTTCGACCTCGCGACCGGCAGCCCCGGCGCCCTCACCCGCTTCCTCGACGCGGTCCACCCCGGCGTCGTCGTCAACTGTGCCGGCGCCACCCGCGGCGGCGCCCGCGAACTCACCCGCCACAACACCGTCGCCGTCGCCACCGTCTGCGAGGCACTGCGCCGCAGCGGCTGCGGCGCCCGTCTCGTGCAGGTCGGCTGCGGCGCCGAGTACGGCCCCAGCCAGCCCGGTTCCTCCACCGCGGAGGACGCCGTCCCCCGCCCCGGCGGCCCGTACGGCGTCAGTAAACTCGCCGCCACCGAACTCGTCCTCGGTTCCGGCCTGGACGCGGTGGTCCTCCGCGTCTTCTCACCGGCCGGTCCGGGCACCCCCGCGGGCTCCCCGCTCGGCCGCCTCGCCGAGGCCATGCGCCGCGCCATGCAGTCCGGCGACGGCGAGCTCAAACTCGGCGGCCTCGGCGCCCAGCGGGACTTCGTCGACGTACGCGACGTCGCCCGCGCCGTGCACGCGGCCTCGCTCTCCGCCGCGCAGGGTGTCATCAACATCGGCTCGGGCCGCGCCGTCCGGCTGCGCGACGCCGCCGCGGTCCTCGCCCGTGTGGCCGGGTACGCCGGCACCCTCCACGAACTCGACGGCCCACCCGGCCCGCTGCGGGCCACGATCGGCCACCCCCGCCCCGACTCCGACCACGCGGCTCCGGCCGCGTACCCGTACCCCGACGGCTGCGGCAACTGGCAGCAGGCCGATGTGCGCACCGCGCGCGACCGGCTCGGCTGGCGGCCCCGCATCGGCCTCGAAGAGTCCCTGGCCGACATCTGGATGGAGGCGGCATGCCGTATCTGACCCGTGCCAAACCGGGCACGGCGAGCACCGGCGTCCGCACCGGCCTCGGCATCCCCGGTTTCGCCCACCCCCTCGTCGCCCCGGCCGAGTGGGCCGAACTCACCCGCCCGGGCACCCCCCTGCACTGGGTCGTCCTCGACGTCGCGGACGGCCCCGGCAGCCGCCCCGACCCCCACTGTCTGGAGGCGGCCGGCCGGCTGCGCAACGCCGGCACCCGGGTCCTCGGCCACCTCGACGTCACGTACGGCGCCCGCGCCTTCGGCGAGGTGGTCTCCGAGGCGCAGCGCTATCTCGACTGGTACCAGGTCGACGGCTTCCTCCTGGACCGCTGCCCGACCGGACGCGCCGCGCTGCCGGAGATCCGCCGCACGGTCACCACGCTCCGCGCGCTGCGTGACGACGCCCATGTCGTCCTCGGCCACGGCACCCACCCGTACCCCGGCTACGCCGAGAACGCCGACCAGTTGGTCACCTTCTCCGGGGCCTGGAGCGAATACCGCTGGTCGCAGGTGGCCGAGTGGACCGCCGACTACCCGCCCGAGCACTTCTGTCACTTCGTCCACGGAGTGCCCGGCCCCCATCTGGAGGAGGCACTGCGCGTCGCCCGCTGGCAGGGCGCGTCGACGATCTACTTCACCGACCGCACGGACCGGGGCCGCGGCGGTCCCTGGGAGTCGATGCCCGGTTACTGGGACGAGATCGTCTCGCGGATCGGAACGGGTGTCTCGGAATGAAAAAGGGCATGGCACTGTTACGGGGAGAACAACCGTAATGATTGACCGACCAACGGAGTCCCCGTGTCGCTGCCACCCCTGGTCGAGCCCGCCGCCGAGCTCACCGTAGACGAGGTCCGCAGGTACTCCCGCCACCTGATCATCCCCGACGTCGGGATGGACGGGCAGAAGCGGCTGAAGAACGCCAAGGTGCTCTGTGTGGGCGCCGGCGGCCTGGGGTCGCCGGCACTGATGTACCTGGCCGCCGCGGGCGTGGGCACGCTCGGCATCGTGGAGTTCGACGAGGTCGACGAGTCGAACCTGCAGCGCCAGATCATCCACAGCCAGGCGGACATCGGCCGTTCCAAGGCCGCGTCCGCGCGCGACTCCGTCCTCGGCATCAACCCGTACGTGAACGTGGTCCTTCACGAAGAGCGGCTCGAAGCCGAGAACGTGATGGACATCTTCAGCCAGTACGACCTGATCGTGGACGGCACGGACAACTTCGCGACCCGTTACCTGGTCAACGACGCGTGCGTGCTGCTCAACAAGCCGTACGTGTGGGGCTCGATCTACCGCTTCGACGGTCAGGCCTCCGTCTTCTGGTCCGAGCACGGCCCCTGCTACCGCTGCCTCTACCCGGAGCCGCCGCCGCCGGGCATGGTCCCCTCCTGTGCCGAGGGCGGCGTCCTGGGCGTGCTGTGCGCGTCCATCGGCTCCATCCAGGTCAACGAGGCCATCAAGCTCCTCGCGGGCATCGGCGAGCCGCTCGTCGGCCGTCTGATGATCTACGACGCCCTGGAGATGCAGTACCGCCAGGTCAAGGTCCGCAAGGACCCGGACTGCGCGGTCTGCGGCGAGAACCCGACCGTCACCGAGCTCATCGACTACGAGGCCTTCTGCGGCGTCGTCTCCGAGGAGGCCCAGGAGGCGGCCGCCGGCTCGACGATCACTCCCAAGCAGCTCAAGGAGTGGATCGACGACGGCGAGAACATCGAGATCATCGACGTCCGCGAGATCAACGAGTACGAGATCGTCTCGATCCCGGGTGCCAAGCTGATCCCGAAGAACGAGTTCCTCATGGGCACCGCCCTGGAGAACCTCCCGCAGGACAAGAAGATCGTCCTGCACTGCAAGACGGGTGTCCGCAGTGCGGAAGTCCTCGCGGTCCTGAAGTCCGCGGGCTTCTCCGACGCCGTGCACGTCGGCGGCGGCGTGATCGGCTGGGTCAACCAGATCGAGCCGAGCAAGCCGGTCTACTGACCCCGCATCACCGTCCCGAAGGCGGGGGTCTCGCGCACCGACGGTGCCCGGGGCCCCCGCCGTCGTCATGAGCAGACCTTGCCGTCTTTCGGCACGGTGCCCGTCAGCAGGTACGCGTCCACCGTGGAGTCCACACAGTCGCTCCCGCTGCCGTAGGCACCATGGCCCTCGCCCTTCCAGGTGAGCACGACGCCGACATCCTCGCCCAGTTCGTCCGCCATCTTCCGGGTGCCCTCGTACGGTGTCGCGGGGTCGCCGGTGTTGCCGACCACCAGGATCGGCGCCGCACCGGACGCGCTCACCTCCGGGCTCTCGAACTGCCCGGCCACCGGCCAGTCGTGGCACCAGCCGGCCGTGTCCCAGCCCATGAAGTCGCCGAACACCGGCGAGATCTTCTCGAACCGCGGCAGCAGCTTCCTCGTCTCCTCGACCGTCGGCCGCTGCTTGTCGTCCAGGCACGATATGACCCGTTGCGAATGGGTCCCCGTGCCGTAGCGGCCCGACGGGGTGCGGTCGTTGTACTCGTCGGCCAGCGCCAACAGCTCCGAACCGTCTCCCTGTTCCGCCGCGGCCAGCGCGCTGGTGAGCGTCGGCCAGCTGTCCTTGCTGTACAGCGGCAGGACGATGCCGGTGACGGCGAGCGTCTGCGTCAGCGCGCGCCCCGAGGACGCGGGCAGCGGATCCGCGTCGATCCGCTCCAGCAGGTCGGCGATCTTCCGGGAGCCCTGCGCGGGATCCTGCCCGGTGGACTTCAGGTACTCGTCCAGCGCGCGCTGGAAGCCCCGGGCCTGGTTCTCCGCGTGGCCCACGGTGTCGGCGCTCGGGTCGACGACCGCGTCCAGGACCAGCCGTCCCACGTTCTCAGGGAACAAGTGGGCGTAGACGCCGCCGAGTTCGGTGCCGTACGAGATGCCGAAGTAGTGCATCTTGGTGTCGCCCAGGACGTGGCGCATCAGGTCCATGTCGCGCGCGGTGTCGGTGGTCGAGACATGAGCCAGCAGCTTCCCGGCGTCCTTCGCGCAGCCCTTGCCGAAGTCGACGGCGTCCTCGAAGTACGCCGTCTCCTCCGCCCGGGTGTCCGGGGAGACGTCCACCGACTCGGCCGCCTGGATCTCCTTGTCGCTGCGACAGCGGACGCCCTCGCTGGCGCCCACCCCGCGCGGATCCCAGCTGACCAGGTCGTACCGCTCGCGGAACTGGGAGGCGACGGCCGCGTACGCCGGCATCGTGGTGATGCCGGAGCCGCCCGGGCCGCCGAAGTTGAAGAGGAGGGAGCCGATGCGGTCGTCGCCCCGGGCCTCGGAACGGATCAGGGCGAGGCCGATGGTCTCGCCGTCCGGTTTCGACCAGTCCAGCGGCACCTTGAGCGTCGCGCACTCCCAGTCGCTGCCCGGAGCGGACGCGTCGGCGGTGGCCTTGCAGCGCCCCCAGCCGAGCTTCTGCGAGGTCAGCGAGGAGGGCAGGGCGTCGGCGGCACCGGGGGAGTCGGATGATGCCTGTGGCGGGCCGGTCTCTCCGCCGCTGTCGTCGTCACCGGACGAGCCGTTGCTGCACCCCGCCATCAGGAGTGTGGCGGCGGCGCCCAGGGCAGCCCACCGTACGAAACGCGTCATTGCAGTTCCCCCCTCGCAGGCCGTCCGCCCCATGCCGCGGATGGCTGTCCGGCCATAGTAGGCGGATCGCGAGACAGCCGCTGCGGCCTGTGGATAACGTTCTGACCTGCTCATTCGCTGGGGATTCGGCGGGGCCGCGCCGGGAATCCGGCACGGCTGTCAGGAACAGACGGTCCCGGCGGAGGGAACCTTCCCGTCCAGCAGATAGCCGTTCACGGCACCCTGCACGCACGTGTTCTTGCTGTCGTACGCGCCGTGCCCCTGACCCTTGTACGTCAGCTCCACGCCGACGCCCTCGCCCAGCGCGTCCACCATCTTCCTCGCGCCCTCGTACGGTGTGGCCGGGTCGCCGGTGTTGCCCACGACGAGGATCGGCGCGGAGTCGGGCGCGCTCACGTCGGGATGCCCGGCGGCGCCGTCCACCGCCCAGTCGGTGCAGCTGATCAGGCCCCAGGCCAGGAAGTCCCCGAACACGGCGGAGGCGGCCCGGAACTCCGGCAGCTTCCGCCGTACGTCGTCGGCCGTGTACCGCGGCTTGTCGTCGGCGCAGTTGACGGCGATGTTGGCGGCGGTGATGTTGCTGTACCGGCCGTCCTGGTTGCGTCCGTTCATCGAGTCGGACAGCGCCATCAGGATCTGCCCGTTCCCGTCGTAGGCCTCTTCGAGACCTTCGGTGAGGTATTCCCAGAAGTCCTGTGAGTACAGGGCCTGCGCGATGCCGCCGGTCGCGGCGGTCTGGGTCAGCCTGCGCGGGGCGATGCCGGGGAGCGGCTTGCTGTCGAGGTTCTTGAGCAGCTCGGCGATGCGGTCCTTGACGTCCTGGGCGGTGTCGCCGACCGGACAGTCCTCGGTCCTGGAGGTGCAGTCCTCGGCGTAGTTGTCGAGCGCGAGCTGGAAGCCCTCGGCCTGTCCGAGCGAGCCCTGTTCGGAGTCCTGCGTCGGGTCGACGACCGCGTCGAAGACCGCACGGCCGACCCTCTTGGGGAACAAGTGGGCGTAGACACCGCCGAGTTCGGTGCCGTACGAGATACCGAAGTAGTGCAGTTCGTCGTCGCCGAGGACCTGGCGCATCAGGTCCATGTCGCGGGCCGCGTCGGTGGTGCGGACATGCGGCAGCACCTTCTCGGAGTTCGTCTCGCAGGCCTGGTTGAACTCCTTGGTGTTCGCCACGAACGTGCTGCGCTCGGCCGCGTCGTCGGGGGTCGCGTCCTGTTGGAAATACGCGTCGAGTTCGAGGTCGTTCCCGCATTCCACGGGGGCACTGCGACCGACCCCGCGTGGGTCGAAGCTGACCAGGTCGTAGCGGGTGCGCAGGGTCGAGTAGTCCTCGCCGAAGGCGGGCAGCGTGGTGACGCCGGAGCCACCGGGGCCGCCGAAGTTGAAGATCAGCGAGCCGATCCGCTCACGCGCGGCGCCGCTCGCCCTGGCGCGGATCAGGGCCAGTTCGATCGTGTCGCCCTTGGGCTTGTCCCAGTCCAGGGGTGCCCTCATCGTGGCGCACTGCCAGGTCTCGCCGTCCGGCAGCGGCGACGGGGCATCGCCTCCGCCCTCCGCCGCGGACGGCGCCGGGCAGTCCTTCCAGCTCAGCTTCTGGGCCGCCACGTCCACGTCCCGGGAGTCGTCGCCGCACCCCGCCAGCGCGGTGGACAGCAGCAGGGCGGAGGCGGTGAGGGCAGCGGCACGCAGCCGGGGAGGGTTCGGCATGATCCCATCCTGGGGTCGCTCACGGCGGGCCGCTCGGGGCGCGGGCCGTACGAGGTACGCCGCCGGGACCGCCGTACTCGATCGCCGTCCTAGAGTGCGCCCTTGCGCGTGAGGTGGTTGAAGACGAGCCAGCCCGGCAGCACCGGAATCCACAGCGTCAGCAGTCGGAACAGCAGCACGGCCGGCGCGGCGACCTCCTTGGGGAGGCCGACGGCGATCAGGCCCACCGTCAGGGTCGCTTCCACCGCGCCCACACCGCCCGGCGTCGGCGCCGCGGACCCCAGCGCGTTGCCGGCCAGGAAGACGACCGCGACGCTGGCGATGCTGATCGAGGTCCCCTCGGTACCGAAGGCCCGGATCGACGCGTCCAGGCACATCACGAAGCAGGCCGTCAGGAGCAGCATGCCGCCGATCCCGGTGATCAGCTTCTGCGGCCGCTGGAGCACGTCGAGCATGCGCGGCACGACACCCGCGAACAGCGACCGCACGCGCGTGACGACGAATTTCCGCAGGAACGGCACCGAGGTCACCACGAGCACGAGCACCGCCACCGTGAGCAGACCCGCGATGACCGTCCGGGACGGCGACAGCGACGGGGTCTTCTCGGTACCGGTGAGATAGCCGAAGGACAGCAGCATCAGAATGTGGCAGCCGAGCCCGAACAGCTGCGACGCGCCGACACTCGCCACCGCCAGCCCCGGGCGGACGCCCGCGCGTTGCAGGAAGCGCGTGTTGAGGGCGACGCCGCCCACGGCGGCCGGCGCGACGATCTTCACGAACGATCCGGCGACCTGGGCGGCCACCGTCCGCACGAAGGGCACCCGCTCGGGCACGAAGCCCAACAGGGCCATCGCGGCAGCGAGGTAGCTCAGCGCGGAGAAGGCCACGGCGGCGGCGACCCAGCCCCACTCGGCGTTCTCGATGAGCGGGCCGAACTCGATGTGGGTGAGCTGCGTGAGCAGGAAGTACGCGCCGAACGCGCCGGCGATGAAGCTGAGCAGGGTGCGCGGACGCACCCGCTCCAGCCGGGCCGGCTCCACCGGGGCCTGCGGCCGGATCAGCAGCACCGCATGGCGGATCTGCGTGAGCAGGTCCTCCTCGCGCGCTTCGTCGATGGCGTCGTCGATGGCCCGCTTCTCGGCCCTGGCCTCCGCCTTCACGGCCTTCTTGTCGGGCTTTTCGAGTACGGGCCCGGTCTCGTCCGGCGTCTCCTCCAGATCGGCCTGCTTGGCCTGCCGGGACGCCTCCAGGACCGCTTCCCGCTCCCGCTCGGCCCGTTCCCGGGCCAGTCGGCGCAGTGTCCCGCGCGTGGAGCGGCTCAGCGCGATGGGCTGCAGCATCGGCAGACAGTCGGCCACGGCGTCGGGACCGAGCACGCCCACCGCCGCGGCGACCGCACGCTCGGCGCCCACCCGCAGGCCGAGCGTCACCAGCAGTTGGGAGGTGTCCATGCGCAGGAGCAGGTCACCGGCGGCGATCTCGCCGACGCGCAGGTCGGTGAGGATCACCGTGCCGGAACGATCCACCAGAACCGCGTCACCGACCAGTCTGCGATGCGCGATGCGCCGGGACTGCAGCGCCCGCACCTGGTGCCAGGTGTCGCGCAGCAGGTCGTCGGTGATCTCCTCGTCCGGCAGGGAGTCGAGGGTGCGCCCGCCGGTGTGCTCGTAGATGAGCATCACCGCGTCGGGACCCAGCTCCGAGGTCGCGATCAGCTTGGGCGCGTTGGCGCCGGCCGCGATGGCGGCGTACGCGAGCAGCGCCTCCTGCTCCAGCGCCTGCCGCAGCGACTGGAGGCTGCTGCGGGTCGCGAAGCCGCGCAGCGTCAGGTTGCGCCAGGCGCGGTAGAAGAAGCCCTGGGCCTGCTGTTCCCGGTCGACCACGGTGACGTCCAGCGGTGGACCGTCCTCCAGGGTGACGAAATAGCGCCGGCCCCGGTCTCCGGTCTCGGGGGTCTCCGGAACCTCCTCGCGGGCCGCGCTCACCGGGTGGAAGCCGACATGCCTGAGGCCCGCCATCAGGGTCCGTCCGGTGGGACGGACGTTGGGCGAGCCGACCGCGTAGAGCGTCCCGTAGGCCACGGTCCAGCCGATCAGCACCGTCAGGATGATCGAGAACGGTGTCGTGTAGCCGGTGACGAGCATCGAGAACGCGTCGAGCATCAGCACGATCCACAGGACCGCCCGCCAACGCGGTCTGCGCGACATGCCCACGGCCGTCATATAGGCGATGACGGGCGCCAGATAGCCGTGCACGGGGTCGGTGAGGGCGTGGATGTCGCCGGGGGAGGGCTGGGTGAGCGCCTCCTGGATGGAGCCGGGGGCGGCCTTGGCGACCCACAGGTCGGTGGCGAGGGTCACTCCGTGCGCGAGGACGGCCGCGAGGACGCCGTCGGCGATGCGCAGCCCGTCGCGCTTGATCAGCCGCTCGATCGCGAACGCGACCGGCACCAGCAGGATCGCGATGCTGGACGCCAGACCCGCGATCTTGATCAGCAGATCCGGTGCCTGCCCGGTGCCCTTGTTGATGTCCTGTTCGAGACCCGAGGTCGTGCCGTGCGCGAACGCGGCGACGGCGAGCAGCACGGCCACGGCGAGCACGCCGACCAGGAGCCGCATGAGGTCGGAGGGCCGGTGCACGCGCGCGGGGAGCAGGGGTTCGTCCCCCTCGACCTCGTCGGCGTGTACCTCGTCGGGGTCGCCGACCTCAGGGTCGGACCGCGGGGCGGACGCCTCCTTGTCGGCGTCGGGCGCGCCCTTTCTGTCCGTCTCCGGGTCCGCGTCGGCGGTGTCCGGGCGCGGCGATACGGCAGGGGTGCTCTCCGCGCCCTCGGGATGCACACCCTGCTGTTTCATCGTCTCTTCTTGATCTCGTATCACCGGTCACCGCCCGCACGATGGTGGCATGCCCCACCGACACGCGGGGGTGTCAGGGTGCATGTGCGGGGGCGCACAGTCTGCCCGAAGCGCCGTCCCAGGGCGAGGGACACCCACAGTGGCCAGCGCGTCGCTTTGTCGGTGGGGTGGGGCAGGATGGGTCGGATGAGCGAGGAGAGCCTTCCGAACGACGCCCGCGCGGAGTACGCGGACGGGCTGCCGGAGTACGCCGAGCGGGTCCTCGACGTCACCGAACGGATCCCGCCCGGCCATGTCATGACGTACGGGGATGTCGCGGAGTGGCTGGAGGAGGGCGGGCCCCGGCAGGTCGGCCGTGTCATGGCCCTCTACGGGGGAGCCGTTCCGTGGTGGCGGGTCGTGCGCGCGGACGGTGTCCTGCTCCCGGGCCACGAACTGGAGGCGCTCGGGCACTACCGCACCGAGAGCACACCCCTGAAAGAGGCGAGCAGGGCCTCCGAGGGGCATCTCCCGCGCGTCGACATGAGACGGGCGCGATGGGACGGCGGCGAACGCTCGGAGGGTCACACCTGACAGCTTCGGCCATCGAACGGCCCCACGGGCCGCCCGAGGTCCGTACGGGCGAAAGGGGGAGTGTCCGGGGCATGACGGAGAAAACAGGGCATGTCCGTGGCATGCCGTACGTTCGTGGGGCGGGGGGCACAGGTGTCGCGAGTGCCGTGCGGGCCGCGAGTGTCGCGCGGGCTGTGCGGGAAGAAGGGGAAGCCCTGCTTCCGCGACTTCCGTCGGCGTAGCGTCGGCTGCACGTGTCCCCCTCATCCCGCGATCACCGTCCTCCTCGCACGGAGGACGGACCCACAGCACACCCACCAGGACCGGCGAACCACGTGAGCTCCTTTTCCTCCACCAAGCGCCTGTCGCACCCACAGGGGCGACAGGGGAACCGTGGCGCTTACCGACTGGTGCGTACCCCGCCGGCCCGCATGGACCCCCCTCGTCTGGACGCCGCGCAGCGCTCCGTGGTTGACCACACCACCGGCCCTCTGCTCGTTCTCGCAGGTCCCGGTACCGGAAAGACCACCACGCTCGTCGAGTCCGTGGCGGCACGAATCGCCCGTGGCGGTGACCCCGCGCGCGTGCTGGTGCTGACGTTCAGCCGGAAGGCGGCCGTCGAACTGCGCGACCGCATGGCACTGCGGGTAGGGGCGGCACGCGCGCCCCAGGCGACCACCTTCCACTCGTTCTGCTACGCCCTGGTCCGTGCCCACCAGGACGCCGACCTGTTCGTGGAACCCCTCAGGCTGCTGTCCGGCCCGGAGCAGGACGTCGCCGTCCGCGAACTCCTCGCCGGCCAGCCCGACCTGGAACGGCTCGGGCTCGCGCACGTGCGCTGGCCGGACGACCTGCGCGCCTGTCTCACCACCCGCGGCTTCGCCGACGAGGTCCGCGCGGTCCTCGCCCGCAGCCGCGAACTGGGCCTGGACCCCGGCGCCCTGGACGCCTTCGCCCGCCGGATCGGCCGCCCCGACTGGCGCGCCGCGGCCGCCTTCCTCGCCGAGTACCTCGACGTCCTCGACCTCCAGGGCGTCCTCGACTACGCCGAACTGGTCCACCGCGCGGTCCTCCTCGCCCACCGCCCCGAGGTCGCCCAGCGGCTCGCCGCGCAGTACGACGTGGTCTTCGTCGACGAGTACCAGGACACCGATCCCGCCCAGGTACGACTGCTGCGCGCGCTCGCCGGCGGAGGCCGCACCCTGGTGGCCTTCGGCGACCCCGACCAGTCCATCTACACGTTCCGCGGTGCGGACGTGAACGGCATCCTGGACTTCCCGGACGCCTTCCCGCGCGCGGACGGTCGCCCGGCGCCCGTCGAGGTACTGCGCGTCTCCCGCCGGTCCGGCGCCGGCCTGCTGGCCGCGACCCGACTGCTGACCCAGCGCATGCCGCTGACCCGCCTCCCGGCCGACAAGGTGCGCGCCCACCGGGAGCTCACCCCGGTCCGCGACGGGGGCGGCGTCGAGGTGTACACGTATCCGACGCCCGGCACCGAGCTGGACAACATCGCCGACATCCTGCGCAGGGCGCACCTGGAGGACGGCGTCCCCTGGGGAGAGATGGCCGTCCTGGTGCGCGCCGGATCCCGCACCATCCCGACGGTCCGCCGCGCGCTCACCTCGGCCGGCGTGCCCCTGGACATCGACGGCGACGACCTCCCCCTCCGGCACGAACCGGCGGTGGCACCGCTGCTGACGGCACTGCGGGCGGTGGCCGCGGCGGAGGCGGCCCGCACGGACGAGAGCACGGACGGGCGCGGCGACGGGGACGCCGGGGACGCCGGGGACGCCGCCCCCGAGACCTCCTGGATCGGCACCGAAACCGCCCTCACCCTCCTGACCTCCCCCCTCGCGAGCATGGACGCCGCCGATCTGCGCCGCCTCGGCCGTGCCCTGCGCGACGAGGAGCGGGCCGCGGGCAACGCCCTGCCGCCGCCCTCGGACGAGCTGCTGGCGCGGGCGCTGGCCGAGCCGGAACGGCTGGCCGTCCACGACCCCGCGTACGCCCGGGGTGCCCAGCGGCTCGGCGCGCTGCTCAGGAAGGCCCGTGAGCGTCTCGCGGGCGGCGGCAGCGCCGAGGAGGCGCTGTGGGACCTCTGGGAGGGCACGCCGTGGCCCGCGCGCCTGGAGCGGGCCGCGAAGCGCGGCGGCGCGGCCGGGCGCAACGCGGACCGCGACCTGGACGCCGTGTGCGCGCTGTTCGCGACCGCGGCCCGTGCGGAGGAACGCACCGGCGGCCGGGGCACCCTGAACTTCCTGGAGGAGATCGACGCCGAGGACATCGCCGCCGACACGCTCACGCGGCGTGTGGTACGCCCCGACGCCGTCCGTCTGATGACCGCGCACCGCTCCAAGGGCCTGGAGTGGCGGCTCGTCGTCGTCGCGGGCGTCCAGGAGGGGCTGTGGCCCGATCTGCGCCGGCGCGGCTCCCTCCTGGAGGCCGACCGGATCGGCCGCGACGGACTCGCCGAACCGCTCACCCCGGGCGCACTGCTCGCCGAGGAGCGCCGCCTGTTCTACGTGGCCGCCACCCGCGCGCGGGAACGCCTCGTCGTCACCGCGGTCAAGGCGCCCGCGGACGACGGCGACCAGCCCTCCCGCTTCCTGACCGAACTCGGCGCCGAACCGAAGGACGTCACGGGCCGCCCCCGCCGCCCCCTGTCCGTCCCGGCACTCGTCGCCGAACTCCGCGCCACCACCGTCGACCCGCGCGTCTCGGGCCCCCTCAGGGAGGCCGCCGCGCGCCGCCTGGCACGGCTCGCCGCACTCGCCGACGAGGACGGCCGCCCCCTGGTCCCGTCGGCCCACCCCTACCGCTGGTGGGGCATGTTCGAGCCGACCGAGAGCAAGATCCCGCTGCGCGACCGCGACCAGCCCGTCGTGCTCTCCGGGAGCGCCCTCGACCAGCTCGCCAACACCTGTGCCCTGCAGTGGTTCCTGGGACGCGAGGTGAAGGCCGACGCGCCCGCGACGGTCGCCCAGGGCTTCGGCAACGTGGTGCACGTCCTGGCCGACGAGGTCGCCTCCGGACACACCCCGGCCGACCTCGCCGTCCTCATGGAACGCCTGGACTCCGTGTGGAACGCCCTGGCCTTCGACGCGCCGTGGAAGTCGGCGCAGGAGAAGGAGAACGCGCGCGTGGCGCTCGAACGCTTCCTGAAGTGGCATGTCGATTCCGGCGGTGTCCGCACCGGCCGCACCCCGGTGGCCAGCGAGCACGACTTCGACGTCACCCTCGACGCGGGCGAGGTCGAGGTCCGCATCCGAGGCCAGATGGACCGCGTCGAGACCGACGGCGAGGGCCGTGCCTATGTCGTCGACTTCAAGACCGGCAAACAGGCACCGACCGCGGCCGAGGTGGAGCGCCACCCCCAGCTCGCCGTCTACCAGCTCGCCGTCCGCGAGGGCGCCGTCGACGAGGCCTTCGACGGGGTGCGCCCCGAGCCGGGCGGCGCCGAACTCGTCCAGCTGCGTCAGGGCGCCGCCAAGCGGGACGGCGGCGAGACCCTGCCCAAGGTGCAGGCCCAGGAGCCCCTCGAAGGAGAGTGGGTCGGCGACCTGCTGGCCACGGCCGCCGGCAAGGTCCTCGACGAACGGTTCACGCCGAGCGCGGGCCAGCACTGCACACACTGCGCCTTCCGGGCCTCGTGCAGCGCGCAGCCCGAAGGCCGGCACGTGGTGGAGTGAGCGCCGCAGTGTGACCGGTTGCACCTCGCGTGCTGACCTGCGTTTCTCCCGACCCCGGGGGCGACACGTCCTCGGTTGTCAGTGGGCGCCGCTAGCCTCTCCGACATGCCCGCCCGTATCACCGATCCCGATCAGCTCAAGGAGCTCCTCGGCATCCCGTTCACCCCGGAGCAGACGGCCTGCATCATCGCGCCGCCCGCCCCGCAGGTGATCGTGGCCGGCGCCGGCTCGGGCAAGACGACGGTGATGGCGGCCCGCGTGGTGTGGCTGGTCGGCACCGGCCAGGTCGCCCCGGAACAGGTCCTCGGCCTCACCTTCACCAACAAGGCCGCCGGTGAACTCGCCGAGCGGGTCCGCAAGGCGCTGATCAGGGCCGGCGTCACCGACCCCGACGCCATCGACCCGGACAACCCGCCGGGCGAGCCGGTGATCTCCACGTACCACGCCTTCGCGGGCCGTCTCCTGACCGACCACGGCCTGCGCATCGGCCTGGAGCCCACCTCCCGGCTGCTCGCCGACGCCACCCGCTTCCAGCTCGCCGCACGTGTGCTGCGCGAGGCCCCCGGCCCCTACCCGGCGCTGACCCGCTCCTTCGCCGACCTCGTCAGCGACCTCCTCGCGCTCGACGCCGAACTCGCCGAACACCTCGTACGCCCCGAGGACCTGCGCGCGTACGACGCCGAACTGCTGCGCATGCTGGAGGGCGCCAAGCTCACCAACGACGCCCTGCGCAAGGTCCCCGAGACGGCCACCGCCCGCCGTGAACTCGCCGACCTGGTCGTCCGCTACCGCGCCGCCAAGCGCGAACGCGACCTGCTGGACTTCGGCGACCAGATCGCCCGCTCCGCGCAACTCGCCGGTATCCCCGAAGTGGGACGCGTCCTGCGCGACGAGTTCCGTGTGGTGCTCCTCGACGAGTACCAGGACACCTCGGTGGCCCAGCGCATCCTCCTCGCGGGCCTGTTCGGCGGGGGCACCGGCCATCCCGTGACCGCCGTCGGCGACCCCTGCCAGGCGATCTACGGCTGGCGCGGCGCCTCCGTCGCCAACCTCGACGACTTTCCCGAACACTTCGCCCACACCGACGGCCGCCCGGCCGCCCGGCAGGCACTCAGCGAGAACCGCCGCAGCGGCGGCCGGCTCCTCGACCTCGCCAACCGACTGGCCGAACCCCTGCGCGCCATGCACGCGGGCGTGGAGGCCCTGCGCCCGGCCCCGGGCGCCGAACGCGACGGCACGGTCCGCTGCGCTCTCCTGCCGACCCACGCCGAGGAGATCGACTGGCTCGCCGACTCCCTCGCCCATCTGGTGAACACGGGCAAGGCACCCGGCGAGATCGCCGTCCTGTGCCGCACGGCCACCGACTTCGCCGAGATCCAGGGCGCGCTCGTCGCCCGGGACGTCCCCGTCGAGGTCGTCGGCCTCTCCGGCCTGCTGCACCTGCCCGAGATCGCCGACCTCGTCGCCGTCTGCGAGGTCCTCCAGGACCCCGGGGCCAACGCCTCCCTCGTCCGGCTGCTGACCGGCCCCCGCTGGCGCATCGGCCCGCGCGACCTCGCCCTCCTGGGGCGGCGCGCCCGGCTGCTGGTGACCCACGCGCGCGTGGACGGCGACGACGACCCGGACCGCCGGCTCGCCGAGGCCGTCGAGGGGGTCGACCCGTCCGAGGTGATATCGCTCGCGGACGCCCTCGACACGTTCCTGGAAACACCGTTCGACGGCGGCGGGGACGATGACGGGCTGCCCTTCTCGCCGGACGCGCGCGTGCGGTTCGCCCGCCTGGCCACCGAGCTGCGCGATCTGCGGCGCTCCCTGTCCGACCCGCTGATGGACGTCCTGCACCGCGTCCTCGCCGTCACCGGCCTGGAGGTGGAACTCTCGGCGTCCCCGCACGCCCTGGCCGCCCGCCGCCGCGAGACCCTGTCCAACTTCCTGGACGTCGCCGCGTCCTTCGCCGCCGGTGACAACGAGGCGAGCCTCCTCGCCTTCCTCGCCTTCCTGCGCACCGCCGCCCAGTACGAGAAGGGCCTCGACAACGCCCTGCCCGGCGGCGAGAACACCGTCAAGGTGCTCACCGCACACAAGTCCAAGGGCCTGGAATGGGACGTCGTGGCCGTCCCCGGCCTGGTCACCGGCACCTTCCCCAGCACCCAGGGCCGCGAGAAGTGGACCGCCCAGGGCAAGGTGCTGCCGCACGAACTGCGTGGCGACACCGCCACACTCCCCGACGTCACCTCCTGGGACTCCCGTGGCCTGAAGGCCTTCCAAGCGGCCATGAAGGAACACCAGCACACCGAGGAACTCCGCCTCGGTTACGTCACCTTCACCCGTCCCCGCTCCCTCCTGCTCGGCTCCGGTCACTGGTGGGGCCCCTCCCAGAAGAAGCCCCGCGGCCCGTCCGACTTCCTGCAGGACCTGTACGACCACTGCGCGGCCGGACACGGTGAGATCGAGGCATGGGCGGAGGAGCCCGCGGCGGACGAGGAGAACCCGGCCCTGCACCGGCAGTCCGCCGACCAGGTGTGGCCCCTGCCGCTGGACGAGACGTCCCTCACCAGGCGTCGAGCCGCCGCCGAGACGGTCCTCACCCACCTGGAACACCTCGCCTCCCACGAGGACGGCCACCCCGCGGCCACCCACGACCCGGACACCTACACCGACCCGGACTGGCCCGTGCCACCGGACGACGAGGCGGCTCCCGAGGACGACGGGTTCGACGACCACCGCTACGAGGAGGCCCCCTTCGCGGAGGCGGACCCCTTCGGCGAGGAGGACCCTTCCGACTGGGACTCCTGGACCGCCGACCGCCCGACCGTCCCGCACCAGGCCATGGCCCCGGAACCCGCGAAGCACCCTGGTACGGAACCAGCGCGCCCTCACCCCACCGAACCCGGCGGCAGCCCCCTCACCCCCGAGGAGGCCCGCACCGTCGCCTCCTGGGACCGTGACCTCGACGCCCTCACCGGCGAACTCCTGCGCGCCCGCGAGACCGTCACCGACGTCCCCCTGCCGGCGTCGCTGACCGCGTCCCAGCTGATGCGCCTGGCCGCCGACCCGGACGGCCTCGCACAGGAACTGGCCCGCCCCATGCCCCGCCCGCCGCAGCCCGCGGCCCGCCGCGGCACCCGCTTCCACGCCTGGGTCGAGTCCCGCTTCGAGGCGCTGACACTGCCCATGCTGGAGCCGGAGGAACTCCCCGGCAGCGAGGCCGAGATCGCCGACGAACGCGACCTCGAAGCCCTCAAGGACGCCTTCGAGCGCACCGACTACGCCCGGCGCACGCCCTACCGCGTCGAGGCTCCCTTCCAGCTCGCCATCGCCGGCCGTGTGGTCCGGGGCCGCATCGACGCCGTCTACAAGGAAGGCGACGGCCCGACGGCGACGTACGAGATCCTCGACTGGAAGACCACCCGTACCGGCACCGCCGACCCGCTCCAGCTGGCCATCTACCGGGTGGCCTGGGCCGAGCGGCAGGAAGTGCCCCTGGAGTCGGTCACCGCCGCCTTCCTCTTCGTGCGCACCGGTGAGGTCGTCCACCCGGACGCCCTCCCAGGTCGGGCCGCTCTTGAGCGGCTCCTCCAGGAGGCGCCGGAGGGTGAGGAACCGCACGACGAGGATGTCGGTGCGGGCCGCTAGGCTCGTGACCATGAGCCAGCCCGTTGACAGTGCCGTCAGCGCCGTCCGTACGTACATCGGGCAGCACCGCGCCGCCTTCCTCGACGACCTCGCCGAGTGGCTGCGCATCCCGTCCGTGTCGGCCCAGCCCGACCACACGGCCGACGTGCGCCGCAGCGCCGACTGGCTCGCCGCCACACTCCTGGAGACCGGCTTCCCGACCGCCGAGGTCTGGGAGACCCCGGGAGCGCCCGCCGTGTTCGCCGAGTGGCGCTCCGACAACCCCGAGGCACCCACGGTCCTCGTCTACGGTCACCACGACGTACAGCCCGCCGCCCGGGAGGACGGCTGGGACAGCGAACCCTTCGAGCCCGTCGTTCGCGACCACCGCCTCTACGCGCGCGGTGCGGCCGACGACAAGGGCCAGGTGTTCTTCCACACACTCGGTGTCCGTGCCCACCTCGCCGCCACCGGCCGCACCACCCCGGCGGTGCACCTCAAGCTGCTGATCGAGGGCGAGGAGGAGTCGGGCTCCCCACACTTCCGGAGACTCGTCGAGGAGCGCGCCGGCCGGCTCGCCGCCGACGCCGTGATCGTCTCCGACACCGGCATGTGGTCCGAGGACACCCCCACCGTGTGCACCGGCATGCGCGGCCTCGCCGAGTGCGAGATCCGGCTCCACGGCCCCGACCAGGACATCCACTCCGGCTCGTTCGGCGGCGCCGTCCCCAACCCGGCCACCGCCGTCGCCCGCCTGGTCGCCGCCCTGCACGACGAGCACGCGCGCGTGACCGTCCCCGGCTTCTACGACGGCATCGTCGAGCTCACCGACCGCGAGCGCGAGCTCTTCGCCGAACTGCCCTTCGACGAGCAGGAGTGGCTGCGCACCGCTCACTCCCACGCCACCTGGGGAGAGACCGGTCACACCACCCTGGAGCGTGTCTGGGCCCGTCCCACCGCCGAGGTCAACGGCATCGGCGGCGGCTACCAGGGCCCCGGCAGCAAGACGATCGTGCCGACCTCGGCCATGGTGAAACTCTCCTTCCGGCTGGTCGCGGGCCAGGACCCCGACCACATCGAGAAGGCCGTCCGCGAATGGGCCGCCCAGCAGGTGCCCGAGGGAATCCGGCAGGAGATCACGTTCGCCCCGGCCACCCGCCCGTGTCTGACACCGCTGGACCACCCGGCCCTGCGGTCCGTCGTCCGCGCCATGGGCCGGGCCTTCGACAAGCCCGTCCGCTTCACCCGGGAAGGCGGTTCGGGGCCCGCCGCCGACCTCCAGGAAGTCCTCGGCGCACCCGTGCTCTTCCTCGGCATCTCCGTCCCCTCCGACGGCTGGCACGCGCCGAACGAGAAGGTCGAGCTCGACCTCCTCCTCAAGGGCGTGGAGACCACCGCCTACCTGTGGGGCGACCTGGCGGAGCACTGGGGCCATGCGCCCTGACCGTCCCGCGCCGCCCGGATCGGCATGGCGCGCGGGGCACACTGGAAGAGATGTCCTGTACCCCCACGCCCCGCCGGACCCGGTCGCCTCCCGCCGTACGTCCCGCCGAACCACCCGCTGAAAAACACTTTCCACCGGGGGAGTTGGAAGCACTCGTGACCACCTGGACCGACCACACCGCCGACCGTCCCGTCTCGCTCACCGCCCCGAGCGGCATCGACCGGGCCGCCCACCACCGGCTCGACGAGGCATGGCTCGCGGCGGCGTGGAGCCACCCCACCACCCGCTGCTTCGTGGTCTCCGGCGGCCAGGTCCTGATCGACGAAACGGCCGACGGCCGGACCGAACTCCTCATGACCCCGGCCTTCGAGGCCCCCCTCACCGAGGCACACCGCTACTTCCTCGGCATCGACGAGGACGGCACGCGCTACTTCGCCCTCCAGAAGGACACGCTCCCCGGCCGCATCGACCAGTCCGCGCGCCCGGCGGGCCTGCGCGAGGCCGGTCTGCTCCTGTCGCCCCGCGAAGCAGGCCTGATGGTGCACGCGGTCGGCCTGGAGAACTGGCAGCGCACCCACCGCTTCTGCTCCCGCTGCGGTGACCGCACGGTCATCGCGGCGGCCGGACACATCAGGCGCTGCCAGGCCTGCGGAGCGGAGCACTACCCGCGTACCGACCCCGCCGTGATCATGGCCGTGACCGACGAGGACGACCGCATCCTGCTGGGCCGCCAGGTCCACTGGCCCGAAGGCCGCTTCTCGACGCTCGCCGGCTTCGTCGAGCCGGGCGAGTCCATCGAGCAGTCGGTGCGCCGCGAGGTCTTCGAGGAGGCCGGCATCACCGTCGGCCAGGTCGAGTACGTCGCCAGCCAGCCCTGGCCCTTCCCGTCCAGCCTCATGCTGGGCTTCATGGCCCGCGCCACCTCGACCGACATCGACGTCGACGGGGACGAGATCCACGAGGCCCGCTGGTTCTCCCGCGACGACCTGGGCGCCGCCTTCGAGTCCGGCGAGGTGCTCCCGCCCTACGGCATCTCGATCGCGGCCCGCCTGATCGAACTCTGGTACGGCAAGCCGCTGCCGACGAGGAACTTCGTCTGACGCTCCCCGCCGGTGGGGGACACGGCACGAGAAGGCGGCCCCTGAATCACCTCAGGGACCGCCTTCCGACAACTCGGCCGACAAACCGGGTCGGCGAACCGGTTACGCGCCGATCTTCTGCTTGACCTGAGCCAGCGAAGGGTTCGTGAGCGTCGAACCGTCCGGGAAGAGCACGGTCGGAACCGTCTGGTTTCCGCCGTTCGCCTTCTCGACGAATGCGGCGGAGTCGGGGTCCTGCTCGATGTTGATCTCGTTGTACGCGATGCCCTCGCGGTCCATCTGGCCCTTCAGCCGACGGCAGTAGCCGCACCACGTGGTGCTGTACATCGTCACAGTGCCCGGCATGTCTCTCGTGCTCCTTCGGCGGTCGGCGGATGTGCCCTCGCAGTGGAGGAACGTATGTGAAAGGGCCACCATTCCCGCGCGCCGGGTGCGGCGGGACGTGACGCCTGCCGCATTGGTACGACTGCGAGTGCGCGCCTGTGGACAACCGGCTCACGGGTCTCCGCCGACCTGGCAGCATGGCCGTGTGACAGCAGCAACGCACTCCCCTCTCTTCCCGCAGACCCCGGACTCGGCCGACGCGGTACTCGAAGGGCTCGACCCCGAGCAGCGCGAGGTGGCCACCGCCCTGCACGGCCCGGTGTGCGTGCTGGCAGGCGCCGGCACGGGCAAGACACGGGCGATCACCCACCGCATCGCCTACGGGGTGCGTGCCGGAATCCTGCAGCCCTCCAGCGTGCTGGCCGTCACCTTCACCAACCGCGCCGCCGGCGAGATGCGCGGCCGGCTGCGCCAACTCGGCGCCGACGGTGTCCAGGCCCGCACCTTCCACTCGGCCGCCCTGCGCCAGCTCCAGTACTTCTGGCCGAAAGCCGTCGGCGGCTCGATGCCCCGGCTGGTCGACCGCAAGATCCAGCTCGTCGCCGACGCGGCCGCCGCCTGCCGCATCCGCCTCGACCGGGGCGAACTGCGGGACGTCACCGGTGAGATCGAATGGTCCAAGGTCACCCAGACCATCCCCGCCGACTACGCGCTCGCGGCCGCCAAAGTCGGCCGTGACGCCCCCCGTGACCCGGCGGAGATCGCCCAGATCTACTCCGCCTACGAGGACCTCAAGCGGGCCCGTGCGGTCATCGACTTCGAGGACGTCCTGCTGCTGACCGTCGCCGTCCTCCAGGACCGGCACGACATCGCCCAGCAGGTCCGCGCCCAGTACCAGCACTTCGTCGTCGACGAGTACCAGGACGTCAGCCCTCTCCAGCAGCGCCTGCTGGAGCTGTGGCTCGGCGACCGGGAGAACCTGTGCGTGGTCGGCGACGCCAGCCAGACGATCTACTCGTTCACAGGAGCAACTCCCGACCACCTGCTCGACTTCCGCACCCGCCACCCCGGGGCCACCGTCGTCAAACTGGTCCGCGACTACCGCTCCACCCCCCAGGTGGTCCATCTCGCCAACGGCCTGCTCGCCCAGGCCCGTGGCCGCGCCGCGGACCACCGGCTGGAGCTGGTCTCCCAGCGCACCGCCGGACCCGAGCCCCTCTACACCGAGTACACCGACGAGCCCGCCGAGGCCGAGGGCGCCGCCCGCCGCATCGCCGAGCTCATCGACGCCGGTGTCCGGGCCAGCGAGATCGCCATCCTGGTCCGCACGAACTCCCAGTCCGAGACCTACGAGCAGGCCCTCGCCGATGTCGGAGTCCCCTACCAGCTGCGGGGCGCCGAGCGGTTCTTCGACCGCCCCGAGGTGCGCAAGGCGAGCGTCGCGCTGCGCGGTGCGGCCCGCTTCGGCGGCAACGACTCCCTTCTCGACGACGTCGTCGACCTGCCTTCCCAGGTGCGTGCCGTGCTGTCGGGCGAGGGCTGGACCACCACGCCCCCGGCCGGTTCCGGAGCGGTCAGGGAGCGTTGGGAATCGCTGGCCGCGCTGGCGAACCTCGCGCAGGACTTCGCCGCCTCCAGGCCCGGCGCCACCCTGAGCGACCTGGTGGCCGAACTCGACGAGCGGGCGAGCGCTCAGCATGCCCCGACCGTCGAGGGCGTCACGCTCGCCTCCCTGCACTCGGCCAAGGGGCTGGAGTGGGACGTCGTCTTCCTGGTCGGGGTCGCCGAGGGCATGATGCCGATCACCTACGCAAAGACCGACGAGCAGATCGAGGAGGAACGGCGTCTTCTCTATGTCGGTGTCACCCGAGCCAGAGAGCGGCTGTACGTCTCCTGGGCCCTGTCCCGCTCGCCCGGCGGCCGTCCCAGCCGCAGGCCCAGCCGCTTCCTGAACGGCCTGCGTCCTGGTTCGACCGGCGCCGCCGGCCGAAGCGGGGCGAGCGGCACCGGGGGCGTCGAGCGCGGTTTCACCACCACCGGCGGCCGAGCGGGCGCCGTCCCCCGGCGCACCCAGCGCGCTCCGGCCCGCTGCCGGGTGTGCGGGCGCACCCTCACCGACGCCGGTGAGATGAAACTGATGCGCTGCGAGGACTGCCCGTCGGACATGGACGAGGGGCTCTACGAGCGGCTGCGGGAGTGGCGTGCGGTCCAGGCGCAGCTCAGCGGGCAGCCCGCCTTCTGCGTCTTCACCGACAAGACGCTGATGGCGATCGCCGAGGCCGTCCCCGACGACGACGGAGAGCTGGCGCGGATCCCCGGCGTCGGAATGCGCAAACTCAACCGCTACGGAGCCGATGTCCTGGCGATCTGCGCAGGCCAGGACCTCGGGGGAGAAGAAGATGAGGACTGATGCGAACTCGTCGAAAAAATAGTTTGCGCATGCCCCAGTAATCCCCATAGGTTCGTAGCCACGGGAACGGAGGCCTTCTCGAAGGCCCCGATTTCGTGCTGTACTTACATCTCCGTCGGACTGGCTCACCCCAGTCCCCCAAGACGCCGAGAGGAGGCGATTCCAGTGATCAGCATCAACAGCAGCTCCGTCAGCACCGCCAAAATGACCGATCTCTCGGTCGTCTCCACCTGCACGCTCGGCGTCTCGAACCTGGGCACCGGTCTGTCCGGCATTCCTGCCGTCCGTCCGGCGTCCTCCGTGTCTCTCGCGGGTCTTCCCGTCCGGGAGCGCAATGAGCGACCGACCAAGGCACTGGAAGCAGTAGAGGCACGGGCGCACGCCTATGCCTTTGTGGCCGCCGGTGCCGGAGACCGGAAGCAGACGACGCAGCACCACCTGATGTGGGCCTTCCGTGGGCCAGAACCCTGGAGTGATCCAGCCTGATCGATGATCAGGCCGGCGCCTTCAGGGCCGCGGAACCCCACCCGGGATCCGCGGCCCTTCTGTTTGTCCTCGAACGGGGACGACGGAGCGAAGGGGCCTCGGGACAAGACAAGAACCCGGTACCAGCCGGCACTCGGCCCAACAGGGCCGGAACGACAGACGAGGAAGACCAACCGTGCAACTCGAAGCGCACGCCCCGTCAGTACCGCCTTCCGAAACGATCCCCCCGCCCGGCCTCACGGAGGACTCCACCTTGATCCCGCTCACTGCGCTCACCGCGCTCGACGACGCCATCGAGAACCTCGGCGTACCCGTCCCCTGCCGGTCGTACGACCCGGAGGTCTTCTTCGCCGAATCGCCGGCGGACGTGGAGTACGCCAAGGCCCTGTGCCGTACCTGCCCGCTGGTCGAGGCCTGCCTCGCCGGTGCCAAGGAGCGGCGTGAGCCGTGGGGCGTCTGGGGTGGCGAGCTGTTCGTCCAGGGTGTCGTCGTCGCCCGGAAGCGGCCGCGTGGTCGCCCGCGCAAGAACCCGGTCACAGCATGAACACCGCAGGAACGATCGACCGTCCCTTCACGCACGACCCCAAGAAGCAGGCCCCGATGAAGCCGTCCACCGACGAACCCGCAGGCACCGCGCCTGAAGACTTCACCACCAGTGGTGCGATCGACTCGCGCCAGAACAGGACCCGAGAAATGCAACTCATCCCAGAAGCCCTGGCTCGTGCGCATATGCACGAGCGACTGCACGACGCCGAGCGGGAACGCCGGGCCCTGCGCCTGGCGACCGCCCGCCGGATGCAGCGCAGGGCGGAGCGTGCCTCGCTGCGCGCCCGCCGTGCGCTCGCCATGGCCGTCATGCAGTAGTCCCGAACACACCTGAAGCGGTGGCCTCCCGACCGGGAGGCGAAGCTCTCGCCGCGGGGCCGGTCCGTCCGAACGGACCGGCCCCGCGGCGCGTTGTCTCCACCCATCCGCAGATCGCGCGGATAGGGTCACCGGGTGACCAGTCTTCCCGGAGGCAGTGACGACGACGGCTCCACCAGGGAGCCCGAGCCTCTTGTCTGCGCCCGGTGCGGCACCGCGGCTGAGGGGCCGCGGCCCACCTGGATCTGCTCCGTGGAGAACGGCATCCGTCAGTACTTCTGCGACACCTGCTCCCGGGCGAACCTCAGGGCGATCGAGGGACGGCTGGACTCGGCCTGGTGGTAGGAGCCTGGAGAGGCCCTCACGCCTCCGCGGCCGGTTCTTCCTCCTGAGCCTCTTCCGGGCCCTCTTCCAGTCCCGCTTCCGGGATCTCCTCCTCCGGAACGAAACCCGGCAGCCACTCCTCCAGCTCATCGCGCAGGCGCACCGTCGAGCCCAGCTGACACAGCACACCGATCGTGCTCAGCGTCACCCGGTGGATGAGCAGATACGCCGGAGGCAGGTTGAGCTGCTTGCCCAGCTGGTAGGCGGGGGAGCGCGGGTCGCCGATCCGGGTCGCCTGGCTGCGCATCCAGCCTCGGGTGAAGGTGAACTCCTCGACCTGAGCCGGTTCGATGATCGGCAAGAGGTAATCGAGGACGGCGTCCGGGTCCAGCTCTATGGACTCCTTGACGAAGCCCTCGGCGCGGAGAAGTTCGTAGACGGCGTCCGCGTCGCCGTCCAGTGTCATCCGCAGGGAGGCGCCGATCGGGGTCGGCAGACCGCCGGAAAGACGGTCGACCGTACCGAAGTCCAGGACGCCCAGCCGCCAGTCGTCCTCGCCGTCCGGGCCGCCGGGCAGCAGGCGGAAGTTGCCGGGGTGCGGATCGGCGTGCAGCAGTCCGGTGCGGGCGGGGCCGGAGAAGAGGAAGCGGGCCAGGAGCTGACCGGCCCGGTCGCGCTGCTCCTGGGTGCCGTCGGCGATCACCTCCGACAGCGGGACGCCGTCCATCCATTCCGTGACCAGTACCTGATCGCACTGGTGGACCACCCCGGGCACCGCCACGTCCGGGTCGTCGGCGAACTCCTCGGCATGCGCCTGCTGAGCCTGCGCCTCCAGGCCGTAGTCCAGTTCCTCGGAGACGCGGTCCCTGAGCTCCGAGATCAGCGGCTTGATGTCCACACCGGGAATGAGGGGACCCAGCAGTCGGGCGAAACGGCCCAGTTGGTTCAGGTCGGACAGCAGGGCCTCGCCCGCCCCCGGGTACTGCACCTTGACCGCCACCTCGCGGCCGTCGTGCCACACCCCGTGGTGCACCTGGCCGATCGACGCGGCTGCCGAGGGTTTGTCCTCGAACTCCAGGAACAGCTCGCGCCAGTCCTTGCCGAGTCGCTCCTCCAGTACCGCGTGCACGGTGCGCGTCGGCATCGGAGGCGCCGCCTCCTGGAGCTTGGTCAGGGCCGCCCGGTAGGGGCCGGCGATCTCCTCGGGGAGCGCCGACTCGAAGACGGACAGGGCCTGGCCGAACTTCATCGCGCCGCCCTTGAGCTCGCCGAGCACCTTGAACAGCTGCTCGGCCGTGCGCTGTTGGAGCTCGCGGCCGACCAGCTCGGCGGACTCGCCGACGATCCGCTTGCCGAGTCCCCAGGTCGCCCGTCCGGCGAAACCCAGCGGCAGCGCGGCGAGCTTGGCGGTTCGGGTGACCGCCTTGCGGGGAAGATCAGACATGCGCCCTCCAGGTCCCAGCAAGCCGCGCCGTGTGTGTCGTACGGCGTAACTCCTTCGACGGTCGTTGCTCCTCCATTGTCTCGTGTGACTCCTCGTCGTTGTCGGCGCGTTGCCCCTTACCTTTCTCCGCTGCTCCGCACGGGCATGCGGGGTGCCCCCAGACCGGCCGCGCATGCCAGTGCAGGGTGGGCAGGGAGACCTCCCAACGGGCGCCGGCACTCGACGGGACCTGGCCGTCCAGAAAAGCGAGCGCATGCGCGGCGGCCAGGCCGGCGACCGTCGTGGCCAGGGTCAGATCGCAGGACCGCACCTTGCGCGGGCCGCCGGAGCGCCACTGGGCGACCAGGCGGGGCCAGGCTTCGTCGCGGTCCGTGCGGGCCTCGTGCAGACAGCCGGCGCAGCCCGTCTCACCCGGCAGCACGAACGGACCGACCATCCCGGTCGCCTCGACCACACCTACATACAGATGGGGCGTCCCGGACGTGATCAGGGCTTCGGCGGCGGACGGGGCGGGTGCATGGACGTCGACGTCGTCCCGCGGGGCGAGGATCACCAGGGAGTAGCCGGGGTCGTCGCCCCCGGACGGCGTACCGGGGGTGCGGCGCGGTGGGCGGTCCGGCGCCGCCCGTCGTACGGCCCGCCGTGCCGCCTCCTCCCTGCGGTCGCCGATGGCCTCGGCGGGCAGCCCGCCCGGCGTGACATCCCCGGGCTCGACCGTGCCCGTGTCCCGCACCTCGACCCTGCCGACCCCGGCCCCCGCCAGCAGCGCGGCCAGTACCGCGCCCACCCGGCCGGCACCTCTCACCTGGACACGCAGCGAACGCCGGGCGGCCAGGAGCCTGATCGCCTCACCCGGCTCCGACGTGGTCAGGGAGAGCGAGGCCAGGTCGGGGCGCAGACGGTCGAGGACCTCCTTCTTGCCCCGCAGTGCCTCGGCCGCGGCGCCGCCGCCCTTCGCGTCGTCGACGAGTCCGGCCTGCGACAGCCGCTCCACCAGCGTGTCGACATGCCCGGCCGGCAGATCCATCCGGTGGCCCTCCTCCCGCAGGAGTGGCAGCCCGCGCGTGCCGTTGAGCAGGTCGAGAAAACTGCCCGTCGCCGTGTCCATCGGACCCAGCGTCATCGCGTGCGCCGGCGTCATCCCGAACTGCACGGTGTTGAGGTCGCGCCAGCCACGCCGTAGCGCGGGCTTCACCATCGGCACCTGCGGATATGGATCGATCGACTGCATGACAGGCCCCCGTAGCCCTCGTGGAACATCCCCATATGCCGGTGGCGCTCGGTCGCAGTTCCGCCGACGAGGCCAGCATGCCCGGGCCTGCCGAGCCGTGCCGAAAGTTGTCCACAGGCTGGGGGTATCAGTCATACAAGCCAGTCGTACGAATCAAACACACGTGGGGGATCGGAACCGAACCGTCCCGGAGTCGGGACTTCCCCCGTGTGCAGCGGGTAACGTCGGGGCGTGCCCGCCGATCCACTGCACCGCGCCGGAAACCCACAGCGCAGCACGACGAGCCTGCCACCGAGCGGCTCAGGGGCGAGCGCGATCGAGGTGCGCAGGAGTGCCCGTCGACGTCGGACGGTCTCCGCGTACCGCGAGGGCGATCGCACCATCGTGCTCATCCCTGCCCGGATGTCCGAGGCCGAGGAGCAACGCTGGGTGAGCGTCATGCTCGACAAGCTGGCCGCCCAGGAGAGCAAACGAGTCCTCGGCGACGCCGAGCTGGCCGAGCGCGCCCAGCGTCTGTCGACCCAGTACTTCGAAGGCCGGGCCCGGCCGAACTCGGTGCGCTGGGTCACCAACCAGAACACCCGCTGGGGCTCGTGCACGCCTTCGGAGGGCAGCATCCGGCTCTCGCACCGTCTGCAGGGCATGCCCGAGTACGTCGTCGACTACGTCCTCCTCCACGAGCTGGCGCATCTGCTCGTACCCGGGCACGGGCCGCGTTTCTGGCGGCTCCTTGAGGCGTATCCGCGCACCGAGCGGGCCCGGGGCTATCTCGAAGGGGTGGTCGCCGCCGAGCGGTTGCCGCATCTGCCGAGCACGCGCGGAGAGTGACGAGGGGACCCTCCGGCGGGCCGTATCGAGGACCGTGCGGGATTTTGTACCGGATCTGTACCGACTTCCTCCGGTGTCCGAGTTTGCCGTTAGCCTGTCGCGACGCACTCGTATTCGGGATGGGGGACGGTCGTTACGCATGGCCAGGGAATTCCAACGAGGCCACAAGGCCAAGATCAGTGACCTCACCGCGGGCACGGATCTGTACGTAGGTGTACAGATCACCGGCCCCGGGCTGACCTTCGACATCAGCTGCTTCGGGCTCGACGCCGACGAGAAGCTCTCGGACGACCGATACTTCGTCTTCTTCAACCAGCCGAAGTCCCCCGAGGAGTCCATTCAGCTCCTGGGCGCACAGGCGGGCGACACGGAAGCCTTCCGGATCACCCTCGACAAGATCCCGCCGCAGATCCAGAAACTGTCGTTCACCGCGACGATCGACGGCGCCGGCCAGATGTCGCAGGTCGCACCCGGATACGTCCGGATCGTCGCCGGCGGCGAGGAAGTGGCGCGCTACTCCTTCCACGGCGGTGAGTTCTCCACCGAGCGTGCCGTGATGCTGGGCGACTTCTATCTGAAGGACGTCTGGCGCTTCGCCGCGGTCGGGCAGGGCTTCGACGGTGGCCTCGACGCGCTGCTGAGGAACTTCGGCGGCGAGGTCGCCGAGGAGGAGCCCGCACCCGCCTCCGCTGTCCCGGCGCAGGCCCAGGCGCCGACCTTCGCGCCGCCCCCGCAGGCCGCCGCGCCGTCGGCACCGCCGGCGCCCGACTTCGGTGCACCCGCACCCGCGGCCCCGTCCCTCCACACCGCTCCGACGATCGTCGGGACCACGCCGCCCGCCGGAATCGGCACCCCACCCGGTCTTCCGCAGCAGGCGCCCGCGCCGACCAGCCCGCAGATGTTCACTCCCCCCGGAGCGCCGGCCGGCCAGTTCACGCCCCCCGGGGCTCCCGCGGGCCAGTTCGCACCCCCCGGTGCCCCCGCGGCCTTCCCGGGCCAGGGCCAGCCTTTCGGGGGCTCCACGGTCATCGCGCCGGTGCCGCCCGAGGCGAACGTCCGCGTCGTCCTGACGAAGTACGCGGAAGCCCCCGTGGGCGACCGCTGGACGGAACAGAACCCACAGCTCGTGCGGGCGACGCTGACCAAGGGCGCCGCCATTCTCGCCAAGCAGGGCAGCATGGTCGCCTACCAGGGCGACATCGACTTCGCCCACAAGGGCTCGGGCCTGCTCGGCAAGCTCACCGGGGCGCTCACCGGTCAGGGCATGTCCCTGATGCGCTGCGCCGGCGACGGCGAGGTGTTCCTCGCCGACGAGGGCAGCCGGGTGTTCGTCATCCGCCTCCAGGGGGAGCAGCTCTACACCAGCGCGCAGGGTGTGCTGGCCTTCGACGAGGCCCTGGACACCGAGGTGCGCCGCATCGAGGGCGCGGGACTGCCGGGCGGCGGACTGTTCAGCATGCTCTTCTCGGGCACCGGAGCGGTCGCCGTGAAGACCCGCGGCGTGCCGGTCGTCATCCCGGTGGGACCGGCCACCTACGTCGACGGGAACGCCGTCATCGCCTGGTCCGCCGGTGCGCAGGCCGTCACCACGACCGCGCTCAGGCTGCGCCGCTCCGGGTACTCCCGGCAGAGCACGGAGGCCGTGAACCTCCAGTTCCGCGGCGCGCCCGGCAACTTCGTCGTCGTTCAGCCCTTCGAGGTGTGAGGCCCATGGACACCCAGACCCTCAGCGCGCACCGCGCCGCTTCGACCGGCGTCCGCATGAGCGTGCACAGTTCCAAGACCCTCAAGGTCACCATGGCCACCGGGCACGACCTGATCGCCAAGGCCGGCTCGATGATCGCCTACGACGGCTATGTGCAGTTCGACGGGCCGCCCGCCACACTGCGCCGCTCGGCGGAGGAGATGGTCAGCGGCGAGGGCGGCAGGCTGATGCTGTGCCGCGGCGACGGCGACCTCTACCTCGCCGACTACGGCGGCGGCATCATCGTCCTCCACCTGAACGGCGAGGCACTCTCGGTCAACGGCGCCACGCTGCTGGCCTGCGACGCCTCGCTGGAGCTGACCATCGAACCGGTCAAGGGGCTCGCCAAGCTGTCCGGCTCGGGCCTGACCAACCTCGTGGTGCGGGGCACCGGCTGGGTCGCGCTGGTCAGCCGGGGCATTCCGATGGCTTTGGACTGCGCCGAACGGGAGACATACGTCGACCCGGACGCACTGATCGCCTGGACCACCGGCATGGACATGAAGGCCCGCCGCACCGTCAAGGCGAGCGCCCTCATCGGCCGGGGCAGCGGTGAGGCCTTCCAGATCGGCTTCAAGGGCCAGGGCTTCGTGGTCGTCCAGCCGAGCGAGGACACCGGCGACCGATTCAAGATCCGGGGCTGAGGGGAGCACCAGGCACATCATGCACAGCACACTCTTCGCACACATCCCGGTGGAGTCCACCGGCCGCTACACCCTGCAGAACCCGCAGCTCCTCAAGACCGACGTCACCCAGGGCAGCAGTCCCATCCTCGCCCGCCAGGGCGCCATGGTGGCCTTCGAGGGGCAGGTCGAGTTCGACAGCCAGTACCGCAACCGCAGCTGGCGCAACGTCGAGCGGATGACGGGCGAGCGCCTGGAACTCATGCGCTGCAAGGGCAACGGCATCGTCTATCTCGCCAACCTCGCCCAGCACCTGCACATCATGGAGGTCGGCCGCGGCCTGACCGTCGACAGCTCCTACGTCCTCGCCTTCGACGGCTCCCTGGGCGTCGGCATCGTGGCGGTCGACAGCGCCGTGGAGATCGCCTCCGCGGGCGCCTACAACCTGGAGCTGACCGGCTCCGGACAGGTCGTCCTCATGACCTCGGGCGAGCCGCTGGTCATGGAGGTGACCCCGGAGAAGAACGTCTGCTGCGACGCGGACGCCGTGGTCGCCTGGTCCACCTCCCTGCGGACCCAGCTCCAGGCGCCCACCTCCACGTCCTCCGTGTGGCGGCGCAAGGGCTCCACCGGCGAGGGCTGGGAGATGCAGTTCTCCGGCTCGGGACACGTCCTGGTGCAGCCCAGTGAGCTGCTGCCGCCCACGCATCTGCGCTCGTCGGGGATGCTCGGCCAGTTCGGCATGCGGGGGAACTCGCTCGGGGGAAGCAACGCCTGAGCACCGCCGGACCGAAGACGTAAGGGGCGCCCACTACTGTGGGCGCCCCTTACGCCTCACAGTCGCCCGCGGGTCGCTTCGAGCAGTCGTACGACCGACTCGTCCGCCACGGACGCCACCTCGTCGTAGCCGAACCAGCGCACGTCGAGTGACTCGTCGCTGATCGCGTGCACCGCGTCGGGCGGGGCCAGGACCGCGTACTGGACGTCGAGGTGCCAGTGGCACGGCGCCGGGATCGGATGCCGGTCCAGGCGCACCGGGCCGCCCGGGAGCAGCGTCAGCCCCCCGACACCGGACTCCTCCGTGGCCTCGCGCAGGGCCGCCGCGTCCACGGAGACGTCCTGCGGCTCGCAGTGGCCGCCCATCTGGAGCCACCTGCGCAGCTTCCTGTGCAGGGTCAGCAGCACACGGTCGCGGTCGGGGTCGATCACCAGGGCGCTCGCCGTGAGGTGACCGGCCCCGCAGGCCTTCCACATGCCGTCCGGGTGGGCGGCGAGATGGTCCAGGTAGGCCTGGCGCAGCTCCGGCTGGTCCTCGTAGCCCTTGAGCACGAGGACCGCGTCGTCGTACAGGTTCACTCGGTGTCGTCGCCCTCGTCGTCCTTGCCGACGTCCGTGGAGTCGTCCTTCTTCTTGAAGTCGGGTTTGTCCGCCGCCTCCCCGAGCATCTTGTCCAGCTCGGAGAAGTCCAGCTGCTCGCGGTGCACGAAGCCGTCCGGGTCGTCCAGGTCGGAGGCCGTCGGCAGCATGTCCGGGTGGGCCCACAGGGCGTCCCGGCCGTCCACACCACGCGCGTCGGTGAGCGAGGCCCACAGACGGGAGGCGTCCCGCAGGCGGCGCGGGCGCAGCTCCAGGCCGATCAGCGTGGCGAACGTCTGCTCGGCCGGGCCGCCCGAGGCGCGGCGGCGGCGCAGGGTCTCGCGCAGCGCGTCCGCGGACGACAGGCGCGGCTTCGCGGCCGTGTGCACCACCGCGTCCACCCAGCCCTCGACCAGCGCCAGGGCCGTCTCCAGACGGGCCAGGGCGGCCTTCTGCTCGGGCGTGTCCTCCGGCTGGAACATGCCCTGCTGGAGCGCGTCCTGCAGCTGCTCGGGGTTCTGCGGGTCGAACTGGCCGACCACGTCCTCCAGCTTGGCGGTGTCGACCTTGATCCCGCGCGCGTAGCCCTCGACCGCGCCGAACAGGTGCGAGCGCAGCCACGGCACGTGCGCGAAGAGGCGCTGGTGGGCGGCCTCGCGCAGGGCGAGGTACAGCCGCACCTCCTCCTTCGACACGCCGAGGTCCTTGCCGAACGCCTCGATGTTCACCGGCAGCAGCGCGGCCTTGCCGGCCGGGCCGAGCGGCAGGCCGATGTCGGTGGAACCGACGACCTCGCCCGCGAGCACGCCGACGGCCTGCCCGATCTGCGTGCCGAACATGGCGCCGCCCATCGAGCGCATCATGCCGATCAGCGGGCCCGCCATGGCCTGCATCTCCTCCGGCAGGACGTCACCCATGGCCGCGCCGACGCGCTCGGCGACCGGGTCCACGAGCTCCTTCCACGCGGGCAGGGTCGCCTCGACCCACTCCGCACGGCTCCACGCCACCGCGGAGCCCGCGCCGGAGGGCAGGGACGTCGCGTCGTCGAGCCACAGGTCGGCCAGCCGGACGGCCTCCTCGACCGCGGTGCGCTCGGCGGGACCGACGCTCGCGTCCTTGGTGCCGTCCGCCGTGCCCTGGGCGACCGTCTGGCGGGCGATCTGCTTGGCCATGTCCCAGTTCACCGGGCCGCCCTCGTACGAGAGCATCTGGCCCAGCTGCTGGAACGCGGCGCCCAGGTCGTTGGGGTTCAGCGAACCGAACATGGCGGCGAGCGGATTGTCGGCGCCGGGGCCACCGAAGCCACCGGCTCCGGGCAGCCCGCCGAAACCGAACGGGTTGGCCGGGCCCTGACCACCACCGCTCTGCTGGTCCTTCTTCTTGCCCTCGTCGCCGTCGTCCGGCTCCTCCGGCGGAAGGCCGAATCCGAATGGGGTGTCACTCACGGGATTCCTCGGCTGGTAAGGCCGCCGGTTGTCCCGACGGCACGACTGCCCGATAACACCACCCAGCGTAGACACCATGGGCGCTTCGGGCCTCGGTGCTTCGCCGACTCTCGGCCTGCGGCAGGATGGATGCCACCTGGTACGTACGCGTCACTCGCGTTCGTACTGAAGACAACCGCTGGAGACGCCCGGTGAGTTCCCCAGATCCGCAGGTTCGCGCAGCGCGAAACCACTCAACCATGCCCGGTGTGCGCGGGCCCGTCGTCGCGGTCACCGGTGCCGCCTCCGGCGTCGGCGCGCTGCTCACCGAGCGGCTCGCCGCCTCGGACGCAATCAAGCAGGTCATCGCCATCGACGAGCGGCGCGGCGCGTGCGAGGCGGCGCAGTGGCACATCCTCGATGTGCGGGATCCGGCCATCGCGGAGAAGCTGCGGGGCGCCGACGTGGTGGTCCATCTGGCGCTCGACCTTGATCTGGAGACCGACGCGGCCGCCCGGACGGCGTACAACGTGCGGGGGACCCAGACCGTGCTGACGGCCGCCGCGGCGGCCGGGGTGCACCGGGCCGTGCTGTGCACGTCGGCCATGGTCTACGGGGCCCTGCCGGACAACGAGCTGCCGCTCTCCGAGGACGCGGAGCTGCGGGCCACGGCCGAGGCGACCGGCGTCGGCGACCTGCTGGAGGTCGAGCGGCTCGCCCGGCGCGCCCCCCGTGCGCACCCGGGGCTCAACGTCACCGTGGTGCGGCCGGCCGTGCTGGTGGGGGAGACGGACACCGCGCTGACCAGGTACTTCGAGTCGCCCCGGCTGCTGGTGGTCGCCGGATCCCGGCCCGCCTGGCAGTTCTGCCACGTCGAGGATCTGTGCAGCGCCCTGGAGTACGCCGTCCTGGAGAAGGTCGAGGGAGAGCTCGCCGTCGGGTGCGACGGGTGGCTGGAGCAGGAGGAGGTCGAGGAGCTCAGCGGCATCCGCCGGATGGAGCTGCCCTCCGCCGTCGCTCTCGGCGCCGCGGCCCGCCTGCACCGGATCGGGCTGACGCCGTCCCCGGCGGGCGATCTGGCGTACACGATGTACCCCTGGGTGGTGAGCGGGAGCCGCCTGCACGACGCCGGGTGGCGGCCGCGGTGGACCAACGAGGAGGTGCTCGCGGAGCTGCTGGAGGAGGTGGCCGGCAGGCACACCGTGGCCGGGCGACGGCTGGGCCGCAAGGACGCGACCGCGGCGGGGGCCGCGGGTGCCACGGTCGCGCTGCTGGGCGCGGCGGCGGTGGTCCGGCGGGCCCGGAAGGCCCGGCGCCGGATCTGACCGGGTGTACGCGCGAGTCCGACGGACAACGACACGGGTACGGCCCCTCGCCTGTAGGAGGCTCCAAAGGGGCACGCGCGCGTGCCGGGCGATAGCGCTATTCCCCGTGGTTCGCGGGGTGCGGCACGATGGGGACATGGCACCCACACACGATCACCCCGGTGAGCAGGCCGCGCAGGATCCCGTCAAGCTTCTCGCGATCCGGGAGACGGCACTCTCCCTGGACGAGGTCTTCCGGGCCGTCGGGGACGACGCCGCGGGCGGGACCGCGCTGTTCGTCGGGACCGTGCGGAACCACGACGGGGGTGCCGATGTCGACGCGCTCGGGTATTCGTGCCACCCCAGTGCCGAGGCCGAGATGCGGCGGATCGCCGAGAAGGTCGTCGCCCAGTACCCGGTGCGGGCCCTGGCGGCCGTGCATCGGGTGGGGGACCTGCGGGTCGGTGACCTCGCCGTCGTCGTGGCCGTCTCCTGCCCCCATCGGGGCGAGGCCTTCGAGGCCTGCCGGAAGCTGATCGACGACCTCAAGCACGAAGTGCCCATCTGGAAGCACCAGAAGTTCTCCGACGGCACCGAGGAGTGGGTCGGCGCCTGCTGAGCCCCGACCGGGCGCCAGCCGTCGCGCCGACCGGCCGCCCCACCTCCTCCGGTTGCGTAACCGCACCCCTGCCGTGAGCGTTGTCAGTGCGGACGATTAATCTGCTGATCAGTCAGTTGCGGTGAATCACTGGGGTTGGGAGGTCGGCATGGCGGCGCTCGCCTGGTTGCTGATTCCGCTCATGACCGGGATCGGCGCCGGTCTCTGGGGCAGTTGGGCCACTCGGACCCGAAAGGCGCGCAGCGACGGCCCCGAGCTCGACGGGTACGCCCGTTTCCGTGCCGCCATGGAGAAGCCCCGGTCGGGCACCTGACCCGGACGCGGCCCTGACGGTCCGCTGACAGTGGCGTCCCGTACTGTCGTGCCATGCCACGCCGCACCGCGACGATGCTCGCCTCCACCCTGATGCTGATCGCGCTCCTGTGCGCGGGAGTCTTCATCAAAGTGCCGTACTCGGAGATGTCACCGGGCCCGACGGTGAACACACTCGGGGACCACGACGGCGAGCCGGTGCTGCAGATCTCGGGGCGGAAGACGTACGCGACCAGTGGGCATCTGAACATGACCACCGTCCGGGTCACCAGCGCCGACTACAAGATGAACCTCGTCGAGGCCGTCTACGGATGGCTGGCGCACGACAACAAGGTCGTCCCGCACGACACCCTCTACCCGGACGGCAAGACCGAGGAGCAGTCCACCCAGGAGAACGCCGAGGAGTTCAGCCAGTCCCAGGAGAGCGCCAAGGTCGCCGCCCTCAAGGAGCTGGACGTCCCGGTGCAGTCCTGGGTGATCGTCTCGACGGTCGTCAAGGACTCCCCGGCCGAGGGCCGGCTGCACGCCGGTGACGTGATCAAGGCCGTCGACGGTACGACGGTCAAGGAGCCCGGGGACGTCGCCGAGCTGGTGACCAAGCACAAGCCGGGCGAGGACGTCGTCTTCACGGTCGTGCCCGCCAAGGAGCAGGCCGCCGCCGAGAAGGAGAACAGGACGGCGACCGGGACCAAGGACATCACCGTCACGACGAAGGCCTCCGACGACACCGGCGAGAAGCGCGCCATCGTCGGGATCTCCGCGGGTACGGACCACACCTTCCCGTTCACCATCGACATCAAGCTCGCCGATGTGGGTGGTCCCAGCGCCGGTCTGATGTTCGCGCTCGGCATCTACGACAAGCTCACCCCGGGCAACCTCACCGGCGGCAAGTTCGTCGCCGGCACCGGGACGATCGACGACGACGGCAAGGTCGGCCCGATCGGCGGCATCGAGATGAAGACCGTGGGAGCGCGCAGCAAGGGCGCCCAGTACTTCCTCACACCCGCCGACAACTGCGCGGCCGCCGCGAGCGACGCCCCCGACGGACTCACCCTCGTCAAGGTGAAGACCATCGACGACGCCCTCGGCGCCCTCAAGGACATCCGCTCCGGCGACACCGCCGACCTGCCGACGTGCACGACGAAGTAGCCCCGCGGGCTACTCCTCGAACGTCGCCGCCAGCGCCTGAGCCAGCCCCGGCACCAGGGCGCCGCCCGTGAGGACCTCCGTCGGGGAGTCCTTCTCGCGCAGCCGCAGCGCCGAGTCGCGGGCACCGTCCCGCAGGACCGCGACCGTCATCCGTACCTCCTGACGGTCCGGATGTTCGGCCACCCACTGGGCGAGCTTCTTCTCGCTCAGCCCCTCCGGGACGGACGCCTCCGCGGACGGCGGCAGCATCAGGCGCTCCACGGTGAGCGCGCAGCCGACCACCGCGTCGGGCCAGGCGATCGTGCCGAGGAACTCGTCGAGCGGCTTGCCTGCGGGGATCTCTTCCTGCTCGATCGGGGTGAGGCCGGTGCTCTGCTGCTCCCCGTCGAGGCCGAGCTGGCTCGCGAGAGCGGGTTCCTGGGTGCGCAGTCGGACGGTGTCTACGAGGGCGAAGAGGCGGGCGGGCTGGTCCCAGCCGAGGCCGGAGGCGTACTCGTCGATCTCGAGAACGGCCCGGGTCAGCGGGCTCGCCGCCATGGGAGTGTTGGACATGGTCACAATCCTCTCTCGTTCAGGGCCGGAATCGGGAACCGAGTAAAGCGTGAGTAAGTTGCATAGGTGAGGGCCTACGATCACGTGGCCCACGGACGGCCCGTGACGACGCGGGTCTGACAGACCAACAGCGAACTTCGAGGTGCGCACCTTGGCTTTCCAGATGCCGGACCGCGGCGGAGGCCCGACGGGGCCACGGATCAGAGTGGGCCGCCCGTCCCGGCGTGTCCGGACCCTGCTCATGACACTGGGCGTGCTTGCCGTCCTCGGCATGGCGTTCACCATGTTCGCCGGGTTCTGGACGGACTGGCTGTGGTACCGGTCGGTGAAGTACTCGTCCGTCTTCACGACCACCCTGTGGACCAAGATCGGGCTCTTCTTCGTCTTCGGCCTGCTCATGGCCCTGGCGGTCGGCTTCAACATCTGGCTGGCCCACCGGCTGCGCCCGCCGCTGAGCGCCATGTCGATGGAGCAGCAGAGCCTCGACCGCTACCGGATGGGCATCGCGCCGTACAAGAGGTGGCTGCTCCTCGGTGTCACCGCCCTGGTGGGTCTCATCGCGGGCGCCTCGGCGTCCAGCCAGTGGCGGACCTGGCTGATGTGGGTGAACGGCGTGCCCTTCAATCAGAAGGACCCGCAGTTCCATCTCGACGTCTCCTTCTACGCCTTCGACCTGCCCTGGTACCGGTTCCTGCTCGGCTTCGGCTTTGCCGCCGCGATCCTCTCCGTGATCGCCGCCGCGCTCACCCACTACCTGTACGGCGGGCTCAGGGTCACCTCCCCGGGCGCGCGTGCCACGGCCGCCGCGACCGGGCACCTGTCCGTGCTGCTGGGCATCTTCGTCGCCCTCAAGGCGGTCGCGTACTGGCTCGACCGGTACGGACTGGCCGTGAAGTCCAGCGACTTCAAGGCCACCGACGCCTGGACCGGCCTCAGGTACGTCGACGCGAACGCCTATCTGCCGGCCAAGACCATCCTGTTCTGCATCGCCGTGATCTGTGCCGTGCTGTTCTTCGCCACCCTGTGGCGGCGCACCTGGCAGCTCCCGGTGATCGGCTTCGGCCTGATGGTGCTGTCCGCCATCCTCATCGGCGGCCTGTACCCGGCGATCGTCCAGAAGTTCCAGGTCCAGCCGAACGAGCAGGCCAAGGAAGCGCCGTACGTCGCGAAGAACCTCAAGGCGACGCGCGAGGCGTACGGCATCGACGACACCAAGGTCACCGAGTACGCCGGCAAATCCGACACCACGGACAAGACCAAGCTGCGCGACGACGTCGACGCCACGGCCAGCATCCGTGTCATGGACCCGAACGTGGTCTCTCCGACGTTCCAGCAGCTCCAGCAGATGCGTAACTACTACGCCTTCCCGACCAACCTGGACGTCGACCGGTACAGCAAGGACGGCAAGGACCAGGACACGGTCATCGGTCTGCGTGAGCTGAACCTCAACGGCATTCCGAAGAACAACTGGATCAACGACCACTTCCGCTACACCCACGGCTACGGCGTGGTCGCCGCCAAGGGCACCACCGCGGACGCCGAGGGCCGCCCGGTCTTCACCGAGTCCGACCTGCCGTCCCAGGGTGACCTCGGGACGTACCAGCAGCGGGTCTACTACGGCGAGAAGACCACCACGTACTCGATCGTCGGCGGTCCCCAGAAGGAGATCGACTACTCCGACGACAGCGGCGAGAAGACCTTCAGCTACACGGCCGACAGCGGGGTCAACCTCTCCAACCCGGTCAACCGGGCCGCGTACGCGGCGGCGTTCAGCGAGCCGCAGATCCTGTACTCCGGTGCGATCGGCGAGGGTTCGCGGATCCTGTACAACCGCACACCCAAGCAGCGCGTCGAGGCGGTGGCCCCCTGGCTCACCATTGACGGCGACGCCTATCCGGCGGTCGTGGACGGCAAGATCCAGTGGATCGTCGACGCCTACACGACGACGAACGGCTACCCGTACTCCTCGCGTACGACCCTCGGTGACACGACGGCCGACTCGCTGACGGCGACGAACAACTCGCGCGCGGTGGTGGCCCAGCAGAACCAGGTCAACTACATCCGCAACTCGGTGAAGGCGACCGTCGACGCGTACACCGGCCAGGTCAAGCTCTACCAGTGGGACACCAAGGACCCGGTCCTGAAGACCTGGATGAAGGCGTTCCCCGGCACGGTGAAGTCCAAGACCGACATCTCCGAGTCGCTGATGGCCCATCTCCGGTACCCGCAGGACCTGTTCAAGGTCCAGCGCGAACTGCTCAGCCGCTACCACGTCGAGGACGCCGACACGTTCCTCAGCGGCAGCGAGGTGTGGCAGGTGCCGGACGACCCGACCAACAAGTCGGGTGACGCGGTGCCGCCGTATTACCTGAGCATGAAGATGCCCGACCAGTCGGCACAGGCGTTCTCGCTGACGACCACCTTCTCGCCCAACGGGCGGGACAACCTCAGTGCGTTCATGGCGGTCGACGCGGAGGCGGGGACTCCCGACTACGGCAAGATCAGAATTCTGAAACTGCCGACCAGCACCACCGTCAACGGGCCTAAACAGGTGCAGAGCCAGTTCAACTCCGAACAGGACATCGCCGAGTCCATCAGACTTCTGCAGGGCGGCGACTCCGAAGTGGAGTACGGCAACCTGCTGACGGTGCCCCTCGACGGAGGACTGCTGTACGTGGAGCCCGTCTACGTACGCGGTGGTGGACTCAAGTA
Organism: Streptomyces sp. NPDC032822; assembly: GCF_055578825.1. Classification (NCBI taxonomy): domain Bacteria; kingdom Bacillati; phylum Actinomycetota; class Actinomycetes; order Kitasatosporales; family Streptomycetaceae; genus Streptomyces; species Streptomyces sp. NPDC032822. Next base: position 226,049 of record NZ_JBVIOL010000007.1, on the reverse strand, counting down.
CCCGCTGCTGAGAAAGGTGTTGGTGACCTACGGAGGCAACACCGCCTTCGAGGACACCCTCGACGAGGCCCTCAACAAGGTCTTCGGAGCGGACGGTTCGACCACCGAGCCACCGGACGAGGGCGACGGGGACGGGGACGGCGCGACCACACCGCCGCCGACGTCCAGCAACCCGACGGTCCAAGCCGCTCTGGACGATGCCCAGAAGGCCTTCGACGCCGGCCAGGACGCCCTGAAGAAGGGTGACTGGGAGGCGTACGGCCAGGCGCAGAAGGACCTGGAGGACGCCCTGAAGCGGGCGGAGGACGCGCAGACCGCGGCGGACAAGACCGGTGGTGGCGGCACCGGCAGTCCCAGTCCCAGCGCCAAGCCCAGCAGTAGTCCGAGTCCGAGCGCCAGCCCCGACAGCGGCTGACCGGCAGCCCCGAAAAAGGCTGGTCAAAGCCCACCCCGCGCCGTGATACGGTTGCAGAACAACGGCGCGGGGTGGAGCAGCTCGGTAGCTCGCTGGGCTCATAACCCAGAGGTCGCAGGTTCAAATCCTGTCCCCGCTACTGAAGTCGACGACATCGGTCGTAGGCCGGCGAAGGCCCGGATCCTGAAAAGGATCCGGGCCTTCGCCGTGTGCGAACGGATGTGCCGACCCCGGTGACGGCCGTGCCGCCGAGGGGAGTTGGGCGATCGGTGTTTGACTTGTCTCTCTGTGGGCATGTCGACAAAACGCTGAAGTGACCTCACTGGCTGCGGTATACCAGGTGTACCCAGGTTGCAGGTGGTGCGACGATGGACGTTATGGGGGACAAGGCAACTCTGTTCGAGACAGGGCGTTTTGTGCAACCTTCCAGGCGCGACGAGGCCGGGGAGGTGGTCGAGGGTGTCGCCGAGGACGCGGCCGAGGAGGTCCGCCGGCGGATCGCCGCCGAAGCGGGCGACGTCGAGGCGATGAGCGTCCTCGGGGCCATGCTGCTGCGCCGCGGTGATCTCGACGGAGCCGAGCCCCATCTGCGTGCCGCCACCGCGGCCGGTGACCGGGCCGCCGCCAACAACCTGGGAGTCCTCCTCCACCAGCGCGGCTACGCCGACGACGCCGCCGGATGGTGGCGGATCGCCGCCGTCGCCGGGTCCGCCCCGGCCGCGCACGCGCTCGGCCGGTACCACCGGGAGCGGGGTGACGAGCCGGCCGCGGAGTACTGGCTCAGGCAGTCCGCCGAGCAGGGGCACGCGCTGGGCGCGTACGCCCTCGCCGACCTGCTGGAGCACCGCGGTGACGCCGGTGCCGAGCAGTGGATGCGGTCCTCGGCCGAGCGGGGGCACCGGGAGGCGGCGTACCGGCTGGCTCGCGCGCTCGATCGCAAGGCGGTCGGCGACGCAGGTGCGGGGGAGGCCGGGGGTGACAACGGTGTCTCCGTACGGGAAGAGGCCGAACAGTGGTACCGCCAGGCCGCCGCGCGCGGGCACCGGCGGGCCGCGCTGCACCTCGGGGCGATCCTGGAGAAGCGGGGCGCGCTCAAGGAGGCCGGGCGCTGGTACCTGACCTCCGCCAAGGACGGGGAGGCGCGGGCCGCCTGCGCGCTCGGGTTCCTGCTGCGCGACGCCGGGGACACCGAGAGCGCCGCCGTGTGGTGGCTGCGGGCCGCACAGGACGGCGACGGCAACGCGGCCAACGCGCTGGGCGCGCTGCACGCCGAGCGCGGTGAGCCGCAGACCGCCGAGCGCTGGTACCGGGCCGCGATGGACGCCGGGGACGACAACGGGGCGTACAACCTCGGGCTGCTCTGCGCCGAACAGGGGCGGACCGCGCAGGCCGAACAGTGGTACCGGCGGGCCGCGTACGCCGGGCACCGGGAGGCGGCGAACGCGCTGGCGATCCTGCTGCTCCAGGGCGGGGACACGGGCGGCGCGGAGCCGTGGTTCTCCAAGGCCGCGGAGGCCGGGAGCGTCGACGCCGCGTTCAACCTGGGGATCCTGTTCGCCGGGCGGGGCGAGGACGTCGTCGCGCTGCGGTGGTACGAGCGGGCGGCGGGCGCCGGGCACACGGAGGCGGCGCTGCAGGTCGGGATCGCGCGGCTGCGGGACGGGGACGATCGGGAGGCGGAGCGGTATCTGCGGTGTGCGGCGGGGGGTGGCAGCGCGGAGGCCGCGTACCGGCTGGCGACCGTGCTGGACGCCCGGCGGCCGCCTGTGCCGGCGCATGAGCTCGGGGAGACGGTGCACGAGAAGAGCGAGTGCGAGGAGTGGTACGAGCGGTCGGCGTCGCTCGGGCATCGGCGGGCGCAGGTGCGGGTCGGGATGCTGGCCGCCGCGCGGGGCGATGTCGTGGAGGCGGCCCGGTGGTACCGGGAGGCCGCCGAGGCGGGGTCCCGGAACGGTGCCTTCAATCTGGGGCTGTTGCTGGCTCGGGAGGGCAGTGAGCCGGAGGCCGCGGTGTGGTGGACTCGGGCGGCTGACGCCGGGCACGGGCGGGCTGCGTTGCGGCTTGCCCTTGTCTACGCGCGGGCGGGCAAGTTGGCCGAGGGGCAGCGGTGGGCCGACCGGGCGGTGGCCCTCGGGCCGGGAGAGGTTGCCGAGCGGGCGGCTCGGTTGCGGGATGCGTTGCGGCAGGAGCTGTCGGCGTGACGTGACGAGGTGACGTCACAAGGTGGGGCGGGGCGGGGGTGCGCGCCGGGTTTTCCTCGCCCCCGCCGCCCCTTCCCGTCCCGTCCCCAGGGGCTCCGCCCCTTCGACCCCGCCCAGGGGCTCCGCCCCTGGACCCCGGGCGGGGACTGCGTCCCCTACACCCCTTACGGGGCTTCGCCCCTGAACGCCGCGGGGATTCCGGCGCCTGCACGGTGCGGGCTGTGCCCTGGACCCCGTGGGACTGCGTCTCCTGCTACCCCTCGCGGGGCTCCGCCTCTGAACCCCGGGCGGGGACTGCGTCTCCTGCTACCCCTTACGGGGCTTCGCCCCTGAACGCCGCGGGGATTCCGGCGCCTGCACGGTGCGGGCTGTGCCCTGGACCTCGCGGGGACGGCGTTCCCTGCTACCCCTCGCAGGGCTCCGCCCCTGGCCCCCGGGCGGGGAGCCGCCCCCGCACCCCGGCGTTGCGCGCTCCTGAAACTGGGCGGGGATTGCGCGCCCCGGGCCTCCGCAGGGCTCCGTCGTGGTGCCCCGTTGGGACTGTGCGGCCCCAGGGTGGGGGTGTGGGCCTCGGGGTTCCTTGTGAGGGTTCTCTGCGTCCGGCTCCTGTGCTCCTGGGGCTGGGCGCGGGCCTGGTGTGGGCGCCGTTGTCGTGACTGTTCGTAGGGGGTTGAGCTGGGGGGATAGTGATTTGCTTCTGTTGGTGTTCTTGACGTAGTGTTGCATTCATCGACGCGGGGTGGAGCAGCTCGGTAGCTCGCTGGGCTCATAACCCAGAGGTCGCAGGTTCAAATCCTGTCCCCGCTACTGAAGGCCTAGGGTCGGAATCCAGAAATGGGTTCCGGCCCTAGGTTTATTTGGTGTTTGGTGTTTACCGGACGTGGCCTACCGCCTCCTCGTAGAGGGTTCTGGTCACCGTCTTCGACTCCGGTAGGGGCGCGCCCTCCGTGACGCCCTGGGCGCCGTACGCGGACTGGAGGCGGGTCGTGGTGCCGCCGCGGATCTCCCAGTCCATGCGGAGGGACGGGGTGGACCGGAGGGTTGCCTTGTCGGCCTTCAGGAGGGTCGCCAGATAGGTGACGAAGGCCGGGTCCTGCTTGTAGTCGGACGCGAAGTACGTGTTGATCGTGCGGATGTAGGCCCGGAGCAGCGCCACTCCCGCGTCCACGTCGTCGTTCAGCAGGCTGCGGCCGTAGAGCATGCCACCGAGGGGCTCGCCGAGGGGCTGGCCGCCCAGGAAGGCGTAGCCGGGCTCGCTGTCGACCTTGCGCCAGACCGGGTCGAGGAGCCAGGCGGAGTCGACGCCTCCGTTCTGCAGGGCGGTGAGGACGTCGGCGGAGCCCAGCTGGGCGTACTGGATCTTGTCGAGGCCGCCACCGTGTTTCTCCAGGGTCTTCTCCATGGGGTACGCGATCACGGAGCCCTTGCCGATCATCGTGCCCATCCTGCGCCCCGCCATGGCCACCCGGTCGGCGCTCTCGCCCTTCTTCAGCCGCACCCACAGTCCGCTCTTCGACGCCGGGTCGGGCGAGAAGTTGCCCGCGACCCACCTGATGTCGAAGCCGCCGCGGACGCCGTTCATGACGGCTGCCTCCGGGGCGGCCCACTGGGCATCGATGTCCCCCTTGGCCAGGAGGGGCAGCGCGTCCGGGGTGGGCAGCACCTTCAGGGTGACGTCCAGGCCCTCCTTCTTGAACTCGCCCTTGTCGAGCGCCACTTGGAGGGGGGCGACATACTCCGCGCTGAGGGTGCCCGTCGCGATCGTGAGTTTGCGGGTCTTGGTGAGAGGCTGCGGGGCAGGGGCGCCGGGTTGGCAGCGGGCCGGCACCCGGGTCGGCGAGAGGTCGGCGGGGTCGGTCCAGGACGTGTCGCCGCAGCCTTCCACGGCGCGGATCGTGCGGTGGTCCGCCGCCGAGTCCGGGGGCGAGCCCGAGTCCGACTCGTACGGCGACGAACAGGCCGCCGACGTGAGGAGTACGGCCGCCACCAGTGCGGCGGCGTACGGAGGTTGCTTCATGACTGTCCCCGTCCTCGGTCTCTCGGAGCCCACGGGGTGAGCAACCTGCCGACGATCCGTACCAGTTCGGAGAAGAGCACGCCCAGGACGGCGACGCAGACGATGCCGACGAACATCACGTCGTTCTGGAACAGCGCGCGCGAGTCGAAGATCAGGTGGCCCAGGCCGTTCGTCGCCGCGATCTGCTCCGAGGCGACGATCACCAGGACCGCCACGCCCGCCGCTATCCGGGCGCCCACCAGGACGGCGGGGAGGGACGCCGGGAGCAGAACGTGGCGGAACATCTGCCAGGGGGATGCGCCGAAGACCCGGCCCGCGTCGCGGTGGCCGGTGGGGACGGCGATCACCGCCGACATGGTCGAGATCCACACGAAGAAGAAGACGGTCGCCGCGACCAGCGCCACCTGCGGGCCCTCGCCCAGGCCGAACATGTTCAGGAAGATCGGGAGCAGGGCCAGCTTGGGGACCACGTACAGGGCGTCGAGGAGGGGTTCCAGGGCGGCTCGGACCAGGGAGAGGGAGCCCATCAGGAGGCCGAGCGCGTAGCCCGCCGCGGTGCCGATCGCGTAGCCGGCCAGTACGCGTTTGAGGGTGGCCCACACGTCCGGCCACAGGTCGCCGGCCGCCGCGCGGTCCCAGCCGTCGGCGAGGATCGTGGACGGGGCCGGGTAGACGCGGTCGTCGATCCAGGCCTGGGCGGCGGCCAGTTGCCAGAGGAGGACCAGGAGGAGGGGGACGGCGACCGCGAGGGTCAGTTCCAGGGCGCGCCGACGGCGGTGGGTGCGTACGGGATGCAGTTCCCGGGGGCCGGGGCGGCGGACGAGGAGCGAGGTCCTGCTCGGGGTGATCGTCGTCATGTCGGCAGCGCCTCCTTTCTGAGGAGGTCCCACAGGTCGCTCTTGAGGGAGGTGAACTCGGGCGTGGAGCGGATGTCGCCGGTGCGCGGGCGCGGGAACGGCGGACGGTGTTCGGCGATGATCCGGCCCGGGCGGGCGGACATCACCAGGACGCGGTCGCCGAGGACGATCGCCTCCTCCAGGCTGTGGGTGACGAAGAGGGTGGTGGTGCGGGTGGTCTGGGTGAGCTCCAGCAGCTCCTCCTGGAGGATCATGCGGAGTTGGGCGTCCAGGGCGGCGAGCGGCTCATCCATGAGGAGGAGTTCGGGCTCGACGGCGAGCGCGCGGGCAATCGCCACGCGCTGACGCATGCCACCGGAGAGAGCCGCCGGGTAGGCGTGTGCGAAGTCGGCGAGGCCCATGCGGGTCAGCCACTCGTCGGCGCGGGCGTTCGCCTCACGGCGTGGGACGCGCTGGATGTCGAGCCCGAAGCGGACGTTCGCGCGGACCGTCTTCCAGTCGTAGATGCCGTAGTCCTGGAAGATCATGGCCGCGGGGCGGGGGCTGCCGGTGCGGATCTCCAGGCGGCCCGTGCTCGGGCGGAGCAGGCCCGCCGCGATGCGCAGGAGCGTGGACTTGCCGCAGCCCGACGGGCCCACGAGACAGACGAACTCGCCGGGGGCGACGGTGACATCGACGGGGCCGAGGGCGTCGACGGCGTGGGGTGCGCGGCCGAAGACGCGGGTCAGCTCGGTGGCGTGGAGTTTTGGGTGCGGGTCTCCCACGGTTGCTCCTCGCGGAGTTCGGTACGGAGTGGGGTGTGCCGCACGACGATATGACGGTCCGTCAGATACGGGAAGGGTGCGGGGAGGGTGTGGGAGGCCCGCGGCGCGAGGGTGGGGAGGGCGCCGGGAGGCCGTGCGCGGCAGAAGGCCCCGGCATCCGTCGATGCCGGGGCCTTCTGGGGAGACGTGGGGGCTACGCCGCCGCGCAGTTCGGGCACACGCCCCGGTACGTCACCTCGACGTCCGAGACGGTGAAGCCGAAGCGCTCCGAGTCGGGGAGGTCGGCCAGCGGGTTGCCGCCGGGGTGGACGTCCCGGATGGTGCCGCACCCGGCGCAGACCAGGTGGTGGTGCGGCTGGTGCGCGTTCGGGTCGTAGCGCTTGGCGCGCTTGTCCGTGGCGACTTCGAGGACCTCGCCGAGGATGACCAGCTCGCCCAGCGTGTTGTAGACGGTGGCCCGGGAGATCTCGGGCAGCTTGGCGACGGCTCGGGAGTGGACCTCGTCGGCCGTCAGATGGACGTGTTCGCCGTCGAGCACCTCGGCCACGACGCGTCGCTGCGCGGTCATCCGCCATCCGCGTCCGCGCAGCCGTTCCAGAAGGTCACTCATGTGAGCCAGCTTAACAGCAAGGTGACCAGATCCCGAACAGGTGTGAAGTTGGACCAGGTCTCGACTTGGATGATGTCGGGCAGGCGGGCCGGGTCGCCCTGGAGGGGCCCGGCCCGCCCGCGCGCTCAGGCCGGTACGTGCTGCCGGGCCGGTGCCCAGCAGCCGATGATGTCGCGGACCGAGACGATGCCGACGGGCTCGTCGCGGTCCAGGACGATGAGGTGGCGGAAGCCGCCGTGTGCCATGGCCTGGGCCGCCTCCTCCAGGGTCCAGGTCGGGGTGGCGAACACGACGTCGGTCGTGGTGTGGGCGTGGACGGGTTCCGTGTCCGGGCTCTGGCCCAGGCCCACGGAGTTGAGGACGTCCCGTTCGGTGAGGATGCCGATGCCACCGGCGTCGGGGTCGTGGACGACCGCCGCGCCGACTCTGCGGGCGGACATCAGGGCGGCTGCCTGGCGGAGGGTGTGGGCGGGGCCGATGGTGAGGACCACCGTGCTCATGGCGTCGCGGACCAGCATGGGTTCCGAGTCACCTCCTAGGAACCGCCGTTGGTTCAACGGTTCACAAGTTCACAAATGAGGGTGTCCTCAGAGTGGCAGGCAAAGCGGAGGTCAACAAGGGGGCGCGTGCGGCCGATTGAGGGCGTGCGCGCTCATCTGTGCTTGCCGGTGGCGCCCCTTGCCCGTCAGTAGCGTTCGTTGAGGTAGCCCAGGAACTCGTCGTGCAGCAGGCCGTTGGACGCGGCCGCGTTGCCGCTGTGCGGGCCGGGGTGGCCGTCGAGGCCGGTGAAGGTGCCGCCGGACTCCGTCACGACGATCGCGGTGGCGGCCATGTCCCAGAGGGAGAGCTCCGGTTCCGCGCAGATGTCGATCGAGCCCTCGGCGACCATCATGTACGGCCAGAAGTCGCCGTACGCGCGCGTGCGCCACACCTCGCGGGTCAGGTCCAGGAAGCCGCCCAGGCGGCCCTGGTCCTCCCAGCCGGTGAGCGAGGAGTACGCGAAGGAGGCGTCGGAGAGCTTCCCGACACGGGAGACGTGCAGGCGGGTCGCGGAGGAGAGGCTGCGCCCGGAGTAGGCGCCGTGGCCCTTCGCGGCCCACCAGCGGCGGTTGAGCGCGGGGGCGGAGACGACGCCGACGACGGGCTGGAAGCCGCCCTCGCCCGCCTCCATGAGGGAGATCAGGGTGGCCCAGACGGGCACCCCGCGTACGTAGTTCTTGGTGCCGTCGATCGGGTCGACGACCCAGCGGCGGGGGCCGGTGCCCTCCATGCCGTACTCCTCGCCCAGGATCGCGTCCCGGGGGCGGGCGCGTTGGAGCTGACCGCGGATGAGTTCCTCCGCGGCCTTGTCCGCTTCACTGACCGGTGTCATGTCCGGCTTCGTCTCGACCTTGAGGTCGAGGGCCTTGAAGCGGGCCATGGTCGCCGCGTCCGCCGCGTCCGCGAGGACATGGGCAAGACGGAGGTCGTCGAGGTAATCGGGCATGTAGCGAACGCTATCTGCACGTGGTGGCGGGGGCTACAGGGGGCCTGGGTGGGTGCGGCGCCGGGTGTCCGCCGGGCGCCCAGCGGCGAGCGGGGCGGTGCCGGGGACCGGGCGGGGGCGGGTGTGGTGGCAGGGCGCGGGGCGGGTGTGGCGGCGGGGCGCGGGTGCCGCGCGCCCTCGCATGCTCTCGCGAACCCTTGACAGTGACTCCGTGCGCGTCAAATCTGGGCGCAGAGCCGATCCCCCCAGGGAGGCGACGATGCCTGCAGCGCGGGAATCCCTGCTGGACGCCGCTTACACGGCGCTGGCGCGCCGGCCTTGGTCGGCTGTGCGGATGGTGGACGTGGCCGCGGCGGCCGGGGTGTCGCGCCAGACGCTGTACAACGAGTTCGGGAGCAAGGAAGGGCTGGCCCGGGCGCTGGTCCGGCGGGAGGCGGACGGGTACCTCACCGGCGTCGAGCGCGCGCTGGCCGGGCACGGCGACGCGCGGGACCGGCTGACCGCCACCGCCGAGTGGACCGCGTCGACGGCCCGGGAGAACGCGCTCGTACGGGCCATGCTCACCGGCTGCTGGAGCGAGCGGCTGCCCTCACCGACCCTGTCGGCGGTGCCGTCCGTCTCCGCCGTGCCGGCGCAGCGCCGCGCGGACGGACCGCTGCCGTCACCCGGCGACTTCGTGGCCCTGGTGCGGGACCGGGCGGTGACCGTTCTCTCCGGGCCCGGCACCCTCAAGTCGGAGGCCCTCGAACTGACCCGCTCCTGCGAACTCGTCGTCCGTCTCGCCCTGTCCTGTGTGGCGGCCCCGCCCGGCGAGGGCGGCATCGCGGATCTCGTCCGCAGCGCGCTCCAGCGGCAGTTGGCGTACTGACCGCCGGTGCCGGGGCCGGTGGGACGAGCCGCTCGGGTCAGTGCGACGAGCCCGACAGCTGGAGGCCGATCACGCCGATGATCACCAGGCTGATCGAGACGATCTTCAGGGTGGAGACCAGGTCGTCGAGGAAGATCATTCCGTAGATCGCCGTCCCCGCCGCGCCGATGCCCGTCCAGACGGCGTACGCCGGACCGACGTCGAGCTTCTTCAGCGCCAGGGTCAGCAGACCGAAACTGCCGAGCGCGAAGACGCAGAACGCGATGGTCGGCCAGAGTCTGGTGAAGCCGTGCGACAGCTTCAGACAGACGGCGAAACCGGTCTCCAGCAACCCGGCCACGACGACCAGCAGCCACGCCATGTGCTGTCCTCCCGTAGGTCCACGTGTCCCAGCGCTTGGTGACCGCTTCATCAGGCTGTGGTCAGGCCTGGATCCGGCTCGGTGCGATTATGCCCTTACCGGACGGGCACGGGGACAAACAACGCGGAGGTCAGCCGCCACTTCCGCGGCCGTCTTCCTCAGTCGCCCTCCTTGCGCTCCCTCGTGGACAGCAGCCGGCGCAGCGAGTACAGCCGGGCCGGGTCCGCGTGCCCCTCCGCCACCCACGCGTCCAGCGCGCAGTCCGGCTCGTCGTGACCGCACGCGCGCGGGCAGCCTTCGGTTCCCGGGACCAGGTCGGGGAACGCGAGGATCACGCGGGAGGGGTCCACGTGGTGCAGGCCGAACGACCGCAGGCCCGGGGTGTCGATCACCCAGCCCGCGTCCCCCGCCAGGGGAAGCGCCAGGGCCGACGTGGTGGTGTGGCGACCGCGCCCCGTCACCGCGTTCACATGGCCGGTCACCCGGCGGCGGTCCTGCGGTACCAGCGCGTTGACCAGGGTCGTCTTGCCGACGCCCGAGTGGCCGACGAAGGCGGTGATCTTGCCGTCGAGCTGTTCGCGTACGCGGTCCGCCGCGTTGCCGTTCTCCAGTTCCTCGCGGCTGGTGACGACGTGCGGGATGTCCAGGTGGCCGTACAGCTCCAGCAGTTTGTCGGGCTGGGCCAGGTCCGACTTGGTCAGGACCAGGAGAGGGGTCAGGCCGCCGTCGAACGCGGCCACCAGACAGCGGTCGATCAGACGGGGGCGGGGCTCGGGGTCGGCGAGGGCGGTGACGATGGCGAGTTGGTCGGCGTTGGCGACGACCACCCGCTCGAACGGGTCGTCGTCGTCCGCCGTGCGGCGCAGGACCGAGGTGCGCGGCGCGATGCGGACGATGCGGGCCAGGGTGTCCTTCTGGCCGGAGAGGTCGCCGACGATGGCCACCCGGTCGCCGACCACCGCGGCCTTGCGGCCCAGTTCGCGGGCCTTCATCGCCATCACGATCCGGTCGTCGACCAGGCAGGTCAGACGGCCCCGGTCGACGGTGAGGACCATGCCCTCGACCGCTTCCTCGTGCTTGGGGCGGGTGTGCGTACGCGGCCGGTTGCCCTTGCGGTTGGGGCGGGAGCGGATGTCGTCCTCGTCGGTGTGCTTGCCGTAGCGGCGCATGGCGTGAGTCCCCTACGCCCCATCGCTCCCGAGCATCCCGGTCCACAGGTCGGGGAAGTCCGGGAGGGTCTTCGCCGTCGTCGCCACGTTCTCGATCTGCACGCCCGGCACCGCGAGGCCGATGATCGCGCCGGCCGTCGCCATGCGGTGGTCCTCGTAGGTGTGGAAGATCCCGTCGTGCAGCCGGCGCGGACGGATGTGCAGGCCGTCGGCGGTCTCCGTCACGTCACCGCCGAGTTCGTTGATCTCCTTGGTGAGCGCGGCCAGCCGGTCCGTCTCGTGCAGCCGCAGATGGGACACGCCCCGCAGGGTGGAGGGGGAGTCCGCGAGGGCCGCGACCGCCGCGATGCCCGGGGTCAGCTCGCCGACCTCGCTCAGGTCGACATCGATGCCGTGGATCGCACCCGAACCGGTGAACACCAGGCCGTACTCGGTGAGTTCGCAGGAACCACCCATCTCGGTGAAGATCTCGCGCAGCCGGTCACCGGGCTGGGTGGTGCGGGCCGGCCAGTCCGGTACGACGACCTTGCCGCCGGTCACCAGGGCCGCCGCCAGGAACGGCTGGGCGTTCGACAGGTCCGGCTCGATCGTCAGGTCCCGGCCGAGCAGCGCGCCCGGCGTGACCCGCCAGACGTTCGGCTCGCCGCCCGACTCCGGGGTGTCCACCTGCGCGCCGACCGAGCGCAGCATGTCGACGGTCATCCGGATGTGCGGCATGGACGGCAGCGCCGAGCCGGTGTGCCGGACCTCGACACCCTGGTTGAAACGCGGCCCGGACAGCAGCAGGGCCGACACGAACTGGGAGGACGAGGACGCGTCGATCTCGACGGTGCCGCCGTCCAGCGCGCCCCCGCCGTGGACCGTCAGCGGCAGCGCGCCGCGGCCGTCGTCGTCGATGCGGGCGCCGAGGACGCGCAGCGCGTCGATCACGCCGTGCAGGGGGCGCTCGTAGGACCGCGGGTCGCCGTCGAAGCGGATGGCGCCGTCGGCGAGCGCGGCGACCGGCGGCAGGAAGCGCATCACCGTGCCGGCGTTGCCGACGTCGACCGTCGCCGGGCCGTGCAGGCCGGTGGGGAGCACGCGCCAGGCCTCGCCGGAGCCGTCCGGGCCCACGCCCTCCTCGATGGCGACGCCCATCGCGCGCAGCGCCCCGGCCATCAGCAGGGTGTCGCGGGAGCGGAGGGGACGGCGCAGCCAGCCCGGTTCGGAGGCGAGGGCGGCGAGGACGAGGGCGCGGTTGGTGACCGACTTCGAACCCGGCACGTGGACCGTCGCGTCGACGGCTCCGCTTGCGTGCGGGGCGGGCCAGAGGGCGGTGTGCGCGGGGTTCGGGGCCATAGGGCCACTTTATAGGGCCGCCGCACAAGGACACCGTGGTCGGGTGCGGAGCCGTCGGGGCTGGTCGCGGCCCGTGGCGGGGCCGCGGATCGCTACGGCCCCGCGCCCCCGGACGCCCGCCCCCCGGGGGGTGCGTCATCCCTCCAGGAGCCAGCGTCCTCCGCCTATCAGCGAGCACAGCGACACTGCGTGGAACAGGAACAGCCACAGGCCCGCCGGCACGTGTGTCAGCCGTGACAGCTGGTCCGCGTCGGAGTCGCCCGCCCCGCCCCTCGACCGCTTCGCCTGCAACTCGAAAGCGGGACGCACGCCCCCGAGGAGCAGGAACCAGACCACCGCGTACGCGAACGCCGCCTGGACCTGTGGCCCCGCGAGCCAGGACACCACCACGAAGGTGCCGCCGCTGACGAGGACCGTGAGGGCGCCGTACGCGTTGCGGATCATCACCAGCATCGCGACCAGCAGGATCGTCGCCAGCCACAGCAGGGCGGTGATGTGGCCGGCGCCCAGCAGGGCGGCGCCGCCGAGGCCCAGGAGCGGGGGCGCGGTGTAGCCGGACGCGGCGGTGAGGATCATGCCGATGCCGTGCGGCTTGCCGCGGCTGACGGTGAGGCCGCTGGTGTCGGAGTGCAGACGTATGCCGGTGAGGGTGCGGCCGGTGAGCAGCGCGACCAGACCGTGGCCGCCCTCGTGGGCGATGGTGATGGCGTTGCGCGCGACGCGCCACAGGACGTGCGGGACGACCACGGCGACCGCGGCGGCGAGGGTCGCGATCACCACCCACAGATCGGGATCGGGCTGACTGCCGAAGATCTCGTCCCAGAGGGACGCGAGCGAGTCGGATGCGGTGATGTGCATTGTCGGCCGTGGCTCCCGTGGGTGTCGTGGGGAAAAACTGGTGGGGAACGTGTGGGGAAACAGACGCGGTCGGTGCGGAGCGCCGTCGTCGAGGGGTGGTGGTCGGGCGGCGGGTGGGCCTGGCAGTCTGGCACGTATGTGCGGACGGTATGCAGCGAGTCGTAGCCCCGAGGATCTCGCGGGAATCTTTGAGGTCGAGCAGTGGGAGCCCGAGGAGACCTTGGCGCCCGATTTCAACGTGGCCCCCACCAAGGAGGTCTACGCCGTCCTGGACCGCCCTCTCAAGGACGCGGACGAGCCGCGGCCGGTTCGACAGCTGCGCAGGCTCAAGTGGGGGCTGGTCCCGTCCTGGTCGAAGACCCCCGAGGGCGGCGCCCGGATGATCAACGCCCGCGCGGAGACCGTCCACGAGAAGCCGTCGTTCCGCCGGGCCTTCGCCACCCGGCGCTGTGTCATCCCCGCCGACGGCTACTACGAGTGGGTCACCGGCACCCAGGAGCGGGACCTGGAGGTCGAGGGGAAGAAGAAACGGCCGCGCAAGCAGCCGTACTTCGTGCTCCCCGCCGACGCGTCGGTGTTCGCGATGGCCGGGGTGTACGAGTTCTGGCGGGACAGGACCCTGCCCGACGACCACCCGCAGGCCTGGTGGGTGACGTGCTCGGTCATCACCACGGAGGCGGAGACCACCCCGCTGGCCGTCGCCCCGGCGGACGGGCCGCACGCGCTCGCCGACATCCACCCGCGGATGCCCCTGATGCTGACGCCGGACCGCTGGGACAGCTGGCTCGACCCGTCCCGCACGGACCCCGACGACCTGCGGGAGCTGCTGGCCCCGCCGCCGGCCGGGCTGCTGCGCGCGTACCCCGTCTCCACGGCCGTCAGCAATGTCCGCAACAACGGACCGGAGCTGCTGAAGGAGCTGGAGGGACCCGAAGAGGGCACACTCTTCTGATGTGACAGAGATCATCGACACCGATGCCGGTCCCGCCCGCATCACCTGGCACCCGGCGCCGAAGCCCCGGTACGTGCTCGCCCTCGGCCACGGCGCCGGCGGTGGCATCGAGGCACGCGACCTTCGGGAACTCGCCCGGGTCCTCCCGGAGCACGAGGTGACCGTCGCCCTCGTGGAGCAGCCCTGGCGGGTGGCCGGGAAGAGGCTCGCACCCGCGCCGAAGACCCTCGACCTCGGCTGGCGGGGCGTGTGGCCCGCCCTCGCCGAGCCCGGCCTCCCGGTGATCTCCGGCGGTCGCAGCGCCGGCGCCCGGGTCGCCTGCCGTACGGCCGTCGAACTGGGTGCCCACGCCGTCCTCGCGCTCGGTTTTCCGTTGCACCCGCCGGGCCGGCCCGAGAAGTCACGCGCCGACGAGCTGCTCGGCGCCGGGGTGCCCACGCTCGTCGTGCAGGGTGGCAACGACCCGTTCGGCAAGCCGGAGGAGTTTCCCGAGGGGACGTACGGGCTGATCGAGGTGCCCTGCGGCGATCACGGCTTCGCCGTGCCGAAGCGGGCGCCCCTGGACCAGTACCAGGCGCTGGAGATCATCACCGACGGGGTGGCGCGGTGGGCCGGGTCACTCGGGTAAAGGCCCGGGAATGTTGCGGAGCGGACCTCTGTTGTGCGGGACAGAAGTGCTGAGGGAAAAGGCACCGACGCCGTAGTGAGAGGAAGTCCGCCGCATGGGTTCGACCATCTGCCCGCCCGTCTCCCACCGCCACCCTGTGGACGGGCTGCGCCCGGCAGAGTCCGTTTCGAGCCGCGGCGGCCGTGCCGACCTGGACTGGACGGTGCTGCACGCGGCCAAGACCGGCCCTATTCGGGCGGCGGGCGGACCGGATCGTGTTCTATCCTCCGATTCTGGTGGGTCCGGTTTCGGGCCTGCCCGGAATCTTGAGGAGGTGGGTCCGGTTCCCGGTACCGACGCAGGGACCGAACACGGCCAGGCGGAGCAGCCCGAGGGCCAGGGCAGCGCGGGTGCGGAGTCGACCGCGGAGCGCAGCGCGCGCTTCGAGCGGGACGCGCTCGAGTTCCTCGACCAGATGTACTCGGCGGCGCTGCGCATGACCCGCAATCCCGCCGACGCCGAGGATCTGGTGCAGGAGACGTACGCGAAGGCGTACGCGTCCTTCCACCAGTTCCGTGAGGGCACCAACCTCAAGGCGTGGCTGTACCGCATCCTCACCAACACCTTCATCAACTCGTACCGCAAGAAGCAGCGCGAACCCCAGCGCTCGGCGGCCGAGGAGATCGAGGACTGGCAGCTCGCGCGCGCCGAGTCGCACATGTCGACCGGTCTGCGTTCCGCGGAGTCGCAGGCGCTCGACCATCTGCCCGACTCGGACGTGAAAGCGGCGCTGCAGGCGATCCCCGAGGAATTCCGTATCGCGGTCTATCTCGCCGACGTAGAGGGCTTTGCGTACAAGGAGATCGCGGACATCATGGGGACACCCATCGGTACGGTGATGTCCCGGCTGCACCGGGGCCGCCGTCAACTGCGCGGCATGCTGGAGGACTACGCCCGTGAGCGGGGGCTGGTCCCGGCCGGTGCCGCAGAGTCGAACGAAGCGAAAGGCTCGGGCTCATGAGCTGCGGAGAGCCGCACGAGACGGACTGCAGTGAAGTACTCGATCATCTCTACGAGTTCCTCGACCGGGAGATGCCGGACTCGGACTGCACCAAGTTCGAGGTCCACTTCGAGGAGTGCTCGCCGTGCCTGGAGAAGTACGGGCTGGAGCAGGCCGTGAAGAAGCTGGTCAAGCGCTGCTGCGGGCAGGACGACGTGCCGACCGACCTGCGCTCCAAGGTGATGGGGCGGATCGACCTGATCCGCTCCGGGCAGGCCGTGCCCGAGCATGACGTGACGGCGAGCCCGGCCACCCCGCAGGAGTCCTGAACTCCCGCCCGGGAACGGGCAGTCGTCACCCGAACGTGCTAATCCGCGGGTAATCGACCCGCGGGCTCCCTCCCGCCGCCCTAGGCTCCCGGACGCTGGACAGTCATGTCCGAGTCCGGGGGAGGGCGTATGGAGGCGATTCCGGCACGGGCCCGTGTCTATGTGGCCTGTGCGGTTCTCGGCGCCGTCTGCTGTCTGCTCCCGCTGCCCACCGTGCGGACGCCCTGGTGGGCGGTGCTCCTGCTCGCCGCGCTCTACGCGTGCGGTGAGCGGGTCGCCGCCCGGTGGCGTTTCGCCGGGACGTTCTACCCCGTTTTGCTCGCCGGTGCCTTTCTGCTGCCCCCGCCCGCCGCCGCCCTGGTGGCGCTGCCGGGGGCCCTGCTGTCCCGGGTCGAGCAGCGGCCCGGCTGGCCCCGCCGGATCTGGCGGGCCGCCCAGCTCGCCGTCGGCGTCTGGGTGGCCGCGCGTGTGCACTGGGCGCTGGGCGGGCGGGACGCCGTCGTCGCCTCCGACTTCCCGTACGCGCTCGCCCCCGCCGGGGCCGCGGTGCTCGCGTTCTGCCTGGTGCTGACCGCGCTGGACGCCGGGATCCTGGCGCTCGCGGTGGGGGCACCGCCCGCGCCTTCGGGGCAGCGGGGGAGGGTGCCGCTGCCCCGGGCCTGGCGCGGTCTGTTCGTACGGTCGCTCGCTCCCGTCGTCGTGCACGGCCTCGCCGGGCTGATGATGGCCGTCCTCTGGCGCAGCCCGTACGGGCCCGTCGCCGCCCTCCTCGTGCTGCTGCCGATGGGTGTGTCCTGGTGGGTGTTCGCCCAGTACCACCGGGAACGGGCCGCCCACCAGGCGACGATCCGGGCGCTCGTGCAGGCCGTCGACATCAAGGACGGCTACACGCGCGGGCACAGCGAGCGGGTCGGGCAGGCGTCGATGATGATCGCCCGCGAACTGGGCATGCCCGACGAGCGCGTCGAGGTCCTGCGGTTCGCCGGGATCCTGCACGACGTCGGGAAGCTGGGCGTGCCCACGCGCCTGCTGCGCAAGGACGGGCCGCTCACCGCCGAGGAGCGGCGGATCATCGAACTGCATCCGGAGTACGGACACGAGATCGTGCGGGGCATCTCCTTCCTCGGGGAGGCCCGGGGGGCGGTGCTGCACCATCACGAACGGCTGGACGGCAGCGGGTACCCGTACGGCCTGGTCGGCGGGCAGATCCCGGAGCCCGCCCGGGTGGTGGCGGTCGCGGACGCCTTCGACGCGATGACGTCGACCCGTTCCTACCGCCGGGCCCGGCCGGTCGCCGCGGCGCTGGCGGAACTGGAGCGCTGCGCGGGCACCCAGTTCGACCCACGGATGGTCGAAGCCCTGGTCCGGGCGCTGGGCCGAGAGGGGTGCCCCCGATCGGGCGAGGCCGGGAGCGAGGGAGGCTGGCGCCCCGCGGTGACCGCCGACGAGGCCCACCCGCCGCGGCCCCGCTCCGCGGCCCCCAGCAGGCCGGAAGCGCACCGATGAGCCCCCGCCGCCCGCCCGTGCTCCTCGCCCTCGTCCACACCGCCGCCGCCCTCCTCGCCGGCCTCTCCCTCGCCATCACCCTCTGGACCGGTATCGACGGACGGGGCATCGCCCTCGCCTTCGGGGTCCTGGTCACCGTCGGCGAGCTGAGCCGGTGGACCGGGGCCCGGGTCCGGGAGGCCGCGCCGCTCGGAGCCGCCGGGGCGCTGTCGTACGCCCTGCTCGGGGCGGACGCCGGGGAGCCGACGCAGCAGGGGGTGCCCCAGGTCGTCACCGTCGTCCTCGCCGCCTCCCTCCTCGGCAGCGTGCCGCACCTCGCGCGCGGGCGGCGCGGGACGCCCGACCATCTCGCCCGGCGGATCCTCACCGTCGGATTCGCCGCCGTCTGCTTCCAACCCCTCTACCACCAGGGCGTGTTCAGCCGCTGGGGCGGTCCCGCGTACGCCCTGCTGCTGCTCGCGCTGCTGGCCCTCACCGCGCTGTGCGACACCGTGCTCGCCGCCGCGCTGGCGCACTCCCGCACCCGGTGGCCCTTCGGCCCGCTGCTGCGGGACGAGCTGCGGGCGCTGCTGGGCATCGGGTCCGCCGTCTGTGCGACGGGGGCGGTGATGGCGCTCGCGGTCGCCGTGGTGGGCCTGTGGGCACTGCCGGTGTTCTCGCTGCCGCTGCTGCTCACCCAGCTGTCCTTCCGGCGGTACGCGGCCGTCCGGGCCACCTACCGGCAGACCATCGCCTCCCTCGCCCGGGCCACCGAGATCGCCGGGTACACCCCGGCCGGGCACGCCCGCCGGGTCGCCGCGCTCGGCGAGGCCGTCGGCCGGGACCTGGGGCTCAGCGAGCGGGAGCTGACCGTGTTGGAGTACGCCGCCCTGATGCACGACATCGGGCAGCTGAGCCTCGTCGATCCGGTGCCGGCGGGTGCCACGGCCGTCCTGCCCGCCCAGGAACAGCGCCGTATCGCGCTGCTCGGCGGGGCCGTCGTACGGCAGACGGGGGTGGACGCGCAGGTGGCGATGGTGGTGGAGCGGCAGGCCGATCCGTGGCGGGAGCAGCCGGTGGCCGCGCGGGTCGTCCGGGCCGTGAACGCATACGAGGAGAAGACCCGGGAAGCAGGTCCCGGCGGGCCCCTCAAGGCACTGGAGGAGCTGCGGCTGGGGATCGCGGAGGAGTACGCGCCCGAGGTCGTGGAGGCGCTGGCCCGCGTCCTGTCACGGGACTGTCTGACCCTGCCCGTGGCTGGGTAACCCATGGGTAATGAGCGCCCTCCCAGCCGCACGTGGTTGGATGCGAAGAAGAGGGTGTCCGGGGGCACAGCCAGCCCACTGAACGGAACTGGCAGGCGGGAATCGTGAGGATCTTCGGCAAGGGACGGCACCGGCCCTCCGCCTCCTGGCGGCAGGCCACCGACCGTGCGTTCACGCTGATCGGGGACGGTCGGTACGAGGACGCGGGAGCGCTGCTGACCCGCGCCGCCGACCTGGAGCCCTGGCTGTCCGAGTCCTGGTTCAACCTCGCCCTGCTGCACAAGTTCCGGCACGACTGGGAGCAGGCCCGGGCGGCCGGCCTGCGGGCCGTGGCCCTGCTCGACCGGGAGACCGGCGCACCTGACTGGTGGAACGTCGGCATCGCGGCCACCGCCCTCCAGGACTGGCCGC
Source organism: Streptomyces sp. NPDC032822 (assembly GCF_055578825.1). NCBI lineage: Bacteria > Bacillati > Actinomycetota > Actinomycetes > Kitasatosporales > Streptomycetaceae > Streptomyces > Streptomyces sp. NPDC032822. Next base: position 207,056 of record NZ_JBVIOL010000007.1, on the reverse strand, counting down.
TGGCGCGGCGGTCCTGGCAGGCGTACGGGCTGCGGGTGCCGGGCGGTGCCACCGCCGCCGGTGAGCCGGTCGGCATGGACCTCGGCAGCGCTGCCGTACGGCTCTCCCCGGAGGGGGAGGCCGAGGTGGTGTGGGGGCGCCGGCTGGACCCCGCGCGGATCGAGGTGCTGTCCATTCCGCTGCCGTCGTCCGGGCGGCGCTGGGGCGAGGTCGTCCTGCACGACGGGGTGCCGCACGGCGAGCGGACCACCACCGCCGGGCACTCCTACCCGGTGTTCGACGAGATCGAGCTGTGGGCGCCGTCGCCGGTGCCGACCTGGGTCGTGCTGCTGGAGGCCGCCACGGAGGCCGACCGGGACGCGCTGGAGCAGCTGGCGGCCGATGCCGGGTTCGCCGCGGAGGACTGGTCCTCGTCGGTGCGGTTGCTGTGCCGGATGTGCTCGGAGTCGCGGATGCCCTCGGACGAGGGTGACGGGGAGCATCTCGATCCGCACGATCACAGTGAGCCGGGGCATCCCGGGCCGCTGGGGCACCGGACGGACGGGCAGTTGTGGGTGCCGGAGCGGGAGTGCGGGGTGGCCGCGCCGGCCGCGCTGGTGCGGGGGTTGCTGGACGGGTGGGTGGCGGACAGCCCGGATTCCCGTGACTGGCGGGATCTGGAAGAGGTCTGTTAGGTCGTCCTTCGGCTGCCGGTCCGCTGTGGCTGGTCGCGCCCACGCGGCGGAGCCGCGTCCCGGACACGGCCCCGCGCCCTGCAGGGCGCGCTCCCCTTACCCTGTCTCAAGCATTCACCCCTGTTCTTCTAGGAAGGCGTACGTCGGTCATGGCGCAGCAGGACACCGATCAGCAGCACGTGGGCGTGCTCCCCGTGGATGACGAGGGCTTCGTCGTCGACACCGAGGAGCCGGAGGAGCGCGAGAGCGCCTGGCGTGAGCGCGGCACCTCGCGGCCGATCACGGTGGTCGGGAACCCGGTGCTGCACAAGGAGTGCCGGGACGTCACCGACTTCGGCGCGGAGCTGGGGCAGCTGGTGGCGGACATGTTCGCCTCGCAGCGGACCGCCGAGGGCGTGGGCCTGGCCGCCAACCAGATCGGCGTCGACCTGAAGGTCTTCGTGTACGACTGCATGGACGACGAGGGCAGGCGGCACGTCGGTGTCGTCTGCAACCCGGTCCTCGTCGACCTGCCCGCCGACAGGCGCCGGCTGGACGACAGCAACGAGGGCTGTCTGTCGGTGCCCACCGCGTACGCGCCGCTGGCCCGCCCGGACTACGCCGAGGTGACCGGCCAGGACGAGCAGGGCAACCCCGTCAGGCTGCGCGGCACCGGCTACTTCGCTCGGTGTTTGCAGCACGAGACCGATCACCTGTACGGGTACCTCTACATCGACCGGCTCTCCAAGCGCGAGCGCAAGGACGCCTTGCGGCAGATGGCCGAGAACGAGCCCCGCTACGCCGTGGTCGCCAACGACTGAGTGCTTCCGGGCCCCACAACTCCCGTACGTACGGCGCCTGATCAGGAGAACCTTCCCGATCAGGCGCCGTTCGTCTGTGCGTCGTACATTCGATCGTTTGTGCTCGCCCGGTGATCCAGAACCAGTCACAGAGGGGGAGGATCTCAGCACACTGGGGTAGTGAATGGAGCAAATCCGTTCCCAGAACGGTCAGTTGTAGGGCTGAATGGGAAGTGCGGGGATACGCAACGGCGCACGCCCGGCACAGCGGGAGGGGTGTGTGCGCCAACTGGCGGCTGGAAGGGGTTTGTTCGTGCCTGCTTTCCCACACAGCACCACATCGACACCGGTGGCGATCGCGGTTCCACCATCGCTCTCTCTCCCGGTGGTCGAGGCAGCGTTTCCCAGGCAACTGCATCCGTATTGGCCCAGGCTCCAGGAGAGGACCCGTACCTGGCTCCTGGAAAAAAGGCTCATGCCGGCGGACAAGGTGGCAGAATATGCCGATGGACTTTGCTACACCGACCTCATGGCCGGGTACTACATCGGCGCCCCCGACGAGGTCCTCCAGGCGATAGCGGACTACAGCGCCTGGTTCTTCGTCTGGGACGACCGCCACGACCGGGACATCGTGCACCGCCGTCCGGCGGCCTGGCGCCGGCTCCGGTTCCGCCTGCACGCGGCGCTCGACTCCCCACGGAACCATCTGCACCACAAGGACACGCTGGTCGCCGGGTTCGCGGACAGCGTGCTGCGCCTGTACTCGTTCCTGCCGCAGACCTGGAACGCCCGGTTCGCCCGGCACTTCCACGAAGTGATCGAGGCGTACGACCGGGAATTCCGCAATCGCACCGAAGGAATCGTCCCCACCGTCGAGGAATACCTCGCGCTGCGGCGGCTCACCTTCGCGCACTGGATATGGACCGATCTGCTGGAGCCGACCGCGGGATGTGAACTCCCGGACGGTGTGAGGAAAAACCCGGCCTATCGGCGGGCGGCGTTGCTCAGTCAGGAGTTCGCCGCCTGGTACAACGACCTCTGCTCGCTCCCCAAGGAAATAGCGGGAGACGAGGTCCACAACCTCGGAATCAGCCTCATCACACACGAGGGGCTGACCCTGGAGGAAGCGGTCACCGAAGTCAGGCGACGCGTCGAGGGCTGCGTGGCCGAATTCCTCGACGCCGAGAAGGAAGCGTTACGTTTCGCCGAGAAACTCGACGACGGAACGGTACGTGGAAAAGAACTGAGCACCGCCGTGCGGGCCTGTGTCGGCAATATGCGGAACTGGTTCAGCACCGTCTACTGGTTCCACCACGAGTCCGGCCGTTACATGGTCGACAGCTGGGACGACCGGTCCACGCCCCCGTACGTCAACAACGAAGCGGCAGGTGAGAAATGACCGTCGAATCCGTCAGGCCCGCGGCCCCCCAGGTGCGGGAGCCGCACGAACCGCCTCTGGCCGGCGGGGGTGTCCCGCTCCTCGGCCACGGCTGGAAGCTGGCGCGCGATCCGCTCCGCTTCATGTCCGGACTGCGCGAGCACGGCGACGTCGTACGGCTGAGGCTCGGCCCCAAGACGGTGTACGCCGTCACCACCCCGGCCCTCACCGGAGCGATGGCGCTGAGCACCGACTTCATCATCGCCGGTCCGCTGTGGGAGTCCCTGGAGGGCCTGCTCGGCAAGGAGGGCGTGGCCACCGCCAACGGGCCCCTGCACCGGCGCCAACGGCGCACCATCCAGCCCGCGTTCCGCCTCGACGCCATCCCCGCCTACGGCCCGATCATGGAGGAGGAGGCGCATGCGCTGGCGGAGCGCTGGCAGTCCGGCGAGACCGTCGACTGCACCTCCGAGTCCTTCCGGATCGCGGTGCGCATCGCGGCCCGTTGTCTGCTGCGCGGCGACTTCATGGACGAGCGGGCCGAGCGGCTGTGCGTCGCCCTCGCCACCGTCTTCCGGGGTATGTACCGGCGGATGGTGATACCCGCCGGACCGCTGTACCGGCTGCCGCTCCCGGCCAATCGCCAATTCAACCGCGCGCTGGCCGATTTGCATCTCCTCGTCGACGAGATCGTCGCCGAGCGGAGGGCATCTGGTCAAAAGCCGGACGATTTGCTGACGGCATTGCTGGAGGCGAAGGACGACAATGGCGAGCCCATCGGGGAACAGGAGATCCACGACCAGGTCGTCGCCATCCTCACGCCCGGAAGCGAAACCGTCGCATCCACGATCATGTGGCTGCTCCAGGTCCTCGCGGAACACCCGGAACACGCGGACAGGGTGTGCGCGGAAGTCGAATCCGTCACAGGCGGACGCCCGGTGGCATTCGAGGACGTCCGGTCTCTCGGGCACACGAACAATGTCGTCGTCGAAGCCATGCGTTTGCGGCCCGCCGTGTGGATATTGACGCGGCGGGCGGTGCGGGACACCGAACTCGGTGGCTGCCGCATTCCGGCCGGTGCCGACATCGTGTACAGCCCGTACGCGATCCAGCGCGACGGGCGGTCCTACGCGGACAACCTGGCCTTCGACCCCGACCGCTGGCTGCCGGACCGGGCCAAGGACGTGCCGAAACACGCCATGAGCCCGTTCAGCACGGGCAACCGCAAGTGCCCGAGCGACCACTTCTCGATGGCCCAGCTGACGCTCATCACGGCGGCGCTGTCCACGAAGTACCGCTTCGAGCAGGTGTCCGGATCCGACGACACGACCCGGGTGGGTATCACGCTGCGCCCGCAGCGGCTGCTGCTGAAACCGGTTCCCCGGTGAGCGGCTGAGAGGTCAGGCCGCCTCGGGGCCCCGGAAGGTGCGCCGGTAGGCGTTCGGGGTGGTGCCCACCGCACGGACGAACTGGTGACGCAGCGCTGCCGCGTTGCCGAACCCCGTTCGGCCGGCGATCGCGTCCACCGTCTCGTCGGTCGCCTCCAGCAACCGCTGGGCCTGCAGCACCCGTTGGCGCAGGATCCAGCGGTAGGGAGTCGTCCCCGTCTCCTGCTGGAAGCGGCGGGCGAAGGTGCGCGGTGACATGTGGGCGCGGTCGGCGAGCTGCTCGACGGTGACCTCCTCGTCGAGGTGCTGCTCCATCCAGACCAGCACCTCGCCGACGGTGTCGCACTCCGAGCGGGGCAACGGCCGCTCGATGTACTGGGCCTGTCCGCCGTCCCGGTGCGGCGGTACGACCATCCGCCGGGCGATCCGGTTGGCGACCTCGGGTCCCTGCTCCTTGCGCACGATGTGCAGACAGGCGTCGATGCCGGCCGCGGTGCCGGCCGAGGTGATCACCGGGTCCTCGTCGACGTACAGCACGTCCGGCTCGACGATCGCCCGGGGGTGCTGGCGGGACAGTTCCGCGGCATGCCGCCAGTGCACACTGCAGCGCCGGCCGTCCAGCAGTCCGGCGGCGCCGAGCACGAACGCGCCGGAGCAGACGCTGAGCACCCGGGCACCGCGGTCGACGGCCCCGACCAGGGCGTCGAGCAGCTCGGGAGGGTAGCGGCGGGTCACGTACTCGCTGCCGGCGGGTACGGCGATCAGGTCCGCCTCCGTCAGCCGGTCGAGGCCGTACGGCGTGCCGACGGTGAGTCCGCCGACGTGGGTGTTCAGCGAGGGGCCCTCCGCCGAGACGACCGCGAAGTCATAGGTCGGCAGGCCCTCGTCGCTGCGGTCGATGCCGAAGACCTCGCAGACCACGCCGAGTTCGAAGGGATGCACGCCGTCGAGCAGGACGGCGGCCACGTTGGTGAGCATGCTGCCAGTGTGCCTCGGAAGTGGCAGTAAATCGAGGGCCTACGGCAGTCCTGCCACTGTTGGTAAGGAGTCTCCGGAGCGACAGTAGTGACATGACTTCAGCGCAGACAGAAGGACTGATCGGAATGCTCACCGTCCTCGGAATCCTCGCCCTCCTGGTCCTCCCGTCAGTGATCGGGATCGTCCACGACAGGCGTGTCGACCGTCAGATCAGGGAGGCCCAGAAGGGCAGGGCGGGCCGCGAGGCCCGGGAGGATCACGAGGCTCAGAAGTCCTCGTCCAGGTCCACGGTGCCCTCCACCGCGACCTGGTACGCGGACGGACGCCGCTCGAAGAAGTTGGTCAGCTCCTGAACCCCCTGCAGCTCCATGAAGGAGAAGGGGTTCTCCGAACCGTAGATCGGGGCGAACCCGAGGCGCGTCAGCCGCTGGTCGGCGACGCACTCCAGGTACTGCCGCATGGACTCGGTGTTCATCCCCGGCAGGCCCTCACCGCACAGATCCCGCCCGAACTGCAGCTCCGCCTCGACGGCCTCCTTCAGCATGTCGGTGACCTGCTGCTGAAGAAGGTCGTCGAACAGCTCCGGCTCCTCCTTGCGGACGGTGTCGACCACCTCGAAGGCGAAGCTCATGTGCATGGTCTCGTCACGGAACACCCAGTTGGTGCCGGTGGCGAGGCCGTGCAGCAGACCCCGGCTGCGGAACCAGTAGACGTACGCGAAGGCGCCGTAGAAGAACAGGCCCTCGATGCACGCGGCGAAGCAGATCAGGTTGAGGAGGAAACGGCGGCGGTCGGCCTGCGTCTGCAGACTGTCCAGCTTCTCGACCTCGTTGATCCACTTGAAGCAGAACTCCGCCTTCTCGCGGATGGAGGGGATGTTCTCCACCGCGTCGAAGGCCGCCGACCGGTCCTCCGGGTCGGGGAGATAGGTGTCCAGGAGCGTCAGATAGAACTGGACGTGGACGGCCTCCTCGAACAGCTGGCGCGACAGATACAGGCGCGCCTCCGGGGAGTTGATGTGCTTGTACAGCGTCAGCACGAGGTTGTTCGCCACGATCGAGTCGCCCGTCGCGAAGAACGCGACCAGCCGGCCGATCATGTGCTGCTCGCCCTCGGACAGCTTCGCCAGGTCGGAGACGTCCGAGTGGAGGTCGACCTCCTCGACGGTCCAGGTGTTCTTGATCGCGTCCCGGTAGCGCTCGTAGAAGTCCGGGTAGCGCATCGGGCGGAGGGTCAGCTCGAAGCCCGGGTCGAGAAGGTTCTTGGCTTCGCTGGTCATTACTGGCAGGCCTCGCAGGACTCGGGGTTCTCAAGGGAGCAGGCGACGGCCTCGGGGTCGACGGCCTGCTGTACCGGGAGGGTGTTCTCGGGCTGGGCCTGGGCCTGTGCGGCACGGGCGATCCGGGTCGCCGGGCGCGAGCGCAGGTAGTACGTCGTCTTCAGGCCCGACTTCCAGGCGTACGCGTACATCGAGGAGAGCTTGCCGATGGTCGGCGTCTCCAGGAACAGGTTCAGGGACTGGGACTGGTCGAGGTAGGGGGTCCTGGCCGCCGCCATGTCGATCAGGCCGCGCTGCGGGATCTCCCACGCCGTGCGGTACAACGCCCGTACGTCCTCGGGGATCCAGGCGAAGCCCTGCACCGAACCGCCCGACTCGCGCAGCGCCTCACGGCTGCGGGAGTCCCAGACGCCCAGCGCCTTCAGCTCCTTCACCAGGTACGAGTTGACCTGGAGGAACTCGCCGGACAGCGTCTCCCGCTTGAACAGGTTGGACACCTGCGGCTCGATGCACTCGTACACGCCGGCGATCGACGCGATGGTGGCGGTCGGGGCGATGGCGAGCAGCAGCGAGTTGCGCAGGCCCGTCGAGGCGATCCGGGTCCGCAGTGCCGCCCAGCGCTCGGGCCAGGTCTGCTCGACGCCGTAGTGGTCGGGGTGCAGCACACCCCTGGCGGTACGCGTCTTCTCCCAGGCCGGCAGCGGGCCGTTGCGCTCGGCGAGGTCGGCGGAGGCCTCGTAGGCGGCGAGCATGATGCGCTCGGCGATCCGTGTGGACAGTGCCTTCGCCTCGGGCGAGTCGAAGGGCAGCCGCAGCTGGAAGAAGACGTCCTGGAGGCCCATCGCGCCCAGGCCCACCGGGCGCCACTTGGCGTTGGAACGGCCGGCCTGCTCGGTCGGGTAGAAGTTGATGTCGACGACCCGGTCGAGGAAGGTGACGGCCGTGCGGACCGTCTCGTCCAGGCGCTCCCAGTCGATGTCCCGGCGAATCGGGTCCACGAAGGCGCCGAGGTTCACCGACCCCAGGTTGCAGACCGCGGTCTCCCCGTCGTCCGTGACCTCCAGGATCTCCGTGCAGAGGTTGGAGGAGTGCACGACGTGCCCCGGCTCGGCCGTCTGGTTGGCGGTGCGGTTGGCGGCGTCCTTGAAGGTCATCCAGCCGTTGCCGGTCTGCGCGAGGGTGCGCATCATGCGGCCGTACAGGTCGCGGGCCGGGATCGTCTTCTTCGCGAGCCCCTCGGCCTCCGCCTTGCGGTACGCCGCGTCGAACTCCTCGCCCCACAGGTCGACCAGTTCGGGCACGTCGGCGGGCGAGAACAGCGACCACGGCGCGTCGGCGTTCACCCGGCGCATGAACTCGTCCGGGATCCAGTGCGCGAGGTTCAGGTTGTGCGTACGCCGGGCGTCCTCACCGGTGTTGTCGCGCAGCTCCAGGAACTCCTCGATGTCGGAGTGCCAGGTCTCCAGGTAGACCGCCGCCGCGCCCTTGCGCCGGCCGCCCTGGTTCACGGCGGCGACCGAGGCGTCGAGGGTCTTCAGGAACGGCACGATGCCGTTGGAGTGCCCGTTGGTGCCGCGGATCAGCGAACCGCGGGAGCGGACGCGGGAGTACGCGATGCCGATGCCGCCGGCGTGCTTGGAGAGCCGGGCGACCTGGTGGTAGCGGCCGTAGATGGAGTCCAGCTCGTCCAGCGGGGAGTCGAGGAGGTAGCAGGACGACATCTGGGGGTGCCGGGTGCCGGAGTTGAAGAGGGTGGGGGAGGAGGGGAGGTAGTCGAGGCGGCTCATGAGCCGGTACAGGGCCGCGACCTCGTCCAGGGCGCGGGTGCTGTCGTCCTCGGCCAGACCGCACGCCACCCGCAGCATGAAGTACTGGGGCGTCTCGATCACCCGCCGGGTGATGGGGTGCCGGAGCAGATAGCGGCTGTGCAGCGTGCGCAGACCGAAGTACCCGAAGCGGTCGTCCGCCTGCCGGTCGACCAGCGTGTCCAGGCGTGCGGCGTGGACCCGCGCGAACTCGGCCGTACGGTCCGCGATGAGACCCTCGCCGTGGCCCACCACGACCGACTCCGTGAAGGACGTGACGCCCTGGGAGGCGGCCTCGGCGCGGATGCTGATCGTCAGCAGGCGGGCCGCGAGCCGCGAGTAGGCGGGGTCCTCGGAGATCAGGCCGGCGGCGGCCTCGGTGGCCAGCTCGCGCAGCTCCGACTCGTCCGCCCGCGCGGACCGGCCGCGCAGCGCGGCGGCGGCGACCCGGCCGGGGTCGGCGTCGGGGAGGTCGGCGGTCAGCTCGGTCAGGGTCCGCAGCAACGCGGTTCCGGGACCGTCGGTCCCCGCCTCGATGGCCTGGACGACCTCGGCGACCTCGACGGCGTCGATCGTCTCGACGACTGAAGCCGGGTCTGCTGGCGCGATGGTCACGTGGGGCTCTCCCTCGCTCGGCACGGGGGGCCTCAAGGAGGGCAGGGGGCAGCGCACGACCGCACACGGCGTCGCGTCCACCGGCCCATTCCGCGAGGCCCGGACGTCATGGCACCCGGGCCTGGTGGCCGGGCGCGCTGTCGGCAGGTCCTCGGACTGACTCCCATACACGCATATGCGCGCATGAGTACACCGTTGCGGGACAGTTCCGGATTCGCACCGGATTCCCCTGCGACGACAGCGAGCACGAGCATACATCTTGTGCCGGGTGGGGACAGCACCCCCATATGTTGTGTCGCGCTGGTTTCAGAGCGTCAACTGGCAGATGAGGAGCGTGATGCCGCCGAGACACGGCACCCAATACCGGGACACACGACCACGGGCCGCCGGATCGCTCCGGCGGCCCGTGGTCGTGGCGTACGGCTCAGTGCGTGGTGCCCGCCGTGGCCGGGGGCAGCTCCACCTCGACGCCGGGGTCGCCGGCGTCCGCCGTGTAGTCCTGCGGGGACGTCTCGTCGATGCCGTCCGGGGCCTTGAGGGCCTTCAGGACGAAGGTGAGGACCACCGTCACCACCAGGTTGAGGACGAACGCCGTCAGGCCGATGTAGCCGATCTCACCGATGCCGGGGATCTCCTTCGACGAGCCGCCGAAGTGCTTCTGCGTCGGCGAGGCGACGCCGTACGCGGCGACCGTGCCGTAGACCATGCCGACCGCCCAGCCCGCCAGCAGGGCCCAGCGGTGGAACCAGCGGGTGAACAGACCGCCGACCAGGGCCGGGAAGGTCTGCAGGATCCAGATGCCGCCGAGGAGCTGGAAGTTGATGGCGACCGTCTTGTCCATGGTGAGGACGAAGGCCAGCGCGCCGACCTTCACCAGGAGCGAGACCAGCTTGGAGACCTTCATCTCCTGCTCGGGCGTCGCGTCCGGCTTGATGAAGTCCTTGTAGATGTTGCGGGTGAAGAGGTTCGCGGCGGCGATCGACATGATCGCCGCCGGCACCAGCGCACCGATGCCGATGGCCGCGAAGGCCACGCCCGCGAACCAGTCCGGGAACATCGTCTCGAACAGCTGCGGGATCGCCAACTGCCCGTTGCTGACCTTGATCCCGGCCGCGATGGCCATGAAGCCCAGCAGCGCCAGCAGACCGAGCATCAGCGAGTACAGCGGCAGGATGGTGGTGTTGCGGCGGATCACCTCACGGCTGCGGCTGGACAGCGTCGCCGTGATCGAGTGCGGGTACATGAAGAGCGCGAGGGCCGAGCCCAACGCCAGTGTGGCGTACGTCCACTGCCCCGCCTCGCCCGGTACCAGCGCACCGCGTGGCGCGCCCGTCGCCGGGTTGGTCTGGCTGTACGCCTCGCCCGCCTTGGCGAAGATCTCGTCGAAGCCGCCCAGCTTGATCGGGATGTAGATGATCGCCACCGCGATGACGATGTAGATCAGCGTGTCCTTCACGAACGCGATCAGCGCGGGCGCACGCAGCCCCGAGGAGTACGTGTACGCGGCCAGCACACCGAAGGCGATCAGCAGCGGGAGGTCCTTGACGAACCAGTTGGTGTCCTCGCCGCCGCCGACGCCCATCACGTCCAGGACGGCCTGGATGCCGACCAGTTGGAGCGCGATGTACGGCATGGTCGCGAGGATGCCGGTGACGGCCACGGCCAGCGACAGGCCCTTCGAGCCGAACCGGCCGCGCACGAAGTCCGAGGTCGTCACATACCCGTGCTTGTGCGAGACCGACCACAGGCGGGGCAGGAACGTGAAGATCAGCGGGTACACCAGGATCGTGTAGGGCACCGCGAAGAAGCCGGCCGCGCCCGCCGCGTAGATCGCCGCCGGTACGGCGACGAAGGTGTACGCCGTGTACAGGTCGCCGCCGAGCAGGAACCAGGTGACCCAGGTGCCGAACGACCGGCCGCCCAGGCCCCATTCGTCCAGGCTCTGCTCGTCGGACCTGCGCCAGCGCGCGGCGAGGAAGCCCATGACCGTGACGGCCACGAAGAAGAAGATGAAGACGGCGAGTGCGACGCCGTTCACGCCGTCCTTCACTGGGACGCACCCCCCTTGCGGGCACGCTGGTCGCGCTGCCACAGCTTGTACGCGATCATCGTCAGTGCCGTGGAGATCAGCACCCACGCCATCTGGTACCAGTAGAAGAACGGGATACCGATGAAGGCCGGATCGGTCTTGGCGTAGGAACCGACCCACAGCATCGCCACGAAGGGTGCGAAGAGGCAGAGGGCGATGACCACGCGGACCGGTGTCACCACCGGTGGTCTCACTTCAGGCGCTTGCGACATTCCGCGACTCCGTCCCCTCACTGATCACCTGTGTAACGCGCAGGCAATCTAGGCGACGCTGTCGGGAAAGCGAAAGACCTCGTCCGTATATCGGTATGTGGCGGTTCTGTGTCCGCCCCGTACGACCGCGGACCGGCCTTCAGCAGCAGCGGAACCCCTGCCGGGGGTCCGCCTCCTGCCGGTCCGTGCGCATCCGCTCGAAGTCGCGCCGGGAGGGCACGGCCGCGTCCGGACGGTCCCGGCGCAGGTGCGCGACATAGCGGTCGTACGCCGACTCGTCGGTCAGCTCCCGCATGTACCAGCGCACTCCTCTACACGCCCGGAGAAGTGCCGACCGCACGGCGTTCCTCCTCCTTCTCCTTCCCGGTCGGGAACAGCCCGGCCGGAGCGACGATCTTCGACTCGACGTAGGGCGCCTCGCTGAGCGTGGAGAGCGCGGGCCGCCGGACGTGCCGGACACAGACCCGGGCCGCGTCCGCGATCACGATGACGATCAGCACCGCCAGGACGGCCGCGAGGACGCCGTCCACCGTGGAGTTGGTGACCACGGTGTGCATGTCGTCCATGGTCTTGGCGGGCGGCAGCACCTCGCCCCGGTCGATCGCGTCCTGGAACACGGACCGTTGCTTGAAGAAGCCGACCTTGGGGTCACCGGAGAACACCTTCTGCCAGCTCGCCGTCAGGGTGACCGTGGCGTCCCAGGCGAGCGGAACCCCGGTGATCCAGGCCCACTTCAGGCGTCCGGACTTCACCAGCAGGGTCGTGCAGACGGCCAGCGCGACCGCCGCGAGCAACTGGTTGGAGATGCCGAAGATCGGGAACAACTGGTTGATGCCGCCGAGGGGTTCGTGGACGCCGACCCACAGGAAGTAGCCCCACAGCCCGCACACCACCGCGCTGGTGACGACCAGGCCGGGCTTCCAGCCGATGTTCCGGAAGGGCCGGTAGACGTTGCCCAGCATGTCCTGGAGCATGAACCGGCCGACCCGGGTGCCGGCGTCCAGCGCGGTCAGGATGAACAGCGCCTCGAACATGATCGCGAAGTGATACCAGAAGGCCTTGAGGCCCCCGCCGGTCACCTCGGAGAAGATCTGCGACACCCCGACGGCGAGCGTGGGCGCGCCGCCGGTGCGGGAGAGCAGGGTCGACTCCTCGACGTCCCGCGCCGCCTGGGCGAGTTCGGCGGGCGTGATGGAGTATCCCCAACCGGTCACCACCTGCGAGGCGTTCTCGACGGTGGTGCCGATCACGCCCGCGGGGGCGTTCATCGCGAAGTACAGGCCCGGGTCGATGATGCTCGCCGCGATCAGCGCCATCACCGCGACCGACGACTCCATCAGCATGGAGCCGTAGCCGATCATGCGGACCTGCGTCTCCTTCTGGATCATCTTCGGTGTCGTACCCGAGGAGATCAGCGCGTGGAAGCCGGAGAGCGCGCCGCAGGCGATGGTGATGAAGACGAACGGGAAGAGCGAGCCCGCGAAGACCGGGCCGTCGCCGCGGGAGGCGAAGTCGGTCACCGGGTCCATCCTCAGCGTCGGCAGCGCGATGACGACACCGAGCGCGAGCAGGATGATCGTGCCGATCTTCATGAAGGTGGAGAGGTAGTCGCGGGGCGCGAGCAGCATCCACACCGGCAGGATCGAGGCGACGAAGCCGTACGCCACCAGCCAGATGACGAGGGTGGAGGGCGCGAGCGTGAAGGTGTCCGCCCAGGACGACTCGGCGACCCAGCGGCCCGAGACCAGCGCGAGCAGCAGCAGTCCGACGCCGATCAGTGAGACCTCGGTGACCCGGCCGGGCCGCAGGATCCGCAGGTAGAAGCCCATCAGCAGGGCGATCGGGACGGTCATCGCGATGGAGAAGGTGCCCCAGGGCGAGGCGGCCAGCGCGTTCACGATGACCAGGGCCAGCACCCCGAGCAGGATGATCATGATGGCGAACGCGGCGAGCAGTGCCGCCGCCCCGCCGAACGGGCCGATCTCCTCCCGGGCCATCTGCCCGAGCGACTTGCCGTTGCGCCGGGTGGAGAAGAACAGCACCACCATGTCCTGGACCGCGCCCGCGAAGATCACGCCGACGATGATCCAGATCGTGCCCGGCAGATACCCCATCTGCGCGGCCAGCACGGGCCCGACCAGCGGTCCGGCACCTGCTATCGCCGCGAAGTGGTGGCCCAGCAGGACCCGGCGGTCGGTGGGGTGGAAGTCGATGCCGTTGTTCAGGCGCTCGGCGGGGGTCGCCCGGGTGTGGTCGACCTTGAGCACCTTGCGGGCGATGAACTTCGAGTAGAAGCGATAGGCGAGGGCGTACGAGCCGAGAGCCGCCGCCACCATCCAGACGGCCGAGACCTCCTCGCCCCGGGCGAGCGCGAGGACCGACCAGCCGGCGGCTCCGATCAGTGCGACGAGGGTCCAGATGACGATGGTTCGGGCATTCGCTGTGCGCACCGGGTCGTCCTCCCGTCCATGCGATGACGGGAGGACCGTAGGGCAGGAAGAGCGGTTGCGCTACACCGCGTGCAGTACTCGCACGGACGGGTGCCGGGCCCTGAAGACCCCACCCCCGGCCGACCTGCGCGTGCCACCCGGGCCCGTCACTCGACGGGCCGTTTCAGTCGTGCCACGCGGTGTGGTCCCGGGGCCGACTCCCGGGTTCCCGGTCGGCCTGGGGCGTGGCCGGGCCTGCTGCTCGACGGCCGCTTCGGTCGCGCCGCGCGGTGTGGTCCCGGGGCAACCCCGGACGCCTGGCCGACTGTGGGCGTGGCCCGGCCCGCTACCCGACGGGCCGTCTCGCTCGTGCCACGCGGTGTGGTCCCGGGGGCAACTCCCGGACGCTCGGTCGGCCTTGGGCGTGGCCGGGCCTGCTGCTCGACGGCCGTTTCAGTCGTGCCGCGCGGTGTTGGTCTGGGGGCAACTCCCGTGCCCCCGCCGAGTGTGGGCGTGGCCCGGGCCCGTTATTCGACGGGTCGCTTCAAGCGTGCCACGAACTTGTAGCGGTCGCCGCGGTACACGGACCGTACCCATTCCACCGGTTCGCCCTGGCGGTCCAGGGAGTGGCGGGACAGCATCAGCATCGGCAGGCCCACGTCGGTGCCGAGCAGGCCGGCCTCGCGCGGGGTGGCCAGGGAGGTCTCGATGGTCTCCTCGGCCTCGGCGAGATGGACGTCGTACACCTCGGCGAGCGCGGTGTAGAGGGACGTGTACTTGGCGAGTGACCTGCGCAGTGCCGGGAAGCGCTTGGCGCTGAGGTGGGTGGTCTCGATGGCCATCGGTTCGCCGTTGGCCATGCGCAGGCGCTCGATGCGCAGCACCCGTCCGCCGGCCGTGATGTCGAGGAGCCCGGCGAGGCGGTCGTCGGCGGTGATGTAGCCGATGTCCAGGAGCTGGGAGGTCGGTTCGAGGCCCTGGGCGCGCATGTCCTCGGTGTACGAGGTGAGTTGGAGCGCCTGCGAGACCTTCGGCTTGGCGACGAACGTGCCCTTGCCCTGGATGCGCTCCAGGCGGCCCTCGACGACCAGCTCCTGGAGGGCCTGGCGGACGGTGGTGCGCGAGGTGTCGAACTCGGCGGCCAGCGTCCGCTCGGGCGGCACGGGGGTGCCCGGCGACTGGGTCTCCGTCATGTCGAGGAGGTGCTTCTTCAGGCGGTAGTACTTGGGCACGCGCGCGGTACGGACGGTCGCCCCACCCTCGTTCTCCGCACTGCTGACCTCGGTGCTCATGTTCTGCCTTCCCGGCTCCGGATGCGGCTCACCACGTGATCCCCTCTGTATACCGCCGCGACCTCTTTTGGTCTAGTCCACAGAGGTGGGTGGTCTAGCGGACGAGAGTACTCCGGAGCCGGTGTTTTCGCTGGCTTCTTACTTAAAGGTTCCTGCATATGTAGGTCGCATAACAGCTGGTCGGAGGCGTTTCGACCGCTCTTGACAGGCGTCATGGTCTGGTCCAAGCTCCCGGTACTGGTCTACACCATTGGTCCAGTCCCGGCCCCGTGGAAGGTATCGGGGGGGCATCCCTGAGGAGGGTGGCGTGAAGCGCAAGCTGATAGCGGCGATCGGTATCGCGGGCATGATGGTCTCCATCGCGGCGTGCGGGGACGACGGTGGCAGCGGGGGCTCGGGCAAGAGCGGGGCGGACACCAAGGAGCTGACGGTCTGGCTCACCGTCGACGCCCAGAACAACTGGCCGCAGCTGGTCAAGGCCGCCGACGCGGCGGTCACCAAGGCGCACCCCGGCATCAAGATCACCCACGAGTACTACGGCTGGCCGGACAAGAACACCAAGCTCGACGCGGTCCTCGCCACCGACAAGGCCCCCGACGTGGTCGAGATGGGCAACACCGAGATGCTGGGCTACATGGTCAAGGGCGCCTTCGCTCCCCTCGACGCGGCGAAGTTCGACAACTCCTCCGCCTGGCTGGACGGCCTCAAGGCCTCGGTGACGTACGAGGGCAAGACGTACGGCGTCCCCTACTACGCCGGCGGCCGGGTCGCCAACTGGCGCAAGGACCTCTTCGCCTCGGCCGGCGTCAAGTCCACCCCGAAGACGTACGACGAGCTCACCGCCGCCCTGGACAAGGTCCAGGAGAAGGAGGGCGACAAGTTCAGCGCCTGGTACCAGCCCACGCGTGACTGGTACGCGGCCATGTCCTTCGTCTACGACGCCGGCGGCTCCATCGCCGTCGAGTCGGGTGGCCGGTGGAAGGGCAACCTCTCCTCGCCCGAGTCCGTCGAGGGACTGAAGGCGTTCAAGAACGTCGTCGACACGTACATGCACGGCGACAAGACCAAGGACGAGTCCGACCGGTACATCGTCTACGGCCAGGGCAAGTCCGGCATGATCTTCGCCCCCGCCTGGGAGGGCGCGACCGCCGCCGCGAAGGAGAACGACAAGACCGGCAAGCTGGAAGGCAACGTCGAGAACTTCGTGATGCCCGGCCCGTCCGGCAAGAACCTCCCCGTCTTCCTCGGCGGCAGCGACCTCGCCGTCCCGGTGAAGTCGGACGCGCAGGCCGTGGCCGCCGAGTGGATCAACGCCTTCACCGGCTCCTCCGGCCAGAAGGGCCTGATCGCCAAGGGCAACCTGCCCAACAACAAGACCGACCTCGCCACGCTGAAGAACGACCCGGCGACGGCGGTCCCGGCCACCGCGGCCGAGTCCAACTGGTTCGTCCCGATGGCGCCGGGCTGGGGCCAGGTCGAGAAGGCCCAGGTCCTGCAGACCATGCTGCAGTCCATCGGCACCGGCAAGAAGTCGGTCGAGGACGCCGCGAAGGACGCGGACGCCGCGATCGACAAGGTCATCAACACCAAGTGACCACCGGCGGGGCCCCGTCGACAGCGACGGGGCCCCGCCTCTCGTACGACCCCCGCCCGTGCGGGGCGCGGCCGGCGTACGACCTGCCCCGGCGGGGCGTACGAGGGCTTCGGACGACCTGAGGGACCGCTGAGGAGCGCACGGATGAGTGCCGACACGACCACCCCCGCCAAGGTGCCGCCGCCGCGGCAGGCACCGCCACCGCCGACCCCGGCGAGGAAGCCACCCAGAGCGCGGACCTCCGGCGGAGCGGGCACCCCCTGGCTCCTGCTCGCGCCCTGCCTGCTGGTCCTCGCCCTGGTCATGGGCTATCCGCTGGTCCGCCTGGTCACCCTCTCCTTCCAGAAGTTCGGGCAGTCCCAGCTGTGGGGCTTCCAGCCGGCCGAGTCGGTCGGCTTCGCCAACTTCACGGGGGTGCTCGGCGACAGCGAGTTCTGGGCGGTCGTGGTCCGCACCGTCGTCTTCGCGGCCGGCTGCGTGATCCTCACGATGGTCTCCGGCATGCTGATCGCCCTGCTGCTCCAGCGGGTCTCCGGTTGGGTGAAGACCCTCATCAACATCGCCCTGGTGGCCAGTTGGGGCATGCCGATCATCGTCGCCACCACGGTCTTCAAGTGGCTGTTCGACGCGGACTACGGCATCCTCAACGCGCTCCTCAGCAAGCTCCCCGGCGTGGAGATGATCGGCCACAACTGGTTCGCCAGTGGACCGCAGGGCCTGGCCGTGATCATGCTCCTGGTGGTCTGGGGGGCCGTGCCCTTCGTCGTGATCACGCTGAGCGCCGGTCTCACCCAGGTCCCCAAGGAACTGGAGGAGGCGGCCCGCCTCGACGGCGCCGGCGCCTGGGGCGTCTTCCGGTACGTCACCCTGCCCATCCTCAAGCCGATCATCGTGATGCTCACGACCCTGTCGGTCATCTGGGACATGGGCGTCTTCCCGCAGGTCTTCGTGATGCGCAACGGCCATCCCGAGGCCGAGTTCCAGATCCTGACCACCTACTCGTACGACCGCGCCTTCGTCGTCAACGACTACGCCCAGGGCTCGGCCATCGCCCTGCTCACCGTGCTGTTGCTGCTCGGCGTGGTCGCCGTCTACATGCGGCAGATGCTGAAGATCGGAGAGGTCGAATGAGCGCCATCGCCACGGGCGGCCGGCGTCCGGGGAGGTCCCGGCTCGGCTGGAACCTCCTGGGCCTGCTCGTCTTCGTCACCGCGGGCTTCCCCGTCTACTGGATGCTCAACACCGCGTTCAAGCCGGCCAAGGACGCCATCGACCCGGACCCGAGTCTGCTGCCCACCGGCGTCACCTTCTCCAACTTCGGCCGGGCACTGGACATCGCCGACTTCTGGGGCCCGGTCGGCCGCAGCCTCGTCGTGTCCCTCGCGGTGGTCGTGATCGGCATGGCCGTCGGCATGCTGGCCGCGCTCGCCATCTCCCGGTTCGCCTTCCGCGGCCGCAAGATCGTGATCGTGGGCATCCTCGCCGTGCAGATGGTCCCGCTGGTCGCGATGATCATCCCGGTGTTCCTGCTCCTCAACGACCTGGGCCAGTACGACCGGCTGACCGGCCTGATCATCACCTACCTGACCTTCGTCCTCCCCTTCACGGTGTGGACGCTGCGCGGCTTCATCGTCAACATCCCGAAGGAACTGGAGGAGGCGGCCATGGTCGACGGCTGCTCCCGCACCGGCGCCTTCGTCCGGGTCGTCTTCCCGCTGCTGGCCCCCGGCATGGTCGCCACCTCGGTCTACGCCTTCATCCAGGCCTGGAACGAGTACCTGTACGCCCTCATGCTGCTCAGCCAGAAGAACCAGACCGCGACCGTCTGGCTCGGCAACTTCACCACCAAACACGGCACCGAATACGCCCCGATGATGGCCGGATCCACCATGATGGCCGTGCCGATCGTCGTCCTCTTCCTCCTCGTCCAGCGCAAGATGGCCGCGGGTCTGACCGCGGGCGCCGTGAAGGGATAACGCCCGATGACGACAACCGCCGGTGGAACATCCGTGTCCCCTCCTGAGAAGGCCGACCTGACGCGCGACGCGCTCACCGTCCTCCAGCCCGGTTTCCCGGGCACCTCCGCCCCCGACTGGCTGCTGCGCCGCCTCGGCGAGGGCCTCGCCTCGGTCGGCCTGTTCGGCCGCAACATCGCCTCACCCGAGCAACTCTCGTCCCTGACCGCACAGTTGCGCGCCGAACGCGACGACGTGCTGGTCGCGATCGACGAAGAGGGCGGCGACGTCACCCGCCTGGAGAACCGCACCGGCTCCTCCTTCCCCGGCAACCACGCGCTGGGCGCGGTGGACGATGTCTCGCTCACCCGGGAGGTCGCCGCGGAACTCGGCCGCCGGCTCGCCGCCTGCGGCGTCGACTTCAACTGGGCCCCGTCGGCCGACGTGAACTCCAACCCCTCCAACCCGGTGATCGGCGTACGGTCCTTCGGCGCCGACCCCGGACTGGTCGCCCGGCACACGGCGGCCTATGTCACCGGCCTCCAGTCGGCCGGGGTCGCCGCCTGCACCAAGCACTTCCCGGGCCATGGCGACACCG
The DNA here is from genome assembly GCF_055578825.1 of Streptomyces sp. NPDC032822. Classification (NCBI taxonomy): domain Bacteria; kingdom Bacillati; phylum Actinomycetota; class Actinomycetes; order Kitasatosporales; family Streptomycetaceae; genus Streptomyces; species Streptomyces sp. NPDC032822. The sequence continues at coordinate 187,991 of NZ_JBVIOL010000007.1, read as the reverse complement.
CGGTCGACTCCCACCACGCGCTGCCCCGCATCGACGTGGACGAAGCGGCACTCCACGAGCGCGAACTCGCCCCGTTCCGCGCGGCGATCGCCGCCGGCTCCCGGGCGATCATGACCGCCCACATCCTGGTCCCGGCCCTGGACCGGGACCACCCCGCCACCCTGTCCCGCCGGATCCTCACCGACCTGCTGCGCGGCGAACTCGGCTACGAGGGCCTGATCGTCACCGACGGCATGGAGATGCGGGCCATCGCCGGCACCTACGGCATCGAACGCGGCAGCGTCCTGGCCCTCGCCGCCGGCGCCGACGCGATCTGCGTGGGCGGCGGCCTGGCCGACGACGACACCGTGTGCCGCCTGCGCGACGCCCTCGTCACCGCGGTACGCGTCGGCGAGCTCCCCGAGGAACGGCTCGCGGAGGCGGCGGAACGGGTGCGCGGGCTGGCGCGCTGGACCGGGGCGGCATCGGGGGCGGCGCCGACCGCGGCTGCCGGGACGGACGATGTCGGCCTGCGCGCGGCCCGGCGCGCCCTGCGGCTCACCGGCGCCGAGGACTTCACCCCGCTCACCGCGCCGCCGTACGTCGCCGCCCTCACCCCCGTCGCCAACATCGCCGTCGGCGACGAGACCCCGTGGGGCCTGGCCGCGGAACTGTCCCGGCTGCTCCCCGGCACGGAGACCGGCAGCTACGAGGGGGAGGGGGCGGGGACCTCGGCCCTGGCGGCGGCCGGCCCGCGCCGCGTCGTGGCCGTCGTCCGCGACGAACACCGTCACCCCTGGATGGCCGCCGCCCTCGACGCCCTGCTCATGGCCCGCCCCGACACGATCGTCGTCGAGATGGGCCTCCCGCAGGCGCCGCCCCGAGGCGCCCTCCACATCGCCACCCACGGAGCGGCCCGCGTCTGCGGACGCGCGGCGGCGGAGATCATCGCGGGAAGGTAGCCGTTACGACAGGACAGGCGCCGGCCCCTTCCAAGGGGCCGGCGCCTGTCCTGTCGTAACGGCGAGGGGAAGTGCGCGACGAGCCACGGACGGACCGCACTCCGCGAGGGACCGGACCCGGCAGCCGGGACCGCCCCTAGATCCCCTGCCAGTCAGGCTTGTTGTCATACGTGTACCGGAAGTAGTCCGCCAACTTGAGCTTCGACGCCGCCCCCTCGTCGACCACGACCGTCGTGTGCAGATGGAGCTGGAGCGCCGAGGCGGGGCACACCGCGGCCACCGCCCCCTCCACGGTCGCGGCGACCGCGTCCGCCTTGCCCTCACCCGTCGCGAGCAGCACCACGTGCCGGGCCTCCAGGATCGTCCCGATGCCCTGCGTGATGACGTGGTGCGGCACCTGCTCGATGTCACCGTCGAAGAAGCGCGCGTTGTCGATCCGGGTCTGCTCGGTCAGGGTCTTGATCCGGGTCCGCGAGGCCAGCGACGAGCACGGCTCGTTGAACCCGATGTGCCCGTCGGTCCCGATGCCCAGCAACTGGAGGTCGACCCCGCCGGCCTCGGCCAGCGCCCTGTCGTACGCCTCGCACGCCCCCGGCACGTCCGCCGCCGTGCCGTCCGGCCCCATGAACGCGTCCATCCCGACCCCGAGCGGCTCCAGCACCTCGCGCCGGAGCACCGAGCGGTACGACTCCGGGTGGTCGGCGGGCAGCCCCACGTACTCGTCGAGCTGCGCGATCCGCGCCCGCGAGGCGTCCACGGCACCGGCCCGCACCTTCGCCGCCAGTGCCTCGTAGACGGGCAGCGGCGTCGAGCCGGTGGCCACGCCGAGCAGGGCGCCGGGCTTGCGCCCGAGCAGTCGGGCCATGGCCTCGGCGATGAGCTCGCCGCCCGACCTGGCGTCCGGAACGATGACAACTTCCACGCTGGGCCTGCCGTTCTGAAGGGAGAAACTCGACTCCGAGGAGGGGGACTCGACCGTGACCCACAGGGGCCTGTGTGGTTTAGACCAATCTAACAGAGGCCGGTCCGACGGCCCAGGCTCGCAGAGCCCGCGCGGGTGCGGGTGACGGGTACCCGGCGATGGAGGAAATTGTCGTGGCCAACTGCCCTCGCACATGAACCCACACCGGTTAGGCTGCGTGATGGTTGCCAGGACGGCCTGGTAGTCCCAACAACAAACAGGCTTCAACGCATGGACACACGTAGTGGTCTAGTCCACAATGTGTCGGGACAAGTGAAAAGCACACACTTCCGCCTTCCCCGCACAGGAGGGCGGACCGAGGATCCGAGGCTCTCTGCCCTGACTGCCCCGGCTCCTCATCCTTCGGCCGACCGGGACCGCACACCCCGCGGCCGATGTTGCTCCGGGCTGCGGTGCCGAGAGGGTTGAGGGTCCCTCTCAGGCGCCGCGGCCCGCGGGTGTTCCCGGGCCCGTTCCGCCCCCTGGTGGCTTTTAGGCCCCGCACATACCCCCAGGTACGCTCGCACCGTGCCCTCCATGAACGAACTCGTACGCCAGCACACGGCCCTCGACGACTCCGACCTCGAGTGGCTCCACCTGCTGGTCTCGGAGTGGCAGCTGCTCTCCGACCTCTCCTTCGCCGACCTCGTGCTGTGGGTCCCCACCCGCGACGGCACCCGCTATGTCTCCGTCGCCCAGATGCGGCCCAACACCGGCCCCACCTCGTACCAGGACGACATGGTCGGCCACCTCGTCCCGCGCGGCCGCCGCCCCCTGCTGGACGCCGCCCTCGACGAGGGCCGGATCGTCCGCGAGGGAGACCCGGAGTGGCGCGAGGAGGTCCCGGTCCGGGTGGAGTCCATTCCGGTACGGCGGGAGGGGCGCGTCCTCGGTGTCATCGCCCGCAACACCAACCTCCTCACCGTGCGCACCCCGAGCCGGCTGGAGCTGACGTACCTCCAGAGCGCCTCGGACCTCGCGCAGATGATCGCGGCCGGATCCTTCCCGTTCGCGAACCAGCAGGTCGACATGGACGCCTCGCCCCGGGTCGGCGACGGTCTGATCCGCGTCGACGCGGACGGTGTCGTCCAGTACGCCTCGCCCAACGCCCTGTCCGCCTACCACCGGATGGGCCTCGCCGCCGACCTCGTCGGCCAGCACCTGGGCATCACCACCGCCGAACTTGCCCCGACCCACGGTCCGGTGGACGAGGCGCTGGCCAAGGTGGCCAGCGGGTGGGCGCCGCGCGAGTTCGAGATCGAGGCGGCCGACGGAGTGATCCAGTTCCGCGCGATCCCGCTCAAACCCAAGGGCACCCGGATCGGTTCGCTGGTCCTGCTCCGTGACGTCACGGAACTGCGCCGCCGCGAGCGCGAGTTGATCACCAAGGACGCGACGATCCGGGAGATCCACCACCGCGTCAAGAACAACCTCCAGACGGTGGCGGCGCTGCTCAGGCTCCAGGCCCGGCGCATCGAGTCCGACCGTGGCCGCGAGGCACTCGAAGAGGCGGTACGGCGGGTCGGGTCGATCGCGATCGTGCACGAGACGCTGTCCCAGAACCTGGACGAGCGCGTGGAGTTCGACGAGATCGCCGACCGTGTCCTCGCGATGGTCGCCGAGATCTCGCCGGGCAAGGTCACCGGCCGGCGCACCGGACGCTTCGGCATCCTGGACGCGGAGGTCGCCACACCGCTGTCCATGGTGCTGACCGAGATCCTCCAGAACGCCCTGGAACACGGCTTCCGCGAGGGCGACACCGGCACGGTCGAGGTCTCCGCGGTCCGCGGCGGCACCAGCAAGGAGGCCCGCCTCCTCGTCACCGTCCAGGACGACGGCGTCGGCCTCCCCGAGGGCTTCGACCCGCACACCGCGGGCAACCTCGGCCTGCAGATCGTACGGACCCTCGTGGAGGGCGAGTTGGGCGGCACGTTCGACATGGTCCCGGCGCCGGAGCGGGGCACCCAGGTGATCCTGGACCTGCCGGTGCGGGCGAACAAGTAACGGCCGTACGCGAGCAGGGCCGTGTGCGAGGCGGTGCGGCCCGGTGCACAGCAAAGAGCCCCGGACCTGTTCCAGGTCCGGGGCTCCGTATGCTCGTTGCCAGCGTTTGCTGCGCATCGTGGGGTACTGCGCGCTGCGGCTCGGGGGCGGGAGATGCGTACTCGCTGTACGCGCCGCCAAGCCAGGCTGTCGCGGGGCGGGTGTGTCAGGCAGAAGCCTGACGGGCCCGGTTGCGGGCGGCGCGGCGCTTCATGGCGCGGCGCTCGTCCTCGCTGAGACCACCCCAGACGCCGGAGTCCTGGCCGGACTCAAGCGCCCACTGCAGGCACTGGTCCATAACGGGACAGCGACGGCAGACGGCCTTGGCTTCCTCGATCTGCAGCAGCGCAGGACCGGTGTTGCCGATGGGGAAGAAGAGCTCGGGGTCTTCCTCGCGGCAAACGGCGTTGTGACGCCAGTCCATGGCTGCTACCTCTCCTTGGTATTACGTGCGGGTTGCTTGTGAATGTGAACGCTTTCACGAATCCCTCAACAAGTGAAGGGCCGACTACCAGGTTTCCCTGACGTGGTCCTGTGGATTGAAGAGGGGTTCCGGTGATCCGTTGCGGCCGGTGTTGCGGGCCGTCTCGATCGCCACGTAGAGACTCGCAAACCTCAGCGGCGGATACAACCCCTACTGGAAAGTTTTTTTTGATTCCTCGGTGTCGACTAGGTCACAGCCGTACTTCCATGGGGTGGACCCTGGCCTAAACGTTCGAGTGAAAGGACTTCAGCCCTTTCTGCTCACACAATCACACGCAGTGCACGGCGAACGCCTGTGAACGTCACGCTCGTACGCAGTCCGAGGTGGTCGCCGTCCATCTGGAGGGGGAGTGGCACCTTCGAATGCAAGGTGAACTGGTCCAGGTCGTGCAGGGAGACCGCGTGCTTTCCGTGCGGTCCGCGTTCGGGGGACGAAGTGAGCAACTGGGTGCCATACCGGGCGACCGCGGGCGTCGTCATTCGACTGAGGCCGAGTACGTCGAGGCCTTTATCGAACGAGGCCTTAGGCGACGCGTACATCGGGTGATTACCCAGGAAGGTCCACGGAGAGGTGTTCGAGACTATGGAAAGCACCAGATCGGTCACCGGTTCCGTGTCCGGCCGTTCCAGTGTGATCGTTCCGTGCCGCCGGTGCGCCTCGCCGAAGAACTGGCGCATCGCCTGGCGCACATAGAGCGCGTGGGTGGACTTCCGGCCGCGTTCGCGCTGTTGCTCGACCCGCCCGACCACCCCGGCGTCGAAGCCGAGACCCGCGTTGAAGGTGAACCAACGTGAGGGCACGGCCTCGTCGTCCGAGCCGGGGGTGCCCGAGGTCAGCCCCAGGCCGACCGTACGCTCACGGCCCTCGCGCAGGGCGTCCAGCAGGGCGCCGGTGGCCTCCACCGCGTCGTTGGGCAGCCCCAGGGCGCGTGCGAAGACGTTGGTCGAGCCGCCGGGGACCACCGCGAGGCCGGGCAGGCGCTCCGGGTCGGGGCCGTTGTGCAGGAGGCCGTTGACCACCTCGTTGACCGTGCCGTCGCCGCCCAGGGCCACGACCAGGTCGACGTCCGAGCTCTCCGCGGCCTGCCGGCCCAGGTCGCGTGCGTGGCCGCGGTACTCGGTGGTGACCGCTTCCAGTTTCATCTCGCTCGCGAGGGCGTGGATCAGGACATCGCGCGTACGTGCGCTTGTGGTGGTTGCCGCCGGATTGACCACGAGAAGTGCACGCATGGGTTGCAGCGTACCTACTGGGTGGTACCGGGCACAGGGGAGATAGGGATCAGGTAAGACTTCCGGGCGTGAACCTCGCCACGGCGGATGCGGGCCGAGGGCTACCCTTCAGGGGTGAGCGCTGAGCAGAACCCCACCCCCGAAGCCGCGGAAGCCGCCCCCGAGGAGGGGCCCCGCCCCGGCCGGCTGACCGCCGCGGCGGCGCTGGCCGCGCTGGAGGGCCTCGCCCTGGCCGCCGGCGGCGTCTGGATGCTGGTGGAGGGGTTCGCGGGCGACCCGGACGACCGTCGGTCGGCCGCCACCGGGGGCATCACCCTGATCGTGCTCGCCCTGCTGCCGCTGCTCGCCGCGCGCGGGCTGCTCGCCCGGCGCAGCTGGAGCCGGGGGCCGGCCGTGATCACACAGATCATGGCGCTGCCGGTGGCCTACAACCTGCTGCGGGCCGACAGTGTGGCGATCCCGGCGGGGATCGCGCTCGCGGTCGTCGCGCTGGCCGCGCTGGTCCTGCTCGTCAACGCGGAGACGACCCGGGCCCTCGGGATCCGGGGGCCCGGCAACGCCCGGGAGTAGGAGCCGAGGCGGAAGCCGCCGGCGTTACTCCTCCACCAACAGCTTCTCGCGCAGTTGCGCGAGTGTCCGGGCCAGCAGCCGGGACACGTGCATCTGCGAGATGCCGACCTCCTGCGCGATCTGCGACTGGGTCATGTTGCCGAAGAACCTCAGCAGCAGGATCCGCTTCTCGCGCGGCGGCAGGTCCTCCAGGAGCGGCTTGAGGGACTCCCGGTACTCGACGCCCTCCAGCGCCTCGTCCTCGGAGCCCAGGGTGTCCGCGACCGCCGGGGACTCGTCGTCGGTGTCGGGGACGTCCAGGGACAGCGTGGAGTACGCGTTGGCGGACTCCAGGCCCTCCAGGACCTCCTCCTCCGAGATGCCCAGCTTCTCGGCCAGCTCGTGGACGGTGGGGGAGCGGCCGTGCAGCTGCGAGAGCTCCGCGGTCGCCGTGGTCAGGGAGAGCCGCAGTTCCTGGAGCCTGCGCGGGACACGGACCGCCCAGCCCTTGTCGCGGAAGTGCCGCTTGATCTCGCCGACGACCGTCGGGGTCGCGTACGTCGAGAACTCGACCCCGCGCTCCGGGTCGAACCGGTCGACCGACTTGATGAGGCCGATCGTGGCGACCTGGGTGAGGTCGTCCAGCGGCTCGCCGCGGTTGCGGAAGCGGCGCGCGAGGTGCTCGACGAGCGGCAGATGCATCCGGACCAGCTGGTTGCGCAGCTCCGCGTACTCCGGGCTGCCGTCCTTCAGGGCGCGCAGCTCCACGAACATGGCACGCGCCCCGCTGCGGTCCTGCGGGTTGTGGTGAGGCGCGCGTGCCGCCTGCACCGCCTGTGCGGCCGGTGCCGCCTGCGCGGGCTGCACCGCCTGTTCCGGCTGCGCGGCCATCTCGTCGTCTCGCTCGTGCTCGCTCATCGTCCCGCCCGTAGCCCTTCCCCGAGCCCTCGCCTGCGCTCGGACAGGGGACACCCCGATCCGCCCGTCCAGAGGCGCGCTCTGTACGGCATCCTCCCGATCACGCCGCCCGTCGTCCGGGAAGCCCGGCTCCGAGGAGTCGTCCTCCGGGTGTGGGCGGGCCTGCTCGGGGATGCCGTCGATGCCGTCCGCCATGCGGCGGGAGGTGCTCGGGCCGCCCATGTCGTCGGCGGCCGGCAGCTCCCGTGTGCCGCGCTCTTCGTCCCGCACCGGCCCGTCCCCGTCCCTCACGCCGGCCCGGGTCCCGCGCCGCGCTGTTTGTAGAGGCTGATCGAAACGGTCTTGTCCTCGTCGACGGCCGACGAGACCTTGCCCGCGAGGGCCGACAGCACGGTCCACGCGAAGGTGTCCCGGGCCGGGGCGTGACCGTCCGTGGTCGGCGCCGAGACGGTGACCTCCAATGAGTCGTCGACCAAGCGGAAGACGCAACTGAGGACGGAGCCGGGCACGGCCTGCTGAAGCAGGATCGCGCAGGCCTCGTCCACCGCGATGCGCAGATCCTCGATCTCGTCGAGGGTGAAGTCCAAACGGGCCGCGAGACCGGCCGTGGCCGTACGCAGCACCGACAGGTAGGCACCCGCAGCCGGCAGCCGGACTTCCACGAAGTCCTGGGTCGCGGGCTCGCCTGCGATCTGGGACACCCTCACCTCCAAGGTGGTACAAGCATGTCGGGGCCGAGGGTCGCCCCCCGGGGTAACGCGATACGTGGTTCAGCGGTGACGCTACCGCGCTCTCAACTTTCCTGTCCCCGGGACCCCAACCCCTTGCTGTCACTCATAGTAAACATGTGACCACGCTCCGTGGCTAGGGGGTTCGCGGGCCCAATTGGGAAGAGCGCGCGCCGGGTTGACGTACCCAGACGTCAGACGGTCGAACCGTCCGGATCAGGGCTCAATCGGGGGTCATACGAGGACGTGGTCGACGAAGCACCAGCGCCAGGTCTCTCCTGGCTCGAAAGTCCGCATGATCGGATGTCCGGAGTCCTTGTGGTGCTCCGTGGCGTGCCGGCCCGGTGAGGAGTCGCAGCAGCCGACATGACCGCAGACGAGGCACAGCCGCAGCTGTACGGGATGCGTGCCGTGCGCCAGACATTCCAAGCACGTCTCGCTCAACGGCTCGGGTTCCGGGTGCGGCAGCGCGTCGGCATGCGTGCACTGTTTCATGATTGCCAGGTTACGACGGGTGTGCGGACGACCGCGCGGAAAACCGAGGGCGGGCCGACGACGATGGACGAGGGTGGGCGAGGACCATGGACGTGATGCCCCTGTTGCTGCTGGTGGCGGGCAGCGCGGTGATCGCCGCGGCCGCCCGGCGGACGCCGGTGCCGGCCCCCCTGCTGCTGGTGGCCGCCGGGCTGGTGATCTCGTACGTCCCCGGTGTCCCGGAGTACACCCTCGACCCGCACGTGGTCCTGCCGCTGATCCTGCCCCCGCTGCTGTACACGGCGGCCACCGACAGCTCGTACCTCGATCTGCGGGCGCAACTGCGGCCCGTGGCGCTCCTGTCGGTCGGCTACGTCCTGTTCGCGACCTTCGCCGTGGGCTGGGCCGCCTATCTGATCGTGCCGGAGCTGCCGCTGACCGCCGCACTGGTGCTGGGCGCGGTCGTGGCGCCGCCGGACGCGGTCGCGGCCACCGCGGTCGCCCGCCGGGTCGGGCTGCCCTCCCGGGTCACCACGATCCTCCAGGGCGAGTCCCTGGTGAACGACGCCACCGCGATCACCGCCTACCGGGTGGCCCTCGCGGCGGCGGTCGGCGAGGGCGCCACCTGGGCCGGCGGGATCGGGGAGTTCCTGCTCGCCGCGGTCGGCGGCGTCGGCTTCGGCCTGGTCCTCATGGTCCCCCTGCACTGGCTGCGCACCCACCTCAAGGAGGCGCTGCTGCAGAACACGCTCTCCCTGCTGATCCCCTTCGTCGCCTACGCGGCGGCCGAGCAGGTGCACGCCTCCGGTGTCCTCGCGGTGGTGACCGTCGCCCTCTACCTCGGACACCGCGCGTGGGAGGTCGACTTCGCGACCCGCCTCCAGGAGGAGGCGGTCTGGAAGATGGTCGCGTTCGTCCTGGAGTCGGCGGTGTTCGCGCTGATCGGGCTGCAACTGCCCCTGATCCTCAAGGGACTCGGGGAGTACGAGGGAGTCAGTGCCGCCTGGTACGCGATCGCCCTCTTCCTCGTGGTCGTCGTCTCCCGGTTCGTGTGGGTGTATCCGGCGACCTACCTGCCCCGATGGCTGTCGGCCCGGATCCGGGAACGCGAGCCCGACCCCACCTGGAAGGGGCCGTTCGTCATCGCCTGGGCCGGCATGAGAGGCGTGGTCTCCCTGGCCATCGCCTTCTCCATCCCGCTGACGATGCACGGCGGCGAACCCTTCCCCGAGCGCAACCTCATCCTCTTCCTGACCTTCACCACGGTCATCGGAACACTGGTCCTCCAGGGCCTCACCCTGCCCCCGCTGATCCGCCTCCTGAAGCTCCCCGGCCGGGACATCCAGGCCGAGACCCTCGCCGAGGCGAACGCCCAGGCGCAGGCCTCCCGGGCCGCGGAGCGCCGCCTGGACGAACTCCTCGCCGATGAGCGCAACGCCCTCCCACCGCCCCTCGCGGACCGTCTCCGCAGCGTCCTGGAGCGCCGCCGCAACGCCGTCTGGGAACGCCTCGGTCAGGTCAACCCCCTCACCGGGGAGACCGTCGACGACGCCTACCGCCGGCTCTCCCGCGAGATGATCAGCGCCGAGCGGGCGGTCTTCGTGAGACTGCGCGACGCCCGCCACATCGACGACGAGATGCTGCGGACGCTGCTGCGCAGGCTGGACCTGGAGGAGGCCGCCGCCTATCGAGAAGCGGCGTGAGCCGTCGCCGGACGGTCAGCCGGCGAAGGGGCTCCCGGTGATCACCGCGATCACGGTGGCCCCCTCCCGGAACGCCCCCTCCTCCACCGACACGACAAGGCCATAGAGCAACTTGGCGACATAGAGACGTTCGACGGCCATCGCGTGCCGTTCCTCGAAGTCCTCGGCGAAGGTGTGGAGTTCCGGGGGTGTACGGCCGTAGCCCCCGAAGTGGAAGCGGTCGTCGAGGGTCCAGTCGCCGCGCCGACCGCCGAAGGCGTCCCTCTGGAGGCCCTCTGTGTCGGCCGTCAGGAAGCCACCCTTCAGGACGGGGATCCCCAGGGCCCGCTGCCCGGGAGCCAGTCCTGCGGCCAGGCCGGCCAGGGTGCCACCGGTGCCGCAGGCCAGGGCGACGACGTCCGCCCGCCCCCGCAGCTCCTCGCCGAGCACCCGGCAGCCGCGCACGGCGGGCGCGTTGCTGCCGCCCTCCGGGACGACGTACGCGCCCTCCGCGCCGGCCGCCCGGAGCAGGCTCGCGAGGGTCTTCGGGTCGTCCTTGCGTCGATACGTCGTCCTGTCGACGAAGTGCAGCCGCATGCCGTCGGCGACGCACCGGGTGAGGGAGGGGTTGAGGGGGCGGTCGGCGAGTTCCTGGCCACGGACCACGCCGGTCGTGGACAGGCCGAGGAGACGGCCGGCCGCGGCCGTGGCGCGCAGGTGGTTGGAGTACGCGCCGCCGAAGGTGACGATCGGCCGGCCGGCCGCGGCGGTGAGATTGGGGGCGAGCTTGCGCCATTTGTTGCCGATGAGTTCCGGGTGGATCAGGTCGTCGCGCTTGAGCAGCAGCCGGACGCCCCGGCGGGCGAAGCGGTCGTCGGTGACCTCTTGCAACGGCGACGGCAGCCGCGGCCCGAGAGCGGCGAGGGCGTCGGGGCCGGGGACGGCGTCGGGGCTGGTCACGGCTCCATTGTCACCGGCCCCGGTACTCCCGCGCCCGCCGTCACTTCAGACGGTCCCGGATCCGCTCCCGCATCGCCGCCATCGTGAAGCCGCGCGGGTCGACCTTGCCCGGCTGCCACTCCAGGTGGCCGATGACCGACCGCTCCGTCCAGCCGTGGTGGCGGCAGATCGCGGCGGCCGCTCTCTCGATCGCGTCGAGCTGGGCCGCGGGCCAGGGGTCGTCGCCGTCGCCGAGGTTCTCGCACTCGAAGCCGTAGAAGTGACGGTTGCCGTCGGTGTTGGCCTCGTTGTCGTGGGGGAGTGCCTTCTCGGCGATCACGGCGCGCAGGACGTCGTCGTCGCCCAGGCCGGCGTGGTTGGCGCGGCCGTAGCCGACGAGATGGATCCTGCCGTCCTTGGTGATGACGCCGTGGCACAGCGGGCCGGGAAGGGCCTCGTAGCCCTTGCGGCAGAGCTCGACCGTGCGCGCGCTGCCCCGGGTGACCGTGTGGTGGATCATCACGCCGTGGACCGGCCCCCAGGGGCCCTTGTGGTTGCGGTTGTGGTGTTCCCAGTCGCCGACCTCGACGACTTTGACTCCCTCGGCTTTCAGTCCGGCCAGAAAAGCGCCCGCGGACATGGGTGAGGCCATGGCCGCCTCCTTCGTACTGCGCGCCGGCCGCCGTGCGCCGCCGACTCGTACCGCTTGCTTGTACCGGAAGCGGAGGATCCGGACTACTCGTTCGCACGACGTGCGAGCCGATTCGGACAACATGCGGAACGGCCGCCCGGGCGCCGCCGACCGCCGCCGCGCACACCCGTCGGAGCGGGTTCTTCGAACAGGATTCCTCGCACTGCCCAGTCGATCGGTGATCCATTCCCGCTCTTTCGTGTAATAGCACCAGCACGGTGTGTGATGGAAGGCTTGCGCGGGAGATCGATGCCCGGCGTAGATCAGCGCCGGGCATAACTGGGAGGGCAATTCCATATGTCGGTAGGCGAAGAGGTCCGCACCGAGCAGGACAGGCCGCAGCAGAGTCTCGGCACAGCGGCAGCGCGGAACCTGGCCACCACGACCAAGTCCGCACCCCAGATGCAGGAGATCAGCTCTCGCTGGCTGTTGCGCACACTGCCCTGGGTGAATGTGCAGGGCGGCACGTACCGCGTGAACCGGAGGCTCAGCTACGCCGTGGGGGACGGCCGGGTGACGTTCGTGAAGACCGGTGACCGCGTCGAGGTGATCCCCGCCGAACTGCGCGAACTGCCCGCACTGCGCGCCTACGAGGACGAGGAGGTGCTCACCGAGCTCTCCCGGCGCTGCGAGCAACGGGAGTTCGCGCCGGGGGACGTGATCGCCGAGTTCGGCAGCCCGACCGGCGAGGTCTACCTGCTGGCACACGGCCGCGTGGAGAAGGTCGGCACCGGCCCGTACGGCGACGACGCCGAGCTCGGAGTCCTCGCCGACGGCGCGTACTTCGGCGACCAGGCGCTCCTCGACCCGGACGCCATCTGGGAGTACACGGCCCGCGCGGTCACCGCCTGCACGGTGCTGGTCCTGCCCCGTCAGCATGTCGAGCAGGTCGCGGAGCGCTCCGAGTCCCTGGGCGGACACCTCCAGGAGCAGCGCGCGATCCCCTCGCAGCGCACCAACAAGTTCGGCGAGCAGGAGATCGACCTTGCGGCGGGACACGACGGCGAGCCGGACATCCCGCACACCTTCGTCGACTACGAGGCCAGGCCCCGCGAGTACGAACTGAGCATCGCCCAGACCGTGCTGCGCATTCACTCCCGTGTGGCCGACCTCTACAACCAGCCGATGAACCAGACCGAGCAGCAGATCCGGCTGACGGTCGAGGCGTTGAAGGAACGCCAGGAGCACGAACTCGTCAACAACCGTGAGTTCGGGCTGCTGCACAACTGCGAGTACGACCAGCGGCTCCAGCCGCACGACGGCGTGCCCAGCCCCGACGACCTGGACGAACTGCTCACCAGGCGGCGCGGCACCAAGCTGCTGCTCGCCCACCCGCGCGCGATCTCCGCGATCGGGCGGGAGTTCAACAAGCGCGGACTGGTCCCGGAGACCATCGACGTGGCCGGCAACCGGATCCCCACCTGGCGCGGGGTGCCGATCTACCCGTGCAACAAGATCCCGATCACCGAGGCCCGTACGACCTCGATCATCGCCATGCGTACCGGCGAGGCCGAGCAGGGCGTCATCGGCCTTCAGCAGGCCGGCATCCCTGACGAGATCGAGCCGAGCCTGTCGGTGCGCTTCATGGGCATCAATGAGCAGGCGATCATCAAGTACCTGGTGACGGCCTACTACTCGGCGGCGGTCCTCGTGCCGGACGCGCTCGGCGTGCTGGAGAACGTCGAGATCGGCCGCTGGCGGTGACGTTTCCGCACCTGAACGCCGTGTCCCCGCCCTTCGGGGCGGGGACACCCCGGTCGTACGCGCCCCGCCGCGGCGGAAGCGCCACCGTCCGCGGACGCTCCGAGGGGGACGCCGTGACCGAGTTCATGACGGGCACCGAACAGTTCAGGACGGACATCGAAGAGGCGGACGCGGACACCGAGGAGGCCGGCGCGGACATCGGGCGGAGCGCGGACACACCTCCTGTCGGGGGGCGTTCCCTCGACGGGCACGAGGCGGGGGTGATCCTGGAGCGGACCCGGGCCTCGGTCGACCCCGCGCTGCGTGCCGCCCTGGAGTCGCTGCCCGGTTCCATGCGCCGGATCGCGCTCTACCACTTCGGCTGGGAACACGCGGACGGCACTCCGGCGGCGGGCAACGCGGGCAAGGCGATACGTCCCGCGCTCGTCCTCACCGCGGCCGCCGCGCTCGGCGGACCGGCGGCGCGGGCGGCGGCCGTGCGGGCCGCCGCGGCGGTGGAGCTGATCCACAACTTCACGTTGCTGCACGACGACGTGATGGACCGGGACACCACCCGGCGGCACCGGCCCACCGCGTGGACCGTGTTCGGTGACGCCGACGCGATCCTCGCCGGGGACACCCTCCAGGCGCTCGCCCTGCGGCTGCTCGCCGAGGACCCGCATCCGGCGTCCGCGCGGGCCGTCGCACGGCTCGCGGACTGTGTGGTCGAGCTGTGCGCCGGACAGCACGCGGACACGGCCATGGAACGGTGCCGCCCGGACGAGGTCACCCTCGACGAGGTGCTCGCCATGGCCGAGGCCAAGACGGGCGCGCTGCTCGGGTGCGCCTGCGCACTGGGGGCGCTGTACGCGGGGGCGTCGGAGGAGGACGTCGAGGCGCTGGACGCGTTCGGCCGGGAGGCCGGACTCGCCTTCCAGCTCATCGACGACGTGATCGGCATATGGGGCGACCCCCGGTCCACCGGCAAGCCGGCCGGCGCGGATCTCGTCGCCCGCAAGAAGTCGCTGCCGGTGGTCGCCGCGCTCACCTCCGGCACGCCGGAGGCCGACGAACTGGCCGAGCTGTACGGCGTTCCGTACGAGGAGGGAGACCTGGAACGGACGGTGCTCGCCGTGGAACGGGCGGGCGGCCGGGACTGGGCGCAGGTCCAGGCGGCCGACCGGATGGCCCGCGCCATGCAGGAGCTGGCCCGTGCGGTGTCCGACCCGGAGGCGGCGGGCGGCCTGCTGGCGCTGGCGGAGTTCGTGACGCGGCGCAGCAGCTGAGGTTCACGGCGCAGCCGAGTTCAACGAGACCCCGGAGCCGCCGGGGCCGTGCGGTCCTGACCCGCGCGGCTCTCCGGCGGCTCCGGTCGGGCGGGTCCCGCACATCCCCACGGTGTGCGGGCCTCGCCGGTCGGCCCCTCCCGGGACAGCGGCCCCACCCCTACCGCTAGGCTCAACGCCCGTACGATCAACGACTGTTGACGCGAGGGGGCGGACCATGGGTGTGGTGATCCGGACGGCGGGGGCGGACGACCGGGAGCTGGTCGTCGGGCTGCTGGACGCGGCTTTCCAGGACGATCCGGTCAGCGGCTGGGTGTTCCCGGGCGACGAGTACCGCCGTGCGACGCACCACCGGCTGATGGCCGCGTTCACCGATGTCGTGCTCGCCGAGGGCCGCGTCGACCTGGCCGCCGACGGTGGGGCCTGCGCGCTGTGGCTGACCGTACCTGCGGCGGACGACCACACTCATGACGGGGACGCGGCCGGGGACACCGGTGAGGACGACGGTCCCGCCCAGTTGCGTGCCGCCGTCGACCCGGAGAACGAGCGCGTCGAGCTGATCGGCCGGCTCACCGCCGACATCCATCCCTCCGGCCGTGCCCACGCCTACCTGTGGATGATCGGCGTGGACCCCGCGCGTCAGGGCGAGGGCCTCGGGACCGCGCTCATCACCACGGTCCTCGACCGCTGCGACCGCGAGGGCCTGCCCGCGTACCTGGAGGCCAGCAACGCCCGCAGCCGCCAGTTGTACGAGCGCCTCGGCTTCGAACTCGTCGACCGCCCCCTCGACCTGCCGGACGGCGGCCCGCGGATGTGGCCGATGTGGCGCGAACCCCGCGCCTGAGCCAGGCCTGCCGGGCCTGACGGACAGACCCGGTCCGTGGGCCACGACCCACGGGCCCACCCCGCCTGAGCCGGACCCGCCGGACCCGCGGGCCCGCCTCACCGCCTACACACCCGGCTCCGGCACCACCGTCGCCACGATCCGCTCCACCAGCCCCTCCGGCACGCTCACCCCGGGCAGGATGCCCTCCAGGACGCCCGGCAAGGTGAGGTGCTCCAGGATCAGGCCGAGCATGGCGAGACAGAGCACGGCGACGGTCTCGTCGCCGCCGGGGGGCCCGGCGTCCCGGTGGAACTCCATGCCGTACTCCAGGTCGCCGCGCATCGACTTGGTGTAGGAGGCGCGCAGTTCGGGGCGGCGGGTCGCTTCGAGGCGCATCTCCAGGAGGGCGAGACAGCCGGTGCGGTCGCCGGTCGCGCGGGCCATCAGGTCGTGCATGAACGCGGTGACCAGCAGGCGGTCCTTCGGTCTCGTCATCAGCTCGGCGAGCTGGTCGGGGTCGGGCGCGAGCCGCTCGTGCAGCCGGGCGTCGATCTGCCGCAGCAGGTCGTCGCGGCCGGTGAAGTAGTTGGAGGCGGTGCCCGTCGGCACCCCCGCCTCGGTGTCCACCGCGCGGAACGTCAGCCCGCGCGCCCCCTCGCGCGCGAGCACCTCCACCCCCGCGTCCACGAGTGCGGCCCGGCGCTCCGGATTGCGGGCCATTCGGAACCCTCTCTCCCGCTTGACTCCGTGCCCCGAAATCCCCTTGCGACCACTACAGAAGGAGTACTACAACTGAAGCACTACGCCAGAAGTTGTTCACATGGCAGACCACGGAAAGAGACCGGCTTGCGAAAGCTCACCTACTTCATCGCCTGCTCGATCGACGGGTTCATCGGTGACCCGGACGGCGACGCGACGACCATGTACCGCTTCGTCGACGAGGAGTTCTTCGACTTCCTCAAAGCCGAGTATCCGGAAACCCTCCCGACCCCCGGCCGTCGGCCCCTCGGCATCGACGACCTGGAGAACAAGAGGTTCGACACGATCGTCCAGGGCCGCGCCAGCTACGACGTGGCCCTGAAGGAGGGCATCACCAGCCCGTACGCCCACCTCCGCGAGTACGTCGCCTCACGCACCCTCGGACCGTCGCCGGACCCGAACGTCGAGATCATCGCCGACGACCTGGTCGGCAGGGTGCGCGAACTCAAGGCGGAGGACGGCGGGTTCGGCATCTACCTGTGCGGCGGCTCGGTGCTCGCGGGCGAACTGCTCGACGAGATCGACGAACTGGTCATCAAGACGTACCCGGTCGTGCTGGGCACCGGCATGCCGATGTTCGGGTCCGCCCACGCGATCGCCGACTTCACGCTCGACTCGGTGCGCACCTTCCGGAACGGGGCGCTGGTGCGGACGTACAGCAGGAAGCGCTGACGCCCTGTTCGCCCTACCCTGAAGGCATGGACAGCGACGCGCATGCCTGTCCCGCCTGCGGACAGTCCGTCGACACAGTCGTCCGGCGCCACAAGACGCTGGGCGCGTGGGTCCCGGTATGGGTGGCCGGCCCGTGCCGCAACCCGACGTGCGAGGTGTACGTCGACCGGGCCGCGGAAGCGGCCGAAGCCGACGGGAAGCAGAAGCACCACCACCCCGCCCACGCCCCGACCACCACCACCCCGAAAAAAATCTGAGCCGGGTTGTCGAGAACCCGCGACCGGCTCCGACGTCCCCTGTGAGAGCCGCCCACCGAGGGCGGGCCGGGGCGAAGACGCCGAAGACGTGAAGGAGCGGACTCATGAAGTACCTGGTCATGGTGCAGGGCAGCCAGTCGGACTACGAGGCGATGCGCGGCAAGGCATCCCCGGACTCGCCGGCCTGGAACGAACAGGAGCTCCAGGCGATGTACGCCTACATGGGAGCGATCAACGACGACCTCGCCGAGACCGGCGAGATCATCGACGGACAGGGCCTGGCCGAGCCCGCGAAGACCCGCACGGTCACGCTCGGCGACGACGGCAAGGCGGTCATCACCGACGGTCCGTACAGCGAGACCAAGGAGCTGATGGCCGGCTACTGGGTCCTGGAGTGCGCGAGCCTGGAGCGGGTCACCGAGATCGCCGACCGCGTCACCCGCTGCCCCCAGCCCGCCGGAGCCCCGAACCACGCCGTGGTGATCCGGCCCATCCTGGACGGCTCCGGGGACATCTGATCCGACCGTGAGCACCGGCCGTGAGATCGAGGACCTGCTGCGCCGCCACGCGCCGCAGGTCCTCGGCGCGCTGGTCAGACGCTACGGCCATTTCGACGCCGCCGAGGACGCCGTACAGGAGGCGTTGCTCGCGGCGGCCGGGCAGTGGTCCTCGGCCGGACTGCCGGACAACCCGCGCGGCTGGCTGATCAAGGTGGCCTCGCGGCGGCTGACCGACGCCCTGCGGGCGGAGGAGGCGCGGCGGGCGCGGGAGGAGAAGGCTGCGGCGCTGACCCCGCGCGACACGTTCACCGCACCGCCACCGGGCGCGGACCGGGCGCCCCGCGAGGACGACACGCTCTCGCTCCTCTTCCTGTGCTGCCATCCGGACCTGCCCGCGCCCGCGCAGATCGCGCTCACGCTGCGCGCGGTCGGCGGTCTGACGACGGCGGAGATCGCCCGCGCGTACCTGGTACCCGAGGCGACCATGGCCCAGCGCATCAGCCGGGCCAAACAGAAGGTGCGGGGTGTGCGCTTCGGGCGGCCGGACCACTGGGCCGACCGGCTGCCCGCGGTCCTCCAGACCCTCTACCTGATCTTCAACGAGGGCCATACGGCGACCTCCGGCCCCGCCCTCCAACGGCGTGACCTGGCCGGCGAGGCGATCCGTCTGACCCGCACCGTCCACCGGCTCCTCCCCGACACCGGCGAGGTGGCCGGACTGCTGGCCCTGATGCTGCTCACCGACGCCCGCCGCGACGCCCGCACCGGACCGCACGGCGAGCTGATCCCGCTCGACGAACAGGACCGCGACCGCTGGGACAAGGCCGCGATCGAGGAGGGCGTCGCCCTGGTCACCCGCGCCCTCGGCAGCGGACCGGCCGGCCCCTACCAGGTACGGGCCGCCATCGCCGCCGTGCACGACGAGGCACCGTCCGCCGAGGCGACCGACTGGCACGAGATCCTCGGCCTGTACGACGTCCTGGTGCGCCTCGTCCCCGGTCCCGTCGAACGCCTGGGCCGTGCCGTCGCCGTCGCCATGGTCCGGGGCCCGCGGGCCGGGCTGGCCGAAGTGGACGCGCTGGAGGGCGAGTTGCGGACCGGCCACCGGCTGGACGCGGTCCGGGCGCATCTCCTGGAACGGGCGGGCTCCCCCGACGCCGCCCGCGCCGCCTACGAGTCGGCCGCCGCCAAGGCCCTGAGCCTGCCGGAACAGCGCTATCTGCAGGCGCGGGCGGCCCGGTCGAGGTCGTAACGTGACCCCATGACCAGCAGCTTCACGCCCCTCCTGCATCTCACCGAACGCTCCCTCTGGGAGGCCGCCCGCGCGCGCGGCACCTACGAGATCTCGACCCGTGGCCGCACCCTCCAGGAGGAGGGCTTCATCCACTTCTCCACCCGCGCCCAACTGCCGGGCACGGCCGCCTTCTACGAGGGGGTCGACGATCTCGTGGTGCTCGTCGTGGACCCCGCCCGCCTCGACGCGCCGGTGAAGTACGAGGCGGCGAAGCCCGGCGGCGAGGAGTTCCCGCACCTCTACGGGCCGCTCCCGGTGGACGCCGTGGTCGACGTGGAGGAGTGGCGACACGACCGGTGACAGAAGGGGGGGGCAGAACCGGTGACCGGACGGTCCTAGGCGGCCGGCAGCCCGCCCGTCTCCGGATCACGCCCCGTCAGGCAGTACGTCCCGCCCGCCGGGTCCCGCATCACCGTCCAGTGGCGGCCGGGGGCGACGAGCTGCGCGCCGAGCCGCTCGTGCGCGGCCCGCGTCGCGCCGATGTCCGCGCAGGCCAGGTCCAGGTGGGCGGAGAGCGGCCGTTCCTCGCCCAGCCGCTGGAGGAGGACACGGACCGGCAGCCCGGGCGGCGGCTTGACCACGTGGAACTCGGGAAGCGAGCCCGGCAGGGACTGCCAGTGGGGCAACAGCCCGCCCCAGAAGGCGACTTCGGCGTCGTACCGGGACGGCGGGACGTCCAGGCACACCTGGTCGAGCCGGCTGCCCCGCACCACCGGTGGCCGTACCGACTCCCCGTGCCAGGGCCCCGCACAGAACAACTGCCCGCCGGGCGACCGCAGTACGGCCCACCCCTCGTGCCCGGCGGCGAGTGAGGCCCCGCTGCGCAGCGCGGCCTCCACGAACTCCGGCACGTCGTCCACGGAGAAGTCGAGATGCGCGCCGCCGGCGCCGTCCATGACGCCCTGGATCTTCACGCAGGCGTCGGCCCCGTCCGCCAAGAGGGTCGCGAACTCGCCCTGCTCACCGCGGGGTTCGGACAGCCGCGTGTCCGTGACGGCCGTCCAGAAGTCCTGGGCCGGACCGAGGAGCCCGGCGGGCCGGTCGATGAAGGCGTACGTCCAGCGGATGTTCATGCGGTGATCGTAGGCGGGGGAGCCCCGGCGCCCACCCGGATTTCAGCGCCACCGGGCCCGCGAGCCCCGCTCGGCCTCCGCGCGCGGCGCCAGGCCTCCGGAAGCCCCCTGCTCGGCCTCCCTACACCGAACTCGGCCCCCGTAGGCCCTGTTCACCGCCGGTGCGTCGCGCTCAGCCCCGCTCCATGAACCGCAGCAGGTTCCCCGCCGGGTCCCGGAACGCGCAGTCCCGCATGCCGTACGGCTGGTCCATCGGTTCCTGGAGGACCTCCGCGCCCGACTCCTCGACCCGGGCGAACAGCGCGTCGCAGTCGGGGGTGGAGAAGATGACCCCGCGCAGCATCCCCTTGGCCAGCAGGCGTGCCATCGCCTCCCGGTCGGCGGGCGAGGCGTCCGGGTCCGCGCCGGGCGGCTCCAGCACGATCTCGACGCCCGGCTGCAGCGGTGAGCCCACCGTCACCCACCGCATCCCCTCGAAGCCGACGTCGTTGCGGACTTCGAGACCCAGCACGTCCCGGTAGAAGGCGATGGCCTTGTCATGGTCGTCGACGGCGATGAAGCACTGCGCGAGTTTCACATCCATGCCCGCACACTAGGACCTTTCCGGCAGGTTCCAGGGCCGCCGGGGCCGGGTGTACTTCCGTGCCACGCACGCCGGGATCACCGCGCCCGGCTCGTGCGAGCGGGCCCGGTAGGCGCTCGGGGTCTCGCCGACCAACTCGGTGAAGCGGGAACTGAAGGAGCCCAGCGAGGTGCAGCCGACCGCCATGCACACCTCTGTGACGCTCAGGTCGCCGCGCCGCAGCAGGGCCTTGGCGCGCTCCACCCGGCGGGTCATGAGATAGCCGTACGGTGTCTCGCCGAAGGCGGCGCGGAAGCTGCGCTGGAAGTGGCCCGGCGACATCAGGGCGGTGCGGGCGAGCGCCGGGACGTCGAGGGGCTCGGCGTACTCGCGGTCCATCCGGTCGCGGGCCTGCCGCAGCCGGACCAGATCCTCAAGGGTCACCCCGCCAGCATGGCACGCCCTCCTTCGGCCGCGCGCGTGGACCTGGGACAGCCTTTGCCTCCAGTTCGCCGGGGATTGGCTTCGGCTTGTTTGCATCGAGGAATGGACCACATCACGTTCCTGGTGGCCGTCGTCATCGTCACGGCGCTCGCCTTCGACTTCACCAACGGGTTCCACGACACGGCCAACGCGATGGCCACCTCCATCGCCACCGGGGCGCTGCGGCCGAGAACCGCCGTACTGATCAGCGGAGTCCTCAACGTGGTCGGCGCCTTCCTGTCCACCGAGGTGGCCAGGACCATTTCCGGCGGCATCGTGGACGACACCCTGGTCACCCCGGGGATGATCTTCGCGGGGCTGGTCGGGGCGATCCTGTGGAATCTGCTGACGTGGCTGGTGGGACTGCCGTCGAGCTCCTCGCACGCGCTGTTCGGCGGGCTGATCGGCGCCGTGTGGGTCGGCGCCGGCTCGCACGGCGTGCACGTCGACAAGGTGGTCGAGAAGATCCTGATCCCGGCGGTGGCCTCGCCGGTGGTGGCCGGGGTCGCGGCGCTCGTCGCCACCTACCTCGCCTACCGGATCACCGCCCGCGCCCGCAAGGACTCGGTGACCAAGGGGTTCCGGCTCGGCCAGATCGCCTCCGCGTCCCTGGTCTCCCTCGCGCACGGCACCAACGACGCGCAGAAGACCATGGGCGTCATCACGCTCACCCTGATCTCGGTGGGGGCGCTCGGGCACGACGCCGGTCCGCCGGTGTGGGTGATCGCCTCGGCGGGGCTGGCCATCGGCCTCGGCACGTATCTCGGGGGCTGGCGGATCATCCGCACCATGGGCAAGGGCCTGACCGAGATCCAGTCACCGCAGGGCTTCGCCGCGGAGACGGCCTCCACGACCGTCATCCTCACCTCCGCACACCTCGGCTTCGCGCTGTCCACCACCCAGGTCGCCTCCGGGAGCATCCTCGGCGCGGGCCTCGGCCGGCGCCTCGCGGAGGTGCGCTGGGGCATCGCGGGCCGGATGGTGCTGGCCTGGCTGGTCACGCTGCCCGCCGCGGCACTGGTCGGCGGCGTCTCCGCGAGCGTGGTCAAGCACGGCGGGAACGTCGGCACGGTCGTCGTCGCCCTCGTCGGGGTGGCCGTCGCCGCGGGCATCGTCGTCCTCTCCCGCCGCAATCCGGTCGGTGCGCACAACGTCAACGACACCCACGAGGTCGCCGTCCGCGCCACCGAGCCGGCCACCGTCGGTACGGCGGCCTGAACCAAGGGAGTTCACCCATGAGCCTCGACTGGACCGCCCTCGGCCAGGTCACCGCCGTGAGCATCGGCGTCACCGTCGCCGTGGTCACCGTCTTCGCCCTCGGCATCCTCGGCCTCGCCCGCTTCGAGGGGGCCCGACAGGACGACGGCACCACCCACGCGGCGGGCCTCGCCCAGGCCGGCCTGTGCTTCGTCGCGTGCGCGGCGGTGGTGGCGTACGGCATCTGGCTGATCGTGCCGCGGTTCCACTGATCCGTCCGATCCACGGAACCCGGCGCACGCCGTCCGGCACGCGGGCCGGGTATCCGGGTGCCCGCCCTGCCCGCCCCGGGCGTACTACGGCGACCGCCGGCCGCTCACGGTGTACGGGTACGACCCCGCGGGGGTGGCGCGGCCTTGCGGGTGCGGCCGGTTCTCAGCCGCGCGTCGGCGGTGATCACGCCGCGGATCCACGCGCACCCGCGGCCGGATGAAGAAGACCGCACCCGCTCCGTCATGGACGCCGTTCTCGGCGACCCGCGGACCGGGTGCGGACAGGTAGGCGATACGACCCACGAAACCGCGGGTCGGACGGCCCGGCTGAAGGTCAGGCCTTCTTGGTCTCCCAGAAGATCTTGTCGATCTGGGCGATGTAGTCCAGGGCCTTCTGGCCCGTGGCCGGGTCGGTCGAACCCTTGGCGGCCGAGAGGGCCTTCAGGGCGTCGTTGACCAGCTGGTGCAGCTCCGGGTACTTCTCGAAGTGCGGGGGCTTGAAGTAGTCGCTCCACAGCACGGAGACATGGTGCTTGGCGAGCTCGGCTCGCTGCTCCTTGATGACCGTGCCGCGGGCCTGGAAGTGCGGGTCGTCGTTGGCGGCCAGCTTTTCCTGTACGGCCTTCACCGACTCCGCCTCGATGCGGGCCTGGGCCGGGTCGTACACACCGCAGGGCAGGTCGCAGTGCGCGCTGACCTTCACCTTGGGGGCAAACAGGCGGGAGAGCATCTGAGCTGTCCTTCCTCGTGATCGTCTTCTCAGGTGCGACATTACTCCGTAGGAGACGCCTTTTCGCGGGTGCCCCCATGGGCTTAGGACAAAAGTCCGGGGTCAGACTGAGACTGGTGGAGGAACGGACCGGGGAGGTGCCGGGGATGCCGGAGCTGTCGCAGGAGACCGAACGCAGGGGGGCCCTGCTGCCGTTCGGGCTGGCCGAGGTGACCGGGCCGTCCATGGTGCCCACGCTCCGTCACGGCGATCAGCTGGTGGTCCAGTGGGGTGCCAGGATCGGGCCGGGTGACGTGGTCGTCCTGCGCCATCCGTTCCAGCAGGACCTGCTCGTCGTCAAACGGGCCGTGGGGCGCCGCGAGGGCGGCTGGTGGGTGCTGGGGGACAACGCGTACGCCGGTGGTGACAGCACCGACTACGGTGCCGTGCCCGACGATCTGGTGCTCGGCAAGGTCCGCTTCCGCTACCGGCCGCGCAGGCCGGATCAGCGCTCGCCGTTCGCCGCGGTGCGCTGGGCGCTGTCGACCGCGAGGCCCGTCTTCTGCGACCGGTCGGCCTCCAGGCGCTTCCGGGCCCGGTAGGCCGCCACGTTGGCCCGGGTCGCGCAGCGGTCGGAGCAGTAGCGCCGGGAGCGGTTCGTGGAGGTGTCCAGGTAGGCGTTGCGGCACGGCGCCGCCTCGCACAGGCCGAGGCGGTCGACGCCGTACTCGGTGAGGTGGAAGGCGAGGCCCATCGCCGCGATCGCCGCGTAGCCGGCCGTCGCGTTCGACGGGTGGTCCGCGAGGTGCATGTGCCACAGCGGGCGGCCGTCGTCGTCCCGGAAGTCGTGCCCGGAGATCTGCGGGCTGACCGGGAACTCCAGCAGCAGCGAGTTCAGCAGGTCCACCGCGAGGGTCTCGTCACCGCCGTCGGCCGCCTCGAAGACCGCGCGCAGCCGGCCCCGGACCGAGCGGAACCGGGTCACGTCCGCCTCGGCGGCGCGGCGGGCCGCCGAGGCATTGGCGCCGAACAGGTCCCGGACCGCCTCGACCGAGGTCAGCGCATCCTTGCCCCGGACCGGCTCCTCGCTGTTGACGAGGCGTACGGCGTAATCCGAGTAATAGGCCAGTTCCACTTGTAGTCCTTACGGAGGCGTTCTATGGTCGTGGTGCGGTCGGGTAACAGCCGGTCGTGCATCCAGGGTATTACGTGACAGCCATGACGTGACATCGCGTGACGGAGGAGCTCGATGACGGACACGGACACCACCACCGCCGGAACCGACTGGCAGGCCTGGCAGGAGAGCTGGGACCGGCAGCAGGAGTGGTACATGCCCGACCGGGAGGAACGCTTCCGGATCATGCTCGACATGGTCGAGTCCCTGGTCGGCACCGCGCCGCGGGTCCTGGACCTCGCCTGCGGCACGGGAAGTATCACGGCCCGGCTGCTCGCGCGGTTCCCGGAGGCCACCAGCACCGGCGTCGACCTCGACCCGGCGCTCCTCGCCATCGCCGAGGGCACCTTCGCGGGCGACGACCGGGTCACCTTCGTCACCGCCGACCTCAAGGACCCGGAGTGGCCGTCGACGCTGCCGTATGACGCGTACGACGCCGTCCTGACCGCCACGGCCCTGCACTGGCTGCACAGCGAACCCCTCGCGGACCTCTACGGCCGGATCGCGGGACTCGTCCGCGACGGCGGTGTCTTCATGAACGCGGACCACATGATCGACGACACCACGCCCCGGATCAACGCGGCCGAGCGGGCGCAGCGGCACGCGGGCATGGAACGGGCGAAGACGAACGGCGCGGTCGACTGGGCCGAGTGGTGGCAGCTCGCCGCCCAGGACCCCGTCCTCGCCGCCCCCACGGCCCGGCGCTTCGAGATCTACGGCGAACACGCCGACGGCGACATGCCGTCCGCCGCGTGGCACGCACGCGTGCTGCGCGACAAGGGCTTCGGGGAGGCCCGGCCGGTGTGGTGCTCGCCCTCCGACACGCTGCTGCTGGCGCTCAAGTAGCCCCAAGGCAGACGAAGGGGAAGACGCAAGGGGCGGTACGGGAGACCCGTACCGCCCCTTGTTCGCGTACGTACCGCTACAGCACCTTGGACAGGAACGCCTGCGTCCGCTCGTGCCGCGGGTTCGTCAGGACCTCCCGCGGGTCGCCGGACTCGACGACCACACCGCCGTCCATGAAGACCAGACTGTCGCCCACCTCGCGGGCGAAGCCCATCTCGTGGGTGACGACGATCATCGTCATGCCGGACTCGGCGAGGTCGCGCATGACGTCGAGGACGTCACCGACCAGCTCCGGGTCCAGGGCCGAGGTCGGCTCGTCGAAGAGCATCAGCTTCGGGTCCATGGCCAGCGCCCGGGCGATCGCCACCCGCTGCTGCTGACCGCCGGAGAGCTGCGAGGGGTAGCTGCCCGCCTTGTCGGCGAGGCCGACGCGGTCCAGCAACTGCTGTGCGCGCTCCCGGGCCTGGGCCCTGCTGATGCCCTTGACCTGGACCGGGGCCTCCATGACGTTCTCCACGGCCGTCATGTGCGGGAACAGGTTGAAGCGCTGGAAGACCATGCCGATGTCCCGGCGCTTGACCGCGACCTCGCTGTCCTTCAGCTCGTACAGCCTGTCGCCCTTCTGGCGGTAGCCGACCAGCTCGCCGTCGACGTACAGCCGGCCCGCGTTGATCTTCTCCAGGTGGTTGATGCACCGCAGGAAGGTCGACTTGCCGGAGCCGGAGGGGCCGATGAGGCAGAAGACCTCGCCGGACTTCACCTCCAGGTCGATGCCCTTGAGGACCTCGACCGGGCCGAAGGACTTGTGGACGCCCTCGGACTTCACCATGGCGGTCATGCGGTGCCTCCCGTCGAGGACGAACGGTTCGACAGGGACAGCAGGTTCGCCCTGATCTTCTGCAGCGGGGTGGCCGGCAGGCTACGGGTCGACCCGCGCGCGTAGTAGCGCTCCAGGTAGTACTGGCCGACGCTGAAGACCGAGGTCAGCACCAGGTACCAGGCCGCCGCGAGGAACAGCATCTCGGCCGGGGCACCGGAGGTCTGCCCGATGTCCTGGGCGACGCGGAGCAGCTCCGAGTACTGGACGACCGACACCAGCGAGGTCGTCTTCAGCATGTTGATGACCTCGTTGCCCGTGGGCGGCACGATCACGCGCATCGCCTGCGGGACGACGATCCGGCGCAGCGTCTTGCCGTGGCTCATGCCCAGCGCGTGCGACGCCTCGGTCTGGCCCTCGTCGACCGAGAGCAGACCGGCCCGGCAGATCTCCGCCATGTACGCCGCCTCGTTCAGGCCGAGGCCCAGCAGCGCGGTCAGGAACGGGGTCATGAAGTCCGACCACTCGTTCTTGTAGAACGGCCCGAGGTTGATGTACTCGAAGACCAGACCCAGGTTGAACCAGACGATGAGCTGGACCAGGACCGGGGTGCCGCGGAAGAACCAGATGTAGAACCACGCGATGGACGACGTCACCGGGTTCTTCGACAGGCGCATCACCGCCAGCAGGATGCCGCCGACGACACCGATCAGCATGCACAGCACGGTGAGCATGAGCGTCTTGCCCACGCCGCCGAGGATGCGGTCGTTGAAGAAGTAGTCCGGGATCGCGCCCCAGTTGATCCTGCCCTGGGAGAACGCGTAGACGATGCCGCCCAGCACGGCGAGGGCGAGTACGGCGGAGACGTACCGCCCGTAGTGCCGGACCGGGATGGCCTTGATGGCCTCCGGGCCGGCCGGCGGGGTGTCCGCCGGCCCGCCCGTCTTGTCGATGTCAACAGTCACGGGTGTTGCCTTTCAGTGTCCGCGGACCGCGCGGTCACTTGCCGCCGTTGATGGTGGCTTCCTTGACGGCGCCGTCGGCGACGCCCCACTTCGCGATGATCTTGTCGTACTCGCCGTTCGCGATGATCGCGTCCAGCGCGGCCTTCAGCGCGTCCCGCAGCTCGGTGCTGTCCTTGGCGACCGCGATGCCGTACGGCGCGGCCTCGACCTGCTCGCCGACCAGCTCGAAGTCCTTGCCGCCACCGGAGGTCTTCACGGCGTACGCGGCGACGGGGAAGTCGGAGGAACCGGCGTCGGCGCCGCCCGCACGCAGGCGGGTCTGGGCCTGCTGGTCGTTGTCGAAGGCCTGGATGGAGATGGTCTTGCCGCCGGCGCACTTCTTGGCCTCGGACTTGGCGAGGTCCTCGGAGACCGTGCCGCGCTGCACGACGATCTTCTTGCCGCACAGGTCGGACCAGGTCTTGATGCCCTGGTCGTCGCCCTTCTTGGTGTAGATCGAGACACCGGCGGTGAAGTAGTCGACGAAGTCGACGCCCTCGCCGACCTTCTTGCCGGTGTCGGAGTCGACACCCTCCTGGCGGTCCTTGGTGTCGGTCATCGCGGACATCGCGATGTCGTACCGGTCCGAGCGCAGACCCGTGATCAGCGTGTCGAACGTGCCGTTCTCGAAGGTGAACGTCACGCCGAGCTGCTTGCCCATGGCGGCCGCGAGGTCCGGGTCGATGCCGATCGTCTTGCCGGCGCTGTCCTTGAACTCGACCGGCGCGTACGCGATGTCGGAACCGACCTTGACGACCCCCGCGTCACGGATCGCCTTCGGCAGCTTGTCGGCCAGCGGGGCCGTGCTCGACGAGGCGGAGTCGGTGCTGTCGGAGCCGCCGCTCTCGGTCTGGTCACCGCAGCCGGTGAGCAGCAGGGCGCCGGCGACCGCGATCGCACCGACCGCTGTTAGCCGGGTGCGCGCGGCGGTCGTACGACGGGTGGAGCTTGCGGTCATGGTGGGTTCCTCCGGCGGATGGGTGGAGTTGCCGATGGGGCGGGCAGCCGCCGACGGGTTCGGCGGGTGCCTGGGGACCTGGCGGGTGCCCGGATCAGGGCTCGGTGCCCGGATCCTGAGTCCTGGGTCGACAAGAGCACACGTCTTCGAGTGTCGCGACCTCGTGTGATGACGGCATCTTGCCATTCGGACCGGGGCATTCTGGGGGGCAGTCATGTCAAAATCGGATAACGGGCCACCCCCGAACCGCACCAGGTCGGTACATCCTGACCGCACCATCTGCGGGAATCCGTCCTTCCGGCCGCAAGATCTTCGGCTCATTCCGGGATGCGGACGCCGCCCCCGCACGGGTCGAGGGCCGGTGGAGCGCTGTTCGTACGGCCGTCAAGCCGATCTTGAGAGCTTGTGCCGGTATGTCCCATGATTCATGTCACCGGTCATGTGGATGTTCGCGTTCCGCCATGTGACCTTGGACGTATGGGACTCGTCCTCGGTACGGGTCGTCCGGTAAGAAGGTTCTTTACACCCCTCATCCGGGGCTCAGGGCGCGTGTGCGGCGCGCCCGTCGCGTAGGGCTCATACGCACCCCCTCGCGGGTGCGTCCCCATCAGGCGCTCTACGCGGTGCCCGCCCACTTCTCAACCAGGAGTGGCCACCCTCAAACCATGAAGACCTAAGGGGTAAGACAAAGTGGCAGCGGAGATCGTCAATCCTCGCAGCGACAGCAGTACGGACCAGGAGGGCGGGGCAGAGCCCCTCGATTCCTTCGATCCGGCGTTCGCGCTGCACCGCGGCGGCAAGATGGCCGTGCAGGCCACCGTGCCGGTCCGCGACAAGGACGACCTGTCCCTGGCGTACACGCCCGGCGTCGCGAAAGTGTGCAGCGCGATCGCCGAGCAGCCGGACCTCGTCCACGACTACACCTGGAAGTCGTCGGTCGTCGCCGTCGTGACGGACGGTACGGCGGTCCTCGGACTCGGTGACATCGGTCCCGAGGCCTCCCTCCCCGTCATGGAGGGCAAGGCGATCCTGTTCAAGCAGTTCGGCGGCGTGGACGCCGTCCCGATCGCGCTCGCGTGCACGGGCGTCGACGAGATCGTCGAGACCGTGGTCCGGCTCGCCCCGTCCTTCGGCGGCGTGAACCTGGAGGACATCTCGGCGCCCCGCTGCTTCGAGATCGAGCGCAAGCTCCAGGAGCGGCTGGACATCCCGGTCTTCCACGACGACCAGCACGGTACGGCGGTCGTCACGCTGGCGGCGCTGCGGAACGCGGCGAAGCTGACCGGGCGGGGCATCGGGGAGCTGCGGGCCGTCATCTCGGGCGCCGGCGCGGCCGGTGTCGCCATCGCGAAGATGCTCGTCGAGGCGGGCATCGGGGACGTGGCGGTGGCGGACCGCAAGGGCATCGTGTCCGCCGACCGGGACGACCTCACCTCCGTCAAGCGGCAGCTGGCCTCCTTCACGAACAAGGCGGGCATCACCGGCCCCCTGGAGGCGGCCCTGGAGGGCGCCGACGTCTTCATCGGGGTCTCCGGCGGTACGGTGCCGGAGCCGGCCGTGGCCTCCATGGCCAAGGGCGCCTTCGTCTTCGCGATGGCCAACCCGAACCCCGAGATCCACCCCGATGTCGCGCACAAGTACGCGGCGGTCGTGGCGACGGGGCGGTCCGACTTCCCGAACCAGATCAACAACGTGCTGGCGTTCCCCGGGATCTTCGCGGGGGCGCTCCAGGTGCGGGCCTCCCGGATCACCGAGGGCATGAAGATCGCGGCGGCGGAGGCGCTGGCCGCGGTGGTCGGCGACGACCTCGCCGCCGACTACGTGATCCCCTCGCCGTTCGACGAGCGGGTGGCCCCTGCGGTGACGTCCGCTGTCGCGGCGGCGGCCCGGGCGGAGGGCGTCGCACGACGCTGAGCGCTCCGCCGAGCCGAGCTGAACCGGACATGGTCCCGCCCGAACGGGCGGGACCATGTCTTTGCCCACCTGCCCACCCGTTCGGGTGTCTTCGGGGATGGGCAGCGCCGGTGGGGGCGGGAGTTCACCGGCGGGTGCGGGTGCGGGTGCGGGTGCGGGCGGGTCCGGGTCCGGGCATGGGTTCGAGTGCGGGCATGGGTTCGGGGGTCTGGGGGCGGAGTCCCCAGGGGTGCTCACCCCGACGCCGGGTGTCCTGGCAAGAGGGCGTGTGTCACAGCGCCCCCTTGTTCCACCCACCCGCACGGCCACCTATCGTCGATTCCATGTTCGCCGTCTACGCCGCCCGAATCGACCGCGACCAGCCGCTCTCCGGCCTGGAGTCGGGGGAGCGCCCGGCTCCCGAACCCCGCCCCGGCTGGAGCGTCGTCGACGTCAGGGCCGCCTCCCTCAACCACCACGACCTCTGGTCCCTGCGCGGCGTGGGCCTCGCGGAGGACAAGCTCCCGATGATCCTCGGCTGCGACGCCGCGGGCGTCGACCAGGACGGCAACGAGGTCGTCCTGCACTCCGTCATCGGCCAGACCGGCCACGGCGTCGGCCCGAAGGAACCCCGCTCCATCCTGACCGAGCGCTACCAGGGCACCTTCGCCGAGCGGGTCGTCGTACCCACCTGGAACCTCCTGCCCAAGCCCAGGGAGCTCTCCTTCGAGGAGGCGGCCTGCCTGCCCACGGCGTGGCTGACGGCGTACCGGATGCTGTTCACGAACGCCGGCGTACGTCCCGGCGACTCCGTCCTCGTGCAGGGCGCCGGTGGCGGTGTCGCCACGGCGGCGATCGTGCTGGGGAAGGCGGCGGGGCTCAGGGTCTTCGCGACCAGCCGCGACGAGGCGAAGCGGAAACGGGCCGTCGAGCTGGGGGCCGTGGAGGCGGTGGAGCCGGGTGCGCGACTGCCCCAGCGGGTCGACGCCGTGATCGAGACCGTCGGCGCGGCCACCTGGTCGCACTCGGTGAAGTCGCTGCGCCCCGGCGGCACGCTGGTCATCTCCGGTGCCACGAGCGGTGACCGCCCCTCGCATGCCGAGCTGACCCGCATCTTCTTCCTCGAACTCAAGGTCGTCGGCTCCACGATGGGCACCAAGGACGAGCTGGAGGACCTGCTCTCCTTCTGCGCCGTCACCGGCGTACGCCCCGTCATCGACGAGACGTTCCCGCTCGACCGGGCCCGGGAGGGCTTCGAACGGCTGGAGTCGGGAGAGCAGTTCGGAAAAATCGTCCTCACGAACGGCCGCTGACTTCTTCGACTTCTACCACTCCTGCCGGTCCTGCAACTCCTGCAACTTCTGTAGATCCTGCGGGGCGTGACTGCCGCCGGTCGTGTCAACTTTGATTGACATGTGGGGCGCGTCAACGTAGGTTGACGTCATGACCGAAGCAACGGATCTCGCCGAGCGCGCGGGCGACCGGGACCCCCGGGTCGGCCTGCGGGCCGTCGCGGCGCTGCGCAGGCTGCTGGAGCAGTTGGAGGCGGTGCAGGTGCGCAACGCGCGCAATCAGGGCTGGTCGTGGCAGGAGATCGCCGCGGAACTCGGTGTCAGCAGGCAGGCCGTGCACAAGAAGTACGGGAGGCATTGATGTTCGAGCGGTTCACGAAGGACGCCCGGGACGTGGTGCGGGGGGCGGTCGAGCACGCCGACGCGGCGGGCGCGCGCTCCGTGGCGGCGGAGCGCATGCTGCTCGCCCTGCTGGAGCGGGGGGCCTCCCGGGCCTCCTTCGCGCTGGCCGCCCTCGGGCTCGACGCACACAAGGAGTCCGTACGGCGCTCCCTGGCCGACGCGCGGCGCCGCGCGGGCCTCTCCCAGGCCGAGTCCGACGCCCTCGCGGGCCTCGGCATCGACGTCTCGGAGATCGTCGCCCGGGTGGAGGAGGTGCACGGAGTCGGGGCGATGTCCGGCGACCGCAAGGACAAGGGCTGGTGGTCGGGGCGCCGCACCTTCGGGCGGGACGCGAAGCAGGTCCTGGAGAGGGCCCTGCGCATCGCCGTGTCCCACCGCGACCGCCACGTCGGCGACGAGCACCTCCTCCTGGCCCTGACCACCCGCCCAGGCGCCCCGGCCGAGATCCTCGCCGACCACGGAGTGACGTACGAGTTGCTGAGCCGGATCCTCTACGGCGGCAGCGGCAGCGGCAGCGGCAGCGGCAGCGGCGAGGCGAAGGCGGGCTGAGGGGAGCCCCGGCCCGGCTCCCCTCCGAGGGGGGTCCGGTCGGTCTCGCCCTCCTCGGTGGGGAGCGTCGGTCAGGCCTTCGGCACCCGCAGCAGCGCGGTGATGTGGGCCGCCGCCGTCGAGAGGTGCCTGCGGGTGTCGCGGAGTTGGTCCTCCGTGACGCCGTGGTCGCGGGCGCTGTCGCGGACGTCGTCCCGGAAGCGGTCGAGGAGCCGGTCCAGGTCGCGGGCGGGGTCTCCGGTGGGCGCCTCATGGGCCCAGGTCGGTTCGTACCCGGCCGGGAAGTCCTCCGGGGTGTCCGCGTACTCGGGGGCGGGTGCCGCCTTCTCGGCGTTGCCGTGTCCGCCCCGGCCGAAGCCGAAGTCCTTCCCGAACTCCTTGCCGAAGTCCTTTCCGAAATCGCCGAACTCCTTGGCCAGTTCGGTCAGCCCCTCGCGCACCCCGGTCGGCCAGTCGCCCCGGGAGAAGTGGTCCTGCACCTGTTCCTGGACCCGTCGGGCGATGCGCTGCACCTCCTCCTGTGCCTGCTCGCGGGCGTGCTCTTGTGCCTCCTTGGCCTGGCGGCGGGCCCGCTGGGCCTCGTCCCGCGCCCGGCGGCTCTCGTCCTTGGCTCGCCGGGCCTGCTCCTTCCACTCCTGCTTGACGCGCCGCATCTCCTCCTTGGCCGCGCGCCACGCCTCCCTGTCGGTGTACTCCCCGAAGTCCCCGAAGGGGCCGGTCTGTTCACCCCCGCCGGTGTCGGCGCCGGTGCCGCCCGCCCCCGCGCCTCGGCGCGCCTCGGAGGCCGCCGCCCGCATCTCGCGTCGCAGCTCGCCCGCCGCGCCGCGCACGTCGGCCCGGATCTCGGCGGCGAGTTCCGCGACCGACTCCCGGATCTCCAGTTCCAGGTCGGCCAGTTCACCGCTGCGGTCGGCCAGCTCGGCGCGGCCCGCGTCCGTGATCGAGTACACCTTGCGGCCACCCTCGGTGGCGTGGGTGACCAGCCCCTCGGCCTCCAGCTTGGCCAGCCGCGGATACACGGTGCCCGCGGACGGCGCGTACAGGCCCTCGAAGCGCTCCTCCAGGAGGCGGATCACCTCGTAGCCGTGGCGCGGGGCCTCGTCCAGCAGCTTCAGCAGATAGAGGCGGAGGCGGCCGTGGGCGAAGACGGGGGGCATGTCAGAGCACCTTCTTGTCGGTCGTACCGTCGGCCGGGGCGCTCGGCGAGCCGCCGTCCTGGCCGGAACCGGAATTGTCCCCCGAGCCGGGCGGAGAACTGTCCGCCGGGTTGTCGTCGAGGGACTCGGCGGCCTTGGCCTGCTGTTCTCCGCCGTCGGAGTCCGTGGTCTTCTCTCGCGGCCCGGCGGTACCGGAGTCCGCGACCGCACCCTCCGGTGCGTCAGCGGTGACGTCCGTGGGCGCTTCCCGCGGCCCGTCGGCCCCCGTGTCCTCGACGGCGTCCCACGGTTCGTCCTCCCGGGGTGGCCGGCGCAGCAGGGCGATCGAGCCGGAGACGGTGGTGGCCCGCAGCTTGCCGTTGCCCTGGCCCAGCCGGCCGGTGATCTTGTGCGCGCCCCACTGGCCGTGCACCCGGAGGCCGTCGAAGGCGTTGGAGATCGTGCCGCTCGCCGTGTTGGCCTCGACCTCCGCGTCCGCCGGCTGGGGCAGCCGGATCGCGATCTCGCCCGAGACACTGGTCAGGCGGATGTCGGTCGGCCCGCCCGGATCGAGGTCGACGATCATCGAGCCGCTGACGGAGTCGGCCCGCACTGAGGAGCCCGAGCCGTCGACGACGGTGAGGTCGCCGGAGACGGAGTTGAACCGGAGGTCGCCGGTGACGGCCTGGGCCTCCAGGTTCCCGGAGACGGTGTCGGCGCGGACCTGGCCGGAGACCCCGACGAGAGTCGTGTCGCCGGTGACCCCCTTCACGACGGACGGCCCCCGCATCCCGGAGACGACGGCCCCGGCGCTGACCACGCCCACCTCGACCTGGGTGTCGGCCGGCACGGCGAGGGAGACGACGGCACTGCGGCGCCACCCCTTCCGGTCGAGCCACTTGAGGAAGCCCTTCCAGGGGAGGTCGTCGTACGCCACGGTGAGGGTTCCGTCCTCCTGGGTGACGGTCAGGGGCGGCCCCTCGATGTGGGAGACCTCCAGGCGGGCGGAACCTTCGTCGGTGCCCACCACGTTCACCGTTCCGTCGACGAGGCGTACGCGGAGGGTGGTGACGGGATCGTCGAACGTGAGCTTCGTGGGCTCGGTGACAGACCACTCGGACATCGGTGCGGACCTCCCCGTAGTAACGCGCCATATCGCGTCTCGTACTCATTCACGATATATCGCGGACCCGGAAAGTCAAGACACTCGTTCTGGGGATCCTCGGGCTGTCGAAAATCCTCGAATGGCTTGAATGGGGCGAATCGCCCTCAGGTGTGAGCAGGTCGACGGACGCTCCCCGCACCGGCCGGGCCGGTCCCGCAGGTCGAGCCCCCGCCGCTCCACCGCCCCGCCGCTCCACCGGGCGCAGCCCGATGCCGTCGCCACCGCGGCCCGCCCGCCGCGCGATCCCGTGCTGCTCACGCGGGCGGGCGAGGACCGGACGACCGTCCTGGCCCCGAGGCCGAGCCCTTGATGCGGGACGGCGACCCCGTCGACCGCGTCCCGACCGGCCGGGCCACCGCCCTCAGCGTCGGCGCCTCCGGCCCCGTACTCGCCCTGTGGCGGGACGCGAACCGCCGCCGACTGCACCCTTGCCCCGGCGACCCCGCGGGCCGCCCTACGAGGCGGCCCGTGCCCTGTCGGACGTCCGCCCCGTCGACACGGGTCCCGGCCCGCTCGACGCCGGTCTCAGGGAGTTCGAGCCCACCACCCACCCGCACCTGGGCCCCTGGCTTCGCTGTGGCGCCGACACCCTCCCGCTCGCCGCCAGCGGGCTGCGGGCCGCAGCGGCGGCCGGATCACGGCAGGAGCACTGCTGCCGGCGCACGGCACGCTGGGACCGGCGTACGCCCTGGCCTCTCCGCGCGACTGACGGACATGACAAACGGGGCGCCTGTCAGACGCCCCGTGCACCGACCGATCGACGGACGGCCTACGCCCGCTCGACCTGTGCGCCCGGCTCGATCCGAGCGCCCGACTCGACCTACTCCTCGTCGTCTTCGTCGTCCAGCCGCGCCAGCCACGTCGCCAGCCGCTCCACCGGTACCTCGAAGTCCGGGTTCAGATCGACGAACGTCCGTAGCTGCTCGGCGAGCCACTCGAAGGTGACTTCCTCCTCGCCTCGCCGCTTCGCCAGCTCTTCGATGCCACGGTCCGTGAAGTACATGTGCTCAAGGATAAGTGGGCGGAAACGGCAGGGCCGCACCCCCTGGAGAGGGGGTGCGGCCCTGCCTGTCGTGTACGGCGTGCGAGACGGTTACGCCTCGAACACCTCACGCACCAACTGCTCCTGCTCCGCCTGGTGCCGCTTCGCGGAACCCACCGCCGGCGAGGAGCCGTGCGGGCGGGAGATGCGGCGCAGGCGCCCCCCGTGGGGGACGTCCGCGCCGACCGCCAGGTCGAGGTGGTCGATCAGGTTGAGGGCGATGAACGGCCAGGCACCCTGGTTCGCCGGCTCCTCCTGGGCCCACAGGTACTTCTCGGCGTTCGGGTACTTGGCGATCTCGGCCTGGAGCTCGGCACCCGGGAGGGGGTACAGGCGCTCAAGGCGGATGATCGCCGTCTCGGCCGCGGCGGCGTCCGTGGCGCCACGCTTCTGACGCTCGGCCTCAAGGTCGTAGTAGACCTTGCCGGCGCAGAAGACGACCTTCTTGACCGCCGCCGGGTCGGCCGACGAGTCGCCGATGACCGGGCGGAACTGGCCGCTCGTGAACTCCTCCGCCTTCGAGGCCGCGGCCTTGAGGCGCAGCATCGACTTCGGGGTGAAGACGACCAGCGGCTTGTGGTGCGGGTTGTGCACCTGCCACCGCAGGAGGTGGAAGTAGTTCGACGGGAGGGTCGGCATCGCGACCGTCATGTTGTTCTGGGCGCAGAGTTGCAGGAAGCGCTCGACGCGGGCCGAGGAGTGGTCCGGGCCCTGGCCCTCGTAGCCGTGGGGGAGGAGGAGCGTGACGCCGCTCGTCTGGCCCCACTTCTGCTCCGCGGCCGAGATGTACTCGTCCACGACCGTCTGCGCGCCGTTGACGAAGTCGCCGAACTGCGCCTCCCACATCACGAGGGCGTCGGGGCGGGCCAGCGAGTAGCCGTACTCGAAGCCCATGACCGCGTACTCGGACAGGAGGGAGTTGTAGACGTTGTAGCGCGCCTGCTCCTCCGAGAGGTAGAGCAGCGGGGTGAACTCGTCGCCCGTCGCGCGGTCGATGAGCACCGCGTGGCGCTGACCGAAGGTGCCGCGCTGCGAGTCCTGGCCGGACAGCCGGACGGGGACGCCCTCCAGGAGGAGGGAGCCGACCGCGAGGGTCTCGCCCATGCCCCAGTCGATGGTGCCGTCCTCGACCATCGACGCCCGGCGCTGCAGCTGCGGCAGCAGACGCGGGTGGACGGTGATGTGGTCGGGGATGTTGACCTGGGACTCGGCGATCCGCTTGACGACCTCCGAGGAGATCGCGGTGTTGACGGCGACCGGGAAGTCCGCCTGCGGGTCCGAGACGGGGGCCGCGGCCGGGTTGGCCGTGGCCTCGCGGACCTCGGTGAAGACCTTCTCCAGCTGGCCCTGGTAGTCCTGGAGAGCCTGCTCGGCCTCTTCCAGGGTGATGTCGCCCCGGCCGATCAGCGACTCGGTGTACAGCTTGCGCACCGAGCGCTTCTTGTCGATCAGGTCGTACATCAGGGGCTGGGTGAAGGCAGGGTTGTCCGACTCGTTGTGACCGCGGCGGCGGTAGCAGATGAGGTCGATCACCACGTCCTTGTTGAACGCCTGGCGGAACTCGAAGGCCAGGCGCGCGACGCGCACGACGGCCTCCGGGTCGTCGCCGTTCACGTGGAAGATCGGGGCCTCGATCATCCTCGCCACGTCCGTCGCGTACATCGACGAGCGGGACGACTCCGGGGCGGCCGTGAAGCCGACCTGGTTGTTGATGACGATGTGGACCGTGCCGCCCGTGCGGTAGCCGCGCAGCTGAGACATGTTCAGGGTCTCGGCCACCACGCCCTGGCCCGCGAAGGCCGCGTCGCCGTGCAGGGCCACCGGCAGGACGGTGAAGTCGGTGCCGCCCTTGTTGATGATGTCCTGCTTGGCGCGGCTGATGCCCTCGATGATCGGGTCGACCGTCTCCAGGTGGGACGGGTTCGCGGCCAGCGAGACCTTGATCTGCTCGCCGTCCAGACCGGTGAAGGTGCCCTCGGCGCCCAGGTGGTACTTCACGTCGCCGGAGCCGTGCATCGACTTCGGGTCGAGGTTGCCCTCGAACTCGCGGAAGATCTGCGCGTACGACTTGCCGACGATGTTCGCCAGGACGTTCAGGCGGCCTCGGTGGGCCATGCCGATGACGACCTCGTCGAGGCGGGATTCGGCCGCGCTGTCGAGGACCGCGTCCAGCAGCGGGATGACGGACTCGCCGCCCTCCAGGGAGAAGCGCTTCTGGCCGACGTACTTCGTCTGCAGGAAGGTCTCGAAGGCCTCCGCCGCGTTCAGGCGGCGCAGGATGCGCAGTTGCTCCTCGCGCTCCGGCTTGCTGTGCGCGCGCTCGATGCGGTCCTGGATCCACCTGCGCTGCTTGGGGTCCTGGATGTGCATGAACTCGACGCCGGTGGTGCGGCAGTAGGAGTCACGCAGCACACCGAGGATGTCCCGCAGCTTCATCAGGGACTTGCCGGCGAAGCCGCCGACCGCGAACTCCCGCTCCAGGTCCCACAGGGTGAGGCCGTGCTCGGTGATGTCCAGGTCGGGGTGCTTGCGCTGGCGGTACTCCAGCGGGTCGGTGTCGGCCATGACGTGGCCCCGGACCCGGTAGGAGTGGATCAGCTCGAAGACGCGGGCGGCCTTGGTGACGTCGTCGTCGTGGCTGGCGTCGATGTCCTTGAGCCAGCGGACCGGCTCGTAGGGGATGCGCAGCGCCTCGAAGATCTCGTCGTAGAAGCCGTTCTCGCCGAGCAGGTAGTTCGCGACGACGCGCAGGAACTCGCCGGACGCGGCGCCCTGGATCACCCGGTGGTCGTAGGTCGACGTGAGCGTCATGACCTTCGCGATACCGAGCTTGTTCAGGGTGTCCTGGGAGGTGCCCTGGAACTCCGCCGGGTAGTCCATCGAGCCGACGCCCATGATGACCGACTGGCCGGGCATCAGACGCGGGACGGAGTGGACGGTGCCGAGGCCGCCGGGGTTGGTCAGGGAGACCGTGACCCCGGTGAAGTCGTCCATCGTCAGCTTGCCGTCGCGGGCGCGGCGGACGATGTCCTCGTAGGCCTGCCAGAACTCGAAGAAGTTCAGCGTCTCGGCCTTCTTGATGCCGGCCACGACGAGCTGGCGGTCGCCGTTCGGCTTGACCAGGTCGATGGCCAGGCCGAAGGTGACGTGCGCGGGCTTGACGAGGGTGGGCTTCCCGTCCTTCTCCGCGAAGTGCCAGTTCATCGACGGCATGGCCTTGATGGCCTGCACCATCGCGAAGCCGATCAGGTGCGTGAAGGAGATCTTCCCGCCCCGGGCGCGCTTGAGGTGGTTGTTGATGACGATGCGGTTGTCGAACAGCAGCTTCACCGGGACCGCGCGCACGGACGTGGCCGTGGGCAGTTCCAGCGAGGCGTTCATGTTCTTGGCGACCGCGGCGGCCGGGCCGCGCAGCGTCACGAACTCCGGACCCTCCGACGACGCGGCGGCCGGCTCGGCAGCAGGCTTGGCGGCGGCGGGCTTCGCGGCCGGAGCCGCGGCCTTGGCCGGCGCGGGGGCCTGGGCCGGCGCCTGAGCGGCGACCACGGGCTTCGGGGCCGCGGGAGCCGGGGCCGCCGCGGCAGGAGCCTGTGCGGGCGCCTGGGCCTGTGCGGGCGGGGCGGCGGGCGCGGGCTGGGACGGTGTGGACGGAGTGGTCCCTGCGGCCCCCGCGGCCGCAGTACCCGCCGGAGCCGAGGCGGCAGCCGCGCCCGGCTTGTAGTCGGCGAAGAAGTCCCACCAGGCTCGGTCTACGGAATTCGGATCCTGGAGGTACTGCTGATAGATCTCGTCGACGAGCCACTCGTTGGGACCGAAGGCCGCTGCGGGGTTCTTGCCCGCTTGGTCTGCGTCGGTCGAGATGCTCGAGTTACTGGGGGACTGTGGCGACACGGCGGCAACCGCCCTCTTCCGCTTCACAAGGTGATGGACAGCGGGAATAAAGGCTACGCCTCCAAGACCGGGTAGGTCAGGCCGGGCCCGTCCATCGTCGTGTAAGTCACATCGAACAGCGTGTTTCAGGGCTGGAAATGGCGGGAAACAAGCGTGGTTCCGCTTCGTCCGGCATGGGTTGAGCGGGCCCAGGCGCGACAACGGCGCGGGCCTCTTCCTGATCACACGTGTCCGTCAGTGCGGACGCCCGTGGATCTTGTGGCTCCGCCTCGAACTTTACGTCAACTTGGCAGAGATGGAAGTCCCGGAAGGGTGACAAGAATCCGGCAGCCCCGCTCGGATTCGGCCACACCGATCCGGCCTCCGTGCAGATCCACCGCCCAGCGGACGATCGCCAGGCCGAGACCCGTGCCGCCGTCACTGCCCGGACCGTGCGGCCGGTTGACACTGCCGCGGTTGAACCGCTCGAAGACCCGGTGCCACTCCGAACGCGGAATGCCGGGGCCCTCGTCGAGGACTTCCAGCTCCAGCGACTCGTGGGTGGTCCCGCGCCGCGCCTTGACGGTGACCCGGCCGTGCGGCGGGCTGTGCTTGACCGCGTTGTCGATGAGATTCGCCACCACCTGGTGGATCCGCTCGGGGTCCGCGTGCGCGGTCAGCTCCGGCGGGGACACGTCGAGGTGCAGATGGACGTCCGTACGCGTGTGGCTGCCGGAGCCGGACGCGATGCCCGCGCGCGCGGAGGCGACCATGTTGGCCTCCTTCAGCACGCCCGAGAGATACGGCCACACCTCGAAGCGCCGCTTGCGCAGCGGGACGACCCCGTTGTCCAGCCGGGACAGGTCGAGGAGCGTCTCCACGAGACGCCCCAGCCGCTCGGTCTGCTTCAGGGCCGTCCGCATCGTCTCGGGGTCGGCCTCGGTGACGCCGTCGACGATGTTCTCCAGGACCGCCCGCAGACCCGCGATCGGCGTGCGCAGCTCGTGCGAGACATTCGCCACGAGCTCCTTGCGCTGCCGTTCCTGCGCCTCCAGGTCGTCCGCCATGTGGTTGATCGTCTGGGCCAGGTCACCCAGCTCGTCCCGGCGGTTCTCCCGCACCCGGCGGGTGTAGTCGCCGTGCGAGATGGAACGGGCCACCGCGTTCATCTCGTCCAGCGGCGCGGTGAGCGAATGCGCCACGAACTGCGTAATCAACAGTGTGGCGATCATCGAGAAGACCGTGATGAACCGCAGCTCCGTCTTGGTGTGCACCGCGATCATCAACAGACCCGTGGTGATCAGCACCGAGATCACGACCAGCGCGCCCAGCTTGGTCTTGATCGAGAACGGGCGTACGCCGCCCCAGGGGTCCCCAGGGCGTCTTGGTGCGGCCGGCCCCTCGCTCATGGCGTCGGCGTCTCCAGGGCGTAGCCCACGCCGTGCACCGTGCGGATCCGCTCGGCGCCGATCTTCCGGCGCAGTGCCTTGATGTGGCTGTCGACGGTCCGGGTGCCGGAGGCGTCCGCCCAGTCCCACACCTCGGCCAGCAGCTGCTCCCGGGAGAGCACCGCGCGCGGGGTGTTGGCCAGGCAGACCAGCAGGTCGAACTCCGTGGGCGTCAGATGGACGTCCTCGGAGCGCACCCGTACCCGGCGCTGCGCGTGGTCGATCTCCAGCTCGCCGAGCCGGAGGATCCCGCTGCGCGGGGTCGAGGCCGCGATGGCGGCCCGCTCCACCCGGCGCAGCAGGACGTGCACGCGGGCGGCCAGCTCCCGCATGGAGAACGGCTTGGTCATGTAGTCGTCGGCGCCGACGCCGAGCCCGACCAGCATGTCGGTCTCGTCGTCCCGTGCGGTGAGCATCATGACCGGCACCGGTCGGGCGGCCTGCACACGCCGGCAGACCTCCAGGCCGTCGAAGCCGGGCAGCATGATGTCGAGGATCAGCAGATCGGGCTGCCAGGCCTCGGCGGTGTCGACCGCGGACGGGCCGTCGCCCGCTGTTTGCACGAGGAATCCCTCGGCGCGCAGGCGGGTCGCGATGGCGTCCACGATCGTCGGATCGTCTTCGACGACGAGCACCCGGCGCTGTGCGCCCGGGGTCGCCGCCGTGCCGTTGTGGGAGGTGTGTGTCTGCTCCATCGCCCGCCCCTGAGGTGTGCAATTCCGGAACCAGTGGGGTGATCCCTTGTCTGCGCATGACTGCGCTTGACGCTTGAATGATCGGCGTCAGGGAAGCAGAGTACGGGGAGTCACCGTGGCTTTGCTATCCAGGTCGGACCGCGAGATGCACGACGTCCGGAACTCCCCGGGCAACCGGGATCTCTTCGGTACGCACCTGTTGGAACCCGGCATTCCATAGGGATCCTTCAAATTCCGGAGAGGGCCGGGCGGACCACACCGCAAGTACCCCACCCGGACGCAACGCCCTTGCGCAGCTTGCCAGTCCGGCCGCGGAGTACAGGTCGCGGTTGCCCTCGGTGACCGTCCAGCCGGGCCCGTTGTCCACGTCCACGCACAGTGCGTCGAACGTGTCGCATCTCTCATTGACGAAAGCGAAAAGGTCCGTTTCCACAATCTCCGTGCGCGGATCCGCGAGAGCGTCCGCCGAGAGCGCGGACAGGGGA
Organism: Streptomyces sp. NPDC032822; assembly: GCF_055578825.1. Classification (NCBI taxonomy): domain Bacteria; kingdom Bacillati; phylum Actinomycetota; class Actinomycetes; order Kitasatosporales; family Streptomycetaceae; genus Streptomyces; species Streptomyces sp. NPDC032822. The sequence goes on along the minus strand of NZ_JBVIOL010000007.1, from coordinate 146,003 downwards.
CCCGCGAGGTGCCAGTCGATGATGGCGCGCTCGCGTTCGACGACGATGATGCGGACCCAGCGGGGATCGGCCGCGGCGTGTGCGAGCGAGAAGCCGACGCCGAGACCGCCGATGAGCACACTCGGCTCGCGGCGACCGCCGAGCGCGTCCAGCGCCGCGTCCACGAGCAGCCGCTCCGAGCGCCCGTCGGAGGTGTCCATCAGGAAGCAGCCGTTGGCGATGATCTGCAGTAACTCGCCATGCCGCCGCAGAACGACCTCGCCGTGCGGACCGTCGCGCCGGTCCAGGACCTGGGGAACGTCGTACGAGGTGGACATCGGCCCATCCTGGCAGGAGGGAGGGGGCGGGCCGGGCGACATCGCGCAGGGTCGGCGCCGCCCGGCGCTCCTTGAGAAGTCCCTGTGAATCGGCGCCTGGGTGGCGCAGGTCACAGACAGGGTCCCGTGGTGCGTCGAGGGTGGGGTGAAAGGGGAAGGAGCGCCTCACCTTGGAACGGACCGAGACGGCCGACCGGCCCGACGTGCACGAGCTGCTGGACGGGATGCCGCGCCAGCGAGGCACGTCGACGGCCGTGCCGGACGCGCCTGACGTGCCCGTCGCGTCCCCCGCGGTCGGGCCTTCCCGGGCATGGCTCCGCCTCCGCCCCTGGCGGCTGCTCCCGACGCCGACCGGGACACCGTTCACCTTCGGCTACGCCACCGTCCTCGCCGTCACCTCACTGGTCACCCGGTACGCCGACCCCGCCCTCGTGCACCAGCTCCACCAGGCGTCCAGCACCGATGTGGCGCACCTCGTGCGGATGCCGATGTTCGTGCTGCCGGCCAGTGCGCTGTGGGTGGCGGGCGGGATCCTCTCGCCGTTCGCGATCGGCCTGCTCCTCGTGCTCACCGCGCTGGAGCGGCGGATCGGCGGTCTGCGCACGGCCGGTGTCTTCCTCCTCGGCCATGTCCTCGCCACCCTCGCGACCGAAGTGCCCATAGGGCTCGCGGTCCTCGCCGGCCGGCTGCCGGAGAGTTCGCTGCACCGCCTCGACTACGGCGTCAGCTTCGGCGTCGCCGCCGGGGTGGGGGCCCTGGCCGGTCTCCTCACCCCGTGGCTGCGCTGGCCGCTGCTCGCCCTGTTCGGCGGGATGCTGGTCCAGGACCTGCTGGCCTTCACCGACCCGATGACCAACTGGGGCCACCTGCTGGCGTTCACCATCGGCATCGGGACATGGCCACTGGTGAGACGCCACGCTCAGCCGAACCGGTCGCGTTCGGATCAGCCGGGTTCGGACCGGTCGCGTTCGGACCAGTCGGGTTCGGACCAGTCGGGTTCGGACCAGTCGGGTTCGGACCGGTCCCGGCCGGACCGGACCATGTCCGACCGGACCACGGCCTCGTAGCCGCCGGCCGAGTCGCGACGGTCTGGGCGAACTCCGACACGCTTCTTCGTCCCGCCGGACAGCATCCGCGGCCGGTCTCCCAGTCGGTCGGGGAGTCCGACGGCCTCCGCCGCGCGCGCCACGGCCGCCGGGGCGAGCCCGCCCGGCAAGTCCCGCGACCAGGCGGTCTACGACCGGAACTCCCGGACCGGACAGCCGGACCGGACAGCCGTGGAACACCCCGAACCTCTACGGGAGACAGCGCCCGGCCGGCGCCGGATCTCCTGTCGCCGGAGCCGGAGCCGGAGCCGGAGCCGGAGCCGGAGCCGGAGCCGGAGCCGGAGCCGGAGCCGGCGGGGCGACCGTGCCCTCGGTGGCGGTGGCGGTGGCGGTGGCGGTGGCCGTGGCCGTGTCGGTGCGCCAGCCGCGCCGTGCGGACGCCGGACGCCGGGCCGGTTCGGGGACGCCGAGACGGCTCTCGTCCTCCGAAGTCGCCCCCACGGGCTGTGAACCGGGGCCGTGAACGGGCTCGCGGTGTGTGGGCTCTCCCTGTGAACGCCGTCGCGGATTCATAGCGGTGGGCCAGCGGTGCTGTGGCGGTCGGTCGGTTCCTCTTCTGGAGGGCTGGTCAGTCGTCGCCCCGCACGCGCGCGTGCGGATGCTGGTCGTGCCACCTGTCCGCGTGCAGGAGGGAGCCGCGCATGGTGCCCTCCAGCGGGAAGCCGGCCTTCTGGGCGACTCGGCAGGACGCCTGGTTGGCCGCCGAGTGGCAGAGGGTGAGCCGGTGCAGGCCGAGGTCGTCCAGGGCCCAGCGGGTCAGGCGGCGCGCGGCCTCGACCGCGACACCGGCGCCGCGGCCCGCGGGCAGCATCCAGTAGGCGATCTCGCCGTGACCGCGCTGGAGGTCGACGCCGATCCAGGCTGCCAGGCCGAGGGCCTCGCCTCCGTCGGGGCGGGCGACGGCCCAGACCGCGCCCGTCTCCGTCGTCCAGCGGTCGTGCATGCGCGCGATACGCGCGCGTGCCCCGTCCTCGGAGACGGCGGGCAGAAGGTTCCAGTGGCCGATGGCGGGATCGTGGCTCGCCGCGACCAGCGCGTCGGCGTCCGCGAGCCGCCACGGCCTGAGTTCGAGACCGGTGCCGGGAAGGTCGAGCACGGGTTGGGTGTTGTCGCACATGCGGCCCGCGGGGACCACCGGGGGTATGGGAGCGATCACCCGCCGCATCATGACAGACCTGGTCAGTGGGCGAACAGTGGCCGGTCAGGGGCTGGTCGGGGCGTGATCGCTCACAGCGAACGCGGCCGGGGGAACAATCAAGGGCTCACATGCATTGAGTCGGCATAGCTCAACTTGAATGCCGAAGGGGAGATCATGGCTACTGAGTCCACAGCGTTCACTCTGCCTGTGTTGCCGCTCGACGACGAGGTCGTGCTGCCCGGAATGGTGGTGCCGTTGGACCTGAACGACGCCGAGGTGCGGGCCGCGGTGGAGGCCGCCGAGGCCGCCGCGCGGTCGGAGCCCGGCAAGCCGAGGGTGCTGCTGGTGCCGCGCATCGACGGCGCGTACCCGAGTACCGGCGTGCTCGGCACCGTGGAGCAGGTCGGCCGGCTGGCCGACGGCGACCCGGGCGCGCTGATCCGTGGACGCGGGCGCGTGCAGATCGGCGCCGGGACCACCGGTCCGGGCGCGGCGCTGTGGGTCGAGGGGACGCGGATCGACGAGAGCGTGCCCGAGCCGCTGCCGGGGCACGTCGGCGAACTGGTCAAGGAGTACAAGGCGCTGGCGACCGCCTGGCTGCGCAAGCGCGGCGCCTGGCAGGTCGTGGACCGTGTGCAGGCCATCGACGGCGTCTCCGCGCTGGCCGACAACTCCGGTTACTCGCCCTTCCTGACCACCGGCCAGAAGGTGGAGCTCCTGGAGACCGCCGACCCGGTCGCCCGTCTCAAGCTCGCCACCCAGCAACTGCGTGACCACCTCGCCGAGCAGGACGTCGCCGAGACCATCGCCAAGGACGTCCAGGAAGGCGTCGACAAGCAGCAGCGCGAGTTCCTGCTCCGCCGCCAGCTGGAAGCCGTACGCAAGGAACTCCGCGACCTCAACGGAGAGGCGGAGGGCGAGGAGTCCGACGACTACCGGGCCCGGGTGGAGGCCGCCGACCTGCCCGAGAAGGTCCGCGAGGCCGCCCTCAAGGAGGTCGACAAGCTGGAGCGGTCCAGTGACCAGTCGCCCGAGGGCTCGTGGATCCGGACCTGGCTCGACACGGTCCTCGAACTGCCGTGGAACGAACGGACCGAGGACGTGTACGACATCCCGGGCGCCCAGGCGGTCCTGGACGCCGAACACGCCGGTCTGGAAGACGTGAAGGAGCGGATCACCGAGTACCTGGCGGTGCGCAAGCGCCGTACCGACCGGGGCCTGGGTGTCGTCGGCGGCCGGCGCGGCGGTGCCGTGCTCGCGCTCGTCGGCCCGCCCGGGGTCGGCAAGACCAGCCTCGGCGAGTCCGTCGCGCACGCCATGGGCCGCAAGTTCGTCCGGGTCGCCCTCGGCGGCGTCCGCGACGAGGCGGAGATCCGCGGCCACCGGCGTACATACGTCGGCGCGCTGCCCGGCCGCATCGTCCGGGCGATCAAGGAGGCCGGGTCGATGAACCCGGTGGTCCTGCTCGACGAGATCGACAAGGTGGGCTCGGACTACCGGGGCGACCCGGCCGCCGCCCTCCTGGAGGTGCTGGACCCGGCGCAGAACCACACCTTCCGGGACCACTACCTGGAGGTGGAGCTGGACCTGTCGGACGTCGTCTTCCTGGCGACGGCGAACGTCCTGGAGGCCATCCCGGAGGCCCTGCTCGACCGGATGGAGCTGGTCCGCCTGGACGGCTACACCGAGGACGAGAAGGTCGTCATCGCCCGCGACCACCTGCTGCCGCGTCAGCTGGAGCGGGCGGGCCTCGAAAAGGACGAGGTCGCTCTCGACGAGAGCGCGCTGCGCAAGCTCGCCGGCGAGTACACGCGCGAGGCGGGCGTCCGCACCCTGGAGCGGTCGATCGCACGGCTGCTGCGCAAGGTCGCGGCCCAGCACGAACTGGGCGAGCGGAAGCTGCCGTTCACCGTCCGGGACGAGGACCTGCGGGCCCTGATCGGACGGCCGCACCACGTGCCCGAGTCCGCGCAGGACCCGGCGGAGCGCCGGACGGCGGTCCCCGGTGTCGCCACCGGCCTCGCGGTCACCGGAGCGGGCGGCGACGTGCTGTTCGTCGAGGCCTCGCTGGCCGACCCGGAGACGGGCGCGGCGGGCCTGACCCTGACCGGCCAACTGGGTGACGTGATGAAGGAGTCGGCGCAGATCGCGCTGAGCTTCCTGCGGTCGCACGGGGCGGAACTGGAACTCCCCGTGGCCGACCTGAAGGACCGGGGCGTGCACATCCACTTCCCGGCGGGCGCGGTCCCCAAGGACGGCCCGAGCGCGGGCGTCACGATGACGACGGCGCTGGCGTCGCTGCTGAGCGGCCGGCTCGTCCGCACGGACGTGGCGATGACCGGTGAGGTCTCGCTGACCGGCCGGGTCCTCCCGATCGGCGGTGTGAAGCAGAAGCTGCTCGCCGCGCACCGGGCGGGCGTCACCACGGTCGTCATCCCCAAGCGCAACGAACCCGACCTGGACGACGTCCCGGCCGAGGTGCTGGACAAGCTCGACGTCCACGCCGTCACGGACGTCCGCCAGGTCCTGGAGCTGGCGTTGTCCCCGGCGGAGAACGGGGCCGCGTCGGAGGTTCCGGTCGCGGCGTGACGGACGCGACCGGAGAGGCAGGGCCCGGGTCCCGTGAGGGAGGCCCGGGCCTTCGTCCTGCCCGCGGCGGGGTTCAGCCGCGGGCGAGCGCGGCGACCCGGTCGAGGGCGCCGTCGAACCGGTCGTGGTCGCCGACGGTCGGGCCGGAGGACGTGTACTGCCACATGGTGTAGTTGCCCCAGCCGGCCGGCAGGGTCCCCACGGCGGACGCGTACCGCGCGATCCACAGAGGGTTGGCGGCGAACCCGGCGTAGTCGCCGGTGCACTGGGTCCACCAGCTGGTGGCGGTGTAGATGACGGCGTTGCGTCCCGTGCGCGCCCGGTACTGGTTCAGGAAGTCGCGGATCCAGGCGACCATCGCGCTCCGCGACTTGCCGAAGCAGGCGTCGCCGTACGGGTTCCACTCGATGTCGAGCGCGCCGGGCAGCGTCCTGCCGTCCTTGGACCAGCCGCCGCCGTGGTCGACGAAGTGGTTCGCCTGGGCGGCGCCGGTGGTGGTGTCCGGGGTGGCGAAGTGGTAGGCGCCACGGACCATGCCGACGTTGTACGAGCCGTTGTACTGCTGGGCGTAGTAGGGGTTCGAGTAGTACGTCCCCTCGGTCGCCTTCGCGTAGGCCCATCTGACCCCGCTGCCCCACAGGGTGGACCAGTCGACGTTGCCCTGATGGCTGGAGACGTCGACGCCCTCGGTCTGGGCGGCGCGGGTGCGGGCGGGCACACCGTCCTGGCCGTCGTGGGCGAGGACGCCCATGCCCATGTGGGCGGTGCCGCGGGCGGGAGCGGGGGCGGTCTCGGCGGAGGCCGGGACGGTGAGGGCGAGGGGAACTATGAGGGCGGTGAGCAGGAGGCCGGCGAGGAAGCGGCGCCGGGCGCGGTGGGGGTGGGGCGAACCGGTTCTGTACACGAACCCAGCGTGCCCGCGACGGCTCGGTGCCGCTCGGTGGAACCCGGGCGGGGGAGAGGGAGGCGGGGCCCGTCGAGTGGAGGGAAAGAAGCCCGGATGCTGCCGTTGGTCCAGCCCTGCGAAATACTGGCCGAGCTGCGGCGATGGGGCCATTTGGCGGAAACTTTCAGGATCGGGAAACCGAGGCAGGGGCTGACGTGCGCGAAGACGGAAACGGCGACGGACGCGGAGTCGCATCCGGCGTGTCCGCGAGCGGTGTGGACCAGCCCGCGTTCCTCGCCCTGGAACGCGAACTGACCGTCCTGCTGCGACGCGCCCGCGCCAACCAGGGCGAGATGGCCCGCGAGGTCCACCCCGACCTGGAGTCCGCGGCCTACGGCCTCCTGATCCGCCTCGACGAGCTCGGCCGCCAGCGGGCCACGGAACTCGCCGGGTACATCGGCGTCGGCAAGGCGACGATGTCCCGCCAACTGCGCGCCCTGGAGGAACTCGGCCTGGTGGCCCGCGAACCCGACCCGGCGGACGGCCGCGCCTGGCTGGTCACCCTGACCGAAGAGGGCCGGCACCGGGTACGCCGGGTCCGTGAGGCCCGCCGGGCCCGGTACGCGGGGCGACTGGCCGACTGGGACGCGCGCGAGGTCGGGGAACTGGCCCGGCTGCTCGGTCAGTTGAACCAGGGGATGGAAAAGTAGGGACTGGCGGAACAGGCCGGAGAAGCAGGTCTCCGGCGTCTTCCTCGACACGGGCCGGACATCCGCCTCACACACGAGTGCCGCGACGGCGTGACGGCCGGCGCGGCACATGGCGTGGTGATGCATCCGGTGACGCATTCACCCCGTGACGCTTCACCCGGTGAAGACGAACGCCGATGATCCGGCCGTGGTCGCCGCCCTGTGCCCGGAGGCCCGGTCCTCCTGCTGTCCGTCACCGCCTGGACGTCGTTCATACGGGGAGCCGTCCGCCAGGTCACAGCTCCACGAACACCACCGTCGCGTCGTCGTGCGTCTTGCTCCGCCCCAGGAACTCCCGAGCCTCCGCGTCCGCCCGCTCCAACTCCCGCACGCGCGCGACCAACGCCCCCGCCCCCTCCTTCCGGACGAAGGTGAGGCAGTCCCCCCAGTCGCCCTCGCGGAACCGCTCCACCCACCGTGTCGCCCCGTCCGTCAGGGCGGCCAGCGCGCGGACGTCCGGGCGCGGCAGGGTGCCCGTCACCGCCCGCTCCGCCACCGTCGGATCCGCCGCGGCCGTGAAGAAGCCGCCCTCCATGTTGCGGACCGTGGAGTCGACCAGGGCGTCCGTCGCCAGGGCGGCCCGGGACAGGCGGGAGAGGCGGTCGTCCAGGATCGCGGTCACCGGGCCCGCCGGGGACTCGACGAGCAGCGCGGAGTCCGACAGGACCAGGTACTCCAGCGTCCGAGGCGACCAGCGGGCCAGAACCACCGTGGCCTGCGGGGTGCGTGGGTGAGAAAGGTCACAAGTGGCTTGATGTGCCTCGGCTGTTCGACGGATCGCCCGGGAGAGGATCTCCTCCAGCGTCAGATCTCTACAGGAAACGGTCAGTTCGGTCAGGGCGCCGCCCAGTCGGGACACGAACCAGGGGACCGAATGCAGACAGCCCGTCGCGGTCCTCGGCGGTGTCACTCCGTCCAGGACGACGAGCACACCGCCCAGTCCGGAGGCCGGTAGCGCGACACCGGCGAAGTCCTCGTCGAGGCGGCCGGGATCACCGGGTTCCGAAACAAGTTCCGTACGCATCCGGCCAGTCTGCACGAGCCCTTCACCGAGATCACAAAAGGCCGACATCGGTTACGGGATGACCGCAGCCGTGCAGGTCAGGCGCCTGGTTTGGGGTGGAATGGTTTGCTCCGGGCGGGCGTGGTGGCGAATAGTGCCACCGGCCGACGCCGACGTCCAACCGGCCCGCGGCGCAGGGGTGTCGCGCGAGCCTCGGGAACTTGCCCGCCAACTCCCGTCCGATGTTCACTCCTTCGGGTGGCGGGTCGAGCGATGCGCGGCCACCGCCCACCGGCACTGGGAGGGTCGGGGACCGTACCAGGTGTACGCAGAGTCGACACCTGGTGACGGAGCGTTATCCGGTCCATGGGTACTCACGAGTCAGGAATGCGAGCACCGGTGCAGAAGACGCGGCCTCGTCGTACAGGCAAGAAGGCGGCCTCCGGGAAAGGCGCGGAGGGCACGCCCGGCACCGCCGTCCCCGGTCCGTCCGGCGCTCCCGGCACGCCGAGCGCCCCTGTCGGCACGGGCCGGCGCACCCATGTACGCACGCGGCTCATCCTCGCCGTCACCGTCGTGGCCGCCGCCATCGCCGGGGCCGGAGCACCCTCCCTGATCACCGCCTCCGGCGAACTCAGCGACTCGCAGGACCTGGTGACGCTCGCCGAGCAGACGCAGGACGCCCTCGCGCTCGCCCACTCGCTCGCCGACGAGCGCGACGAGGTGACGCCGTACATCGCCGCCGGCCGCCCCAAGACCAAGGCCCCCGACGAGCAGCGCAGCGCCCGCGTCGACCGGCAGGTGGAGGAACTGCACGCCGACTCCGACCTGCCCGCCGCCGTACGCGGTGACCTCGACGGCATCGCGGCCGTCCGCCGGGCGGCGCTCACCGGCAAGAGCAGCGCCCTCGAAGCACACCAGGCGTACTCCGCGGCCATCACCGACCTGCACCGGCTCGCCGAGGAGCTGGCCGAGCGACTGCCGCCCCGCGCGGGCTCCGGCGGCTACGCCCTCGCCGAACTCGACTCCGCCGTCCAGCAGGCCGCCGCGACCCGCGGGCTCCTCCTGGCGGCGCTCGCCGTGCCGACGAGCACCCAGACCGTCGTGGACCCGATCACCGGCCTGCCGTCCACCGAGACCAGCTCCTCGAAGGCCGACACCGCGCAGCGCGACGCCCTCAGCGCCGCCGCCCAGCAGGCCCGCCTGCGCTCCGACGCCGCCCTCGCCGACTTCGCGGACACCGCGCCCACGGCGGCCAAGGCGAGCTACGACTCCACGGTCACCGGCCCCGAGGTCAACTCCGCCGACAAGTACCTCGCCGCCCTCACCGACCAGCCGACCCTCTCCGGCGGCGAACTCGGCACCAGCGCCACCAAGGTCGACGCCACCCTCTCCGCCCGGATCGACGCGATGCGCGGCGCGGAAGCCGCCCTCTACGAGCGCCGGGTCAAGGACCTCGCCCAGCTGCGCGACGACGACGTCACCGCGCTGGAGCTGCGGATCGCCGTCCTCGGCGCCCTGATGCTGCTGGCCGTCGGCATCGCCACCGCCATGGCCCGTACGCTCACCCGGCCGCTCTCCGTGCTGCGTCGCGGCTCGGCCCGGCTCGCCGAGGCCGAGGACGCCACCGCCCAGGAACCGGTCACCTTCACCGGCCGCAACGACGAGTTCGCCCAGGTCGTCCGCTCGGTCAACACCCTGCACGCGCACGCCGTCGCGCTCGCCGAGCGGGTCGCCACCCTGGAGTCCGACCGCAAGCACCTGGTCGGCCAGCGGCAGAAGATGGCCGACGCCCGCGAGCAGCTGAAGGGCGAACTCACCGAGTCCGCCGCCCAGCTGGAGCGGCTGCGCACCAGCATCGGCGCCACCTTCGTCAGCCTCGCGCTGCGCACCCTCGGCCTCGTCGAGCGGCAACTCGCCGTCATCGAGGGCCTGGAGGAGCGCGAGCAGGACCCGGAACGGCTCGCCACGCTCTTCAAGCTCGACCACTTCGCCACCGTCATGCGCCGGCACAGCGAGAACCTCCTCGTCCTCGCCGGCACCGAGCACGTCCAGCAGAGCGCGGGCCCCGTCCCGCTCGTCGACGTCGTGCGCGCCGCGGTCAGCGAGATCGAGCGGTACGAGCGGGTCCGCATCGCGGCCCTGCCGCCGCACGCCCACATCGCCGGGTTCGCCGCCGACGACCTCTCCCACCTGCTGGCCGAACTCATGGAGAACGCCACCTCGTTCTCCCCTCCCGACCTGCCCGTCGAGGTCTCCGCCTGGCTCCTGGAGAGCGGCGAGGTCATGCTCTCCGTCCAGGACGAGGGCATCGGCATGACCGTCGACCGGCTGACCAAGCTCAACACCCGCCTCGGCGACTTCGACCCCGAGACGACGTACGACTCCTACGACCAGGACGGCGAGGACGGCCTCGGGCTCGGCCTGTACGTCGTCGCCCGCCTCGCCCACCGGCACGGTGTGCGCGTCCAGTTGCGTGAGCAGAAGCAGGGCGGTGTCGCGGCGGTCGTCGTGCTCCCGAAGACCCTGCTGGCCGCCGCGTCGACGGCCGCCGTCCCGACGGCCTCGACGTCACCCGCCGCGGGCGGCACCCACACCTTCTCCCTTCCGGGCGCCGACGCGGAGGTCAACTCCAACGTCCTGTACGGCCGTTCCGAGGGCGGCGACCCCCTGGTCACGCTCGCCGAGACGGCCGTACGGCAGTCGCAGGCGGACGAGAACGGTGACGCGGACGCCGACGGAGACGGAGGCGAGGGCGAGTCCTCCGCGCCGGAGGCGGCGGCCGAGACCACGATGGAGCTGCTGGTCCCGGAACCCGAGGAGCCCCAGCAGGCCGGAGAGGCCCGGGAGCCGGCCCAGGACCCTTACACCATCGGGCCCGACACCCATGAACGTGTCCCCGACGCAGATGACCGCGTCCCGGACCAGCCGGAGGAACCTGTCACCGACAAGGGCCTCCCCAAGCGCACACCCAAGATCGCCGCCGCCGCACCGCCGCAGCGGCAGAGCAGCGGCTCCGTCGACGCCGAAGCACTCCGCCGCCGCCTCGGCGGCTTCCGCCGGGGGGCGGAGGCGGGGTACCGCGACGTGGAGGCGGAGATCGCCGAACAGACGGGCCGTAACAACGTGCCCGTCAGGGAATCCGCAGGATCCGAAGAAGTCACGGGGGGCACAGCCGAGGAGGCAAGCAGTTGACCGCGCCCAGTACCTTCGGACTGAGTCGTGAGGCACGCAATCTTCACTTTCTGCTGACCAATCTCGTCGAGGAGGTGCCCGGCATCCAGTCGGTCGCCGTCGTCTCCTCCGACGGGCTGCTCCTGCTCTCCTCCGACCCCGAGCGGAACGCGGAGGCACGCGAACCGCGAGACGAGAAGCCGTCCGGCCCGCGCGGCTCCGCCGCCGACCTCGCCACCATCGTCTCCGGCATCGGCAGCCTCACCGTCGGCGCCGCCAAGCTGATGGACTCCGGTCCGGTGAAGCACACGATGGTCGCGATGGACGAGGGCAGTCTGTACGTGATGTCGATCAGCGACGGTTCGCTGCTCGGCGTGCACGGCTCCGCGGACTGCGACATGAGCGTGGTGGCATACCACATGGCGCTCTTCGTGGGCCGCGCCGGCCACGTCCTGACGCCGGAACTCCGCAGCGAGCTACGGCAGTCCCTGGAGGACGAGTCGACGGGGAGCGCCCCATGAGCGGCGGCAACGGCACCCGCAGCGACAGCGGGAACGCCGGCGGTACGCCGCGGAAGCTGCCCGTCCGCGGCGGCGACCGCAAGTCGGCCCGGGTGCGCCCCTACTCGCTCACCGGCGGCCGTACCCGCTTCGGGCACGTCCTCCTCGTGGAGACGTTCGTGGCGAGCACCGCCGCGATCGAGGCCGCCGAGGAGCGCAGGGAACTGACGAACGGCGTCCTCGACAGCCGGGTCATGCCGGAGATGCGGGCCATCGTCGAACTGTGCCGCCGGATGCGCACGGTGGCCGAGATCGCCGCGCTGCTGAAGATGCCGCTCGGCGTGGTCCGGGTGCTCCTCAGCGACCTCGCGGACCAGGGAAAGATCCGGGTGTACGGAACGGGAACCGGTCACGGCACGGGCCGCCCCGACCGCGTTCTGCTGGAAAGGGTGCTGAGTGGACTCCGTCGTCTCTGACGCCGCTCGCGGTGTCTCCCCGCGCCCCGCACCGGGGCGCCGCGAACCGGGGTTCGGCGAGCAGGGCCTCGTCGAACCCGACGAGCCGCTGCGGCCCTGGCAGTCGGACCGCACCCGCGCGCCGATCGCCACGAAGATAGTCGTGGCGGGCGGCTTCGGCGTCGGCAAGACCACCATGGTCACCGCCCTCTCGGAGATCACGCCCCTGGAGACCGAGGCGCTGATGACCGAGGCGAGTGAGGAGCACGACGACCTCACCGCCACGCCCGGCAAGCTGACCACCACCGTGGCCATGGACTTCGGCCGCCTCACGCTCGACGACGACCTGGTGCTCTACGTCTTCGGCACGCCGGGCCAGCAGCGGTTCTGGTTCATGTGGGACGACCTGGTGCGCGGCGCGATCGGGGCGGTCGTGCTGGCCGACACCCGCCGCCTGAAGGACTGCTGGCCCGCGCTGGACTACTTCGAGAGTTGCGGGCTGCCGTACGTCGTGGCGGTGAACCACTTCGACGGCAGTGAGCGGTTCGAGCCGGAGGACGTGCGGGAGGCGCTGACCATCCCCCGGCACATACCTGTCATGATCATGGACGCGCGGCGGAGGATCTCGGTGATCGAGACCCTGCTGTCCCTCGTCGGCCACGCGCTGGACTTCACCCCCGAGTAATCCCGAGCAGTCGCGAACTAGGAGCCACCACCCGCATGCGGAAGATACTCGTCGTCGGAGCCGGTCAGGCCGGTCTCCAGCTCGCCCTCGGCCTCCAGTCGCACGGGTACGAGGTCACCCTGATGTCCAACCGGACCGCGGACGAGATCCGGTCCGGCCGGGTCATGTCGACGCAGTGCATGTTCCACACGGCACTCCAGCACGAGCGCGACCTCCAGTTGAACTTCTGGGAGTCCCAGGCTCCGAGGATCGAGGGACTGGGCGTCTCGGTCGCCGCCCCCGGCTCCTGGGACGAGGGCCCCGCGGCCCGCGCGATCGACTGGGTGGGCAAGCTCGACGGGTACGCGCAGTCGGTCGACCAGCGGGTGAAGATGGCCGGCTGGATGGAGACGTTCGCGCAGCGCGGCGGCCAGTTGGTCATCCACGGCGCGGCGGTCGGCGACCTCGACTACTTCTCCCGTACGTACGACCTGGTGCTGGTGTCGGCCGGCAAGGGCGAACTGGTGTCGATGTTCGGCCGGGACTCCGCGCGTTCCCCGTACGCCGAGCCGCAGCGTGCCCTCGCGGTCGCCTACGTCCACGGACTCGGCCCGCGCCCGGAGCACCCGGACCACGAAGCGGTCCGCTGCAACCTGGTCCCCGGCGTCGGTGAACTCTTCGTCATGCCGACGTTCACGACCTCCGGCCGCGCCGACATCCTCTTCTGGGAGGGCGTCCCCGGCGGCCCGCTCGACGTCTTCAACGGCGTCAAGGACCCGGCGCGGCACCTCTCCCTGACCCTGGAGCTCATGGAGAGGTACACGCCCTGGGAGTACGCGCGGGCCACGAAGGTCGAACTGACCGACGCCGGCGGCACGCTGGCCGGCCGGTACGCCCCCACGGTCCGCAACCCCGTCGGCCGCCTCCCCGGCGGCGGACTCGTCCTCGGCGTGGCCGACGTGGTCGTCGCCAACGACCCGATCACCGGGCAGGGCTCCAACTCGGCGTCCAAGTGCGCGGCGGCCTACCTCGCCTCGATCCTGGAGCACGAGGACCGGGAGTTCGACGAGACCTGGATGCGGGCCACGTTCGACCGCTACTGGGACACCGCCCAGCACGTCACCAAGTGGACGAATGCGATGCTCGGCCCGCCGCCGGAGCACGTGCTGAACCTGATCGGCGCGGCGGGTCAGCTCCCCCCGGTGGCGGACCGTTTCGCCAACGCCTTCGACGACCCGGCCGACTTCGAGAACTTCTTCTACGAGCCGGAGAAGACCGCCGCCTATCTGGGGTCGGTCGCGGGCGCCTGACGCTCGTCCGGGCGTACGACCCCCAGGATCGGGTGGGACGCGACGGGGGAGATCCTGACCTTCTCGCCGGTCCGCGGGGCCTGGACCACCTCGCCCTCGCCCAGATACATCGCCACATGGGTGGCCTCGGGGTAGTAGACCACCAGGTCACCCGGCCGCAGTTCGTCGAGCGGGACCCTCGGCAGCCGGGCCCACTGCTCCTGGCTGGTGCGGGGGATCGGCGTACCGGCATGCCCCCAGGCCTGGGACGTGAGCCCGGAGCAGTCGTACGACTTCGGGCCCTCCGCGCCCCACTCGTACGGCTTCCCGATCTGACGGAGGGCGTACCGCAGCGCGCGGTCGCCCTCCCGGGACGGCTCACGGTCCTCACCGAGGGCGCCGGAGGTCACGAGTTCCCGCTGCGCCCTGTCGACGCCCTCCTCCTCGAACTCGGCCAGCGCGGCCAGCTGTTCGGCGGTGAGCGAGGCGAGCAGCTCCTCGACGTCCTCAAGACGCTTCCGTACGGCGTCCCGCTCCTTCTTCTGCCGGGCGGCCAGGGTGAGCCGGGCGTCGAGGGCCTCGCGGGCGTCGCGGGCCAGGTCGTCGGCCTTCTTCTCGCTGCCGGTCAGCCGGCCCACCGTCTCCGCCCGCTCGCGCGCCAACTGGCCGATCACATGGCCCTGGTCGAGCGCGTGCTGCGGGTCGCGGGCCAGGAGCAGCCGCACGTACGGGGAGATGTCGGTGCTGTTCTGGTACTGCTGCCGGGCCAGCCGGCCGGCCGCTCCCCGGCTGTCGTGCAGCGAGAGCCGGGCGCGGGACAGCGCGGCGTCCAGCCGGGTCGTCTCGCCGCGCTGCTTCCTCAGCCGTTCCTCGGTGGCGTTGTACGTCTCGGTGGCCTCCTCCGCCTCCTGGTATAGCCGCTGAAGGTCCGTCAGCAGCTCGGCCACGGACCGCTCGCCGGGCTCCCCGGGCTCCGGTACGGCCACCGAGGGCAGCGGCGCGAGGACGGTCGCGGCCACCATCGCCGCCGTCGCCGTCGTACAGACGAGACGCAGAAGCCTTCCTGACACGTCATCACCTCCGGTGCGGGGCAGCGCTTCCGCTCCGCATCGTGAGCATCAGACGTGGCGGCCGGGCCCGCGCGCCGGGTGTGCGCGGTTCGGCGCAACGGCGTCACCCTTCGGTGGCGTCCGGTTTGCCGCCCGGCGTGGCGTCCGGCCTGGACCACGGCCACCTGCGTCGGCCCGTCCGTCCGGTGGGGTCGTACGCGTACTTCCAGCCCTGGTGCAGTGCGAGCTTCCCGCTCCGCGCGCGCGGGACCCGGCGGTAGACCAGCACGGTGGGCGGGCCGCCGGCGGCGTCCGGGACCGGGATACGGTACGTCTTGGGCGGGTGCCCGGTGGCGCCCACCAGGACGGGCAGGACACGTCCGTCCATGGGGCCGCCCTCGAAGGGGGTGTCTTCGCTCTTCACGGGACCAGTGTCGGCCATCGGGCGCGGGGGTCAGCCGTCGGTCAGCACGGCCTCGATCAGCTCCGAGGTCTGCGGGTCCCGCCGGGCCGTCACCGACAGGACCGCCACGAACTGCTCGACCAGCCAGTCCCGCAGTTCGTCGGCCGGCGGCTGCTTGTCCTCGTCCAGCCAGATCAGCGAGGCCGCCTCCACGGCCGTGATCCACATCCGTACGGTCATCCGCAGCCGGGGACCGGGCTCGGTGACCTCCAGGTGCCGCATGATGTGCTCCGCGGCGGCCCGGCGCACCCCGTCCACTATGGCCGTCGTACGGGACGTCTCGACGACGCTGCCGCCCTGGAGCAGGGCGCTGAAGCCGGCGTCGTGCTGGTCGACGAAGGCGAGATAGCGGTCCAGGGCGCGGGCGAGGCGGGGGAGGAGCGGGCCCTCGCGGGGCTCGTCGAAACAGGTCCGCAGTTCCTCGGCGGCGGACCGGAGGGCGGCCTCGTACAACTGCTGCTTGCCGCCCGGGAAGTACCGGTACACGAGCGGGCGGGACACCCCGGCCGCCTCCGCCACGTCGTCGAGCGACACGTCCTCGGGCACCCGGTGCGCGAAGAGGCCGAGGGCGGCCTCCAGGAGCTGGCTGCGTCGTTCCTCGACGCTGAGGCGGCGGTAGGCGGGCGCGGCGGGGGTCATGGGTGCAGCGTAGTCGGGCGTCCACAGGAGCGTCGTGGCTGGTCGCGCGGTTCCCCGCGCCCCCGGGTGGGCAGGGTCGGCCGGCGTTCGGTCCCCCCAGGGGCGCGGGGAACCGCGCGACCAGCCCCCGCCGGCCCGCGGTCCGCGGTCCACGTCAGGCCAGCAGCCCCGATGACCTCCACAGACGCCTGCCCACACCCCGCAGCACCCCGATGTCGTCCAGGAAGTCCGTCAGCCGTTTCGCGCCGGTCTGCATGACCTCCCGGCGGTGTCCGCTGGCCTGTACCTGGGCCATGGCCTCGCGCCGGTCGAGTCCCACGTTCGGATAGACGTCGGGGTTCACGAACGCCACCGAGAACACCCGGGCGAACTCACCGGAGGTGACCCGCGTGAACTCCTGCGACCACCTGGGCGCCGTCACCATCTGGCGCCGCAGCTCCTCGCGGGCGTACCGCACATGACGGGCCTCCTCGACCACGTGGATCCGGGTCACCCCGCGGATCAGCGTCTGCACCCGCTCGTCCGGGAAGGTCAGCCGCTGCATCCAGTCGAGGACCTCCTCGCCGAGCAGGGTGGCCGTGAAGGAGCCCGGGGTGGTGGAGATGGTCTTGAACAGCCGGCCGAGGTGCTGATGGGCGCGGCTCACCGGGTAGTAGGGCGTCTCGCCGCGGGAGATCAGCCGGGCGAACATCTTGGAGTGGCGGCACTCGTCCTCGATCTCGGTGAGTGCGTACCGCACGTGGGCGCTCGTCGCCGCCTTGTCGTAGATGTGCCGGACGAGCAGCTGCATCAGGATCAGCTCGAACCAGATGCCGAGCGAGGCGAGCGCGGCGGCCTCGTGCTGCGAGAGCAGGATCCGCTGCTCCTCGCTCATCCGCTTCCACATCGGGGTGTCGTAGAGCGACACCAGTTCCGGCGGCCAGAACCACTTGCCCTCCTCGAAGGGCGCGTCCCAGTCCAGTTCCTTGTCCGGGTCGAAGGAGTGCTTGGCCGACGAGGCGAGCAGCCGCTCGGCCACCTGCTCCCGGTCCTTGAGCAGTCCGAGCGCGTCACGCAGTCCGTCGAGCGCGTCGGTATCGGTCAGGGTCGTCATGACTGATCCACCTCGTCGTCCACCTCATCGTGTGTTACCGGCGGTTCACTCCCGCGCATCTTATGAGACTGCCTGTCAGCAAGCACGTCAATCCCTTCCGCGTGACTTGTTGGCCCGGCGTCCGCCTGTACGACGCATGCAGTAGCGTTCCGGCGTGTCCACGCCCACTCCGCCGCAGAGTCCGTTTCCCCCGCACGGCCCGTACGCCCAGCAGCCGCCCCAGGGGCCGTACGGCACGCCGTACCCCCGGCAGCCCCACGGAACTCCGCACCCTCAGCAGCTCTACGGACCCGCGTACGCCCCGCAGCCGAACGGCTGGGTTCCGCCGGCCCCGAAGAAGACCCGGACCGGGCTGGTGGTCGGTGTCGTGGGCGGGGTCCTCGCCGTGCTCGTGGTGGGACTCGGCGTGCGGGCCACCACCGGCTATCCCGCGGCCGAGTACTCCCTGACCCTGCCCGGGACCCTGCTGGACGGCCGCTACCGGCTGACCGAGGACCTCTCCGACTCCCGTGGCCAGGAGGTCCAGGACGCGGCGGACGGCGCCTCGGGGTCGAAGGTCGTCGACGCCAGGGTCGGCAACTACGGCGTGGACGGCGACGCGACCAAGGGCGCGTTGCTGCTGTCGGGCATGTACGGCCGGTTCAAGCACCCCGACGACGACCGCGACAGCATGCTGAAGGGTGCCACCGAGGTCCAGGGCGCGACCCTCGCCGTGGCGCCCGAGGACTTCCGGCCGAGCGGCGCGGACACCACGGTCACCTGCCAGGTCGTCACCCAGGAACGGCTCGGCACGAGGCTGACCTACCCGGTCTGCGCCTGGGCGGACGGCAACACGGCCGCGGTGATCGCAGAGGTGGGCGCGGAGGCCTCCACCCGAAAGGCCTCCGCGATCGACCTGGAGGCCGCCGCCGGGACCGCGCTCCGGATCCGCTCCGAGACCCGCAAGCCGATCGGCTGACCCGCCTCAGGCCGGGCACCCCAGATCCTCGGGAATCGCCCCGGCGGCCGGCTCCACCGCCTCGACCGGCTCCACCGCCTCCGCCGGAAACGACTTCCGCAGCGTGAAGACGTACGGGCCGAACGGCAGGTCGGCAGGTCGAGGGCGGCCGGACCGCGTCTCATCAGAGGAGCGGGAGCGGTCGGTTGGACAGGGGCGGTCAGTCGTCGGCCGCCGGGCCGAGCACCGCCTGCATCACCGCCCGCGCGATCGGCGCCGCGTCCCCGCCCCCGCTGATCTCCCCCCGGTCCGCCTCCGCGTCCTCCACCACCACCGCCACGGCCACCTTCGCCGTCATGTCCCGCTCGCCCTGCGCCCAGGAGACGAACCAGGCGTACGGCGTCCCGGAGTTGCCGATGCCGTGCTGGGCGGTGCCGGTCTTGCCGCCGACGGTGGCGCCGGGGATCGCCGCGTTGGTGCCGGTGCCCTCGGTGACCACCTCCGTCATCAGCTCCTTGAGACGGACGGCGGTCGACGGGTACATCGCCTGCCGCACGGGGCGCGAGCCGGGCGTCGACACCGTGGCGCCGCCCGCCCGGGTGGTCCGCTCCACCAGGTACGGCTGCCGCACCTGCCCCCCGTTGGCGACCGCCGCCGACACCATCGCCATCTGCAGGGGCGTGGCGCGCGTGTTGTACTGCCCGATCGACGACAGCGCGAGCTGCGCCTTGTCCACCGAGGTGTCGAAGGTGCTCCGCGCCACCGAGAAGGGGATCCGCAGGGCCGTGTCGTTGAAGCCGAAGGCCTGCGCGGTCGCCGTCATGTCGCCGACCCCGACGCCCACCCCGAGCTTCGCGAACACCGTGTTGCACGACCACTTGAACGCCTCCCGCAGGGAGAGGTCCGCGCAGCCGTCCGACGCGTTGGTCAGGCTCGTCGTCGTCCCGGGCAGCGTGTAGGGGGCGGGCGAGTCGGTCGGCGCGTCGATGTCCGTGACGACCCCCGCGTCCAGCGCCGCCGCCGCGGTCACCACCTTGAAGGTCGACCCCGGCGGATACGTCTGCCGTACCGCCCGGTTCAGCATCGGCCTGTCCGCGTCGCCGTTCAGCCGGGCCCAGGACCGGCCCACCGAGGAATCGTTTCCCGACAGCGCCGCCGGGTCGTACGACGGCGTCGACACCAGCGCCAGGATCCGCCCGGTCGACGGCTCGATCGCCGCCACCGCGCCCTTGCGGCCGTCGAGACCGTCGTACGCCGCCTGCTGCGCGGCCCGGTTCAGGGTGGTCTCCACATGGCCGCCCGGGGGCCGGGAACGGGTGAGGTCGTTCCACAGCGGGAGGGGCGACAGCATCGGGTCCGTGCCGGACAGCACACCGTCCTCGGCGTGTTCCAGGAAGGTCGCCCCGTACTCCTGGGAGGCGAAGCCGGTGACGGGGGCGTACAACGGGCCGTCCTGGTAGGTCCGTTCGTAGCGGAGCTGCTCGCCGGTGTCCCGGGAGCCGGTCACCGGCCGCCCGCCGACCAGGATGTCGCCGCGCGGCTGGCCGTAGAGGGCGATGCTGCCGCGCCGGTTGGCCGGGTTGTCGTCGTAGGAGCGGGACTGGAAGGCCTGGAGGCGGGTGGCGTTGACGAGGAGCGCCACGAGGAGCAGGGCGCAGAAGCAGACGGCGCGGCGGATGTACCGGGTCACGGCGCCACCTCCCGGCCGTGCCTGCCCCCATCGCCCGGGTCTGCGTCGTCCTGGCCGCGGGCGGAGTCGCTCACCCGGATCAGCAGCGCCACGATCACCCAGTTGGTGACGACCGAGGAGCCGCCCTGCGCGAGGAACGGCATCGCCATGCCGGTCAGCGGGATCAGGCCGGTCACCCCGCCCGCGATCACGAACACCTGGAGCGCCACGATCGAGGAGAGCCCGACCGCCAGCAGCCGCCCGAAGGGGTCGCGCAGGGCGAGGCCCGCCCGGTAGCCGCGCTCCACCAGCAGGGCGTAGAGCAGGAAGATCGCGGCCAGCCCGGCCAGGCCCAGCTCCTCGCCCGCGGTGGCCAGGATGAAGTCCGACTTGGCGGCGAAGCCGATGAGGACGGAGTGGCCGAGGCCGAGACCCGTGCCGAGGGCGCCTCCGGCGGCGAACGCGAACAGCGACTGCGCCAGCTGGTTGGGGCCCCGGCCCGCCTCGATCGACGCGAACGGATGCAGCCAGTCCTCGACCCTGCTGTGCACGTGCGGCTCCAGCCAGCCCACGGCGACCGCCCCCAGCGAGGCCAGCAGCAGACCGACGGCGATCCAGCCGGTGCGGCCGGTGGCGACGTACAGCAGGACGACGAACAGGCCGAAGAAGAGCAGCGAGGTACCGAGGTCCCGCTCCAGGATCAGCACCCCCACGCTCAGCAGCCACACCGCGAGGATCGGGCCCAGGACCCGGCCGGTGGGGAGCCGGAGCCGCCGCACACGGCGGCCCGCGTACGCCAGCGCGTCGCGGTTGGCCGCCAGGTACGCGGCGAAGAACACCGCGAGCAGCACCTTCGCGAACTCGCCCGGCTGGAGGGAGAACCCGGCGATCCGGACCCAGATCCGGGCGCCGTTCACCGCCGGGAAGAAGATCGGCAGGATGAGCAGGACCATCGCGGCGGCGACACAGGCGTACGCGTAGCGGGTCAGGACCCGGTGGTCGCGCAGCAGCAGGACGACCACGATGAACAGGGCGATCCCGACGGTGGACCACACGAGTTGGGTGGGCGCCGCCCGGTCGCCGGGGGTCTCCAGGTCGAGCCGGTAGATCAGCACCAGCCCCAGGCCGTTGAGCAGCACGCCGATCGGCAGCAGCAGCGGGTCGGCGCAGGGGGCGCGCAGCCGTACCGCGATGTGCGCGAGCAGCGCGAGCACGCCGAGCCCGGCGCCGTAACCGGCGGCGCCGGGCGGGACGGTGCCGTTCTTGGCGAGGCCGACGCCGCAGTAGCCGTACACGGAGAGCAGGACGGCGAGGACGATGAGGGCCAGTTCGATGCCACGGCGACGGGGGAGGCGTACGGCGGGAGCGGGGGCGTCCGCCTGTACGACGGTGGTTCCGGCCTGGGTCATGTCCGGAACCTACCCAAATAGGGCGTCTTGGTTGCGTCCGGCGTCAGCACCAACGCGGCGCGGGCCCGATGTTGTCGATGTACCGGGCCGCACCCCACGCCCAGGTGCCGTCCGCGAGGAGGTACCAGAGGGGGTTGCCCTGGATGGTCTGGCCGCCGGTCTTGCAGTAGATCTTCACGATCTCGCCCTTGTGGGCGTACCGGATGATCTGCGAGCCCCGGTTCGGAGCGCTGCGCAGCGCGAGGGTGCCCGCGGTGACCTTGCCCTTGTAGTAGCGCGGGTGGTCGTGGTGGTTGCCCCAGTCGCCGCGGGAGTCCCAGTCGTCGTTGGCGACGGCGGGGGCGGCGGTGGCGGCGGTGCCGAGGAGGGCGCCGGCGGCGACGGCTATGGCGCAGCGGGAACGCAGGGACATGGGGAGTACCTCCATGAACGGGGGCGGGTGGACGGCGTGAAGCCGATGTGGGTCCAGCCGATGGGGGTGAAGCCGACTTATCGCCACATTAGGAGCGCCGATCGGCCTCCGCCCGTCACGCTGGTCCATAGGAGAACCCGGCCCGGGGAGAGACCGGAGGCCTAAGCCAGCGTCAGTACGGCGACCGCCCCGCCGTCCGCCGCGTTGCCGAAGGCGAGCCGCGCCCCCAGCACCTCCGCCTGCCCGAGCGCGATGGTCAGCCCCAGCCCGTGCCCCCGCGCACCCCCCTCGGTACGGAACCGCTGCGGCCCGTGCTCGACCAGGTACGCCGGATACCCGTCCCCGTGGTCCCGCACGGTCACCACCGGCCCCTCACCCGTTCCGTCGGCCGGCCCGTCCACCGTCAGGACCACCGGCCCCCGCCCGTGCGCGTGCGCGTTCGCCACGAGGTTGCCGAGCACCCGCTCCAGCCGCCGCCGGTCCGTCTCCACCGCCACCTCCCGGACGACGACGATCTCCGTGTCGGTCCCCGACGCCCGCACCACCCGCTCGGCCAGCGCCCCGAGCGGCTCCCGGTCCAGCTCCAGCCGCTCCCGCCCGGCGTCCAGCCGGGAGATCTCCAGCAGGTCCTCGGTGAGGGTGCGCAGCGCCGCCACCCGGTCCCGGACCAGCTCGGTCGGCCGGCCCGCCGGCAGCAGCTCGGCCGCCGCGTGCAGCCCGGTCAGCGGGGTGCGCAGCTCGTGCGCCACGTCCGCGGTGAACCGCTGCTCGGCGAGCAGCTTGCCCTGGAGGGAGGCGGCCATCGAGTCCAGCGCGGCGGACACCGCGGCGACCTCGTCCTCGGGGCGGGTCGGATCCTTCGTGCGGGGGTCGTCGACGCGGGCGTCCAGGTCGCCCGCGGTGATCCGCCGGGCCACCCGCGCGGTGGTGTGCAGCCGCCGGGTCACCCGGGTCACCGCGAAGGCACCCACCAGCAGCGTGGTCCCGATCGCCAGCCCCGACGACCACACGATGGCCCGGTCGAGACCGTCGATCGTGCGCCGGCCCTGCGAGTGGTCGACCTCCACGGCCAGCGCCCGTCCGCCGTCGACCGGCCCGGCCGCCCACATCGTGGGGCGTCCGCGGTGCTCGCCGACCATCGTGCCGCGCTCCCCGGCCGCCGCCAGTTCCCGCAGCGGTGCGGGCAGACCGGGCGGATCGACACCGACACCCCGCGGCAGCGAGTCCCCCGCCTCGAAGGCGGCCGTGGACTCCGTCAGCCGGTCCAGCGCGCGTTCCCGGGCCTGGTCGACGGTCTGGTTCGTCACCGAGACATGCACGAGGACGCCGAGCAGGGCGGCCAGCGCGCAGCACATCACCGTGATGAAGACGGCGGCCTTCACGGCCAGGGCGCCGGCCCACCGGGGGAGCGCGAGCCTCATCGGCCACTCGCGGACGGGGACACGGACGGAGTCACGGACGGGAACGGGGACGGGGATGCGGACGCGCGGGTCGTCGGGCGTTTCGAGGGTTTCCTGCCGCCCGTGCGCAGCATCTCGTCGTGCGTCAGCAGCATCAGACGCTGGTCCGGGTCCCAGGTCCACTGGAAGCGGTACTCGTAGCCCGCGATGTCGGACGGCGAACGGATGATCACGGACCGGCCGGCCAGCTCCACCCCGGCCACCGCGTCGTCGTTGGACATCACCCGCACCAGCCGGCCCGACTCGAAGGTGTAGACGCGCACCGCCGTCTGGTTGCCGGGCAGCAGGGCGAACCCCAGCGTCAGATCGTCGCGGCCGTCGCCGGTGAGATCGCGGTAGTACGGATCCAGCACCGGACACCGGCCCTTGGCGACGCCGTCCGCACAGTCCGCGATCCGGCGGGCCGTCTCGGCGTACGGCGCCTTCGCGGCCGTGTACGCGTCCGGGTGCTGGGCGATCTCCGCGCGCACCACGGCCACCGGGTCCACGGCGTGGATGTCGTCGCCGGGAGCGGTGAGGCCCCGGATCGGTTCGGCCTCACCGTCGTCGTAGTCCCAGGCGGGGCTGGCCGCCGGGGTCAGATCCGGCCACAGCCGGTCCGGGCTCATCGCCGTCGAGGTCGGGCCCGCGCCCTGGAGACCGCCCGCGTCACCGCAGCCCGCGAGGATCGCCGGCAGCAGGGCGACGGCGAGGGCGGCACGGACCGGCGTACGGGTCGGCGTGCGGCGCGGCGGACGGATCGTCGTGCGGGTCGGCGTGAGGGGCACGCCGACACCTTATTCCGCGGGAAGTCCTTTTTGCGCAGTGGTCGGCCGGGGAGAAGCCCCGGCCGGAGGGCCGAGAGGAAACGATTACTCGGCCAGCTCCTCCAGCAGTCGTGCCGTCGGCAGCCCCGTCTGCAGGTACTCGACGAACAGGTCGTTGTGAAGGGCCCAGGGCGAGCGCCGGGACCGGATCAGCCGGATCGCCTCGTCCGTCGAGTGCCCCCGGCGGACCAGGGCGTGCGCGACCACCAGCCCCGAGCGGTTGTAGCCGGAATAGCAGCGCACGAGCACCGAGCGGCCCGCGTCCAGCGCGTCGCACGCGGCCTGCGCCAGCCGGATCACGCCCGCGAGCTGGGTACCGTCCAGCGGCCCGTCGGGAATCGGCCACACATGGTGCTCGACACCCGGGTCCGGGCCGTGCCCCGGCAGCCTCAACAGGGTCTGCACGACGTCGAACTCGTCCCGTACGACGGCGAACTCGACCTGCCCGGACTGGCTCCTGAACTCGTGCCCGCCCATCCAGAGCCCCGGCACGACCTCGTCCCACCGATGGTCCGGAGCGGGTACGTCGGCCTGTTTCCTGCGCGTTCGCAACGGCGCCTCCCCAAGCCCCTGCCAACTCACCCCGAGGACCCGGGCCCACCATTAGTACCCGGGTCAACTCCCCTTCAAAGGTGACCGGCAAAGACAGCAGGCTTCTTGCCCCTGGAGCGCCCCGCCTGTTCCCATGGTCGTGGGGTGATGGTGCATGAGCGGACTACGTGTCGTACCGGCCTGGCGCCACGGCCGGGAACGGTTGTACGTCTGCCTCACGGACGGCAGGAACATCGCCTGGTACGACCGTGAGGCATCCCGGGTCAACCTGCTCAGCGAGGACCGCAGAGAGGATGTCCTCGACGTCCTCGGTCCCTTCCTCACCGGACCGGTGGCGGTCGGCCCGCCCCCGGTGCCGACACCCGCCGAACTGGCCCGGCTCTCCCTCCACCCGGACGACGACCTGGCGCCCAACCGCCCCGGCGAGGCCCTCCAGGTCGCCCTGGACCGGGACCCCGGCCCCACCCACCGGTTCCGCCCCGACCCCCGTCGCCGGGCCCTCGTGGCCGAACAGACGGTCGGGGCGGCCCTCGACCTGCTCGACGGTGCCGGCTGGCACGCCCTGCACTCGGTGCCCCTGCCCGGCGGCGACCGCGTCCACCACCTGGTGATCGGCCCCGGCGGACTCTTCGCGATCCACACGCTGTACGCCCGCAAGCAGCGGGTCACGGTCGCCGACCCCATGGTCGCGCTGGGCCGCCGCGAACCCCTCCCGCTGCTGCGCCGGGTCCGCGCCGACGCCGCCCGCGTCTCCTACGCCCTGACCGCCGAGGTCCACCCGGTCCTCGCCCTGGTGGGACCCGCCGACGTGCGGATCACCGCCCCGCCGCGCGAGGTCAGGATCATGACGGACACGGAGATCGAGGGCCTGGCCCGGCTCGGGGGAGTCCTCAAGCAGGCGGACGTGGAGGCCCTGCACGCGATGGCCCGGGATCGGCAGGCGTGGGTGCGGGTGTGAGTCCGGACATGGGCGGGGTGTGAGTCCGGACATGGGCGCGGGTGCGGGTGTGAGTCCGGACCGGGATCCGAAGCCCGCGTTCAGGACCCGGCCCGGCGGGCCTCGTTCCCGTCCCGGCGGATCTCGTTCCCGCGCCGGCGTTCAGGGCAGCGCTCCCGCCGCGTCCGGGTCGAGAAGCGGGCCCAGCAGGTCGCCGTGGTCCCGCACGCGGGGTGCGATGTCCGGGGCCTGGAACGCCAGGTGTTCGGGCGCCCCGCACTCCTCGACCTCGCCCCAGGTCACCGGCGCCGACACCAGGGGCAGCGCGCGGGCCCGCAGGGTGTAGGGCGTCGCCGTGGTCTTGCGCGCGGCGTTCTGGCTCCAGTCGACGAACACCTTCCCCGGCCGCAGGCTCCGCGTCATGCGGTGGACGACCAGCCGGGGCAGCGCCTTCTCCGCCTCGACGGCGAGCCGCTTGGCGTACTCGGTGACGCTGTCGCAGGAGACCGGCCGCAGCGCGGCCAGCAGATGCAGCCCCTTCGACCCGGCGGTCTTCGCGTACGCCTCGATCCCGTCCGCCGCGAGCCGCTCCCGCAGCCAGAGGGCGACCTCGCAGCACTCGACGACCGTCGCCGGCGCCCCGGGGTCGAGGTCGAGGACCAGCCGGTCGGCCTCGCCGGGCGCGTCCAGGACCCACTGGTGCGTGTGGAACTCGGCGACGAGGTTCGCCGCCCACATCAGGCTCGCCAGGTCCTGCACCAGCACCATCCGGGCCGGCCCCTCCGACCGGGGCACCTCGGCGGTGGTGACCCAGTCGGGCGTACCCGGCGGCACGTTCTTGGTGAAGAACACCTGCCCGTCGGGCCCGTCCGGGTAGCGCAGGAAGGACACGGGGCGATCCCGGAGGTGCGGCAGCAGGACCTCGGCGGTGGTCGCGTAGTAGTGCAGCACCTCGCCCTTGGTGAACCCGGTCGCGGGATACAGCACCTTCTCCAGGTTGCTGAGCGCGAGCCTTCGCCCCTCCACCTCTGTGATCGGCGTCATACGATGAGAATCCCAGAGATTCCGTCGTAAGTAATGACAACTAATGACAAGTGGCGGCAAGCCGATCGAAAGGGTGCTGCACGTGCGATCCATATGGAACGGCGCCATCTCGTTCGGGCTGGTCAGCATCCCGATCAAGCTGGTGAACGCGACCGAGAGCCACTCGATCTCCTTCCGCCAGATCCACCTGGAGGACGGCGGCCGCATCCGCTACCGCAAGGTCTGCGAGCTGGAGGAGCGCGAGGTCAGCGGCTCGGAGATCGGCAAGGGCTACGAGGACGCGGACGGCACGATCATCCCCATCACCGACGACGACCTCTCGCACCTGCCGCTCCCCACGGCCAGGACGATCGAGATCGTGGCGTTCGTGCCGGCCGACCGGATCGACCCGCTCCAGATGGACGCCGCGTACTACCTCGCAGCCGGTGGCGTCCCGGCCGCCAAGCCGTACACACTGCTGCGCGAGGCCCTCAAGCGCAGCAACAAGGTGGCCATCGCCAAGTACGCGCTGCGCGGCCGTGAACGCCTCGGGATGCTCCGGGTCGTCGAGGACGCCATCGCCATGCACGGCCTGCTCTGGCCGGACGAGGTCCGCGCCCCGCAGGGGGTCGCCCCCGACACCGAGGTCACCGTCAACGACAAGGAACTCGACCTCGCGGACGCCCTGATGGACACCCTCGGCGAGATCGACCTCGACGAACTGCACGACGAGTACCGCGAGGCCCTGGAGGAGGTCGTCGCCGCGAAGGCCGCCGGGGAGAGCCCGCCACAGGCCCCCGAACCGGCGAAGGGCGGCAAGGTCCTCGACCTGATGGCCGCGCTGGAGAAGAGCGTGCGGGCGGCGAAGGAGTCGCGGGGCGAGGAGGAGTCCGGGGAACACGCGGAGGTCAGACCGCTGCCGGCCAGGAAGTCGGCGCGGGCCACGCCCAAGCAGACCGGCGGCAAGAAGTCGACGTCCACGGCCGGCACGGCGAAGAAGACCGCGCCGAACAAGGCCACGACGAGCAGGACCGCGACGAAGAAGACCGCCGCGAAGAAGACGACCGGGACGGCGGCCAAGAAGACCGCCGCGAAGAAGACCCTGGCGAAGAGCGCCCCGGCCAAGAAGGCCCCGGCGAAGAAGGCGGCGCCCCGCAAGAGGAGCGCGTGACCTGCGTACCGCGCGGGCCGGGCGGCCCCCGCAGCCGCAGGTCCCGTCGGACGGCAGGCGGCAGAGGCCGGACCGTCCGCGCTCGTCGGACGAGCGTCAGTCGAGAACCTTCGCGCCCTCGATGATCACGGGCTGGGTCGGTACGTCCCCGTGCCCGCGACTGCTGCCCGTGCGGACCTTCCTGATCTGGTCCACGACGTCCTGACCCTCGACGACCTTGCCGAAGACGGTGTAGCCCCAGCCGTTCGGGGTCTTCGCCGTGTAGTTGAGGAAGTCGTTGTCCGACACGTTCACGAAGAACTGCGCGGTCGCGGAGTGCGGGTCGCTGGTGCGCGCCATCGCCACGGTGTAGGCGACGTTCTTCAGCCCGTTGTCGGCCTCGTTCGGGACCGGCGCCAGGGTGGGCTTCTGGACCATGTCCGCGGTGAATCCGCCGCCCTGGGCCATGAAGCCGTCGATCACGCGGTGGAAGATGGTGCCGTCGTAGTGCCCGTTGCGCACGTACGTGAGGAAGTTCTCGACGGTCTTGGGTGCTTCGGCGTCGTGCAGTTCGAGAACGACTCGGCCGAAGTTCGTGGTCAGCTCGACCCTGGACATGGGATTCGTCCCTTTCTGGTGGGGCATGGCCGCAGCATCTTGTCACACAGCCCTCCCGCGGCCCGGTGGCCGGGCCCGCCCACCGGGCGTCAGGCCGCCTCCTCCAGGGCGTCCTCGGCCCTCGCCGCCCGCGCTCCGCCCGGCCACCGGCCGGGGAGCGTGACCAGCGCGATGCCCAGGCCGAGACCCACGGCGGGCCAGACCGGGAACCGCCCGTCGGGGGCGAACCCCCGCACGGCGAACCGGCTCAGCGCGCCGGCACACACCACCAGGCCGAGCCACACCGCCCAGGCCCACCGCGGCCGGGCCGGCGGCCGTATCCGCTCGTACAGCGCGCCCACCCTCCGCTCCCACGGCCGCAACCCGTACACGACCCCCGCCAGCACCCACCCGAGCAGCACCAGCCACGGCACCCGCAGCGCCCACCAGGCCCCGGACCCGAAACCGGGCTCGGGCGCGAGACCGGGCAGATAGAGGACGGCGGCGAGGATCAGCACGGGCACCATGTGCCACAGGTACAGCGTCATGCTGACCCCGCTCACGGCCCGCACCCGCCGCCACACCCGCTCCCGCGCCAACACCCGCCGCAGCACGGGCGCGAGCAGCAGACACAGCCCCGCCTGCGCCACCACCCAGGCGAGCATCGCCGCCGACGGCGGATCGGTGTTGCCCGGGTCCTGCCCGGTCACGAGGATCAGACTGACGGGATACGGGCCGAGGCCGACCAGCAGCGCGAAGGAGAGCGCACCGCCCGCCGCCATCAGCGCCGGGACCGCCGGCCGTCCGCCCAGCAGACCGTCCCGCCAGCAGAACCCCAGCTGGTAGGCGAGGCCCCACACCAGCGCGTAGTTGAGCAGCCCGACGCCGAGGACACCGGCCCCGAGGGCCAGGGCACCCATCGCCACGGGGACGAGCACACCCCACCGCCGGTGCGCCGCGTGCAGCGACGGCGTCAGCGCACCGAGGACGAGATACACGGGCAGGAACCAGAACTGCATGGCCAGGGCCCAGCCCACCAGCTGGAGGGTGGCCGGATCCACACCGACGGCCGCCGACACCCCTACGCCGGCCAGCACCGGCCCGCAGTACACCGCGGTCGGCAGCAGCAACCGCAGCGCCCGGCGCCCCACCCATCCCGCGGCCGTGACCCCCGCACCCCGGTCCCGCTCCCAGGAGCCGCCCGCTCCGTGCCCGCCGGCCAGGAAGAACAACGGCATGACCTGGAAGCCCAGCGTCAGCCACTGGGTCCACGGCACCACCGCCAGCAGCTCCGGCGCCCCGATCTCCCCGCCGTCACCGCGCACCAGCCCGGTGATCAGCCAGTGCCCGCACACCACCGCGCCGATCGCCCAGGCCCGCAGGAAGTCGACGTACCGATCTCTGTCCAGACCCCTCATGCCTCGCGATGCTGCCGCAGGACCCGAACCCTCGCGCCGAAGACCCCGTGCCGCAACCAATCCGTGCCCGGTACGACACCCGGCCGGGCAGGGATGTGCTGCCATCGGGGCATGGACACCGCCCGACACGTGCTGATCGTCGCCTACGACGACGCCCAGATCCTCGACATCGCCTCGCCCGGCGGCGCGTTGGACATCGCGAACCGGCTCGGCGCCCGGCCGCCGTACGTCGTCGAGGTGGGCACGGTCGGGGGCCGCGCCGCGCGGAGTTCGGCGGGCATCCGGATCGGTGCCGGACAGGAGCTGGAGACCGTGACGGGCGGCCTGGACACGCTGCTCGTCGTCGGCGGCATCGGCTGCGAGACCGCCGCGGCCGACGAGCGGTTACTCGCACAGGTCCGGCGCCTGGCCGGCCGTAGCCGCCGGGTGGCCTCCGTGTGCACGGGCGCCTATGTGCTGGCCGCCGCCGGGCTGTTGGACCACCGGCGGGTGACCACGCACTGGCGGTGGGGAGAGCGGCTCGCCGAGCGCCATCCCGAGGTGGCCGTGGACGTGGGCCCGCTGCGCATCCGCGACGGCAACGTCTACACCTCGGCCGGTGTCACCAGCGCCCTGGACCTGACGCTGACCCTGATCGAGGACGACCACGGACCCACTCTGGCCCGGGCGGTGGCCAGAGAGCTGGTCACCTACCTCCACCGCCCCGCCGACCAGGCGCAGATCTCCCTGTACCTGGCCGCCCCACCACCCGAGGACCGTCTCGTCCGGGACCTGACCGGCCACATAGCCGGCCACCTGGCCGAGGACCTCACCCCCGCGGCCCTCGCCGCCCGGGTGGGGGTCAGCCCCCGCCACCTGACCCGCCTGTTCACCGCCCACCTCGGCACGACCCCGGCCCGGGCGGTGCGCGCGGCCCGTACCGAGGCGGCGGCCCATCTGGCCCGGTCCAGCGCGCTGCCGATGGCGGCCATCGCCCGCCGCTGCGGCTTCGGGTCGGCGGAGACCCTGAGGCAGGCGCTGCTGGACCGCTACGGGGTCACGGGGGACAGGCTTCGCAGGATGCCGGACATGCCCGCCGCGCGGGACACCCCGAGCCGCAAGACTGCCCGGCCATGAGACACGCGACGACCACACGCAGAAACGTTCTCCGCGGCACCGTGGCGACCGCCGCACTGGCCACCACGACCGGCACGGCCCAGGCCGCCACCACCGCGCAGACCGCCCCCGGGTCCGGCGGCACCGGCCCGCACATCGGCATCCTGCTCTACGACGGCTTCAGCATGCTCGACCCGACCGGCCCGGCCGAGATCCTCTCCCGCCTGCCCGACGCCACCGTCACGATGATCGCCGAGCGGCGCGGCCCGGTCCGCACGGACACCGGGGACGTCGCCCTGGTCGCCGAGCGCTCCTTCGCCGAGACCGACCGCCTCGACGTCCTGCTCGTCCCCGGCGCGGGCAACCGCGGCACCACCGCGGCCCTCACCGACCAGCCCCTGCTGAACGCCGTCCGCCGACTCCACCGCCACACCCGCTGGACCACATCGGTCTGCACCGGCAGCCTCGTCCTCGCGGCAGCGGGCCTCCTCGACGGCCGACGGGCCACCACCTACTGGGCCAGCGCCGGCTACCTGGAGACCACCTTCGACGTGACCTACGTCCCCGAGCGCTACGTCCGCTCCGGCAAGATCATCACCTCGGCCGGCGTCTCGGCGGGCATCGACATGGCCCTCCACCTCGCCGCGCTCCTCTCCGACGACGACACCGCCCGAGCCCTCCAACTCGCCGTGGAGTACGACCCCCAGCCCCCCTTCGACTCCGGCAACGCGGCCGAGGCAAGCGACGAACTGAAGGCACGGGCCCTGCGGTTGCTGGCGGATTCCGAAGCCCCCGCACCCTGACCCGGCCGGACACGGCATCCGCGTCCCGGCCCGGCGTCCACCGCGCAAACGACGGAGAGCCGGACCCAGCAGCACTGGATCCGGCTCTCGATGTCCGGCACTTCCCCAGACCAACGGAATACTCACGCTGCCCCGAACAAAGTGCCCCCGGCAGGATTCGAACCTGCGCACACGGCTCCGGAGGCCGTTGCTCTATCCCCTGAGCTACGGGGGCGTGTCGGCTGCGGTGTTCGCTGCGACGGGTAGAACCCTACCAGTTCCCTCGGGGTGTTCATGAACGGGTTTTGCGGGGTCAGGGGAGGTCGGGCCGGGTCCCCGTGGAGGGGGCGGGGTGTCCCTGTGAGGGGATGGGTACCCCGCACGGGGTGGAAGTGGGGAAAACCCGGACGCGGTGGCCGGTCCCGACCTACTCTCGGAGTTGTGCCAGGCGCGTCGGGCCGGGTGCTTGTTGTGGACGACAACAAGGTCATCCGGCAGCTGATCAGGGTCAATCTCGAACTGGAGGGTTTCGAGGTCGTGACCGCGGCCGATGGTGCCGAGTGTCTGGATGTCGTTCATCAGGTACGGCCGGATGTGATCACCCTGGACGTGGTGATGCCGAGGCTGGACGGGCTCCGGACCGCCGCGAGGCTGCGTGCCGACGCCCGGACCCGTGATCTTCCCCTCGCGATCGTCAGCGCGTGTACGCAGTACGAGGTCGAGGCCGGGCTCGATGTGGGCGTCGACGCCTTCCTCGCCAAACCCTTCGAGCCCGCCGAACTCGTGCGGCTCGTACGGCAGTTGATCGAGAACAAGCAGGGCGGGGAGCCCGGGGGAGCGGACGGGATGGTGTTCGGGAGCGTCCTCGGGGGCGGCGAGGCCGAGCGGGCCGGCCGAACCGGCGGCTGAGCGACCCCGACAGGCGGCGTGACGCCGTGGCGTGACGCCCGGCTCGGACTCCGTGGCTCCGGGGCTTTGTCCTTCACGGTTCCGCGTCCGCGTCCCCGGCTCCGTCCACATCCCGGACCCCGCCCAAACCGACTCGCCTAGCCACCCCCCTCCTCGCCTACGCTTGTCCCTGTGACCCCCGTCGAGCTCTCCCGTACCGTGCTGCGCGCGGTGCGTCGTGCTGTCGACGCGGGGGAGCTGAGCGTGACCGTTCCGGGGCGGGCCGTCGTGACCGCGCCCGGTCCCGGTGGCTGTGGTGACTACGCCACCAACATCGCCCTCCAGCTCGCCCGCCCGGCCGGACAACCCCCGCTGCGTGTCGCCGAGATCCTCGCCTCGCGCCTCGCGGACGCGGACGGCGTCACCGACGTCGTCGTCACCGGCCCCGGATTCCTCAACATCAGCCTGCGCGGTACGTCGTCCGGCGCCCTCGTCGAGGAGATCCTGCGGCGCGGACGGCGGTACGGGTACGCCGACGGCCCGACCGGGCAGGTGGTCCAGCTCCACGCGCCCCACGAGGTCCGTGCCGTCGTCGTCATGGACGTCGTCGCCCGGCTGCTCCGCTCCCAGGGAGCCCTCGTGCGCACCAGCTGCGAGGCCCGCCCCGAGCCGGCGTGGGAGGACGTCCTCGGAGTGCGGGTCGACGCCTACGGCAGGCCCGGCGCCCCCGCCCCCCTCGACGTCGACGTACGTCCCGTACCGGCCGACCCCGCCGGACCCGGACCCGCCCGCCTCGGCCGTGACGCCGCCCGCTGGGCCCTGCTGCACCCCGCCGCCCACGACCGGCCCCGGATCGACGACGAGCACCTCGCCCAGCGGGAGAGCAACCCCCTCTTCCGGGTCCGGTACGCCCACGCCCGCACCCGGGCCCTGGGCCGCAACGCCGCCGACCTCAGCTTCCACGCCGAACCCGGCGAGGTGCCCGACGGAGTGGCCGACGCTCTGATCCTCCTCGCCGACCACCCCCGCGTCCTGGCCCGAGCCGCGGCGCACCGCACTCCCGATCTCCTCGCCCGGCACCTCGTCTCCGTCGCCGATGCCGTGCTCCCCTTCCTCCCCACCGTCCTTCCGCGCGGCGAGGAGAAACCCTCGGCCGCCCACCGTGCCCGGCTGGCTCTCGCCGAAGCCGCCGGGGCGGTGCTGGCCGGTGGCCTGTTCCTGCTCGGCATCGACGCACCCGATCACCTCTGAGAAAGCCCCGAACACGTCATGAGTCGTTCCGCACACCCCGCCGGGCCCCGCCACGCCGATGTCTTCGCCGAAGGCCACTACTCGGCGCCGCCCGCAGACCTCAACTCCCTTGACCCCAAGGTGTGGGCCCAGACGGTCGGCCGTGACGCCGACGGAGTCGTCACCGTCGGCGGTATCGACGTGAAGGCCCTCGCCGAAGAGCACGGCACCCCCGCCTACGTCGTCGACGAGGCCGACTTCCGGGCCCGGGCCCGGGCGTGGCGTACCGCCTTCGGGGGCGACGCCGACGTCTTCTACGCCGGCAAGGCGTTCCTGTCCCGTGCCGTCGTGCGGTGGCTGCACGAGGAGGGGCTGAACCTCGACGTCTGCTCCGGTGGCGAACTCGCCACCGCGCTCTCCGCCGGGATGCCCGCCGACCGCATCGCCTTCCACGGCAACAACAAGTCCGTCGCCGAGATCACCAGGGCGATCGAGACCGGGGTCGGGCGGATCGTCCTCGACTCCTTCCAGGAGATCGTCCGCGTCGCCCACATCGCTCAGTCGCTGGGCAGGCGGCAGCGCGTGCAGATCCGTATCACCGTCGGGGTGGAAGCCCACACGCACGAGTTCATCGCCACCGCCCACGAGGACCAGAAGTTCGGCATTCCGCTGGCCGGCGGGCAGGCCGCCGAGGCCGTACGGCGTGCGCTCCGGCTCGACGGACTCGAACTGATCGGGATCCACTCCCACATCGGGTCGCAGATCTTCGACATGTCCGGCTTCGAGGTCGCCGCCCACCGGGTGGTCGGCCTGCTCAAGGACGTCCGTGACGAGCACGGCGTGGAACTGCCCGAGATCGACCTCGGTGGCGGCCTCGGCATCGCCTACACCAGCGAGGACGACCCCAGCGAGCCGCACGAGATCGCCAAGGCGCTCACCGAGATCGTCACCCGTGAGTGCGAGTCCGCCAAGCTGCGCACGCCCCGTATCTCCGTCGAGCCCGGCCGCGCCATCGTCGGCCCGACCGCGTTCACGCTCTACGAGGTCGGCACCATCAAGCCCCTCGACGGACTGCGCACCTACGTCTCCGTCGACGGCGGCATGTCCGACAACATCCGCACCGCGCTGTACGACGCCGAGTACACCGTCGCCCTGGTCTCCCGGACGAGTGAGGCCGAGCCCATGCTCGCCCGCGTCGTCGGCAAGCACTGCGAGAGCGGCGACATCGTCGTGAAGGACGCGTTCCTGCCGGCCGACCTGGCACCGGGTGACCTGATCGCCGTACCGGCGACGGGCGCGTACTGCCGGTCCATGGCCAGCAACTACAACCACGTACTGCGTCCGCCGGTCGTCGCGGTGCGCGACGGAGAGTCTCGGGTGATCGTCCGCCGCGAGACGGAGGAGGACCTCCTGCGCCTCGACGTCGGATAGCCCGGCGGTGCCCCCGGACACCGGGGGTGCGCCCCGCCTGCCGGGGGGCGGAAGATCTCCTGTGTTCCGCCCCCGCGCTGATGAAATAGATGTCTCACGATCCGGACATGGGACAGAAAGTCCCGTCCGGTGAGTGAGACTGGTCCCACCGTGACGGTATGAGGAAACGAGGTCGGATGATGCGTACGCGTCCGCTGAAGGTGGCGCTGCTGGGCTGCGGAGTGGTCGGCTCAGAGGTGGCGCGCATCATGACGACGCACGCCGACGACCTCGCCGCCCGGATCGGGGCCCCGGTGGAGCTGGCGGGCGTGGCCGTACGGCGGCCCTCCAAGGTGCGCGAGGGCATCGACCCCGCCCTCGTCACGACCGACGCCACCGCCCTCGTCAAGCGCGGCGACATCGACGTGGTGATCGAGGTCATCGGCGGCATCGAGCCCGCCCGCACCCTGATCACCACCGCCTTCGAGCACGGCGCCTCCGTCGTCTCCGCCAACAAGGCGCTGCTCGCCCAGGACGGCGCCGCCCTGCACGC
The DNA here is from genome assembly GCF_055578825.1 of Streptomyces sp. NPDC032822. NCBI lineage: Bacteria > Bacillati > Actinomycetota > Actinomycetes > Kitasatosporales > Streptomycetaceae > Streptomyces > Streptomyces sp. NPDC032822. The sequence continues at coordinate 110,561 of NZ_JBVIOL010000007.1, read as the reverse complement.
CGCCGCCCACGACCACGACGCGGACCTCTACTACGAGGCCGCCGTCGCCGGCGCCATCCCGCTGATCCGCCCGCTGCGCGAGTCCCTCGCCGGTGACAAGGTCAACCGCGTGCTCGGGATCGTCAACGGCACCACCAACTTCATCCTCGACAAGATGGACTCGACGGGCGCCGGATATCAGGAGGCCCTCGACGAGGCCACCGCCCTCGGGTACGCCGAGGCCGACCCGACCGCCGACGTCGAGGGCTTCGACGCCGCCGCCAAGGCCGCCATCCTCGCCGGGATCGCCTTCCACACGCGCGTGCGCCTCGACGACGTCTACCGCGAGGGCATGACCGAGGTCACCGCCGCCGACTTCGCCTCCGCACGGCGGATGGGCTGCACCATCAAGCTCCTCGCCATCTGCGAGCGGGCGGAGGACGGCGGCTCGGTCACCGCGCGCGTGCACCCCGCGATGATCCCGCTGACGCACCCGCTCGCCTCCGTACGCGGCGCGTACAACGCCGTGTTCGTCGAGTCCGACGCCTCCGGACAGCTGATGTTCTACGGCCCCGGCGCCGGTGGCGCCCCCACCGCCTCCGCCGTCCTCGGCGACCTGGTGGCGGTCTGCCGCAACCGGCTCAACGGCGGCACCGGGCCGGGCGAGTCCGCGTACGCCGCGCTGCCCGTGTGGGGCATGGGCGAGGTCGTCACGCGCTACCACATCAGCCTCGACGTGGCGGACAAACCGGGTGTTCTCGCCCAGGTGGCCACCGTGTTCGCCGAGCACGGCGTATCCATCGATACGGTTCGCCAGCAGGGGAAGGACGGCGAGGCCTCTCTCGTCGTCGTCACGCACCGCGCGTCCGACGCCGCCCTCACCGGCACCGTCGAGGCGTTGCGGAATCTCGACACCGTGCGTGGTGTCGCCAGCATCATGCGGGTTGAAGGAGAGTAACCAGCAATGACCCACCAGTGGCGCGGAATCATCGAGGAGTACCGGGAGCGGCTGCCGGTGTCCGACACCACGCCGGTCGTGACGCTCCGCGAGGGCGGCACGCCCCTCGTACCCGCGCAGGTGCTCTCCGAGCGCACCGGGTGCGAGGTCCACCTCAAGGTGGAGGGCGCCAACCCCACCGGGTCCTTCAAGGACCGCGGTATGACCATGGCCATCACGCGGGCGAAGGAGGAGGGCGCGAAGGCGGTCATCTGCGCCTCCACCGGCAACACCTCCGCCTCCGCCGCCGCGTACGCGGTGCGCGCCGGCATGGTGTGCGCCGTCCTCGTCCCGCGGGGCAAGATCGCGCTCGGCAAGATGGGCCAGGCGCTGGTGCACGGCGCCAAGATCCTCCAGGTCGACGGAAACTTCGACGACTGCCTCACCCTCGCCCGCGGTCTGAGCGACAACTACCCCGTGGCGCTGGTGAATTCGGTCAACCCGGTGCGCATCGAGGGCCAGAAGACGGCGTCCTTCGAGATCGTCGACATGCTCGGCGACGCGCCCGACATCCACGTCCTGCCGGTGGGCAACGCGGGCAACATCACCGCGTACTGGAAGGGGTACAAGGAGTACGCCGCCGACGGCGTCGCCACCCACGCCCCCCGTATGTGGGGCTTCCAGGCCTCCGGCAGTGCCCCGATCGTGCGCGGCGAGGTCGTCAAGGACCCCTCGACCATCGCGACCGCCATCCGGATCGGCAACCCCGCGTCCTGGCAGTACGCGGTGGCGGCGCGGGACGAGTCCGGTGGCTTCATCGACGAGGTGACGGACCGTGAGATCCTGCGCGCCTACCGGCTGTTGGCCGCTCAGGAGGGTGTTTTCGTCGAGCCCGCCTCCGCCGCCTCGGTGGCCGGTCTGCTGAAGGCGGCCGAGCAGGGCAAGGTCGATCCCGGCCAGAAGATCGTGTGCACGGTCACCGGGAACGGCCTCAAGGACCCCGACTGGGCCGTGGCGGGCGCACCGCAGCCCGTCACCGTCCCGGTCGACGCGGCGACGGCGGCCGAACGCCTGGGCCTCGTCTGACCCGTACACCCGGTCCGACCTGCACGACGACCTCCGGGAACCGCCGGTTCCCGGAGGGGGTGCACAGGGGGCTTACGACACGCATCGTGCGCCTCCTGTGCGCCCTATGTCGCCACAGAACCTTCCTTCGATAGGCTGTACCGAACCCGCCCGCCGCATATGCCCGCGCATACGGCCGGGTGCCGCGCCGTCTCCGCGGCCCGGAAGCGGTTCCCCCCGGTGTTCGTGCCTCGGGGAACCTCACGTACGTATCGAATGTCTTCGACAGTTCCGCAGCTCAAGGAGAGTCATCGAGCGATGGCCGGTCCAGCCTTCCGCGCCGCCGCCGTCCGGGTGCGCGTCCCCGCCACCAGCGCCAACCTCGGTCCGGGCTTCGACGCCCTCGGCCTGTCGTTGGGGCTGTACGACGACGTGGTCGTCCGGGTGGCCGACGCCGGGCTGCACGTCGACATCGCCGGTGAGGGCAGCGAGACCCTCCCGCGCGACGAGAACCACCTGCTCGTACGGTCCCTGCGCACCGCCTTCGACCTGCTCGGCGGACAGCCGCGCGGCCTGGAGATCGTCTGCGCGAACCGCATCCCGCACGGCAGGGGCCTCGGCTCCTCCTCGGCCGCCATCTGCGCCGGCATCGTCGCCGCGCGCGCGGTGACCATAGGCGGCGAGTCCAAGCTGGACGACACGGCCCTGCTGGAGCTGGCGACCGAGATCGAGGGCCACCCCGACAACGTGGCGGCCTGTCTGCTCGGCGGGTTCACGCTCTCCTGGATGGAGTCCGGTGCCGCCCGGGCGATCAGGATGGAACCCGCCGATTCCATCGTTCCGGTGGTCTTCGTGCCCGGCAGGCCGGTCCTGACGGAGACCGCGCGCGGACTGCTCCCGCGCTCCGTGCCGCACGTCGACGCGGCCACCAACGCGGGCCGTGCCGCACTGCTCGTCGAGGCCCTGACCAGGCGTCCCGAACTGCTGCTGCCGGCCACCGAGGACCGTCTCCACCAGGAGTACCGCGCACCGGCGATGCCGGAGAGCGCGGCGCTGGTGGAGCGGCTGCGGGCCGACGGCGTCCCGGCGGTCATCTCCGGCGCGGGCCCCACGGTGCTCGCGCTGGTGGACGGCGAGAGCGCCGACAAGGTCGCCCATCTGGCGGGCGAGGGCTGGGCCGCCAACCGGCTCGACCTCGATGCCAAGGGGGCGAGCGTGCTGCCGCTCGCGCCCTCCGGTGATATCTGACAGTGACAACCGGCAGTGACAGCCGGCAGTGACATCTGAAATCCGGTGGCGGCGCCGCCGCTCGCCGGATTTCGAGAGGGGGAATGTTTGTTGGATCCGGTAGTGTTAACCTCAAGTCTGCACCCGACCCCACCATGGCGAGGTGCATCGCGTCCCCGTCCGGGACAGACATCCTTCCGGGAGCCTCCCAAGCCGCATTGTGTTCCGTACGACGTACGCGGGCAGTACGCCGTATGCGGGCGCTGAGCGACCTGCCGGGCACGCTCCGGAACCGGTGCGACCGAGCCACGTGACACAGACACTCAGTGCCACGGCTTTGGGAAGCGCCGCAGTCACCACATTCCTCCGCCGTTCAGGCGGACCACCGCCCCGGCACGGTCCACACAGCAAGGACCACTGTCGGACAGCACAACCGGTCGCCGAGCCAGACAGGCCGACGTCCGCTCCAGGGAAGGACCCTTCGTGAGCGACACCACCGATCTGATGGGCGCACGTGTCGAGGAGACCGCTGCCGCGCCCGCCACGGACGCCTCCGCGCCTGCCAGCGGTGCCGGCTCCCGGCGGCGCCGCGGTACCGGCCTCGACGGCATGGTGCTGGCCGAGCTGCAGCAGGTCGCATCCGGCCTCGGCATCAGGGGCACCGCGCGCATGCGCAAGAGCCAGCTGATCGAGGTCATCAAGGAGGCGCAGGCGGGTGGGGGCGCCGCTCCGGCCAAGGCCGAAGCCGCCACCGAGACCAAGCCCAAGCGCCGCGCCACCTCCAAGGCCCGTACGGGCGACGAGGCCGCTCCCGCCGCCGCGAAGAAGGCGGCCGCGAAGACCGAGGCCCCCGCCGAGGCGGCCGTGGCCCAGCAGCAGATCGACATTCCCGGCCAGCCCGCCGGCGGCCCCTCCCGTGCGAGCGCGGCCGAGCGTGGGGGGGACGACGCCCCCACCGAGCGCCGTCGCCGCCGCGCCACCGCCGAGGCCGGCAGCCCCGAGACGGTCACCGCCGAGGCGAAGAACGAGCCGAAGGCCGAGACGCCCGCCCCGCAGGCGCAGGGCGAGGCCAAGGGCGACACCGACGGCGGCGAGAACCGTCGTCGCGACCGTCGTGAGCGTGGTCGTGACCGTGACCGCGGCGACCGTCGCAAGGGTGACGAGCAGCAGGGTGGTCAGGGCGGCCAGAGCGCTCAGGGCGGCGGCCAGCAGCAGCGTCAGGACCGCCAGGACCGTCAGCAGCAGGGCGGCGGTGGTCGTCAGGACCGCCAGGACCGTCAGGACCGCCAGCGCGACAACGGCCCGCAGGACGACGACGACTTCGAGGGCGGCCGTCGTGGCCGTCGTGGCCGCTACCGCGACCGTCGTGGCCGTCGTGGACGTGACGAGATGGGCGGCCCCGAGCCGCAACTCGCCGACGACGACGTCCTGATCCCCGTCGCGGGCATCCTCGACATCCTCGACAACTACGCGTTCATCCGCACCTCGGGCTACCTGCCGGGTCCCAACGACGTGTACGTCTCCCTCGCCCAGGTCCGCAAGAACGGCCTGCGCAAGGGTGACCACGTCACCGGTGCCGTGCGTCAGCCCAAGGACGGCGAGCGTCGCGAGAAGTTCAACGCGCTGGTCCGCCTCGACTCGGCGAACGGCATGGCAGCCGAATCCGGGCGCGGGCGGCCGGAGTTCAACAAGCTGACGCCCCTTTACCCGCAGGACCGGCTCCGTCTGGAGACCGACCCGGGCATCCTCACCACCCGCATCATCGACCTCGTCGCGCCGATCGGTAAGGGCCAGCGCGGTCTGATCGTGGCCCCGCCGAAGACCGGCAAGACCATGATCATGCAGGCCATCGCCAACGCGATCACGCACAACAACCCCGAGTGCCACCTGATGGTCGTCCTGGTCGACGAGCGTCCGGAAGAGGTCACCGACATGCAGCGGTCGGTGAAGGGCGAGGTCATCTCCTCGACCTTCGACCGCCCGGCCGAGGACCACACCACGGTCGCCGAGCTCGCCATCGAGCGCGCCAAGCGTCTGGTGGAGCTGGGCCACGACGTCGTCGTCCTGCTCGACTCGATCACGCGTCTGGGCCGTGCGTACAACCTCGCGGCCCCGGCCTCCGGCCGCATCCTGTCCGGTGGTGTCGACTCGACCGCCCTGTACCCGCCGAAGCGCTTCTTCGGTGCGGCCCGCAACATCGAGGACGGCGGCTCGCTGACCATCCTCGCCACCGCGCTGGTGGACACCGGGTCCCGCATGGACGAGGTCATCTTCGAGGAGTTCAAGGGCACCGGCAACGCCGAGCTCAAGCTCGACCGCAAGCTCGCCGACAAGCGCATCTTCCCGGCGGTGGACGTCGACGCGTCCGGTACCCGCAAGGAAGAGATCCTGCTCGGCAGCGACGAGCTCGCCGTCACCTGGAAGCTGCGCCGGGTGCTGCACGCGCTCGACCAGCAGCAGGCGATCGAGCTGCTTCTCGACAAAATGAAGCAGACGAAGTCGAACGGCGAGTTCCTGCTGCAGATCCAGAAGACGACGCCGTCGCCCGGCAACGGCGACTAGGCACTCCGCCGGGAGAGCCGAAGAAACGGCCGGTTGTCTGTCGGCCACGGGTCTTCCGCGGCTGATCGCGCAGTTCCCGCGCCCCTCGGGGTGCGAAGGGCCGCCCCGTACGCGGGGCGGCCCTTTCCGCGTTCCTCGGCCGGGTCAGGATCACGCGTTCGGTCACCTATTCGACCGCGAACTCATGATCCCGAGGGGGGACTTGCGTGGGTACACCCATGTCCGGGGGCAGCCGTCGGCACAGACGTCGGATACGGATCGCCCTGCCCGTCGGCGCGGCCGGTGTGGCCGCCGCCGTGGCCGCCGCGCTGCTGACGTCGTCCGCGGGCGCCGCCACCGCCGTCACACCGACACCGCCGGTCAGGGCCGCCGTGGCGCAGCCCTCGCTCGCCGAACTGCGCCAGCGCATCGCCGCCGCCATGGCCGGTGACGACACCCCGGGCGCCACGACGAGCACCACCTCGTTCGGTGCGAACACCGCCGGCACGAGCACGTCCACCGTCGACCCGAAGGTCATCGGCGGCACGACGACCACCCTCACCAAGGCCCCGTGGATGGCCCAGCTCTGGTACACCGACGACCAGGGCACCGCGGACGAGAGCGACGACACCGGCTTCTTCTGCGGCGGCGCCGTCGTCGCGCCGACGAAGATCCTCACCGCCGCGCACTGCGTGAAGGGCTACGACTGGAACGCGGGCGGCGCCGTGGTGACCGGCACCTCGCAGCTGCCCTCCGAGGGCGACCCGCACGGCGGTACCGTCAGCGGGGTCCTGCGGCAGTGGTACCACCCGTCGTACAACGCGCGGACCATCGACAACGACCTCGCCCTCCTCACCCTGGCGAGCCCCGTCAAGGCCACGCCGATCCGTATGACGACGTCCGGCGACACCGCCTCGTACGCCGCCGGCAAGAGCGCGAAGGTCTACGGCTGGGGCCGTACCAGCTCCACCACAGAGGACATCTCCGAGACGCTGAAGACGGCGACACTGCCGATCCGGTCCGACGCCACCTGCGCCGGCTACTACGGCTCCGAGTTCGTCAAGGGCCACATGGTCTGCGCGGGCCAGCCCGCCACCGGCAGCGACACCGGGACGACGTCCGCCTGCAACGGCGACTCCGGCGGCCCGCTCGTCGTGAACAACCGGATCGTGGGCGTCGTCTCCTGGGGCGTGGCGAACTGCGTGAAGAAGGGCGCGTACAGCGTCTTCACCAAGGTCAGCACGTACGCCGGCGCCGCCTATCCGCGCGTCGACGACACCAACCTGAGCTTCGACCACAAGGCCGACCTGTGGGTGCGCAAGTCCTCCACGAAGACCGGCTACGAGAAGGACTCCAAGGGCACCTCCTTCGGCGCCCGGCAGTCCTGGGGCGACTGGAGCGGCGTCGACGTCGTCCTGCAGAGCGACCTCGACCGCGACGGCTACCAGGACTTCGTGTACCGGGTCGCGTCCACCGGCGACGTCTACTGGTGGCGGTACGTCCCGGCCACCGAGAGCTGGGCCGACCCCCAGCGGATCTACGGCGACTGGAAGTCCCGCACCCGCATCGTCGCCCCCGGTGACGTCACCGGCGACTACCTGCCCGACCTGCTGTCGGTCGACTCCGCGGGCACCCTGTGGATCTACCCCGGCAAGGGCAACGGCACCTTCGGCGCCCGTACGAAGGTCGGCACGGGCTGGAACCGGTACAACTCCCTGCGCGGCCACGGCGACTTCACCGGCGACGGCAGGGCCGACCTGATCGCCCGCGCCAAGGACGGCTCCGTGTACCTCTACAAGGGCACCGGCAAGTCCGGCACCGGAGCCTTCTCCGCCCGCGTCAAGGTGCGCACCTGGAGCAGCTCGACGTACAACGCCTTCGACGCGGTCGGTGACGTCTCCGGCGACGGCAAGGCCGACTTCCTGGCCCGTACGCCCGGCGGGAAGCTCTATCCGTACAAGGGCACCGGCAAGGCGACGAGCGAGATCTTCGCCACAAGGATCTCCGTCGGCACCGATTTCGAGCAGTACGACATCTTCGGCTGAAACCGCTGGTGAGCGGCGTTCGCCCCGAATAGTCCGTCACGCGCTGTGGCCACCGCCGCACAGGGTGGCCACAGCGCGTTGTGCAACCCTTTCCCAGGTTTCGCCGTCTGACCAGGCGGAGCGACGATGGTGCGGTATGGGTTCGCCACGACCGCGCCTGACCCTGAAAGCAGGGGGTAACCGAGACCGGACGAGATTCGAGGAGCACATGTCCGCCGAGAGCACGCCGGAGTCCGGCATACCGGACGAGTCCGGCACCACGGGCCGCCACCGGACCAAGGGCAGCCGCCGCAAGCCCCGAGGCAAGCGCCGCAAGGGCATCCTCATCATGGCCTGGACCGCGGCGGGCATCGTCGTCCTCGGCGGCACCGGAGCCGGCTACCTGTACTTCAAGCTCAACGGCAACATCAAGAGCGTCGACATCGACCAGGTCCTCGGCAGCGCCCGGCCCACGAAGGTCGACAACGGCTCCGAGAACATCCTCGTCCTCGGCTCGGACACCCGCGCCGGCAGCAACAAGAAGCTCGGCGGCGGCGCCGACGACGGCAGTGCCCGCTCCGACACCGCGATGGTCGTGCACGTCTACAAGGGCCACAAGAAGGCCAGCGTGGTCTCCATACCGCGCGACACCATCATCGACCGCCCCGAGTGCACCGACCCCAAGGGTGAGACGCACGACGCCGCGTCCGGCGTGATGTTCAACTCCGCCTACTCGACCGGGGGCGCCGCCTGCGCGGTGAAGACCGTCGAGTCCCTCAGCGGCATCCGCATGGACCACTACCTGGAAGTCGACTTCAGCGGCTTCGAGAAGATCATCGACGAGCTCGGCGGCGTCAAGGTCACCACGACCAAGGACATCAAGGACCCCGAGAGCCACCTGAACCTGAAGGCCGGCACCCACCAGCTCGACGGTGAGCAGGCGCTCGGCCTGGTCCGCACCCGGCACGGCGTCGGCGACGGCTCCGACCTCGGCCGCATCCAGCTCCAGCAGGCCTTCATCAAGGCGCTGCTCAACCAGGTCAAGAGCATCAACCTGTTCGGCGACCCGACCAAGCTCTACGACCTGGCCAACACCGCCACCAAGACCGTGACCACCGACTCCGACCTCGGCTCGGTCAACAAGCTCTCGTCCTTCGCGAGCGGCCTCAAGGGCATCAGCTCCTCCAAGATGCACATGGTCACGATGCCGGTCCAGTACGACCCCGCGAACCCGAACCGCGTGATCGTCCAGGAGGCCAAGGCCAAGAAGGTGTGGACCGCCCTGGAGAACGACCGGACGATCCCGAAGTCGGCCACGGAGGGCAACGCCACCGGCGAGGCCGAGGGCGTCGTCAGCGCCGGTTAGCGGCGTCACCGAGGGGCCGGGACGGCCCCGGGGAATAGATATCCCCGGCCCCCGGTTTTGGGGGATGGCACCAGTGCTGGCAGACTGGTACGTCGGCTCCGGTTCACGCCTCCGCAATCCGCGGCTGCGACCCGGCGCCCTCCCGAAACTAGGAGACACCTTGAAGCGCGACATCCACCCCGAGTACGTCGAGACGCAGGTCAGCTGCACCTGTGGCGCGTCGTTCACCACCCGGAGCACCATCGACTCCGGCACCATCCGTGCCGAGGTCTGCTCCGAGTGCCACCCGTTCTACACGGGCAAGCAGAAGATCCTCGACACCGGTGGCCGCGTGGCCCGCTTCGAGGCCCGCTTCGGCAAGGCTGCCGCCTCCAAGAAGTAGCGAGCCCCCTGGAGCCTGTCCGCCGGACGGGCTCTCTCGCCGGTCCACGGTCGCGCCCCTTCTCCGGGCGCACCGGGACCGGCGTTTTTGGTCGCTCGCCTTCCCCTCATTCCAGCAGTACAGGCAGTACAGGAGCCGAAAGATGTTCGAGGCCGTCGAGGACCTCGTCGGTGAGCACGCCGACCTGGAGAAGAAGCTGGCCGACCCGTCGGTCCACTCCGACCAGGCCAACGCGCGCAAGCTGAACAAGCGGTACGCCGAGCTCACCCCGATCGTCGCCACGTTCCGCTCCTGGAAGCAGACCGGCGACGACATCGAGACCGCGCGCGAGTTCGCCGCCGCCGACCCGGACTTCGCCGCCGAGGCCAAGGAGCTGGAGAAGCAGCGCGAGGAGCTGACGGAGAAGCTGCGCCTTCTCCTCGTTCCGCGCGACCCCAGCGACGACAAGGACGTCATCCTGGAGATCAAGGCGGGCGCGGGCGGCGACGAGTCCGCCCTGTTCGCCGGCGATCTGCTGCGCATGTATCTGCGGTACGCCGAGCGGGTCGGCTGGAAGACCGAGATCATCGACGCCACCGAGTCCGAGCTGGGCGGCTACAAGGACGTCCAGGTCGCGGTGAAGACCAAGGGCGGCCAGGGCGCCACCGAGCCCGGCCAGGGCGTGTGGGCGCGAATGAAGTACGAGGGCGGGGTGCACCGCGTGCAGCGGGTGCCGGCGACCGAGTCGCAGGGCCGTATCCACACCTCCGCGGCCGGTGTCCTGGTGACGCCCGAGGCGGAGGAGGTGGAGGTGGAGATCAACCCCAACGACCTCCGCATCGACGTCTACCGGTCCTCGGGCCCCGGCGGCCAGTCCGTCAACACCACCGACTCCGCCGTGCGCATCACGCACGTGCCGACCGGAGTCGTCGCCTCCTGCCAGAACGAGAAGAGCCAGCTGCAGAACAAGGAGCAGGCGATGCGTATCCTGCGCTCCAGGCTGCTTGCCGCGGCGCAGGAGGAGGCGGAGCGGGAGGCCGCCGACGCCCGCCGCAGCCAGGTCCGCACCGTCGACCGCTCCGAGAAGATCCGCACCTACAACTTCCCGGAGAACCGCATCTCGGACCACCGGGTCGGCTTCAAGTCGTACAACCTGGACCAGGTCCTGGACGGCGACCTTGACGCGGTGATCCAGGCCTGCGTCGACGCGGACTCGGCGGCGAAGCTGGCGGCCGCGTAAGCGGGTAAGGACGTACCCACGCACGAGTACGACACGGAGGACTTGCGTGAACCTGCTGCTCGCAGAGGTGGCCCAGGCCACCCAGCGGCTGGCCGACGCCGGCGTGCCCTCGCCGCGCAACGACGCGGAGGAGCTCGCCGCGTTCGTGCACGGCGTGAAGCGGGGCGAGCTGCACTCCGTGAAGGACTCCGACTTCGACGCCCGCTACTGGGAGGTCATCGCCCGGCGTGAACAGCGCGAGCCGCTGCAGCACATCACCGGGCGGGCCTTCTTCCGGTACCTGGAACTCCAGGTCGGGCCCGGGGTGTTCGTCCCGCGTCCCGAGACGGAGTCGGTGGTCGGCTGGGCCATAGACGCCGTCCGCGCGATGGACGTCGTCGAGCCGCTGATCGTCGACCTGTGCACGGGCTCCGGCGCCATCGCGCTCGCCCTCGCCCAGGAGGTCCCGCGCTCCCGGGTGCACGCCGTGGAGCTGTCCGAGGACGCCCTGCGGTGGACCCGCAAGAACATGGCGGGCTCCAGGGTCGACCTGCGCCAGGGCAACGCCCTGGACGCCTTCCCCGACCTCGACGGCCAGGTCGACCTGGTCATCTCCAACCCGCCCTACATCCCGCTCACCGAATGGGAGTACGTCGCTCCCGAGGCGCGGGACTACGACCCCGAACTCGCCCTGTTCTCGGGGGAGGACGGCCTCGAACTGATCCGCGGCATCGAACGCACCGCGCACCGGCTGCTGCGCCCCGGCGGCGTCGTCGTGATCGAGCACGCCGACACCCAGGGCGGCCAGGTGCCGTGGATCTTCACCGAGGAGCGGGGCTGGGCCGACGCGGCCGACCACCCCGACCTCAACAACCGCCCGCGCTTCGCGACCGCCCGCAGGGCGATGCCGTGAGCACCCCCCAGACCGTTTCCCGGAAGTACGTGTACTTCGTGTACGAGGAGGCCCGCTAGACATGGCACGGCGATACGACACCAATGACGCGACCGACCGTACGACCGGTCTGCGCGAGGCCGCGTCAGCCGTCCGCCGTGGCGAGCTCGTGGTCCTGCCGACCGACACGGTGTACGGCATCGGAGCCGACGCGTTCTCCTCGGAAGCGGTGCACGATCTGCTGGAGGCCAAGGGCCGGGGCCGCGCCATGCCCACCCCTGTCCTCATCGGCTCCCCGAACACCCTGCACGGCCTCGTCACGGACTTCTCCGAGCTGGCCTGGGAGCTGGTCGACGCCTTCTGGCCGGGCGCGCTCACGCTCGTCGCCAAGCACCAGCCGTCCCTCCAGTGGGACCTGGGGGACACCCGGGGCACCGTCGCCGTGCGCATGCCGCTGCACCCCGTCGCCATCGAGCTGCTGACCGAGATCGGCCCGATGGCCGTCTCCTCGGCGAACCTGACGGGACATCCGGCGCCGGAGGACTGCGACGCCGCGCAGGAGATGCTCGGCGACTCGGTCTCCGTGTACCTGGACGGCGGCCCGACGCCGGGCAACGTCCCCTCCTCCATCGTCGACGTCACCCGGGAGGTCCCCCTCCTCCTGCGCGCGGGCGCCATCTCGGCGGACGAGCTGCGCAAGGTCGTCCCCGACCTCGAGGTGGCGAATTGACGGCCCCTGACGCGGGGCGTGGCATAGGCAACGGGGAAGAGACGGGGAACCTGTTCGATCGGGGCCTCCCCATGGACACCTTCCGCATCCTCCACGTCAGCACCGGCAACGTGTGCCGCTCGCCGATCACCGAGCGGCTGACCCGTCATGCCCTGGCGGACCGGCTCGGCGACCCCCTGTGGGGCGGGCTGATCGTGGAGAGCGCGGGAACCTGGGGCCACGAGGGCGCACCTATGGAGGCCAACGCGGAGACCGTGCTGGCCGACTTCGGCGCGGACGCCTCCGGCTTCACCGGCCGCGAACTGCTCGACGAACACGTCATCAGGGCCGACCTGGTCCTGACGGCGACCCGCGACCACCGCGCCCAGGTCATCTCCATGGGCCACTCCGCGGGCCTGCGCACCTTCACGCTGAAGGAGTTCACCCGCCTGGTGAAGGCCATAGACCCCGCGACCCTGCCGCCCCTGGAGGACGGCATGGTGGCCCGCGCCCGTGCCCTGGTCCGCGCCGCGGCGGCGCTGCGCGGCTGGCTGCTGGCCCCCACCGCCGAGGCCGACGAGGTCTTCGACCCGTACGGCGCCCCGCTGCCGTTCTTCCGGTCGATCGGGGACGAGATACACGAGGCGCTCGATCCGGTGGTCACGGCGCTCACCGGTGTCCCCGCGAAAGCGTGAGGACCGAGCACCCCACCCGTACCGGGCCTACATTGGACGTACGTCACCGTCGACGCCCGGAGTCCACCATGTCGGTCACCCATGCCCCCGAGACAGTTGCCGACGTCCTGCGGCGGCAGGACCCCGAGCTGGCGGAGATCCTGCTCGGGGAGGCCGACCGGCAGTCGACGACTTTGCAGCTGGTCGCCGCCGAGAACTTCACCTCGCCGGCCGTGCTGGCCGCCCTCGGCTCGCCGCTGGCCAACAAGTACGCGGAGGGCTATCCGGGGGCCCGGCACCACGGCGGCTGCGAGATCGTCGACGTCGCCGAGCGCATCGCCGTGGAGCGGGCGAAGGCGCTGTTCGGGGCCGAGCACGCCAATGTGCAGGCCCATTCGGGCTCGTCCGCGGTGCTGGCCGCGTACGCCGCCCTGCTGCGCCCCGGCGACACCGTCCTCGCCCTCGGCCTGACCTACGGCGGCCACCTCACGCACGGTTCGCCCGCCAACTTCTCCGGCCGCTGGTTCGACTTCGTCGGGTACGGGGTGGACGCGGAGACCGGCCTCGTCGACCACGAGCAGGTGCGCGCCCTGGCCCGCGCCCACCGCCCCAAGGCGATCGTGTGCGGCTCCATCGCCTACCCCCGGCACATCGACTACGCCTTCTTCCGGGACGTCGCCGACGAGGTGGGCGCCTATCTCATCGCGGACGCCGCCCACCCCATCGGCCTGGTCGCCGGGGGAGCGGCACCCAGTCCGGTGCCGTACGCCGACGTGGTGTGCGCGACCACCCACAAGGTGCTGCGCGGTCCGCGCGGCGGCATGATCCTGTGCGGCGCGGAGCTGGCGGAGCGGGTCGACCGGGCGGTGTTCCCCTTCACGCAGGGCGGCGCGCAGATGCACACCATCGCGGCCAAGGCCGTCGCGTTCGGCGAGGCGGCGACACCGGCCTTCACGGCGTACGCCCATCAGGTGGTCGCCAACGCGCGGGTGCTGGCGGCCGGGCTGGCCGCCGAGGGGCTCGTCGTCACCACCGGCGGCACCGACACCCATCTGGTGACGGCGGATCCGGCGCCGCTCGGGGTGGACGGACGGACCGCGCGGGGCCGGCTGGCGGCGGCCGGGATGGTCCTCGACTGCTGTGCGCTGCCCCGCGGCGGAGCCGCTCGGGTCACGGGCGCGGACGCCCGTGGCCTGAGGCTGGGTACCGCGGCGGTGACCACGCAGGGCATGGGGGAGGCGGAGATGGCGCGGATCGCCGTACTCTTCGCGGGGGTGCTCAGAGGCGAGGTGGAGAGTCAGCGGGCCCGTGAAGATGTGCGGGAGCTGGTCGGTGGATTTCCCCCGTATCCGGCCTGATCGGGGGTAGGCGGATCAGGGTGCACAGCCACTCGTGCAACCATCGTCGCTACCCGGAAGTCCCCAACCATATGCATCCGTCGCTAGGGTGTGGGGCTGAGATGGCCAGCGAGACCTGTGGGGAAGCCTGTGCGTGAATACCTGCTGACGCTCTGCATCACGGCCGCGGTGACGTATCTGCTGACAGGGCCGGTGCGGAAGTTCGCGATCGTGGCCGGAGCGATGCCGGAGATCCGGGCCCGTGACGTGCACCGGGAACCGACTCCGCGGCTCGGCGGGATCGCCATGTTCTTCGGACTGTGCGCGGGTCTGCTGGTCGCCGACCACCTGACCAACCTGAACGAGGTCTTCTCCAAGTCCAACGAGCCGCGCGCCCTGCTCTCCGGGGCGGCCCTGATCTGGCTGATCGGCGTCCTGGACGACAAGTTCGAGATCGACGCCCTGATCAAGCTGGGCGGCCAGATGATCGCCGCCGGCGTCATGGTCATGCAGGGTCTGACGATCCTGTGGCTGCCGATCCCGGGCGTCGGTTCGGTCGCGCTGACCCAGTGGCAGGGCACCCTGCTGACGGTCGCGCTCGTCGTCATCACCATCAACGCGGTGAACTTCGTCGACGGCCTCGACGGCCTCGCGGCCGGCATGGTGTGCATCGCCTCGGCGGCGTTCTTCCTGTACGCCTACCGCGTCTGGGTCTCGTACGGCATCGAGGCCGCCGCCCCCGCCACACTGTTCTCGGCGATCCTGATGGGCATGTGCCTCGGCTTCCTGCCGCACAACATGCACCCCGCGCGGATCTTCATGGGCGACTCCGGCTCGATGCTGATCGGGCTGGTGCTGGCGGCCGGCGCGATCTCCATCACCGGCCAGGTCGACCCGGACGCGTTGAAGGTGTTCGCCAAGTCCGAGCAGGCCGCGGTGCACCAGACGGTGCCCGTCTACATCCCGCTGCTGCTGCCGCTCACGATCATCGCGATCCCGGCCGCCGACCTGGTGCTGGCCATCGTGCGCCGCACCTGGCGCGGTCAGTCGCCGTTCGCCGCGGACCGGGGGCATCTGCACCACCGTCTGCTGGAGGTCGGCCACTCGCACAGCCGCGCGGTGCTGATCATGTACTTCTGGTCCGCGCTGATCGCCTTCGGCACGCTCGCCTACTCGGTGAACTCGGCGTCCATGTGGATCGTGCTCGGTGTCGTGTTCCTCAGCGCGATCGGGCTCATCATGCTGCTGCTGCCCCGCTTCACCCCGCGTGCCCCCCGCTGGGCCGAGCACTTCGTACCGCCGCGCTACCGGCGACGCCGGGCGGCGGAGGAACCGGCTGCCGCCCTGGAGGAGAGCGCCCCGCTCGAAGCGGAGCCGCGTACCCCGGTCGGCGCCGGGGTGGCCGGGGTCAACGGGGCGACCGCGCTCGGTTCCCGTTCGCGCTCAAGGTAAGAATCTGACTAAAGCATTGCCAACGCGTGGTGTGGAGCTGGGGGCGCAAACGCCCCCAATACCAGACAACTCGGCCGTGATTCTGCACAGACGTGCAGGTTCACTCTCATGTGTGACAGCGAGCACACCCCGTAGGTAAAGACCGCATCAAATAGTTTGTGATACGGTTCACGAGAACCCCGGATAGAGCCGAAGGGCCGCAGTGCGACGGTCTCTTGGCGTGAGGTGCACCCTCAGTCCGGGACTACGCTCGTCCATGACGACACCCCTGCCCCCCCCCTGTGAAAGCGGAGCTGCCGCCATGCCGTCCAACGACGTCCGGATCCTGCTTCAGGCCGCTGTGCCCACAGCTGTCGCCGGCGCTGGTGCCGCCGTCGTCAGTGGTGTGGTCGCCGGTGGCGAGGGGGCGATCGGGGCGGTCGTCGCGACGGTGGTCGTGCTGCTCTTCATGGGGCTCGGTTTCTACGTTCTGCAGCGCACTGCCAAATCGCTTCCGCATCTTTTCCAGGCGATGGGCCTCATGTTGTACGCGGCGCAGATCCTGCTGCTGTTCATCTTCATGGCCGCGTTCAAGAACACCACGCTGTTCCACCCCAAAGCTTTCGCGTTCACACTGCTCGTCGGCACTCTTGTCTGGATCGCCGCGCAGACCCGCGCGCACATGAAGTCCAAGATCCTTTATGTCGAGCCCGAGTCCACGACCTCGTCGGGTTTCTCGTCCTCGGGCGACAAGCCCGAGAAGACGGGGCACTCGTCGTGAGGGGTAGGGCCGGGATAAAGGCACGCGAGATCTCCTGCTATCGTCCGGTGCCAACTGCGGCATCGCGGGCGCGGGCATCCGAGCTGACGCCTGCTCAATCGCGAGGCGAGATGCCCCCCAGCCGCCCCCACATCCGTAACACCAGTCCAGTGCCGAACCGCGGCTTCGCGCCGCGCCGACACAACGAGGTTGCCGTACCTATGCGCCACGCTGAAGGAGCCCGCGGTGAGTGCTGACCCGACGCAGGTGCTCGCCTTCGACACCAATTGCCACCTGTTCGACGGGTGCGGCTTCGCCGATGTGTCGCCGGGCCTGCACTCGTTCCTGTTCCAGCCCCTACTGGGTGACGGGGACAGCAACCTGTACTTCAACAAGACGATGCTGCTGGCGCTTCTCGGCTCGATCATCATCGTCGGATTCTTCTGGGCCGCCTTCCGCAAGCCGCAGGTCGTGCCCGGCAAGCTCCAGATGGTCGCCGAAGCCGGTTACGACTTCATCCGGCGTGGTGTCGTCTACGAGACCATCGGCAAGAAGGAAGGCGAGAGGTACGTACCGCTCATCGTCTCGCTGTTCTTCTTCGTCTGGATGCTGAACCTGTGGTCGATCATCCCGATCGCCCAGTTCCCGGTCACCTCGATCATCTCGTACCCGCTGGTCCTGGCGCTGATCGTCTACATCCTGTGGGTGTCCCTGACGTTCAAGCGGCACGGTTTCGTCGGCTTCTGGAAGAACGTCACCGGCTACGACAAGTCGCTCGGTGCGGTGCTGCCGCTGGCCATGCTGATCGAGCTCTTCTCGAACCTGCTGATCCGGCCGTTCACCCACGCCGTGCGACTCTTCGCGAACATGTTCGCCGGTCACACCCTGCTGCTGCTCTTCACGATCGCCAGTTGGTACATGTTGAACGGCGCGGGCGTCGCCTACGCGGGTGTCTCGTTCGTCATGGTCATCGTGATGACCGCTTTCGAGCTGTTCATCCAGGCCCTGCAGGCGTACGTGTTCGTCCTGCTGACCTGCACCTACATCCAGGGCGCCCTCGCCGAGCACCACTGACCAGGCGCATCTCCGACCCTCAAGTCGTCCGGTGGCCAACCCCCACCGGTCCGTAAAGAAAAGGAAGAACTGGCATGTCCCAGACCCTTGCTGCTGTCGAAGGCTCCCTCGGTTCGATCGGTTACGGCCTCGCCGCCATCGGTCCCGGCGTCGGCGTCGGCATCATCTTCGGTAACGGCACCCAGGCTCTCGCCCGCCAGCCCGAGGCGGCCGGCCTGATCCGCGCCAACCAGATCCTCGGCTTCGCCTTCTGTGAGGCGCTGGCGCTGATCGGTCTGGTTATGCCGTTCGTCTACGGCTACTGAGCGACGACACCAGTCCAGCCGACCAGACGAAAGGCACACACATGAGCCACTTGCTCATCGCGGCGAGTGAGGGCGAAAACCCCCTCATTCCGCCGATCCCCGAGCTTGTCATCGGCTTGCTCGCCTTCGTCATCGTCTTCGGCTTCCTCGCCAAGAAGCTCCTCCCGAACATCAACAAGGTTCTGGAAGAGCGTCGCGAGGCCATCGAGGGCGGTATCGAGAAGGCCGAGGCCGCACAGACCGAGGCCCAGAGCGTCCTTGAGCAGTACAAGGCACAGCTCGCCGAGGCCCGCCACGAGGCCGCGCGACTGCGCCAGGAGGCGCAGGAGCAGGGCGCCACGCTCATCGCCGAGATGCGCGCGGAAGGCCAGCGGCAGCGCGAGGAGATCGTCGCCGCCGGTCACGCCCAGATCGAGGCCGACCGCAAGGCCGCCTCGTCCGCGCTGCGCCAGGACGTCGGCAAGCTTGCCACCGACCTGGCCGGCAAGCTCGTCGGCGAGTCCCTTGAGGACCACGCCCGGCAGAGCCGCGTGATCGACCGCTTCCTCGGCGAGCTTGAGGAGAAGGCCGAGGCCGCCCGATGAACGGAGCGAGCCGCGACGCCCTGGCAGCCGCACGCGAGCGTCTCGACGCGCTGACGGACTCCACGTCCGTGGACGCCGGCTCGCTCGCCGACGAGCTGGCCTCCGTCACCGCGCTGCTCGACCGCGAGGTCTCGCTGCGTCGGGTCCTCACCGACCCGGCGCAGTCCGGCGAGGCCAAGGCCGAGCTGGTCCAGCGCCTGCTCGGCGCCCAGGTCAGCGGCCCGGCCGCCGACCTGGTGTCCGGCCTGGTGCGTTCCCGCTGGTCGCGCTCGCGCGACCTGGTGGACTCGCTGGAGGAGCTGGCGGACCTCGCCGACCTCACCGCCGCCCAGCAGGCCGGCACGCTCGACAGCGTCGAGGACGAGCTGTTCCGGTTCGGCCGGATCGTCACCTCGAACACCGGACTGCGCGCCGCGCTGACCGACCGCAAGGCCCCCGCCTCGGCCAAGGGCGAGCTGCTGCGCAGCCTGCTCGGAGGCCGGGCCGCCGCGACCACGGAGCGTCTGGTGACGCGCCTTGTCGCCGCGCCGCGGGGACGTAGCCTGGAAGCGGGACTGGAGTCCCTGACCAAGCTCGCCGCCGAGCGCCGGAACCGCATGGTGGCCGTCGTCACCTCGGCGGTACCGCTGAGCGACCCGCAGAAGCAGCGCCTGGGCGCCGCCCTCGCGAAGCTCTACGGCCGCACGATGCACCTCAACCTCGACGTGGACCCCGAGGTCCTCGGCGGAATCCGGGTGCAGGTCGGCGACGAGGTCATCAACGGCTCCCTCGCGGACCGCATCGAGGACGCCGGCCGCCGCATGGCGGGCTAGCACAAACTTCATAGCAGTACGTACGTGTACATGCGGCCCGGTTGGGCCGTGCAGAGGATTCACCTCTTTCAGGGGGGAGTCCCCATCCCCCCAAAGTGAAACTTCGGGCCCAACAAGGAGAGCAGGGAACCCAGATGGCGGAGCTCACGATCCGGCCGGAGGAGATCCGGGACGCGCTGGAGAACTTCGTCCAGTCGTACAAGCCGGACGCGGCCTCGCGCGAGGAGGTCGGGACGGTCACCGTCGCCGGCGACGGTATCGCCAAGATCGAGGGTCTGCCCTCGGCCATGGCGAACGAACTGCTGAAGTTCGAGGACGGCACCCTCGGTCTCGCACTGAACCTGGAAGAGCGCGAGATCGGTGCGGTCGTCCTCGGCGAGTTCAGCGGTATCGAGGAGGGCCAGCCGGTCACCCGTACCGGCGAGGTCCTGTCGGTGGCCGTCGGCGAGGGCTACCTCGGCCGTGTTGTCGACCCGCTCGGCAACGCGATCGACGGCCTCGGCGAGATCGAGACCAGCGGCCGACGCGCCCTTGAGCTGCAGGCCCCGGGCGTCATGGCCCGTAAGTCGGTGCACGAGCCGATGGAGACCGGCTACAAGGCCGTCGACGCGATGACTCCGATCGGCCGTGGCCAGCGTCAGCTGGTCATCGGTGACCGCCAGACCGGCAAGACCGCCCTGGCCGTCGACACGATCATCAACCAGCGTGACAACTGGCGTTCGGGCGACCCGAAGAAGCAGGTCCGCTGCGTCTACGTCGCCATCGGTCAGAAGGGCTCGACCATCGCCTCCGTGCGTGGCGCCCTCGAAGAGGCCGGCGCGCTGGAGTACACGACCATCGTCGCCGCCCCGGCGTCCGACCCGGCCGGCTTCAAGTACCTGGCGCCGTACACCGGTTCGGCCATCGGCCAGCAGTGGATGTACGAGGGCAAGCACGTCCTGATCATCTTCGACGACCTGTCGAAGCAGGCCGACGCCTACCGCGCCGTGTCGCTGCTGCTGCGCCGCCCGCCGGGCCGTGAGGCCTACCCGGGTGACGTCTTCTACCTGCACTCCCGTCTGCTGGAGCGCTGCGCGAAGCTCTCCGACGAGCTGGGCGCGGGCTCGATGACCGGTCTGCCGATCGTCGAGACGAAGGCCAACGACGTCTCGGCGTTCATCCCGACCAACGTCATCTCCATCACCGACGGCCAGTGCTTCCTGGAGTCGGACCTGTTCAACGCCGGTCAGCGCCCCGCGCTGAACGTCGGTATCTCCGTCTCCCGAGTCGGTGGTTCCGCGCAGCACAAGGCGATGAAGCAGGTCTCCGGCCGACTGCGCCTGGACCTCGCCCAGTACCGCGAGCTGGAGGCGTTCGCCGCCTTCGGTTCCGACCTGGACGCCGCGTCGAAGTCGCAGCTGGAGCGCGGTCAGCGTCTGGTCGAGCTGCTCAAGCAGGCTCAGTACCAGCCGATGGCCACCGAGGACCAGGTCGTCTCCGTCTGGGCCGCCACCACCGGCAAGATGGACGAGGTGCCGGTCGCCGACATCCGTCGCTTCGAGAAGGAGCTCCTGGAGTACCTGCACCGCAAAGAGCAGGGCCTCATGACCTCCATCAAGGAGGGCGGCAAGATGTCGGACGACACCCTCACCGCCATCGCGGACGGTATCGCGGACTTCAAGAAGCAGTTCGAGACCTCGGACGGCAAGCTTCTCGGCGAAGACGCCCCCGCCGCGGCCAAGTGACGACGGAAGGGACCTGACTCATGGGAGCCCAGCTCCGGGTCTACAAGCGTCGCATCCGATCCGTCACCGCGACCAAGAAGATCACCAAGGCGATGGAGATGATCGCCGCCTCGCGCGTCGTCAAGGCGCAGCGCAAGGTGGCGGCCTCCTCGCCGTACGCGACCGAGCTCACCCGCGCGGTCACGGCGGTCGGTACCGGCTCGAACACCAAGCACCCGCTGACCACGGAGACGGAGACGGCGACCCGTTCCGCGGTGCTGCTCCTCACGAGCGACCGTGGACTGGCCGGCGCCTTCAACTCCAACGCCATCAAGGCGGCGGAGCTGCTGACCGCCCGTCTTGAGGCCGAGGGCAAGGAGGTCGACACGTACATCGTCGGCCGCCGTGGTCTGGCCCACTACAACTTCCGCGAGCGCAAGGTCGTGGAGTCGTGGTCGGGCTTCACCGACGAGCCCACCTACGCGGACGCGAAGAAGGTAGCGGGTCCGCTGATCGAGACGATCGAGAAGGACACGGCTGAGGGCGGCGTGGACGAACTCCACATCGTCTACACCGAGTTCGTCTCGATGATGACGCAGAACGCGATCGACAGCAGGCTGCTGCCGCTGCGCCTCGAAGAGGTCGCGGAGACGGATCAATCCGGGGCTGCCGCCGCGGGGCCCCAGGGCGAGATCCTTCCGCTGTACGACTTCGAGCCGTCGGCGGAGGACGTCCTCGACGCCCTGCTGCCGCGCTACGTCGAGAGCCGTATCTACAACGCGCTGCTCCAGTCGGCCGCTTCCAAGCACGCCGCCACGCGACGCGCGATGAAGTCGGCCACCGACAACGCGGGAGAGCTCATCACCACGCTCTCCCGACTTGCAAACGCGGCCCGCCAGGCCGAAATCACCCAGGAAATCAGCGAGATCGTCGGTGGCTCCGCAGCCCTGGCCGACGCGACCGCGGGGAGTGACAGGTAATGACGACGACAGTTGAGACGGCCGTTGCCACGGGCCGCGTCGCCCGGGTCATCGGCCCGGTCGTCGACGTGGAGTTCCCCGTCGACGCGATGCCGGAGATCTACAACGCTCTGCATGTAGAGGTGGCCGACCCGGCCCAGGACGGCGCGAAGAAGACGCTGACCCTGGAGGTCGCCCAGCACCTGGGTGACGGCCTGGTCCGCACCATCTCGATGCAGCCCACCGACGGTCTGGTCCGCCAGGCCGCCGTCACCGACACCGGCAACGGCATCACCGTTCCGGTCGGCGACTTCACCAAGGGCAAGGTGTTCAACACCCTCGGTGAGGTGCTGAACGTCGACGAGCAGTACGAGGGCGAGCGCTGGTCCATCCACCGCAAGGCCCCGCGCTTCGACGAGCTCGAGTCGAAGACCGAGATGTTCGAGACCGGCGTCAAGGTCATCGACCTTCTCACCCCGTACGTCAAGGGTGGAAAGATCGGCCTGTTCGGCGGTGCCGGCGTCGGCAAGACGGTGCTCATCCAGGAGATGATCTACCGCGTCGCCAACAACCACGACGGTGTCTCCGTGTTCGCCGGTGTCGGCGAGCGCACCCGTGAGGGCAACGACCTCATCGAGGAGATGTCCGAGTCCGGCGTCATCGACAAGACGGCGCTTGTCTTCGGTCAGATGGACGAGCCCCCGGGCACCCGTCTCCGTGTGGCGCTGGCCGGTCTGACCATGGCGGAGTACTTCCGCGATGTGCAGAAGCAGGACGTGCTGTTCTTCATCGACAACATCTTCCGCTTCACGCAGGCCGGTTCCGAGGTCTCGACCCTGCTCGGCCGTATGCCCTCCGCGGTGGGCTACCAGCCGAACCTGGCCGACGAGATGGGTCTCCTCCAGGAGCGCATCACCTCGACCCGTGGTCACTCGATCACCTCGATGCAGGCGATCTACGTCCCCGCGGACGACCTGACCGACCCGGCCCCGGCCACCACCTTCGCCCACCTCGACGCGACGACGGTTCTCTCCCGTCCGATCTCCGAGAAGGGCATCTACCCGGCCGTGGACCCGCTGGACTCCACGTCCCGCATCCTGGACCCCCGCTACATCGCGGCGGACCACTACGCGGCCGCGATGCGCGTCAAGTCGGTCCTTCAGAAGTACAAGGACCTTCAGGACATCATCGCGATCCTCGGTATCGACGAGCTGGGCGAGGAGGACAAGCTCACCGTCCACCGCGCCCGTCGCGTGGAGCGCTTCCTGTCCCAGAACACCCACGTCGCCAAGCAGTTCACCGGCGTCGACGGTTCGGACGTTCCGCTGGACGAGTCGATCGCGGCCTTCAACTCGATCATCGACGGGGAGTACGACCACTTCCCGGAGCAGGCGTTCTTCCTGTGCGGTGGCATCGAGGACCTCAAGGCCAACGCCAAGGAGCTGGGCGTCTCCTGAGCCCTGTGCTCTTGAAGAGGGGCGGGCGCGTCCCGCCCCTCTTCGTACGCCCACTAGACTTGTAACCAACACCCGGCACATTCGCCGGGTGGTGACCCGAGGAGCCACCTTGGCTGCTGAGCTGCACGTCGCGCTGGTCGCGGCCGACCGAGAGGTCTGGTCCGGTCAGGCCACCCTGGTCGTCGCGCGCACCACGTCCGGCGACATCGGCGTCATGCCCGGTCACCAGCCGCTGCTCGGTGTGCTGGAGTCGGGCCCGGTGACCATTCGTACGAGTGACGGTGGAACGGTCGTCGCCGCGGTGCACGGCGGTTTCATCTCCTTCGCCGACAACAAGCTGTCGCTGCTGGCCGAGATCGCCGAACTGTCGGACGAGATCGACGTCCAGCGCGCCGAGCGCGAGCTGGAGCGTGCGAAGGCGGAGGGCGACGCCTCCGCCGAGCGCCGCGCGGACGTACGCCTGCGGGCGGCGGCAGGGCGCTGACCCGCCCCGTCACGCGATGACGTCACTCAGCCGCGGCTGGTACCGGAGCGATCCGGTACCAGCCGCGGCTGAGGCAGATGTGGGTGTTTTTTCCATTCCGTTACCGAGAAATCCGTAACCGAGGAGACGAGGAGGTCGGTGTCGATGGTCCTCGCTCTGACTGTGTGCGGATTGGTCGTGGCCCTGGTCGTGGTGGGGCTGTTCGTCTTCGGCCTGCGCCGCAGGCTCATCCAGCGCTCCGGTGGCACCTTCGACTGCAGCCTGCGCTGGGACGTGCCGGAGAAGAGCGACACCAGTGGCAAGGGCTGGAGCTACGGCGTCGCTCGCTACAACGGCGACCGCGTCGAGTGGTACCGCGTCTTCTCCTACGCCTACCGTCCGCGCCGTGTCCTGGAGCGCTCCGCGATCGAGGTGGCCGGCCGCCGGCTGCCCGAGGGCGAGGAGGAGCTGGCACTGCTCTCCGACGCCGTCATCCTGACCTGTGTACACCGGGGCACGCGTCTCGAACTCGCCATGAGCGACGACGCGCTGACCGGCTTCCTCGCGTGGCTGGAGGCGGCCCCGCCCGGACAACGAGTGAACGTGGCGTAGTCACGGTTCACTCGCTGTCCGGGGGAGCGTCGATGGTGCCTGACGGCCTTACTGCAGACCGCTGTTGATGGCGCTCACCAGTTCGCCGTTTCCGGTGTCGCCGCTGAACTCCCAGAAGAACGCGCCGCCCAGGCCCTGGTTCTTGGCCCAGCTCATCTTGCCGGCGATGGTCGCGGGAGTGTCGTAGGACCACCAGTTGTTGCCGCAGTACGCGTAGGCCGTCCCGGCGATGGTGCCGGTGGCGGGGCAGGACGTCTTGAGGACCTTGTAGTCCTCGATGCCCGCCTCGTAGGTGCCGGGTGCGGCGCCGGTCGCCGAGCCGCCGGGGGTGGCCTGGGTGACGCCGGTCCAGCCGCGGCCGTAGAAGCCGATACCGAGGAGCAGCTTGGCGGCGGGGACGCCCTTCGCCTTCAGCTTGGCTATCGCGTCGGCGGAGTTGAAGCCCGCGGCCGGGATGCCGGAGTACGAGGTCAGCGGCGAGTGCGGGGCGGTCGGGCCGTCCGCGTCGAAGGCGCCGAAGTAGTCGTACGTCATCACGTTGTACCAGTCGAGATGGGCCGAGGCGCCACCGTAGTCGGCCGCGTCGATCTTGCCGCCGGAGGAGCCGTCGGCGGTGATGGCCGCGGTGACCAGGTAGGTGGGGCCGAACTCGGTGCGCAGGGCCTGCGAGAGGTTCCTGAAGGCCGCTGCCCCGCTGGTGTCACAGGTCAGGCCGCAGGCGTTCGGGTACTCCCAGTCGATGTCGATGCCGTCGAAGACGTCCGCCCAGCGCGGGTCCTCGACGACCGCCTTGCAGGAGGCGGCGAACGCGGCCGGGTTGGCGGCGGCCTGGGCGAAGCCGCCGGAGTAGGTCCAGCCGCCGAAGGAGTACAGCACCTTGATGTGCGGGTACTTGGCCTTGAGCTGGCGGAGCTGGTTGAAGTTGCCGCGCAGTGGCTGGTCCCAGGTGTCGGCCAGGCCGGACACCGACTGGTCGGCGGTGTACGCCTTGTCGTAGGCGGCATAGGTGTCGTCGACGACGCACTTGCCGTCCTTGACATTGCCGAACGCGTAGTTGATGTGGGTGATCTTGGAGGCGGAGCCCGAGGTCACCAGGTTCTTGACGTGGTAGTTGCGGCCGTAGACGCCCCACTCGGTGAAGTAGCCGAGCTTGACCTTGTCGCCGGTGGGCGGTGGGTCGGTGGTGCCTCCGGTGGTCTTCACGGCGACGGCGCCGCTGACCGGGCCGGTCTGGTCGGCGGTGTCGCGGGCCTGGACCGTGTACGAGTAGCTGGTCCCGGCGGTGAGGCCGGTGTTGGTGTACGACGTGGTGGTCACCGTCGCCACCTTGGCGCCGTCGCGCAGGACGTCGTAGTTCTTGATGCCCTTGTCGTCGGTGGCGGCGCTCCAGGACAGCTTCACCGAGGTGTTGGTGACGTCGGAGGCGGTGGGGGTGCCGGGGGCGGAGGGGGCGGCGTCGCCGGGGACCGAGGTGCCGTCGCAACCGCCGCCGTTGAGCTTGCAGTTGGACGGTGAGCCGGAGCCTGTGCCGTTGAAGCCGAAGGAGACGGAGGCGCCGGCGGCGAGGGTGCCGTTCCAGGGCTTGTTCCTGGCGGTCCAGTGGGTGCCGGAGGAGGTGACGTCGGCGTCCCAGGCGGAGGTGACGGACGTGCCGGAGGGGAAGTCCCACTCGACGGTCCAGGAACTGAGGGACGTGGTGCCGGTGTTCTTCACCGTCCACCTGCCCTCGAAGCCGGTGCCCCAGTCGGAGGCCTTGGTGTAGGTGGCGGTGGCGGACGTCGCGGCCTGGGCGGGGCTCGCGAGGCCGACCAGGCCGGCGAAGGGGAGCAACAGTGTCGCGAACCCTGCCGCGGCTCTGTGTCTGAAGCGCATGCTGCGCCTCCTCGGGGGTTGGGGGCGCGACTGAGCCTTCACGCCCACGGTGCCGCGAGAATAGAAAGGTCTGGACCATAGGTCAAGAGGTCTGGACCACTCATCTCCAGGTGGGTTTCACACCCCCAACTCCTGCGCCAGCACCGCCGCTTGCACCCGGCTGCGCAGCTCCAGCTTCCCCAGCAGCCGGCTGACGTGCGTCTTCACCGTCGCCTCGGCCATGTCGAGCCGGGTCGCGATGTCGGCGTTGGACAGGCCCTCGCCGAGGCAGGAGAGGACCTCGCGTTCGCGACGGGTGAGCTGCTCCAGCACGGTCGGGTCGGCCTTCGGTGCCCGCACCGGCTTGGCCGCGAACTCGGCGATGAGCCTGCGGGTGACGGCCGGTGCCACGATGCCCTCGCCGCGCGCGACCGTCCGTACCGACTCCAGCAGATCGCGGGCGTCGGTGTTCTTCAGCAGAAAACCGGACGCGCCCGCGCGCAGCGCGCCGAAGACGTACTCGTCGAGGTCGAAGGTGGTGAGGACGAGGACGTCGGCCAACTCCTCCGCGACCACCTGCCGGGTCGCCGACACCCCGTCCAGGCGCGGCATCTGAATGTCCATCAGCACCAGGTCGGGCAGCAACTCCCGGGCCAGCGCCACCGCCTGCTCGCCGTCCGCGGCCTCGCCGACCACCTCGATGTCGGGGGCGCTGCGCAGGATGAGGACGAGCCCGGCCCGGACGGCGGACTGGTCCTCGGCGACGAGAACCCTGATGGGCCGGCTCATGCGGTCTCTCCTTCGGTGACGGGGAGTGTGGCGCGGACGGCCCAGATCTTGCCGTCCGCCGAGTCCTCGGGTCCGGCCGCCAGAGTGCCGTCGAGCAGCGTGGCGCGTTCCCGCATGCCGACGAGCCCGGCGCCCGAGCCCGGCGCGCGCGGCGCGTCGCGGTCGCCGAACGGGCTGGTCACGGCGATGGCCAGCGAGCCGTCCCGGTGCCGCAGCACGACCGCGACCGGGCCGGGGCCCGCGTGCTTGAGGGCGTTGGTCAGGGACTCCTGGACGATCCGGTAGGCCGCGAGCTCCACCGGCGCCGGCAGCCCGGCGGCGTGCTCGGCGTCGAGGGTGACGTCGAGGCCGTTGGCGCGGGCGGTGTCGAGAAGGGCGCCGAGACCGTCGAGGGTGGGGGTCGCGGCCGGCTCGGTGTCGCCGCTGCCGTCGCGCAGGATGCCGATCAGACGGCGCATCTCGGCCAGACCCTGCACGCTGTTCTCCCGGATCACCACCAGGGCGTCCTGGGAGGTCGCGGGATCGTCGAGGGAGAGGGCCGCGGTGGAGTGGATGGCGATCGCGGAGAGGTGGTTGGCGACCATGTCGTGCAACTCGCGTGCCATGCGGGCGCGTTCGGCGGTGATGGCCTGGGTGCGGTCCATCTCGGCGAGCAGCGCGGTCTGTTCGGCGCGCAGTCGGGCGGCATCGGCGGCGTCCCGGTGGTTGCGGACGATCAGACCGGTGGCCGCGGGCGCGAACGCCACGATCCCCACGGCCAGACCGATGAGCAGCGACTCCGGCACCTGCCAGAGGGCGAACGGCAGGATGGCGCCCGCCACCGAGAGCAGCCCGGTGATCCGGGGGATACGGCGGGCCGAGGCGGGGGTGCCGTAGAGGACGGCCGCGTACATCACGTCGGTGTACATCAGGATCGTGGCCACATTGCCCTGGGTCATGGTGTCCAGGACGAGCGCGGCCGTGGCCACCAGCAGGGCCGTGCGCGGGGCGGTCCGGCGCAGCATCTCGCAGCCGGCCGTCACCACGAGCGGCACCAGGAGCGGCCATTTCCCCTCGAAGAGCACCATCGGCTCGCCGGCCGGCCGGGTGGCCAGACCGATGCCCCACACCAGCAGCCCGAACAGCAGTCCGGCCGACGCGATGAGCACGTCGAAGCGGGACGGTCGGGCCGGTCCGGGCAGTCGTGGGGACATGACTCCATCCAACACGGGACGGACGCCCGGCGCCTGATGCCGGGGAACGGTCCCGGACTGCATCTTTCGATGTACCGCGAGTTCGTCACCGCCGACGACGAACGACGCCGGTCCCGGCGCGAGCCTGGAAGGGAGAGCGAGAGGAGTACACCGTGATCGTCGCGTTGATCATCGCCTGCGAGGTCGGGTTCTGGGTGCTGCTGGCACTGGGACTGGGCGCCCGCTACCTGCTGAAGTGGCGCCGGACGAGCGTCGTCCTGCTGCTGTGCGAGCCGGTGCTGGAGCTGGTCCTGTTCGTCGCCACGGCGGTCGACCTGAGGAACGGCGCCGAACCCGGCTGGGAGCACGGGGTGGCCGCGCTCTACATCGGCTACACCGTCGCGTTCGGCCACTACACGATCCGCTGGCTCGACGGCCACGCCGCGCACCGCCTGGGCGGCGGCCCGCCCCCGCCGAAGCCGCCGCGGTACGGCATGGCCCGCGCCCGCCACGAGGGCCGGCTGTGGCTCCGGGCGGTGTTCGGGGGAGTGGTCGCCCTGGGCCTGCTCCAGCTCGCCGTCTGGTACGTCGGCGACTCCGGCGACACCAGCTCCCTGCGCACCTTCCAGTGGGTGGCCCTGCGCACGGTCGGCATCTACGGCCTGATCGCCCTCTCCTACACGATCTGGCCGAAGAAGGGACCCACCGGGTCAGTGCTCCCCGCCAGGGACCCAGAGCACGTCCCCCACAGCGACGTTCGCGGTCCGCGCCAGGATGCTGTGTCTCCCGGGGGACAACCCCCGGACCCCCGGCCGGGGGTCGTCTCCTCAGCGCTCCCCGCCAGGGACCCAGAGCACGTCTCCCACAGCGACGTTCGCGGTCCGCGCCAGGATGAAGAGCAGGTCCGATAGCCGGTTCAGGTAGGTCGCGGTGAGGGGGTTCATGTTGCCGTCGGCTTCCTTGGAGCCGTGCACCTCCAGGGCCGCCCAGGTGGAGCGTTCGGCCCGGCGGACGACCGTGCAGGACTGGTGGAGCAGGGCCGCGCCGGGCGTGCCGCCGGGGAGGATGAAGGAGCGGAGCTTCTCCAGCCGTTCGTTGAAGCGGTCGCAGTCCGCCTCCAGCTTGTCGATGTAGAACTGCTCGACCCGCAGGGGCGGGAACTCCGGGTTCTCCACCACCGGCGTCGACAGGTCCGCGCCCACGTCGAACAGGTCGTTCTGCACCCGGGAGAGGACCTGGACGATCTCCTCGTCCAGCCCGCCCAGCGCGATCGCCGTGCCGATCACCGCGTTCGCCTCGTTGGCGTCGGCGTAGGCGGAGATCCGCGGGTCGGTCTTCGGGACCCGGCTCATGTCGCCGAGGGCGGTGGTGCCCTGGTCGCCGGTCCTGGTGTAGATACGCGTCAGATTGACCATGGGGCCAGCGTAGTTTCGCCGCCGCCGCACGGCATCCACGGGCCGTCCGGACAGGGGGAGCGGGCCCCAACTGGGCCGTCCGGGGCGCGTAATGGGCCGTGCCGGTGTGATGTCCGTCAGATGAGACGTGACGCGCATTACTTACCGGCCACACAGCCCCTCACCTTCGCTAGGGTCCGCCGGAGAGGCAGTTGTCAACAGCGTGTGAGCGCTCGTGTGCGGTCATTCGGTGTGTGCAGTCATTCAAAGGGGAGTCGCACAGTGTCACGGAAGCTTGCCGTCATCGGCGCCGGCTTGATGGGTTCCGGGATCGCCCAGGTCTCCGCGCAGGCGGGCTGGGACGTCGTCCTGCGGGACGTCACCGACGAGGCGCTCAAGCGTGGCACCGACGGCATCAAGGCTTCGTACGCCAAGTTCGTGAGCAAGGGGAAGCTGGAGGCGCACGACGCCGACGCCGCCCTCTCCCGGATCACCGCGACCACCGACCTGGACGCCGTCGCCGACGCCGACATCGTCGTCGAGGCCGTCTTCGAGAAGCTCGAAGTCAAGCACGAGATCTTCCGCGCCCTGGACAAGATCGCGAAGTCCGACGCCGTCCTCGCCTCCAACACCTCCGCCATCCCGATCACGAAGATCGCGGCCGTGACGGAGCGTCCGGAGCGCGTGGTCGGGGCGCACTTCTTCTCACCGGTCCCGATGATGCAGCTGTGCGAGCTGGTGCGCGGCTACAAGACGAGCGACGAAACCCTCGCCACCACGCGGGAGTTCGCCGAGTCCGTCGGCAAGACCTGCATCGTCGTCAACCGTGACGTGGCCGGCTTCGTGACGACCCGTCTCATCTCGGCGCTCGTCGTCGAGGCGGCGAAGCTGTACGAGTCGGGCGTGGCCACCGCCGAGGACATCGACCTGGCCTGCAAGCTGGGCTTCGGGCACGCCATGGGCCCGCTCGCCACGGCGGACCTCACCGGCGTCGACATCCTGCTGCACGCCACGAGCAACATCTACACGGAGTCCCAGGACGAGAAGTTCGCCCCGCCCGAGCTGATGCGCCGGATGGTTGACGCCGGTGACATCGGTCGCAAGAGCGGGCAGGGCTTCTACAAGCACTGAACCAAGCACGGCACCAGGCACGGAAACCGCACACGCCCCTGGGGCATCACCCCCCTGGGTGAATTCGGTATCGGTTCGCTTACGGACGGCAACTTCTGACCGCCCAACGCAGTCAGAGGTTGCATCACCGGCCTTTCACTTCCGCGGAGCACGAGACGACGCACGGGGAGCGCATATGTACATCAGGGGCGACCACGTCGAGCTGGTCGTCGGGGGCCGCCTCGACGTCCGCAGCGCGGCGGACGCCCGTACGGTCCTGCACACGGCCGTCGACGACGGAGTCGGCGACCTCGTGCTCGACCTGTCCGAGCTCGACTCCTGGGACGCCACCGGCCTCGGGGTGATCATGGGGGCGCACCGGCGTGCCGGCCGCTGCGGCCGACGCCTCGTGCTGCGCGACGTACCAGCACAGATGCAGCGTCTGCTGGTCGCCACCCGGCTGCACCGGATCCTCGCCATCGAAGGCGGCATCGGGGTGGAGTCACTGCCCCGCGTGTGACCCCCGGCACGGCTGGGGCCAGGCAGCAGGGCGTTCCGGTTGCGAAGCACACGACGGGTGCAATCCTCACGAGACTGTGACGTCTCGGGCGGCGCGGGACCCCGGGCTGTCGTAGATACTGTGCAAAGGTTTAGGGTTCGGTCGCCCGCAGCTGACAACCCTCACGCGGGCCCGGACCGGAGGCGACAGCGCGGTGTGCAACAGGCCGGGAGGGGCCGGAGCCGGCACACGACGCTTTTTGGGGGCTTGAACCTATGGACCCGAACAGTCGGGAGTCCGGGGAGTACGGCCACGACGGTGACGCCCAGGCGCCGAACCGACGGCCGCCCCGGGACGCCCTGACATCGGACTTCGCACAGCAGGCGCCCGTACTCGCCCGCACCGTGCAGCTGGTCGCGGGCGACTACCTGCTCACCGTCAACCCCGTCGACGGCAGCGAGATCGAGGCCTGCCCGCCGGGCGAGCGCCCCGGCAGCCCCGCGAAGCTCGGCGCGGCCGAACGCGCCGAGGTCGCCCGCGCGGCCGGCCCACCGGTCCCACCCGGTCCCGCCCAGCCCGAGCGGCCGCTGCTGGCCCGCCAGGAGGAGCGCGAGCGGCTGGTACGGCTGCTCGCCCGAGGCCGTTCCGTACGCCTCACCGGCCCCGCCGGCTCCGGCCGCACCAGCCTCCTCGACGTGGTCGCCGAGGACTGCGCGGACCTCGCCCCCGACGGCGTGATCCGCCTCAGCGGCTTCCACCGCACGTCGAGCGATCTGCTCTACGACCTGTTCTACGCCGTGTACAGCGCGCCCCTGCA
Organism: Streptomyces sp. NPDC032822; assembly: GCF_055578825.1. Taxonomy (NCBI): domain Bacteria; kingdom Bacillati; phylum Actinomycetota; class Actinomycetes; order Kitasatosporales; family Streptomycetaceae; genus Streptomyces; species Streptomyces sp. NPDC032822. Next base: position 78,438 of record NZ_JBVIOL010000007.1, on the reverse strand, counting down.
CCGCCCGGACCGGGCGGAACTGATCTCCTTCGTCCGTGAGATCGGCGCGGTCGTCGTCCTGGACGACGTCGAGTTCGGCGGCGCCTCCCTCGACGAACTGCTCGACGCCACACCCGAGTGCGCCTTCCTGGTCGCGGCCACGCCCGACGTGCCCGCCCCGAGCGCGGACTCCGCACTCGAAGAGGTCTTCCTCGGCGGACTGGAGCGCGCCGACGGCGTGGAGCTCCTGGAGCATGCCGTCGGCCGGGTCCTCACCGAGGAAGAGGCCAACTGGGCCGGAGACCTCTGGTTCGAGTCCGAGGGCCTGCCGCTGCGGTTCGTCCAGGCCGGGGCCCTGCTGCGGCAGCGCGACCGGCAGCGGGCCGGGGCCGGCGCCGTCGACGCGTTCGGGGTCTTCGCGGGTGCCACCCCGGTGGACGCGCCCTTCGACGCACCGTTCGACGCGCCCTTCGACACCGCTCTCGAACCGGACGAGGACGACAGCCCGCCGCTGCCCGCGCTCGGCGAGGCCGCCGCGCCCGCCCCGCTGCTCGCCGCCCGGCTCGGCGACTCGGCGCGCGCCACCCTGCGGTTCGCCGTCGCGCTCGGCGGCGAGGTGCCCCACCAGGCGCACCTGCCCGCCCTCGTCGGCGACACCCACGCGGACGCCGCCCTCGGTGAGCTGGCCGCCTGCGGTCTGGTCTCCCCGGTCGGCTCCCGCTACCGCCTCGCCGCCGGCGTCCAGACCCAGCTGGAGGCCGCCGGCTACGGCGACGACATCGAGGCCCGCGCCCTCACCGCCGCCCGGCACTACGCCTGGTGGGCCGGACATCCCTCGGTCACCCCGGAACGGGTGTGCGCCGAGGCCGACGCCCTGCTCGCCGCCCTCCGGCTGCTCGTGCCGGGCACCACACCGCCCGCCGAGGACGAGGAGAGCGCCACCGTGGGGCTGGCCCGCACGGCGGCACCGGCGTTCGCCGCGGGCGGGCACTGGGGCGTCTGGGAGGCGGCGCTGCGCTTCGGCTCCGAAGCCTCCCAGCTCGCCGGCGAGGTATCGGAACAGGCCTACTTCCATCACGAGTTGGGCATCCTCGCGCTCTGCGGCGGACAGTTCGACCGGGCCCGTGCCGAACTGGAGGCCTCGATCGGCCTGCGCGGCGCCCTCGCCGACAAGCGCGGCACCGTCGCCGGCCGTCGCGCCCTCGCCCTGGTCGCCGACCGCTCGGGCACCGTGCCCGGCCTCGCTGCGATGGCGGGGGAGGAGCTGCCGGACGCCCGGTCCGAGGAGTCGCAGTCGCCGCCCGGTGGCGTCCCGGCCGCGTTCCCGCAGCTTCAGCGGCCCACCGACAGCTCCACCCTGGTCAGCTACCAGACGGCTTCGCCGTCCCCGGCGCCCAGGTCGTCCCCCGCCTCGCACAACAAGGCCAGGGGCGGCCTCATGGGCCTGGCCCGCCGCAACCTGGTGGCGGCCGGCGCCGGCGCGCTCCTCGTGGCGGTGCTCGGCACGGTGGTGACGCTCGGCGCCACCTCCGACAACGACCCGAACAGCCCCTCCGACCAGGTCGGCGTCAACCCGTCGGCCAGCCAGGGCCTCGACGACGGCAGCCTCGGCGCGGACGTCCCCAAGAACGACGACGGCAAGGGCGACACCGGCTCCCCCGCCACCGGGCCCACCGACCCCGGCCCGGACGGCACGTACGGCACCTCCGACGACCCGACGCCCACGGGCTCGGGCGGGCCGTCGGACGACCCGAGCGGGACGCAGGGGCCGAGCAGCGGCACGTCGACCTCGCCGAAGCCGACGACGACCAAGCCGACCACGCCCAGGCCGTCCCAGTCCTCGCCCACCAAGCCGCCGTCGACCACGCCGACCCCGACCCCGACACCCACGCCCACGGACACCGGGCCGTCGACCACGCCGACGGGCGCCCCGTCGACCGAGCCGTCGACCTCCGACTCGGCCGGCGGCCCGGAGCCCACGCCGGTGGAGACCAGCAGCACCGCCGGCGCCCCGGAGAGCGGTGGGGCCGGGTCGCCGGGCAGCCCGCAGCAGGTGATCTGACGCCCCGTGCGGGCATCACGCGTGAAGGGCCCGGTCCGAGGAGACGGACCGGGCCCTTGGGCGTCGTGGGGGAGTGGGCGTCAGAACAGGCGCAGCTTGTCGTCCTCGATGCCCCGCATCGCGTTGTAGTCGAGGACCGTGCAGCCGATGCCGCGGTCGGTCGCCAGGACACGGGCCTGCGGCTTGATCTCCTGGGCGGCGAACACGCCGCGGACCGGGGCGAGATGGGGATCGCGGTTCAACAGCTCCAGATAGCGGGTGAGTTGCTCGACGCCGTCGATCTCCCCGCGCCGCTTGATCTCCACCGCGACGGTCCCGCCCTCCGCGTCCCGGCAGAGGATGTCGACCGGGCCGATGGCCGTCATGTACTCGCGGCGGATGAGCGTGTAGCCCTCGCCGAGGGTCTCGATGCGGTCCGCGAGGAGCTCCTGGAGGTGTGCTTCCACGCCGTCCTTGATCAGGCCGGGATCCACGCCCAGTTCGTGCGAGGAATCGTGGAGAACTTCCTCCATCGTGATGATGAGCTTCTCGCCCGCCTTGTTGATGACGGTCCAGACGCCTTCCGCGCCGTCGGGAAGGTCCCCGGACTCCTCCTTCAACGTGCAGGGCGGTGACATCCAGTTCAGGGGCTTGTAGGCCCGGTCGTCCGCGTGGATGGAGACGCTGCCGTCCGCCTTCACCAGGATCAGCCGGAGGGCCGAGGGAAGGTGGGCGGTGAGCCGGCCCGCGTAGTCGACGGAGCATCGGGCGATGACGAGACGCATGGTCGGCAACGCTACTCGACGGGCGCAGGTGCACGCGATTCGGCCCGGAACACCCCTGTTCGGTTGTGGCCGGTTGTGGGCCTAATGAGGCCTGGCTATGTACGCATTCTCCTGGTGCCGTCACCGTCCGTTGCTTACCGTAGTAGACGGGAGGTCGCGAACTGTGTACGGAGCGTGTTCGACATCGCGAACTCCCTCTATCTGTCCGGCAACCCCTGCGCCTCGGGGGTGCGAGAGGAGAACCCATGTCGCTCGACGTCTCACCGGCCCTACTTGAACAGGCCGAGCGAGGCGAGGTCGACGAAGCTGCCTTCGTCGACTGCGTCCGGACCTCCCTGCCCTACGCATGGGGGATGATCAGCTCCCTGGTGGCCCAGCTGAAGGTCGACGGCGGACCGTTCGCCGACAACCAGACGCCCCCGCCGGACGAGCAGGCACGCGGCCAGCTGCTGCGTGCGCTTGCGAGTGACGCGATACGCGGCGCGCTGCAGCGGCACTTCGGCGTACGGCTGGCGTTCCAGAACTGCCACCGGGTGGCGGTGTTCCCCCTGGACGCCTCCGTCGACGAGACGCTGGCCCGCTTCACCTCGGCACGCAACCAGCTGCTGAACCAGTCGCCGGAACTTCGGGACTGCTGATGCGGTGAGCCGCTTGCTTGCCGCTCCGTACGCGGGAGGTGCATCAGTACCGGGGCGGCAAGCTCCCTGCCGGACAGGCCCGTTGGCAGTCCGGTGGTCGAGGTGGTGGACGGGTGTCCGGGTCTGTCTCAGCCGAGGTGCGGGATGACGTCGACACCCAGCCGCCGGATGTTCTCCTCGGTGGCGGCAAGGTCCCCGGAGCCCTCCGTGAGCAGGGCGAACCGGGAGACGCCGGTCCGCTCGGCGGTCGCCGCGAGCCGGTCGGCGCACAGCCGCGGAGTACCCACCGGGTGCAGTCCGCAGAGCAGTTCGGTGTACGCCAGCGGGTCGCGCATCCGACGCTCCCGCCCGTCGACCGTGACATGGGCGCCGAGCCCCTGCCTGAGCCAGCCGGGCATCGCCTTCGTCAGCGCCTCCACCGCGTCCTGGCGCCGGTCGGCGATCTGACAGACGCCGGCCGACACATGGGCCGCGCCCAGGACCTCCTCCGGGGAACGGCCCGCCGCGCGCGCGTGCCGCCGCCACAGGGCGACCATCTCGGCCTTCTCCTCGTCCCCCACATGCATCCCGAGCAGCATCGCCAGTCCGCGCTCGGCGGCCATCCGCACACTCGCCGGCGAGGTGCACGCCACGACGACCTCGGGACCCGCGGCGCCCGACAACGACTCCGAGGGCCTCGGGACGACGGGGACCTCGCGGAAGGCGAACCGCTCGCCGTCGGCCCCGACGGACGGTTCGCGCAGCCAGCGCACCAACAGATCGAGTGATTCCGGGAAGCCCGACTCGTAGGCCGCCAGGCCCGAACCGAACACCTCCAGGTCGACCCAGGGCCCGCCGCGCCCCACGCCCAGGGAGAAGCGCCCGCCGCTCGTCAGGTGCAGCAGCGCGGCCTGTTCGCCGAGCGTCACGGGGTGGGTGGTGGGCAGCACGCTGACCGCCGTGCCGACCCGGAGCCGCCGGGTGCGTCCGAGCAGTAACGCCGCCAGCGTGATCGCCGACGGACAGGTGCCGTACGGCACGAAGTGGTGCTCGGCCAGCCAGACGGCGTCCAGACCGGCTTCCTCGGCGACCTCGGCCGAGCGGACCGCCCGGTGCAGCGCCTCCCCCTGGCCCTGCCCCGGGAACTGGGCCGCCAACACGAAACTTCCTACGTGCATAGCTTTTCCTGCTTCCTTGGCTCCGAGCGGAGCTCCCCCACCGGGCATAACCGTCTGACACGTGCCGAGGACACGGCCTGGCGAAGGGATTTGCGGATTGTCTGCAGAATGGGCCGTAATGGTGGGGGACTTGTGGGGGTTGGTTCCCCACGTCTACCCCCGCTCCCGCCGCGTAGGCTGGACAAAGCCCTTGCTTCCTGTATAGCCCCGTGAGGTGTCCCGTGTCCCCGCGTCGCAACCGACCCAAGGGAGCTGGTGCGTCAGGCGCGTCCGGCCGGAGCGCCGAGGAGGACCGTTCGGGCCGCTACGGCGGCTTCCAGTCCGCCGAGAACTGGCAGGGCGAGCAGTGGAGCGTGCGGCACGTGGCCGGGGCGAGCGCCCAGGGCAAGGCGTACCGCTGCCCGGGCTGCGAGCAGCTGATCCCGGACGGCGTCCCGCACGTCGTGGCCTGGCCCGAGCACTCCGGCGTCGACGAGCGCCGGCACTGGCACAAGGCCTGCTGGAACGCGAAGGACCGCCGCACCACACGGGTGCAGCGGTCCAGGAACGCGCCGAGGTTCTAGAGCCCCCGCGAGTCGTCCCGCGGGTTCACACGTCCCGCTTCTCCAGCAGGGCGAAGGCACCGGCGAACGCGACGGCCGTCACACCGAGGGCGATCCACAGCGGGTCCCAGCCGGCCGGGCCGGACTCGGTGAGGGAGTTGGAGTAGAAGACGCTCAGCTGGTTCGGGATGGAGTACTCGAACAGGGCCTGGCGCAGGCCCTCCAGCGACTCCGAGAACATGAACAGCGCGATGACCAGCGGGGCCAGCAGCGCGCCGATCATGATGGTGATCGCGCCCGCCGAGTGCCGGATGATCGAGCCGATCACCAGCGAGATCAGACCGAGCAGCGCCATGTAGAGCGAGATGCCGACCGTGCCCTTCAGCCATTCCTGACCCGAGGGCTCCCGCGCGCCGTCCAGCATCGCGACGTCCGCCAGGGCGACCACCAGCACCGACACCAGCGTCACCACGAAGGCGACCGAGAAGAACACGATCGCCTTCGCCGCGAGGACCCGGCCGCGCGAGGGACAGGCCACCATCGTGGTCCGGATCATGCCGGTGCCGTACTCCGAGGCCGTGGTCAGCACGCCGAGCGTGATGAGGCACATGCTGCCGACCAGCAGCCCGAAGAAGCCGAACGACAGCGGGTTCTCGCCCCTCAGGTCCTCCGGGCCCGCGGTGGCGGCCACCAGCGCGCCGGTCCCGATGCCGATGCCGACGACGAGCAGCACGAACACCCCGAGCGTCCACATCGTGGAGCGCACCGAGCGGATCTTCGTCCACTCGGAGGCGATCGCGTGGCCGAGGTGCGTGCGCACCACCGGGATCGGCGAGGAGTACGTCGGGAACGACGGTCCGGGCGCCGCCTGCCAGGTGGCTGCGGCCTGCGGCATCTGGGGCTGCGGGGTGCTCATCGGGCGTCCTCGGGCTTGTTCGGGTCGGCGGCGACGACGGGGGCGGAGGCCGGGGCTCCCGGGGCCTGGGCGGGCGCGACGGGCTGCGCGGCGGCCGGAGCCTGCCCCTGCGGCGCGTACGGGGCCTGCGGGGCGTACGGGTTGCCGGGGGCCGGGGCCGCGCCCGGAGCGCCGTAGGGGCCCGCCTGAGGCTGCCCCTGCGGGGCGAACGGCTGCCCGCCCTGCTGGGGCGGCGGCGGGGCGTACCAGCCCGGCTGACCCTGCCCCGGCACCGGCATGGGCGGCTGCGCGCCCGGCGGCGGCTGCTGCTGGAGCCCGGCCTTCTCGTCGATGGTCGAGCGGTAGTCGACGGCGCCCTGCGTCATCCGCATGTACGCCTCCTCCAGCGAGGCCTGGTGCGGAGACAGCTCCCACAGGCGTACGTCGCTGTCGTGCGCGATGTCGCTGATGCGCGGCAGCGGCAGCCCCGTCACCCGCAGCCCGCCGTCGTGCTCCGACATGACGTGCCCGCCCGCCTCGGTGAGCGCGGCGGACAGCTTCTCGCGCAGCTGCGGGTCGGTGTCGGGCGTACGGACCCGCGCGAAGTCGGCCGAGTTGGCCGAGATGAAGTCCTTGATGCTCATGTCGGCGAGCAGCTGGCCGCGCCCGATCACGATCAGATGGTCGGCGGTCACCGCCATCTCGCTCATGAGGTGCGAGGAGACGAAGACCGTACGGCCCTCCGCCGCGAGCGCCTTCATCAGGTTGCGCACCCAGAGGATGCCCTCGGGGTCGAGGCCGTTGACGGGCTCGTCGAAGAGCAGCACCTGGGGGTCGCCGAGCAGCGCGGCGGCGATGCCGAGCCGCTGGCCCATGCCCAGGGAGAAGCCCTTGGAGCGCTTTCGCGCCACGTCCTGGAGGCCGACCACCCCGAGCACCTCGTCCACCCGGCGGGCCGGGATGCCGGAGAGCTGGGCCAGACACAGCAGGTGGTTGCGGGCGGCACGACCGCCGTGCACGGCCTTGGCGTCGAGCAGCGCGCCGACCTGGCGGGCGGCGTTCGGCAGCCTGCGGTACGGGTAGCCGCCGATCGTCACCTGGCCCGAGCTGGGGTTGTCCAGGCCGAGGATCATCCGCATCGTCGTCGACTTGCCCGAGCCGTTGGGCCCGAGGAAGCCGGTGACGGCACCGGGCCGCACCTGGAAGGAAAGGTTGTACACAGCGGTCTTGTCGCCGTAGCGCTTGGTCAGGCCGACTGCCTCGATCATGCTCCGCACCCATCGCAAGGTTCAGGACAGCGGGGCACACGCCCCCCGTAAGGGTTAGGAGCTTATCGGGGCGCTGACGGTTCCGCTCAAATGAAAGCAAAGCCCAGGCTTCACGCGTCCCGCTTCTTCAACAGGACATAACCACCGATCAGCGCCACCGCCACCCACAACGCCATGATGCCGAGGCCGCCCCAGGGACCGTACGGGGTGTCGTCGTCGAGCGGCGGGACCACCTGCATGATCTTGCTGCCGGCCTGGTCGGGCAGGAACCGGCCGATGTCCTTGGTCGCCGAGACATTGCCCAGGATGTTGGAGATCAGGAAGAAGAACGGCATCAGGATGCCCAGCGACAGCATCGGCGAGCGCAGCATCACGGCGACGCCCATCGAGAACATCGCGATGAGGGTCATGTAGAGGCCGCCGCCGATCACCGCGCGCAGCACACCCGAGTCGCCGATCTCCGCCTTGTGGGTGCCCAGCATCGCCTGGCCCAGGAAGAAGGTGACGAAGCTGGTGGCCAGGCCGACGACCAGCGAGAGCCCCGTAGCGACCACGATCTTGCTGAACAGGAAGGTGCCGCGCCGCGGTACGGCGGCCAGCGAGGTGCGGATCATGCCGGTGCTGTACTCGTTCGACACGACGAGCACCCCGAACACGATCATCGCGAGCTGGCCGAGGCTCATGCCCGCGAAGCTGATGTATGTCGGGTCGAAGGAGAGCTGGTCGCCGCGGCTCATCTTGTCGAACTCGCTCTTCGACAGCGCCGAGATCAGCATGCCGAGGGCGATGGTGACGACCACGGCCAGGGAGAGCGTCCACACGGTGGAGGCCACCGACCGGATCTTGGTCCATTCGGACCGGACGATCTGGAGCGCCGCCATGGTCAGTTCCCCTTCCAGCCGTCGCCCCACTGCGGCCCAGGCTGTGCCTGCGGCTGCTGCGCGGTGGGGGTGTCGGAATGCGCGTGGTACTCGACCGACTCCGCGGTCAACTGCATGAACGCCTCCTCCAGGGAGGCCCGCTGCGGGCTCAGCTCGTGCAGCACGATCTGGTGCTGCGCCGCGAGCTCGCCGATCTGCTCGGACTTCGCGCCGTCGACCTCCAGCGTGCCGTTGCCGGTCTCCACGACGGTGATCCCGGCCTCGTGCAGGGTGTCGAGCAGCCGCTCACGATGGGGGGAGCGGATCCGGACGTAGGACCGCGAGTTCTGCGCGATGAAGTCGGCCATGGAGGTGTCGGCCAGCAGCCGCCCCTGTCCGATCACGACGAGATGGTCGGCGGTCAGCGCCATCTCGCTCATCAGGTGCGAGGAGACGAACACGGTCCGCCCCTGCGCGGCCAGCGCCTTCATCAGGTTGCGGATCCAGTGGATGCCCTCGGGGTCGAGGCCGTTGACCGGCTCGTCGAACATCAGGATCCGCGGATCGCCGAGCAGCGCGCCCGCGATGCCCAGACGCTGCCCCATCCCGAGCGAGAAGCCCTTGGCCTTCTTCTTCGCGACCGAGGTGAGGCCCACCGTGTCCAGCACCTCGTGCACCCGGCTCCTGGGGATGCCGTTGCTCTGCGCGAGGCACAGCAGGTGGTTGAAGGCGCTGCGCCCGCCGTGCATGGCCTTCGCGTCCAGCAGGGCGCCGATGTACGTCAGCGGGTCCGCGAGCTGGTCGTAGTGCCTGCCGTCGATACGGACGTCCCCGGCCGTGGGCCGGTCGAGCCCCAGCATCATCCGCATGGTCGTCGACTTGCCCGCGCCGTTGGGCCCGAGGAAGCCCGTCACGATGCCCGGTCTGACGGTGAACGTCAGGTTGTTGACCGCCACCTTCTCGCCGTACCGCTTGGTCAGCCCCTCGATCTCGATCATGCGCCCCACGCTAGGACCGGCCCTCGCCCATTGCCACCCGAATGGGCAAACAGAGACCGAAGAGGACGGCAAGAAAGGTGAAAGCCGTCGCCGGAGGCGGGAGCGGCCGGCTCCCGCCCCGGCGCCGTGCACGACGAAGGCCCGCATCCCCTGCGTGGCGGATGCGGGCCTTCGTCGTCCTACGTCACACGCCTACCGGGACTGCTGAGCCGGGACACCCCGGGAGATCGGCTCGTCGTCGACCGGCGTGCTGGCAGCGGCCACCGCGGCGCCCGTGAGCGTGGCGAGCATCTCGCGCACGTTCGTCAGCTGGGCGTTGATGGAGTCGCGGCGGTTGGTGAGAGCCGCCAGCTCGCGCTCGGACTCCGAACGGATGCGGTCCGCCTTGGCGTTGGCGTCGGCCACGATGTCCTCGGCCTGGCGCTGAGCCGTCTCGACGGTCTGACGGGCACGGCGCTCGGCGTCCGTGCGCAGCTTCTCCGCCTCCAGGCGAAGCTGCTCCGCGCGGTGCTCGATCTCCGCGAGACGCTTCTCCGCCTTCTGCTGACGGGACGCCAGGTCGCGCTCCGACTGCTCGCGGCGCTTGGCGAGGTTCGTCTCGAAGTCGGCGGCGGCCTGAGCGGCCTTGGCGCGGGTCTCCTCGAAGAGGGCGTCCGCCTCCTCGCGCTTCTGCTGCGCGTCCTTCTGCGCCTCCTGGCGCAGCTGGGAGGAGTCGCTCTTGGCCTTCTCGACAATCCGGACGCCCTCGTCCTCGGCCTTGGACTTGCGCTCCGCAGCGAACGATTCCGCGTCGTTGCGGACCTGCTGGGCCGACGACTCGGCAAGCTCGCGGTGCTGCTCGGCGGCGCGACGGGCCTCCTCACGCAGATCCTTCGCCTCCTCCTCGGCGAGGCGGAGGATCTTCTCGACGCGCGCGCCGAGACCGGCGTACGACGGCTCGGCGTCGCTTACCTGGGCCTGGGCGTTCTGCGTCTCAAGGTGCAGTTCCTCGATGCGCTTTTCAAGAGCAGTGATACGGGCCAGAGCGCTGTCACGGTCGGAGACGAGCTTCGAAATGCGTTCGTCCACCTGAGCGCGGTCGTACCCACGCCGCACAAGCTCGAAGCCGTAGGGGGAAGTGTCGCTCATGGGGTTCCTGTCGAATGAGACCGGTGAGGTGATAGGTGGAATCCTAGGGGCCGAAGCGGTGTGTCATCGAGCGGATGCGTGTTTGATCTGGAGAATGACACCCCTTTTGGGTGGCTAACCCGCGGACCACTTGCCAAAGACTTGGTCAAAGGCCCCAGAACACACCCGAATCCGCTCGCCGCTCGTACGGCGTTCCCGGACCGGCCTAGCCGTCCGACGGCTTGCCACCCGAACGAGGGGCACCGACCGAGGCGCCCGCCTTGACGCCGTCCTTGCCTCCCACGGGGGCCTCGAAGGACTCCAACGCCTCCAGGACGTCCTGGACACGGGAGATCTCGGCGTTGATGTCCTCGCGCCGGCGCACCAGGATCTCCAGCTCGCGCTTGCCCTCCTCGACGGTGCGTTTCGCCTCGCGGATCGCCTCCGCCTTCAGCTCCTCGGCCTCCCGGACGAGCGCCGCCTTCTTCTGCTCGGCCTCCTTGAGGAGACCCTCGGCCTTCTTGACGGCGGCGATACGCACCTTGCCGGCCTCGGAGTTGGCCTCCGACACCAGCTCCTTCGCCTTCGCCTCGGCCTTGGCGAGCTGCTCCTCGGAGGCCTTGATGAGCGCGTCACAGCGGTCACCGGTCGTCTTCATGGTCTCGGCGGCCTCGCGGCGGGCCCGCTGGTGCAGGCTCTCGATCTCCGCCGTGATGCGGTTGCGCAGCTCCTCGGAGCGCTCCCTTATCGCGGTGGCGTCCCGGCGCGCGCCGACGAGCAACTCGTCCGCGTCCGTACGGGACTTCTCCACCCGCGCGTTGCCCTCGACCGTCGCCTCGGACACCACCCGGTCGGCCTCGGTGCGGGCCGCGCCGACCATGCTGTCGGCCTGCGCCTCCGCTTCCGCGGTGGTCTTCTGCGCCTGCTGCTGTGCCTCGGTGAGCAGCTTGTCGGCCTCGGCGGCGGTCTCCGTGATGAGGGTGTCGACCTGCTCGGCCGCCTCGGAGCGCCGCTTGTTGGCGTCCTTGCGGGCCTCGTCGAGGGTGCGCTCGGCCTCCTCGCGCGCCGCCGTGGTGACCCGCTCGGCCTCCGACCGGGCCTGCGCCTTGACCCGCTCGGACTCGTTGCGGACCCGCTCGGCGTGCTGCTGGGCCGCGCCGACGGTGTCGGCGGCCTCGGCGCGCAGCCGCTCCGCGTCGCCGGTGGCCTCCCCGAGCAGCCGGTCGGCCTTGGCCCTGGCCTCGGACCGGACCCGCTCGGCCTCGGCGACCGTCTCCGACCGCAGCCGCTCCGCCTCGGCGACCGTGTCCTGGCGCAGCCGGTCGGTGTCGTTGATCGTGTCGGTGGTGAGCCGCTCGGCCTCGTTGCGGGCCTCGGTGATGAGGGTGTCGGCCTGGGTCGCCGCGTCCGACCGGAGACGGTTGGCGTCCTCCCGGGCGTCCGCCCGGGTCCGCGCCGCCGCCTGGTCGGCCTCGGCGATGGCGTCCGACGCCTCCGTGCGCACCCGCTGGGCGTGCTCGGACGCGTCCGACCTCAGGCGCTCCGCGTCCGAGATGGCCTCGGACACCGTGCGCTCGGCGAGCGCCTTGGCGGCGTCCGTCTCCTCGGCCGCCTCGCGCCGGACCCGGTTGGCGTCCTCGGTGGCCCGCTCCCGCTCGGAGTAGGCGTCGGCACGGACCCGGTCCGACTCCTCCTCGGCCTCCCGGCGGGTGCGCTCCGCCACGTGCTCCGCGGCCGAGCGCAGTCCGGTGATCTCCTCCTGGGCCTGCTCGTGCAGCCCCGCGACCGCGTCCCGTACCTGCTGGGCGTGCTGGTCGGCCGCCGACACCATCTCGTTGGCGCGCCGGTCGGCCTCCTCGACCAGCCGGACGGCCTCGGTCTGCGCCTCCTCGACGCGCTTGCGCGCCGAGGCCAGCAGTTCCTCGCTCTGCTCGCGGGCCCGCTCGCGCTCCTGGCCGGCCTCCTCGCGGGCCGAACCGAGCAGCTCCTCGGCCTCGCGGCGACGCCGGCTCGCCTCCTCCTGCGCGGCGGCCAGCGTCTCCGTGGCCTCCGTCGCCAGCCGCTCGGCGGCGGCCTGCGCCTCCGCGCGCAGCCGGTCGGCGGTGTCCTGCGCCTCCGACTTCAGCCGCTCGGCCTCCGCGGACGCCTCGGACCGCAGCCGTACGGCGACGGACTCGCCCTCCGCACGGGAGGCGGAGGCGTCGGACGCGGCCTCGGTGCGCAGCCGTTCGGCCTCCGCCTCGGCCTGCTGCTGGAGGGTGCGGATCCGCTCGGCGGCCTCGCCGCGCAGCCGCTCGCTCTCCTCGGCGGCCTCGCGGCGGATCCGCGTGGCCTCGTCCCGGGCGTCGGTGAGCGCCTGTTCGGCGGCGGCGAGGCGCTCCTCGGCCTCGGTGTGCAGCCGGGTCAGTGCCTCGGCGGCCTCCACGCGGCGGGCCTCTATGGCCCGCTCGGTCTCCTCGTGCAGCTCGCGGGCGGCCCGCTCGGCGTCGGCCGTGATGGCCTCGGACTGCTCGACCGCGTCGGCGCGGTGCCGCTCGGCCTCCTTGCGGGTGCGCTCCAGGGTCTCCTCGGCCTGCCGGCGCAGGGTCGTCGCCCGCTCGATGGCCTCCGTACGGACCTTCTCGCTGTCCGTGGTGGCCTTCTGGCGCAGCTCGTCCGCGTCCTGGCGGGCCTTGCCGAGCAGTTCCTCGGCGGTCCGGGCCGCCTCCTCGATCTGCTGGACGGCCTCCTTGCGGGCCTCCGCGCGGATCTTCTCGCCCTCGGCGACCGCCTCGGCACGCAGCTGCTCGGCCTCGCCGCGCAGCCGACGGGCCTCCTCCTGGAGCTCGACCGTCTTGGCGCGGTACTCCTTGGTGTCGTCCTTCGCCGTGCCCTTGAGCTGCTCGGCGATGTCGTGCGCCTCGGCACGCAGCCGGTCCGCCTCGGTCTCCGCCTCGGTGCGGATCCGCTCGGCCTCCTCGGCGGCGGCCTTGGTGGTGTTCTGCGCGTCCTCCTGCGCCCGGTTCAGGACGTCCTCGGCCGTCTTGGCCGCCTTGGACAGCTGGGTCGCGCTCTCCTCGGCGGTGAGGGTGCGGGCCTTCTCGGCCGCCTCGTCGAGCACCTTCTCGGCCTCGGCGCGGGCGTCCGCGACGATCTGCTCGGCGGACTCCTTGGTCGCCTCGGCCTCCTTGGTGGCCTCGGTGACCAGCCGGGCGACCTGCTCCTTGGCCGTGCGGGTGCGCTGCTCGTTGGTCGACTCCGCGCTCGACAGCGCCTTCTCGGCGGCGGCCTTGGCCTCGGCGACCAGCTTCTCCGCCTCGGAGCGCGCCTCACGCAGCGCGGTGTCGGCCTCGGCGAGGCGCTGCTCCGCGGTCCGGCTCAGCTCCTGCGCCTCACGGCGGGCCGAGTCCGACTCGGAGAAGGTGGAGGTACGCAGCTGCTCGGCGTGGTCGGTGGCCTCCTGGGCCTGCGTCGAGGCCGCGTTCAACAGGCGCTCGGCGTCCGTGCGGGCCCGGCGCAGCAACTGCTCGGCCTCGGCGCGGGCCGACTCGGCCTCGCTCTGCAGCCGCTGGCGGGCCTCGGAGGTCACCCGCTCGGCCTCGGTGCGGGCCCCGCTCATGGCCTGCTCGACCTCGGCACGGGACTCGTCCAGGAGCCGGCGGGCCTGCTGCTCGCTGCGGGCGCGGAGCTGCTCGGCCCAGGCCACGTTCTCGTTGACGTGCGACTCGACGGTCTGGCGGCGCTCCGACAGCTCCTGGTCGAGCTGCTGGCGGCGGGTGACCGCCTCCTGGTGCAGCTCCGCCTGGAGCCGGGCGGCCTGTTCGGCGTGCTCCTGGAGGATCCGCTGGGTCTGCGCCCGGGCCTGGCTCAGCTCGCGCTCGGCCTCCTGGCGCAACTGGTCGGCCTGGACCTGAGCGTTCCGCAGCAACTGCTCGGCCTGGTAGCCGATGTCGCCGCCGTCGAACGCGGGCCGGGACATGATGGTGCGCCGCGCCTCGTGCAACTTGGCGCGCAGCACCTCGACCTGGTAGCCGAGGTCCTCGGCATGCTGGATCGCCTTTTCCCGCTCGGTCTTCAGCCGCTTCATCTCGGCTTCGAAACGAGTGAGGTGGTCGACGTCAGCCGCCGGTTCCCGCTCCTGGCTCTCGTAGCCCCGCACTGCGCGGTCCCATCCGTCCCCTGGTCGCAAGTCTCTCCGTACGAGCTCCGTCCGACCGACGGACGGGGCTCCCGGGGAATGGTGTCAGATCAACGGCGGAGCATGGGCTACTGCCCCGACGCTCGTCCCCCGAAACCCGGACCCCGGCCGGGTCCCGCCGTCATGGCAGGACCCTGGTCGCCCTGGCAGGAGCGGCAACCGCCACCAACCCTACCGGCCCATATGTACGAGGGTCAGTGCTCAGGTGACTCAACGGGCGCCGAAGTGACCAGTTCTGTCAGTACGCCGTGGCAATCCTTTGGGTGCAGGAAGGTGATCCGTGACCCCATGGAACCGATTCGCGGCTCTTCGTACAGAACGCGTACGCCCTTCCCGCGGACGTCCGCGGCCTCGGTGTCCACATCCGCCGTACCGAAAGCGATGTGATGCACCCCCTCGCCGTTCTTCGCGAGCCACTTCGCGACGGTGGAGTCCTCCCGGGTCGGCTCCAGAAGCTGCAGGTAGGAGGCCCCGCCGTCGGACGTCTCGTTGATCTTGAGCATGGCCTCGCGCACGCCCTGCTCCTCGTTGACCTCGGAGTGGTACACCTCGAAGCCGTACGTGGCCCGGTAGAACTCGACGGTCTTGTCGAGGTCGAAACAGGCGATCCCGATGTGGTCGATTCGCGTCAGCATGGATTCAGTGCAGCGCGGCCGGGATGGTTACGCAACGTGCGCGCGATCACACCGACGGCCCGGTGACGGCACGGAGTGCCACTCAGTACATTCGAAGTAAACCCTCGTTCACTCCTCGGCCTGTGCAGGCCGGTAAGGGGATCGCACCTCATGACTGGTTCGAACAGCACGACCTCGGTGATCGTCGCGGGCGCCCGGACGCCCATGGGACGCCTGCTGGGCTCGCTGAAGTCCTTCTCCGGAGCCGACCTCGGCGGCTTCGCGATCAAGGCCGCCCTCGACCGTGCGGGAATCGGTGGCGACCAGGTGCAGTACGTGATCATGGGCCAGGTGCTCCAGGCCGGGGCGGGGCAGATCCCGGCACGCCAGGCCGCGGTCAAGGCCGGCATCCCCATGAACGTCCCGGCGCTCACCGTCAACAAGGTGTGCCTGTCCGGCCTCGACGCCATCGCCCTCGCCGACCAGCTCATCCGCGCCGGCGAGTTCGACGTGATCGTCGCCGGCGGTCAGGAATCCATGACCAACGCCCCCCACCTGCTCCCGAAGTCCCGCGAGGGCTTCAAGTACGGGGCGATCGAGATGCTCGACGCCATGGCGTACGACGGTCTCACCGACGCCTTCGAGAACATCGCCATGGGCGAGTCCACGGAGAAGCACAACACCCGCCTCGGCATCCTGCGCCCCGAGCAGGACGAGATCGCCGCCCTGTCCCACCAGCGCGCCGCCGCCGCCCAGAAGAACGGCCTGTTCGAGGCCGAGATCACCCCCGTGGAGATCCCGCAGCGCAAGGGCGACCCGGTCGTCTTCAGCAACGACGAGGGCATCCGCGGGGAGACCACCGCGGAGTCGCTCGGCAAGCTGCGCCCCGCGTTCACCCGGGACGGCACCATCACCGCGGGCTCGGCCTCGCAGATCTCCGACGGCGCCGCCGCGGTCGTGGTGATGAGCAAGACCAAGGCGCAGGAGCTCGGCCTGGAGTGGATCGCCGAGATCGGCGCCCACGGCAATGTGGCGGGACCGGACAACTCGCTCCAGTCGCAGCCGTCCAACGCCATCCTGCACGCCCTGAAGAAGGACGGCCTGGAGGTCTCCGACCTCGACCTGATCGAGATCAACGAGGCCTTCGCCGCCGTCGCCGTCCAGTCAATGAAGGACCTCGGGGTGTCCACGGATCGGGTGAACGTCAACGGCGGTGCCATCGCCCTCGGCCACCCGATCGGCATGTCCGGCGCCCGCCTGGTCCTGCACCTGGCCCTGGAGCTGAAGCGGCGCGGCGGTGGCGTGGGCGCGGCGGCGCTCTGCGGCGGCGGCGGTCAGGGTGACGCGCTGATCGTGCGGGTACCCAAGGTCTGACACCTTCCGTACCCCCGTACCCTCGGCACGCGAATTCTCCGAACGGAGCTGTGATGCAGGACGTCTCCTCGCTGGTCGCCCAGGCCAGGGAAGGCCGGCCGCGGGCCGTGGCCCGGCTGATCTCCCTGGTGGAGGGGGCGTCCCCGCAGCTCAGGGAGATCATGGCGACCCTGGCCCCGCTGACCGGCGGGGCGTACGTGGTGGGGCTGACGGGCTCGCCCGGCGTGGGCAAGTCCACGTCGACCTCCGCGCTCGTCACCGCCTACCGCAAGCAGGGCAGGCGGGTCGGCGTCCTGGCCGTCGACCCGTCGTCCCCGTTCTCCGGCGGCGCCCTGCTCGGCGACCGCGTCCGGATGTCGGACCACGCCTCCGACCCCGGTGTCTACATCCGCTCCATGGCCACCCGAGGCCACCTCGGCGGCCTCGCCTGGGCCGCCCCGCAGGCGATCCGCGTCCTGGACGCGGCCGGCTGCGACGTGATCATCGTCGAGACCGTCGGCGTCGGCCAGTCCGAGGTCGAGATCGCCTCCCAGGCAGACACCTCCGTCGTCCTCCTCGCCCCCGGCATGGGCGACGGCATCCAGGCCGCCAAGGCCGGAATCCTGGAGATCGGCGACGTCTACGTCGTCAACAAGGCCGACCGCGACGGCGCGGACGCCACCGCCCGCGAGCTCAACCACATGCTCGGCCTCGGAGAGTCCCGCGGCCCCGGCGACTGGCGCCCGCCCATCGTCAAGACGGTCGCCGCCCGCTCCGAGGGCATCGACGAGATGGTCGAGGCACTGGAGAAGCACCGCGCCTGGATGGAGGAGCGGGGCGTCCTGGCCGAGCGCCGCCGCGCCCGCGCCGCCCGCGAGGTGGAGACCATCGCCGTCACGGCCCTGCGCGAACGCATCGGCGACCTGCACGGCGACCGCCGGCTCGACGCGCTGGCCGAACGGATCGTGGCCGGCGAGCTCGACCCGTACCGGGCGGCGGACGAACTGGTGGCGGGCCTCACCGAGAGCTGACCGCCCCCGAATCCCCTCGCCGCCCCGCCCGACCCGCTGCTACGTTGAGCCACATGTTCCTCCCCCTGGCTTAGGCACGCCCGAGCCCGCGACCGCACCCGGCACCCGCCGTGGCCGTCGCGGCACTTCGGCGTCCCTTCTCCCGCCTCCCCGTAGAGGAACTCTCCCCGTGTCCACCGTCGTGCCTCCGCGGCCTTCGTATGCCGCCGTACTCCGCACCCCGCACGCCCGCCGCACCTTCGCGTCCGCCCTCGCCGCCCGGCTGGCGTACGGCGTCGCACCCCTCGCCGTGATGCTCTGCGTGACCCGGGCGACCGGGTCGTACGCCGTCGCCGGTGTCGTCATGGCCGTGTTCGGCGCCACGGTCGTGCTCCTGTCGCCGTACCGGGCCGCGCTGGTCGACCGCCACGGTCCGCGCCGGGCTCTGCCGCCCATGGCCCTGCTGTGCGCGGCCCTGCTCGGCGCGCTGGCGGTCACCGGCCGGCATCCGGGCTCGCCCGCGCTGCCGCTCGGCGTCCTGGCCGCCCTCGCCGGTGCCTGCGCGCCGCCGCTCGGACCCACGATGCGCATGGTGTGGGGCCGACTCGTCGAGGACCGGCTCCTGCTGCAACGCGCGTACAGCCTGGACGGGGTCGCGGAGGAACTCCTGTTCGTCACCGGTCCGCTGCTGGTGGGCGTCCTGGTCGGCGTGGCCCCGCCCGCCGTCGCGGTGGCGCTGGGCGCGTGCCTCATGGCGGTGGGCACCCTGGCCTTCGTCAGGTCACCGGCCGTCTCCGCGGTGCCCGGGAGCGGGTCCGTCCGCAAGGACCGACGGGCATCCCTGAGGCCGGGGCGGGCGCTGCTGCAACCGATCGTCGTCGCGGCCGGAGTCGGCCTCTCCCTCAGCGCCGTCGACCTGCTCGTCGTCGCCTTCGCCGGGGAGCGGCACCTCGGGGACGAATCCGTCGCCTGGGTGCTCGCGGCCCTGTCGGCGGGCAGCGCGGTGGGCGGCCTGCTCAACGGGGCGGTGGACTGGCGCACCCCGGCCCGGATCCGGCTCCCCCTGTCGGCCGTGGGCCTCGGCCTCACCCTCGCCGCCGCCGGACTGGCCCCCGGGCTGCCCGCCCTCGTGGCAGCGGCGGCGCTGGCGGGCCTCTTCGTGGCCCCCGCCCTGACCACGGCCTACCTGATCGCCGACGCCGCCGCCCCCGCCGGCTTCCGTACGCAGGCGGGGGCGTGGGTCAACACGGCCGTCAACGCGGGGAGTTCGACAGGGGCGGCGACGATGGGGGTTCTGGTCGAGCGACTCCCGCTCGGGGCGTGCTTCGCGGTGGCGGGCGGCGTGGCGGCAGGAGCGGCGCTGATCGCCGCGGTCACCTCCAGCCCGTCCGGCGTCTGAGGACGAGACCGTTCAGGGCCGAAGCGGAAGTCCGGGACGCCGGCCCTCAGGCACGGGAAAGGCCGGAGGGGGCGGCCCCTTCCCGGGCCCGCCCCCTCCACTCGCCGCACCGTACGTCAGCTGTCGGAGTCGTCGTCGCTGTCGTCAGCGTCGTTGTCGTCGGCGACGTCGGAACGGTCCGCCGTGACCTTGCCGGTCTTCAGGTCGACGTTCCAGTCCTGCTCGGCCTTGCCGGAGGCACGCGTCTCCACGTCCCAGCCCTTCGAGGTGCCGTCCTCGTCCAGGTCCACGGACGTCACGGTGCCCTTGCCGGCCCCGGCCTCGGCAGCCTCGACGGCCGTCACGGACGCGCCCTTCAGCGCGGCCCGCACCTCGGCGGTGTCGTCCTGGTCCCGCTCGGTGTGGGAGCCGAGGACCTTGCCGGTGGCGGGGTCGATCCGCACGCTGGTCCAGTTGTTGCCGCCGCCGAGCACGTCGACGTCCCAGACGAGCGGTCCGGCGTCGTCCTGGTCGTCCAGGTCGACGGAGACGGCGGTACCCGACGTGTGCTTCAGCGCGGCGCGGATGGCCTCGGCCGCCGTCACGTCACCGGACACACGGGCGGCGTCGTCGGTGTCCTTGTCGTTGGCGTCGTCCTTGTCGTCGACGTCATCCGCGTCGTCGACGTCGTTGGCGTCGTCGTCCTGAGCAGCCGTACCGGCCGCCCGGACGTCCGCCTGCCGCGCCGTTCCCTCGCTGTCCCCCGACACCGCGAGGGCCGTGGCCGTACCGCCCCCGACCAGAGCCGCGGCCGTGACGGTGGCGATCACGATGTTGCGCTTCATGAGGTTCCTCCAGAGTCGTACGGCTTCGTCATGCTTGGTTACCGCTTCGAACGCTTCGTTTCGCTTTCGACGTTCACCAACATGGCCGATCGACGCTGAGAGGAACCTGAAGCCCCCTGAAGACATCTTCAGCTTCACTTTGCGAATCTTTACGCATGCGCCTGTTGATCGTGGAGGACGAGAAGCGGCTGGCCCTGTCGCTCGCCAGAGGCCTGACGGCCGAGGGGTACGCCGTGGACGTGGTCCACGACGGCCGGGAGGGACTGCACCGGGCCACCGAGGGCACGTACGACCTGGTCATCCTCGACATCATGCTGCCCGGCCTCAACGGCTACCGCGTCTGCGCGGCCCTGCGCGCCGCGGGCCACGAGGTGCCGATCCTGATGCTCACCGCCAAGGACGGCGAGTACGACGAGGCGGAGGGCCTGGACACGGGCGCCGACGACTACCTGACCAAGCCGTTCTCCTACGTCGTCCTCGTCGCCCGGATCAAGGCCCTGCTGCGGCGCCGCGCCCAGGGCGCCGGGGCCTCGCCCGTGTGGGTGCACGGCGACCTGAAGATCGACACCGCCGCCCGCCGGGTCTTCCTGGCGGAGGAGGAGATCGCGCTGACCGCCAAGGAGTTCTCCGTCCTGGAGCAGCTCGTGGTGCGGGCCGGCGAGGTGGTCTCCAAGTCCGAGATCCTGGAGCACGTCTGGGACTTCGCGTACGAGGGCGATCCGAACATCGTCGAGGTGTACGTCAGCGCCCTGCGCCGCAAGCTGCGCGCCGAGCTCATCCGCACGGTCCGCGGCGTCGGCTACCGGCTGGAGACGGAGCAGCGATGAGCCGTCTCTTCGGCTCCGTACGCTCCCGGGTGACCTGCGCCGCCACCCTCGTCGTCGCGATGGCCCTGGTCGCGGCCGGGGCCGCCGTACTGCTGTCCCTGCGCTCCAACCTGATCGGGCAGGCCGGCACCCAGGCCGAGCGCGCCGCGCGGTCGGTCGCCGGACAGCTGTCCGTGGGGACGACGGCCAGGCGACTGGACCTGGACGAGGACGAGGAACCGGTCCAGGTGCTCGACGAGAGCGGCACGCTCCTGGCGTCCACCAAGGACCTGGAGCGCATCAGCGGCACGGCGACGACCGCGGTGAAGCCCAGAACGAAGACCACGCCCGCACCCTCGACGGCGACGGCGACGGCGACGGCGACGGCGACTGCGACCGAGGCCGACGACGACGACCCGACCGACCCGGACGCCTCGACGGACGCTGCCGACTCCGACTCCGACTCCGACTCCTACGGCGACGCGAGCGACTCCCTCGACATCGGCGAGATCGACGACAAGACCACCTTCACCAACGGCTCGGCGACGATCGACCAGGACAGTGGCGACTACCGCTTCGCCGCAGTCCACGTGGAGACGGAGAAGGAGGGCACGCTCACGGTCTACGCCGGCGCCCCCCTGTCCGCCGAGCAGAGCGCGGTGGGCACCGCGACCACCGTCATGCTGATCGGCTTCCCGCTGCTGCTCGGTGTCGTCGCGGGCGTCACCTGGCTGGGCACCCGGCGCGCGCTGCGCCCGGTGGAGGGCATCCGCGCGGAGATGGCCGCGATCACCGCCTCCGAGGACCTCGCCCTCCGGGTACCGGTGCCGGACACGCGCGACGAGGTGGCGCGCCTGGCCCGCACCACGAACGAGACGCTGGCCGCCCTGGAGGCCTCCGTGGAACGGCAGCGCCGGTTCGTCGCCGACGCCTCGCACGAGCTGCGCAGCCCGATCGCGTCCCTGCGCACCCAGTTGGAGGTGGGTGCCGCGCACCCCGAACTGCTGGACGTGCCGGGGGCGGTCGAGGACACCGTACGGCTTCAGCGGCTGGCCGCCGATCTGCTGCTGCTCGCCCGGCTCGACGCGGGGGAGCGGCCCGTCGCCGACGCCCGTCTCGACCTGGCCGCGCTGGTGCGGGAGGAGACCGAGGGACGGCCGGGCGTGCGAATGGAGACATCCGACAAGACGGAAGCGACGCCCGCGGCGCAGGCGTCGGACGTGCCGGAAGCCGTGGAAATGGTGGAAGTCGCCGGCTCCCGGAGCCAGTTGGAGCGCGTATTCACCAACCTGCTGGACAACGCGCGGCGGCACGCCCGCTCGACGGTCACGGTGAGCGTGCGCCGCGAGGGCCGGTGGGCGGTCGCCGGGGTCGCCGACGACGGGGACGGCGTGCCCGAGGGCGACCGGGAGCGGATCTTCGAGCGGTTCGTACGGCTCGACGACGCCCGGAGCCGCGACGAAGGCGGTGCCGGGCTCGGGCTCGCCATCGCCCGGGACGTCGCCGTACGGCACGGCGGCACGCTCACGGTCCGTGACGCGCCGACAGGCGGAGCCCTGTTCGAACTCCGCCTGCCGCTCCTCTAGAAGCCCTTCAGGCGTGGGACGCCCGGGTCACGGACGGCCGCGGTGCCCCCGCAGGTGCTCCGCGATCGGCTTCAGGGACTTGTCGAGTTCCACCAGGGACTCGGGGGAGATCAGATCGATGAAGTGCCTCCGCACCGACGCCACATGATGCGGCGAGACCTTCTTCATCGTCTCCATGCCGTGCTCGGTGAGCACCGCGAACAGACCGCGGCGGTCCGACTCGCAGTTCTCGCGCCGCACGAGGTCCGCGTTCTCCATCCGGGTGATCTGGTGGGAGAGGCGGCTCTTCGACTGGAGGGTGGCCGCCGCGAGGTCGCTCATCCGCATCCGGACGCCCTCCGACTCGGAGAGATTGACCAGGATCTCGTAGTCGTTCATCGTCAGGCCGAACGGTTGCAGGTCCTTTTCGAGCTGGTACGTCAACAGCCTGTTGACCTCCAGGTGGGTGCGCCAGGCGCACTGCTCCGCATCGGTCAGCCAGTGGGTGGCCGTCTCGGTCTCCATGAATGAAGTCTACCTAAGAAGTTGAAAGGTGAACTAGTGAGGGTGGCGTGACGGCGGCGCGCACACGTTCGACGTCACACTCCGCAGACTACCGCTCACAGCCCGAAGCGACGCTGGAGGTCTCCGAGCTGTCCGGGAAGACGCGGTGCGCCGGCTTGCTGTCCGGGGCCTGTGGGCGCCCCGTGGGCGCCGGGTACTCCCGCCTGCTGCGGGACCGCTCCGGTGGCCTGCTCGGCCATCAACGCCTCCGACGACTGGAGCAGGACCGTGCCCGCCCCCACGAACTCGAACTGGTGCTCCTCGCCGGAGGCCCCGCCGAGGCCCGTCATCGCACGTAGGCCGCCCATCAGGCCGGTCATGTACCCGTGGTCGTAGTGATGGCACGGGGAGGGGCAGTCGGCCCAGCCGACGAGCGCCTGCGGGTCCACCCGGATCGGGGGTTCCATGAACACCACCGGCCCGTTGGATGCCGCCACGAACTTTCCGGTTCCGATGAGCGTCAGGAAACCCGGCACGATTGATTGCTTGAGGGCAAGAGTTGGCTGAAAAGCGAGCAGGTTGCCCGAGCGAATGGTCAGATTGCCGTTCTCCAGGTCGTACGAGTTCACGTCGAAGGCCCGGTCGGCGAGCAGCATCTTGCCCGAGCCCTCCGCCACGACCCAGTCGCTCGCGTGCAGAGGCGAATGGAAGGACGTACGGACAAGACGGTCGAGTCGGCCGTGCCCGATGCCGTTGAACTCCATCGAGCCGTAGTAGGCGATCATCTTCCCCTTCTGCAGGAACCACTGGCTCCCCTTGAGCTCCACGCAGAAGGTGTAGTTGTTGACGTTGTCGTCGACCGGCAGCGTCATCGGGTCGTAGACCGTCGGGCCGCCGCCCGGAGCCCCGTACATGCTCACAGCTTCTCCTCCGAGGCCTGGACGTACACCGCACCGCTGCCGCTTAGCTCCAGCTGGAACGCCTCGCCGGAACCGCGGCCCACCATGTCCCGCCAGCCCAGTGCGGTGGACAGCTTGTTGCGTACGTCGCCGTGGTGGGCGACGTACGCCTGCGGGTCGACGTGGACGGGGCGCTGCGGGGTGATGGGGACCTCGATGACCCCGCCGTGCGCCATCACCGCGACCGAGCCGCGTCCGCGGAGCGTGGTGGTGAACAGCCCCTGACCACTGACCTGGCCGCGGACCATGCCCATCACGCCGCCCTGGGAGCCCATGAACATGGTGCCCTGCTCCAGGGTGCCCTCGAAGGCGAGCAGCCGGTCCGCCTCCACGAACAGGGTGTCGCCGGTGAGGTTGATGACCTGGACGTGGTGGCCGCCGTGCCCGAACAGCACGGTGCCGCTGCCCTCGACGGACATCAGGGGCGCGGCCTCGTTC
Source organism: Streptomyces sp. NPDC032822 (assembly GCF_055578825.1). NCBI lineage: Bacteria > Bacillati > Actinomycetota > Actinomycetes > Kitasatosporales > Streptomycetaceae > Streptomyces > Streptomyces sp. NPDC032822. The sequence continues at coordinate 54,519 of NZ_JBVIOL010000007.1, read as the reverse complement.
GCCACCCGGCGGCCGAGCATCGACATGACGCCGCCCTGGCCGCCCTGCATGTTGGGCGTGAAGGACACCTCGCCCTTGTAGGCGAGCATCGCCCCGCGCTGACTGAACAGCCGCTGCCCGGGTTCCACGGTCGCCTCGACCATCTTCGAGTTGATCTCACGGAAGGCCATGTCACACATCCCCCGCGATCGTGTTCCGCTCGCTCGGCTGGACGTAGACCAGGCCGTCGCCCTCGAAGCGGATCTGGAAGGCCTCGCCGCCGCCCTCGCCCATGAACGTACGGAACGTCACCCCGGACTGGTAGGACTGGTTGAGGTTCCCCTGGTGGGCGATGTAGGCGCCCGGGTCGACCGTCAGCGGGTACTGCGCGCTGACCCGCAGCACCACCGCCGGCCCGTCCGACATGATCGCGGCCTGGCCGTGCCCCTCGATCGTCGTCGTGAACAGCCCGTTGCCCTGGGTGGCCCCGCGCAGCCCGGTGAACGAGGTGCCGGTCCTGAGGCCGGAGTCGGTCGCGAGCAGGTTGCTCGACTCCACGTACAGCTTGTCGCCCTGGAGCGCGACGAGGTTGATCTCCGAGGCCCGGTCCGCGAACCAGCACGTGCCGTGCCCCTTCACCTCCATCAATGTCATCTGCTCACCGGTGATCCGCCGGGTGACCATCCCTCGGATGCCCTCGCCGCCGCCGCTGAGCTTCTTGAAGTCCATCTGCCCGTCGTACGCGACCATCGAGCCGTTCTTCGCCTTCACGGCGTCCCCGGTCATCTCGACGGCGAGCACCTTGCTGCCTTGAAGTCGAAACATCGCCACGTTGTGAAGGTAGCCCCAGGCGGGCCCTCACCAACAGGTCCCAGGGGTGGAGACGGACCCTGATCACACCCTTAAGGGGGATGACTCGCCGACCTTCCGGGACTCCTGCCGCCCCGGAAACCCGCACGACGACCTTCCCGCCGCCCCGGCCGCCCCACGAGAACGGCTGACCGACGAAGGACCACCACCCCCGCCAGGCCCATCTAAGGAAGACGAACGCCCCCCGCACTCCTCGCCTGGCCACGACCTGGCCGCCGCCCTCCGCCCCCTGCTTCCGGCCCCCAGCCTCCTGCGGATCCCAGCCCTCCAGCCCTCTGCGGACCCCGGCCCCCAGCCTCCTGCGGACCCCGGCCCCCAGCCTCCTGCGGACCCCCGGCCCCCAGCCTCCTGCGGATCCCAGCCCTCCGCCCCTCCACCCCCCCTGCGGACCCCCGCCAAGGCGGCCGCTCAACCGTTTGCCACAATGGACGAACGTTTGTGCTCGCATTCACAAACCGCATTCACAGCCCGTCCGAGCCTCTCCCACCGAAGGTGACCCGTGGACATCAAGACCGCCACCGCCCTCCGACGCCTCCGCCTGGTCTCGGCCCCCGAGGCGATCTCCTTCCTTCTGCTCCTGGTCTGCTCGGTGCTGAAGCGGACTACGGACTTCAACGCGGTGCCCGTGATGGGAATGATCCACGGCGTCCTCTTCATCCTGTACGTGATCTTCTGGGCCGACGCCTGGAACCGTACGAAGTGGCCCCTGAAGACCGGCGCCCTCTACTTCGTCCTCTCCGTGCTGCCCACCGGCGGCTTCTTCGCCGAGCGCAGGCTCCGGCGCGAGGCCGAGGACGCGGTCATCGCCTCCCGCGCCCGCCAGGAAAAGGTCGTGGAGGCATGATCGTCGCCTTCTCCGTGACACCGCTGGGTGTCGGTGAGGACGTGGGGGAGTACGTCGCCGAGGCCGTCCGGGTCGTCCGGGAGTCGGGTCTGCCGCACAGCACCGACGCGATGTTCACCTCGATCGAGGGCGAGTGGGACGAGGTCATGGACGTCGTCAGGCGGGCCGTCGCGGCGGTGGAACAGCGGGCGCCCAGGGTGTCGCTGGTCCTCAAGGCGGACATCCGCCCCGGAGTGACGGACGGCCTCACCTCCAAGGTGGAGACGGTGGAGCGCTATCTCGCCGAGTAGCCCCGCCCGTCCCGCAGCAAGCGCAGACCCCGGTCCCTCGTGGACCGGGGTTTTCTCGCACCCACTGTTTGAGCGTTCGCTCAAAACCCGGTACCCTCCCCCTCAGAGAATTTGAGCATTCGCTCAAAAGCTGGCTGACCTGGGAGATGCGCATGGGTGGTCTCTATGTGGAGGCACGCATCCGTGCCGACCTCGACGACCTCTGGAACCGCACGCAGGAGCCGTCCCGGCACCAGCGCTGGGACCTCCGCTTCACCGAGATCGCCCACCTCCCGCGCGCGGAGGGCGAACCGCAGCGGTTCCGGTACGCCACACGCGTCCTGCCCGGTCTGACCGTGGCCGGCACCGGGGTCTCCGCGGGCGAACGGGAACGCCCCGACGGCACCCGCACCTCCGCCCTCCGCTTCGCCTCCCCCCACCCCCTCTCCCTGCTCGCCGAGGGCAGCGGCTACTGGCGGTACGTCCCGGACGGCGACGGCGTCCGCTTCCTCACCGGCTACGACTACCGCCCCCGCTGGGGTGCCTTCGGCGCGCTGGCCGACCGCGTCCTCTTCCGCCCCCTCATGGGCTGGGCGACGGCCTGGTCCTTCGACCGCCTCCGCCTGTGGCTGGAGCGCGGCATCACCCCGGAACGCGCGCTGCGGAACTGGCTGGCCGAACTCCTGATCCGCACCCTCGTGATCACCATCGGCTGCACCGGCCTCGGCCTGGAACAGCTCCTGCACCTCTTCGGCCCGCTGGCGGCGTCGATGGCCTACGTCTCGCCCCTCTTCCTGGCCGTCGCGATCTCGCTGGCCGTGTTCAAGGCACCCCTGCCCTGTACGCCCGCCGCCCGCCGCTGCCTGCGACAGCCACCCGTCCACATCCGCGCACCCCGACTCCTGCGCACCCTGGAGAACCCGCGATGACCTCGATCTTCCGCACGGTGATGGGCGCCGACTTCGACCGCCTCCACCCCCAGCTGCAGCGCCGCTTCTCCGTCGGCCTGACGTCCGGCGAGGCCTGCACCGGGCACGGGGTGATGGACCGCATCTGGCACGGCGGGACCTTCGTGAAGCCGTTCCTCGCGCTCGGCGCCACCCGCAACATCCTGGTCCCGCGGACCGGCCGCCATGTCCCCTTCACCATCGAGAACGTGCCGTACAGGGACACCCACGGCCGTGAGACGGTGACCTTCGTGCGCACCTTCCACCTGCCCGGCCGGCCCCGCCGCTTCGACGCCCAGATGGTCCTCGGCCCCCGCGGCGACCGCATCCTCGACTACCTGGGCACCCATCAGCACCTGGCCAGCGACCTCCACCTCGGCGCCGAGCCCGACGGCTCGCTCCTCATCCGCTCCGGTGAACACCGGTTCCGGGAGGGCCCGGTGGACGTACGCGTACCCGAACTGATCGGGGCCACGGCCGAGGTGCGCGAGTCCTACGACGACGAGACCGGCCGCTTCCGTATCCGGGTCCGCGTCGTCAACGACCACTTCGGCCCGCTCTTCGGCTACGAGGGCTCCTTCAAGGCGACGTACACCGACATCACGACCTGCGGGGTACGGCCCGGTCTGCGGCCGGTCCGCGAGGAGCGCCGCGCATGAACCCGAAGCGGCCCCCGGAGACGGCGAAGTCCCTGGAGACCAGGACCAAACTCCTGGACGGTGCGCTGCGGACGCTCACCGAGCAGGGCATCGCGAAGACCTCGGCCCGCACGATCGCGGCGACGGCCGGGGTCAACCAGGCGCTGGTCTTCTACCACTTCGGCTCCGTCGACGAACTCCTCGCGGAGGCCTGCCGCTACGGCGCCGAGCGGACCGTCTCGCGATACCGGGTCCGCTTCGCCGAGGTGACCTCCCTCTCCGAACTCCTCGCCGTCGGCCGCCGGATCCACGAGGAGGAGCGTGCCGGGGGGCACGTCGCCCTCCTCGGCCAGCTCCTCGCCGGCGCCCAGACCCACGAGACGCTCGGCCCCGCCACCGCGGCCGGACTCCAGCTCTGGATCACCGAGATCGAGGACGTCCTCACCAGGGTCCTAGTGGCGACGCCGTACGGGGAGTTCGCGGACCCGGCGGGGTTGGCGAGGGCGGTCGCGGCGTCCTTCGTCGGCATCGAGCTGTACGAGGGGGTGGACGCGGCGGGGGCGACCGCGGCGCTGGACGCCCTGGAGCAACTCGGGCTCCTCGTCGCCGCGTTGGAGGACCTGGGCCCCGTAGCCCAGCGAGCAGTACGCCACCACCTACGCCGCACCACCCGCCGAACCCCCTAGCCCCAGCCCCCGGCACGCTCCCACCCCAAGGACTCCACCCCAGCCCCCGGCCTTCGCCCATCCACTCACCCCACCCGACTCGCTAGGCCAAGAGGTGCCCACCCCTGGGGGCTGCGCCCCCAGACCCCGAACCTTTACCCACCCCCCACCAGACTCGGCGCATCGAGAAGTGACCGCCCTGGGGGCTCCGCCCCCAGACCCCCGGGCCTATGCCCACCCACCGCCCGACTCGGTAGGCCAAGAGGTGGACGTCGCCTCGACCGCCACCGGCACAGCACAGCACAGCACAGCACAGCACGGCACACACACCCGCAGTTCCGTCGTACGGCGGCAAGGGGACGCGGCGGGGGCAACTCGGTCGGCCAAGAAGTAGACGTTGCCTCGGCCGCCACCGGCGCGGCAAGGCACACACGCCGGCAGTCCCGTCGTGCGGCGGCAAGGGGACGTGTCGCGGGGTGTCGGGGGTGTCGACTCGGTCGGTCAAGAGGTGGACGTCGCCCCGACCGCCACCGGCGCAGCACGGCACACACGCCCGCAGTCCCGTCGTACGGCCGCAAGGGGACGTGTCGGGGGGTGTTCGCCCGCAGTGGACTGCGCGGTCAACGCCGGCACCCCATCGAGAAACAGCCTCCGCGCCGTTCCGAGGACGGACACCCCCCGACGCGGCCCCGACCCCCCACCTGGACGCCCCCAGTTCGACACGCCCGGATATCTCCACTTTTGTATGGGTATCGGCCCACTTCGCCGATCACTCCTCACTCACTGGAGGGCGCTGTGCGGCCGGAGGGCTACGACTACGACACCTACAGCCGACTGGCCGGACCGCTCACGGAGCCGTCCGGCTCGGCCTACCAGGTGCAGTACACCTCGCTCCTCTCGCGAGAGCCCCACCGAATACGCGCCATCCTGCTGATGACCCTCGCGCCGCTGCTCACCGGCCTGCTGCTGGTCTACCTCGTATGGCCCACCCACTGGGTGGAGCGCGAGGGCGGGGACACCTGGCTGGTCGGTCTCGACATCACCATGCTCGTGGCCATCGGCCTCATCGAGCTCTTCATGGTGGTGAACGTCGCCTCCGTCGCCCACGCCACGATGGTCGCCCGCGACCCCGTCCCGGTCACCCCCGAACCCGGCACCCGCGTCGCGTTCCTCACGACGTACGTCCCGGGCAAGGAACCCCTCTCCATGGTCCGCGCCACCCTCGAAGGCGCCACGAAACTCACCCGCCCCGCAGGCGCCGGTGTCGTCGACGTCTGGCTCCTCGACGAGGGCGACGACGTACAGGCCAAGGTCCTGTGCGCGGAACTCGGCGTACGCCACTTCACCCGCCACGGCGTCCCGGAGTGGAACAGGACGAAGGGCGTCCACAAGGCCCGCACCAAGCACGGCAACTACAACGCCTGGATCGCGATGCACGGCGACGAGTACGACTTCTTCGCCTCCGTCGACACCGACCACGTCCCGCTCCCCAACTTCCTGGAGCGGATGATGGGTTACTTCCGGGACCCGGATGTCGCCTTCGTCGTGGGCCCGCAGGTGTACGGGAACTACCACAACCCCGTCACCAAGGCCGCCGAGTCGCAGCAGTTCCTCTTCCACGCGCTGATCCAGCGCGCCGGCAACCGTTACCGCTCACCCATGTTCGTCGGTACGAACAACGTCGTACGGATCGCGGCGGTCAAACAGATCGGCGGCCTGTACGACTCGATCACCGAGGACATGGCCACGGGCTTCGAGCTGCACCGGCACCGCAACCCGGTGACCCACCACCACTGGCGGTCCGTCTACACCCCGGACGTGCTCGCCGTGGGCGAGGGCCCCGCCTCCTGGACCGACTTCTTCACCCAGCAGATGCGCTGGTCGAGGGGCACGTACGAGACGCTGTTCAAGCAGTACTGGAAGGCACCCTTCACCATGCCGCCGGGGCGTCTCTTCTCGTACACGATGATGCTCGTGTACTACCCGATGACAGCGGTCAACTGGCTGCTGGGCATCCTGAGTTGCGTCCTGTTCCTCTGGTTCGGCGCTTCCGGCACCCAGGTCGCCGCCTCGGTCTGGCTGATGCTGTACAGCGACGCGGCCGCGCTCCAGATCGGCCTGTACCTCTGGAACCGCCGGCACAACGTGTCGCCGCACGAACCGCAGGGATCGGGCGGTCTGGCGGGCATGGCGATGTCGGCGCTCTCGGCGCCCATCTATCTGAAGTCGTTCGGCGAGGCCCTCATCCGCCGGCCCAGTCGCTTCGTGGTGACTCCCAAGGGCGGTGACACCAGCCCGGACCGGCTGCTCACCTTCCGGATCCACCTCTTCTGGGCGGTCCTCCTCGGGACCTCGCTCGCCGCGTCGGTCGTCCTCGACCACACCCATGTGGCCATGCGCACCTGGGCGGTCCTCGCCATGGCGATCTCCCTGGCCCCGGTCGGGGTGTGGGCCGCCACGACGCTCAAGGAGCGCCGGGAGCGGCAGTCGCTGCACGCGACCGCGCGCCCCGTCGACAGCGGTGAGCCCGCGCTCGCCACCACAGGGGCGTCCTCGTCCGTCTCCGGCACCACGACAGGAGGCAGCTAGGCCATGGCCTACCAGCCGTCGCAGAAGACCAAGAAGACCGTCCTGGGCATCGGGGGCATCGCGATCCTGGCCGGCCTCAACGCCCCGGCCGCACTGGACTTCGCGGGCGAGAAGTACCACGCGTACAAGATCGCCCAGCCCGAGTACCAGGCGAAGTACGGCAGTTGGAGCCGGGTCGACATCCCGGAGGAGTACCGCACCAACGCCATCCACGCGGCGCTGCTGCACACCGGGAAGGTGCTGATCGTCGCCGGGTCGGGCAACGAGCAGAAGAAGTTCGACAAGGGTTCCTTCGACACGGTCCTGTGGGACCCGACGGCCAACACCTTCAAGAAGATCGCCACCCCGGACGACTTCTTCTGCTCAGGGCATGCCCAACTCCCCGACGGCCGCCTCCTCGTGGCGGGCGGCACCGCCCGCTACGAACTGCTCGACGGCGAGGTCGACCGGGCCGGAGGCGGGATGCGGGTGAAGAACGAGAACCCCGACAAGGCGATGGTCCTCAAGAAGGGCACCCGTTTCCGTTCGCCCGCCGGTGTCGAGTACGTCAGCAGGTTCGACGTCACGATCCCCAAGGCCAAGCGCAGCCACAAGGTGACCTACAACCGGGCCGGCGTGATGCAGCCCTGGCGGACGAAGGTCGTCGCGAGTGAGCGGCGGGTCTTCGTCGAGGCGTCGGAGGCGGGCCCGATGTCGGTCACGGACCAGCAGGCCCAGTACGACATCGTGGGTCTGAAGGGCAAGGACGCGAACAACACCTACGGGCTCTCCGAGAAGATCACCCTGGACAAGCAGGACTTCCAGGGTATCCGCGCGGCCTACGAGTTCGACCCGGTCGCGGAGCGGTACATCTCGGTGGACCCGATGGACAAGGCCCGTTGGTACCCGACGCTGGTCGGTCTCGACGACGGCCGTGTCCTGGCGGTGTCCGGCCTGGACGACGTCGGCGTGATCGACCCGGGTGACAACGAGATCTACGACCCGAGGACCAAGACGTGGTCGCCGGGCCCCAAGCGGTACTTCCCGACGTACCCCGCGCTCTTCCTCACCAAGGGCGGCAAGCTCTTCTACCCGGCCTCCAACGCGGGTTACGGTCCGGCCGAGATGGGCCGTGAGGCGGGCCTGTGGGACCTGAAGTCGAACACTTTCCAGAAGGTGCCCGGTCTGCGTGACGCCGACGAGACGGAGACGTCGGCCTCGCTGCTCCTGCCGCCCGCGCAGGACCAGAAGGTGATGATCCTGGGCGGCGGAGGGGTCGGCGAGTCCAGCAGGTCGACGCCGCGCACCGCGGTCGTCGACCTGAAGAAGGACAACCCGGTCTTCGAGGACGGCCCCAACCTCCCGCAGGGCACCCGCTACCTGAACAGCGTGATCATGCCGGACGACACCGTCTTCACGTCGAACGGTGCCGAGGACTACCGGGGCCGCAGTGCCAGCAACATCCTCAAGGCACAGTTCTACGACCCGAAGGCCAACGTCTTCCGGGAGGCCGCCGCACCCATGGTGGGCCGCAACTACCACTCCGAGGCGCTGTTGTTGCCCGATGGCCGGGTCGCCACCTTCGGCTCGGACCCGCTCTTCGACGACCAGCAGAACACCAAGCTGGGCCACTTCGAGCAGCGCATGGAGATCTTCACCCCGCCCGCCCTGCACAAGAACGCCGAGAACCGGCCGGTGCTGCGGGACGGCCCGGAGGTCCTCGACGGACAACACCGTGTGACCTACCGGACCGACCACCCGGAGCGGGTCGTGAAGGCCCGCCTGATGCGGCCCAGCGCGGTCACGCACACCACCGACGTCGAGCAGCGCTCGATCGAGCTGGCGCTGGCCAAGGACGCGGACTCGGTGACGGTCGACGTACCGAGGGACCGGACGTTGGTGCCGCCCGGCTGGTACATGCTGTTCGTGACGGACGAGGACGGCACTCCGTCAGAGGCGAAGTGGATCCACGTCCAGTAAACGATCCCAGCCCGGCCCGAACCACCCGAACCACCCGAATCACCCGACCGAACCACCCACCCGAACCACCGAACCTGAACGCCCGCACTACGCCTTGGAGTTGCGAGCCAGAGCCAGGGCGTACTCCGGCCACCACTGCCCGGCGTCGGGCCCGCCCTCGCAGGTCCCGTCCGACTCCCCGGGCCGCTTGATCCACAGGTAGGCGTCGAGCGCGGGCTCGCCGGTATCGGTCGTGGGCCGGGTGCCCAGCGCCCGGCCGGGCGGGTTGCACCAGGCGCCGGTCAGCGGGCCGTTGCCGTTGCGGCTGCTGTCGACGACGAAGTGCTTGCCGCCGAGGTCGCCGGAGAGCCGGAGTCCGTACGTCTTGGCGACGGCGTCCGTCTGGAAGTTGGAGACGTTCAGGGAGAAGCCGTCGGCCTGTTCGATGCCCGCCCGCTTCAGCGGGTCGACGAGCTTCCCGGGATCCCGGATCCAGGCCGGGTTGCCGGCGTCGAGATACACCTTGGTGTTCGGCTGCTGCTTCAGCCGGACGATCGCCTCGTTCAGCAACTGCTCGCGCTCGGCCTCGTTCTCGGCGGGCGTGCAGCCGTCCACGAGGTGGGCGACCGCGTCGGGTTCGAGCACCACCAGGGACTTGGCCTGGCCGATCGCGTCGGCGAACTTTCCGATCCAGGCCCGGTAGGCGCCCGCGTCGGCGGCGCCGCCCGCCGAGTGCTGGCCGCAGTCGCGGTGCGGGATGTTGTACGCCACGAAGACCGCCGTCCGGCCTTCCTGGGTCGCGGCCGAGGTGGCCGCCCGCACCATCGGCGTCGGGTCGATCTCGCCCGCCGGCCAGAGCGCGACCGGCTGGTCGGCGATGCGCCGGAGCAGGTCGGCGTCCTGGGTACGGCCCTCTCGCCGCCACACCTGGATCTGCTGGGCGGCGGGGCTCGCCGGGTCGACCCAGAAGGGCGAGCCGGACGCGGAGCTCGACTTCATGGAGGCGGCGCCGGCGACGGACGCCTCGTCGACACCGGGCGAGGGTGTGCAGCCCGCGGCGAGTCCGAGCACCGCGAGTGCCGCGAGGGTGTGGATCAGCCGGGACATGCTGCCCCCTTGGGCGAAGGTGACGTTCGGTAACGTGATGTCACCCATCGTGACACGAATCACAGAAGTGCCCCGGGCACGACACCGCCCCCACCCTCGGCACCCAGCCGACCCCGGCCCACCACGCCCACCTCCCACGACCCCGGCGCATCACCCCCACCTCGCACCGCCCCCACCGCCCCCGGCCTCCCACCACCCCGCCTCCCTCCGCCTCAGCCACCCGCCGCCAACGCGATGCCGAGCGGAGTCCGCTCGTAGAGCACCTGATGGCCGTAGCGCCGCGCGGTCAGCAGTCCGGCGTCGCGCAGGACCGTCAGATGTGCCGAGACCGACGAGGGCGCGAGGTCCAGTCGGTGGGCGAGGGCGGTGGTGGTGGCGGGTTCGTCGAGCGCGGTGAGGACGGCGGACCGGCCGCGGCCGAGGAGGCGTGTCAGTGTCTCGGGGGTGCGGTCGCCGGGCTCGGCCCACAGGCCGCCGATGCCGCGGGCCGGGTAGACGAGGGTCGGCTGCCAGGGCGGATCGAAGCTGCTGACGAGGTCCGGCCAGCTGAAGACGCTCGGCATCAGGACCAGGCCCTGCCCGTCCAGGTTCCGTTCGTGCCGGCCGTTCCACTCGACGGTCAGCGTCCCCGCGCTCCAGCCGCAGCGGCGGTTGATCTCCGGCAGCAGTCCGCCGAGGCCGACCTCCGCGAGCCGACGGGAGTGGAACACCACGTCCGCCTCCAGCAGGGCGCGCAGCCGCGGCCAGTCCGGAGCGACGAGGGTGTGCCAGACCTCCTCCAGCGCGTCGGCCAGTTCCCTCACCATCCGCTCCGGATCCGCCAACCAGGCCCGGCCTCGCGGTGATTCGAGCGCGCCGGGCGTGTCCGCGAGCGAGCGGGCGGTGTCCTCGCGGGCGACCCGCGGGTCGATGGCACGGACCGCGGCGATCTCCTCCTCGAAACCGGCCACGGGCCCGGTCGGCGACGGGCACAGCCAGTCGGGGCAGTGGCCGCGCCGGGGCATCAGCAGCCACAGCGGAGTGAGGTCGAGTCCGGCGGCCGTCGTACGGATCCGGCGCAGCCAGCGCGCGTGGTAGCCCTGCCGGTCGGGCCGTTTGAGCGTGCGCACCACTTCCTGGGTCTCCCAGAGCGGCGATATCGCGAACCGGCAGCGGAGGAAGTCGTCCTCACCGAAACGCAGGAGCGACGGCACGGCTGCTCCCCTCCTCTGATCTGCCGAATCTTCCGATCGGCGAGGAAGATTCGGCTGGAGCCGAAACTCTAGAACGCCAGTCCCCGCACAGCCAGGCTGCGTCCATGCCGGAAAACACAGAGACCAACCCGCACCCACCCCACTCACCCAGCCCACCACAGCCGCCCCACTCACCCCAGCCACCCCACCCACCGCACTCATCCCCACCGCACTCACCCCCGCCGACCGGCTACGCCCGCCTCTTCACGGTCCGCGAGTTCCGGGCGGTCTTCGTCGCCCACGCGCTCTCCCTGCTCGGCGTGGTCGTCAGCGAGGTCGCGCTGTCCGTGCTCGTCTACGAGCTGACCGGCTCGCCCCTGATGAGCGCGCTGACGTTCGCGCTGGGATTCCTGCCGTACCTGGCCGGCGGGACCCTGCTCGCGGGGGTCGCCGACCGGTTCCCGGCCCGGCGGGTGCTGGTGGTGTGCGACCTGGTGTGCGCGGGGTGCGTGGCGCTGATGGTGACGCCGGGCGCCCCCATCGCCGTACTGCTGCTGCTCCGCTGTTGCCTGGCCGTCGTCTCGCCGGTGTTCCAGGGGACACGGATGGCCACGCTGGCGGACATCCTGGGCGACGGGGACCTGTTCGTGCTCGGGCGCTCGCTGCTGCGGATCGTCTCGCAGAGCGCGTTGCTCGCCGGGTACGGGCTCGGTGGCCTGCTGCTGGTCGTCGTATCGCCGCGGCACGCCCTGCTGATCACCGTGGGCACCTTTCTCGCCTCGGCCGTGCTGCTGCGCTACGGCACCCGGCGGCGGGCCGCCCGAACCGGTGCCGGTAGCGCGCTGGTCAAGGACTCCCTCAAGGGGGCCCGGCAGGTGCTCGCGGACCGGCGGACGCGGGTGCTGCTCCTGCTGTTCTGGCTGCCGCCGATGTTCTCCGTCGCGCCCGAGGCGCTGGCCGCGCCGTACGCCGACGCGCTGGGCGTCGGCTCCGTGGGCCTGGGCCTGCTGATGTGCGCGTTGCCGGTCGGCACGATCGCCGGGGAGCTGTACGCGGGCTCCCGGCTGCGCCCCGCCACCCGCGAACGGATCGCGCTCCCGCTGGTCTGCTGCACGCTGCTGCCCTACGTCGGCTACGCGCTCCGGCCCGGTCTCGCCGTCTCGCTGCTGCTCCTGGTGGTCTCGGGTGCGGGGGCGGCGTACACGCTGGGGCTGGACCAGTGGTTCGTGCGGGCGGTGCCGGAGCAACTGCGCGGGCGGGCCATGACCCTGCTGACCGCCGGGCTGATGACGATCCAGGGGGTGGGGATGGCGTTGGCGGGCGTGGCCGCGGAGTTCGTCGGGGTGGGCGTGACGGTCACGGGAGCGGGCCTGTTGGGGACGGTGTGCTGTGTGCTGCTGGCCGTGGAGGCCCGGCGGACCGAAAGGCGAGACGGGGCTGACCACGATGTGACCGGCCGGTAAGGTCTTGTGCCGTGCCGAAGCCCCTCAGTCTCCCGTTCGACCCCATCGCCCGCGCCGACGAACTCTGGAAGCAGCGCTGGGGAAACGTCCCGTCGATGGCCGCGATCACCTCCATCATGCGCGCCCACCAGATCCTGCTGGCCGAGGTCGACGCGGTGGTCAAGCCGTACGGACTGACGTTCGCGCGGTACGAGGCGCTCGTCCTGCTCACCTTCTCCAAGGCCGGTGAGCTGACCATGTCCAAGATCGGCGAGCGGCTCATGGTCCACCCCACGTCGGTCACGAACACCGTCGACCGGCTGGTGAAGTCGGGCCTGGTCGACAAGAAGCCCAACCCCAACGACGGCCGCGGCACCCTCGCCGTCATCACCGACAAGGGCCGCGAGGTCGTCGAGGCGGCCACCCGCGACCTGATGGCGATGGACTTCGGACTCGGCGTGTACGACGCCGAGGAATGCGGCGAACTCTTCGCGATGCTGAGACCACTACGGGTGTCGGCACACGACTTCGCCGAGGACTGACAAGGCCTGACGAGGACCGAAGAGGCCTGGCGACGTCAGTCACCTGAGGGCGGATCCCACCTGAAGGTGATTTCGTCCCCGCGCGCTCCGCAGGAACGATCAACCTCACCGTTTCCCCTGCCATCCTGTTGATCTTCCGCAATCCGGATGATCGGAGTCCGGATGCGTCGAGACCAGGGGACACCGTCTTGTTAGTTGTTCGAAATATCGCTCGCCGGATGCCGGCGGCGGGAAGCGCGGCCGTCATGGCCGTCGTCGTGACCGTGGCGGGTGGTGGCGCCGCCCACGCCAGTGCGACGGGAACCACCGCGATCGGAACCTTCAGCTACGACCTGCGCGGGGCCGGTGTGAAGGTTCCGGTGGGCTGCTTCCTCACCCACTCCATCAAAGGGGCGGGCAGGCGCATCGACAGCCAGTTGGCGGGCGTCGACTGCATGGGACTCGCGGTCACGTTCACCAAGTTCTGCAACTGGAGGATCGACTTCACCTACGCCGACACCGGAAACAGGACGTACAAGACCTCACGTGGGAAGACCCATCTGGAGTGCAAGGGGGACCCGCTGCGCCGCAACGCGGCGCAGACGCTGCCGAGGTACGGCAAGGCGTGCGCGAGGTTCTATGTGAACGGCAAGCTGCGTGGTACGCAGTGTCACTTCGTCACGAAGTGAACCGGGCCGGGGTGTGATCAGACCGCGGCGGCCTTGGCCGGGGCGTCGTCCGTGATGAGCGGCTGGACCTCGCGTGTCACCTTGCGCTCCACGAAGAAGGCGGCCGTCGGGACCGTTCCGGCGAGGAGGACCCAGGCGAGGCGGCCCAGCGGCATCTTCGCCTTGGTTCCGAGGTCGAAGGCGAAGATCAGGTAGAGCACATACAGCCAGCCGTGGGCGATACCGACGACCGAGACGAACCCGTCGAACCCGTCCAGCCCCAGTACGCGCTTCCCGATCACGCCGATCGTCAGCAGGACGAGGAGGACGGCGGTGACGTAGGCCATCACCCGGTAGCGGGTCAGGACGCTCTTCTTCATGCCGTCGAGACTAGCGGGTGGTTCACCGTCGACATTTACTAGGACGTCCTAGTAAATTTGAAGCATGGACGCTGACGCCATCGAAGAGGGCCGCCGACGCTGGCAGGCCCGGTACGACGCCGCGCGCACGCGTGAGGCGGACTTCACCACGTTGTCCGGGGATGCCGTGGAGCCGGTGTACGGGCCGCGGCCGGGGGACCGCTATGAGGGCTTCGAGCGGATCGGGTGGCCGGGGGAGTACCCCTACACCCGGGGTCTGTACGCGACCGGCTACCGGGGACGTACCTGGACCATCCGGCAGTTCGCCGGGTTCGGGAACGCCGAGCAGACCAACGAGCGGTACAAGACGATCCTCGCCAACGGCGGGGGCGGACTGTCCGTCGCCTTCGACATGCCCACCTTGATGGGGCGGGACTCCGACGACCCGCGCGCGCTCGGCGAGGTCGGGCACTGCGGGGTCGCCATCGACTCGGCCGCCGACATGGAGGTCCTGTTCCAGGGCATCCCGCTCGGTGACGTGACGACCTCCATGACCATCAGCGGGCCGGCCGTGCCCGTGTTCTGCATGTATCTGGTCGCCGCCGAGCGGCAGGGCGTGGACCCCGGGCTGCTCAACGGCACGCTCCAGACCGACATCTTCAAGGAGTACATCGCCCAGAAGGAGTGGCTCTTCCAGCCCGAGCCCCATCTGCGCCTGATCGGCGACCTGATGGAGCACTGCGCGGCCGGGATCCCCGCGTACAAGCCGCTGTCGGTGTCCGGCTACCACATCCGCGAGGCCGGTTCGACGGCCGCGCAGGAGCTGGCGTACACCCTGGCGGACGGCTTCGGATACGTCGAACTGGGGCTGAGCCGCGGGCTCGACGTGGACGTCTTCGCGCCCGGGCTGTCCTTCTTCTTCGACGCGCACCTCGACTTCTTCGAGGAGATCGCCAAGTTCCGTGCCGCGCGCAGGATCTGGGCCCGCTGGATGCGGGACGTGTACAAGGCCAGGACGGACAAGGCGCAGTGGCTGCGGTTCCACACCCAGACCGCCGGTGTCTCGCTGACCGCCCAACAGCCGTACAACAACGTCGTACGGACGGCCGTCGAAGCGCTGGCCGCGGTGCTCGGCGGCACCAACTCGCTGCACACCAACGCCCTGGACGAGACCCTCGCACTCCCCTCCGAGCAGGCCGCGGAGATCGCGCTGCGCACCCAGCAGGTGCTGATGGAGGAGACCGGGGTCGCCAACGTGGCGGATCCGCTGGGCGGTTCGTGGTACGTCGAGCAGCTCACGGACCGGATCGAGGCGGACGCCGAGAAGATCTTCGAGCAGATCAGGGAGCGGGGGCTGCGGGCGCATCCCGACGGGCGGCACCCGATCGGGCCGATCACCTCCGGCATCCTGCGCGGTATCGAGGACGGCTGGTTCACCGGCGAGATCGCCGAGTCCGCCTTCCAGTACCAGCGCTCCCTGGAGAAGGGCGACAAGCGGGTCGTGGGGGTCAACGTGCACCACGGGTCCGTCACCGGGGACCTGGAGATCCTGCGGGTCAGCCACGAGGTGGAGCGGGACCAGGTGCGGGCGTTGGGATCGCGCCGGGAGGCACGGGACGACACGGCCGTACGGTCCGCGCTGGACGCGATGCTCGCCGCCGCACGGGACGGCTCCAACATGATCGGGCCGATGCTGGACGCGGTCCGCGCCGAGGCGACCCTCGGGGAGATCTGTGACGTGCTGCGGGACGAGTGGGGGGTGTACACCGAGCCCGCCGGATTCTGACGCTAGCCGGTGCCCGTGCCGGCACCGGTGTTCACGTCCGTGTCCCTGCCGGTGCCGGCCAGGCCCAGGAGCAGCACGCGTGTGAAGCTGCGTACCCACTCCTGGTCCGCCGGTTCCGCGCTCACCAGGGTGCGGTGCACCACCGCGCCCGCCACGATGTCGAAGATCAGGTCGACGGTGCGGGCGGCTTCCTCGGGGTTCGGCTCCGGTGGCAGCTCGCCGCGGGTCTCCGCCCGGGTCCGGCCCTCCAGGACCAGCCGCTTCTGGCGCTCCACGATCGAGGCCCGGATGCGTTCGCGCAGCGCGTCGTCCCGGATCGACTCCGCGACCACCGCCATCAGCCCGCTCTTGGCCTCCGGGCGGGCCAGGATCGCCGCGAACTGGAGGACCACGCCCTCGATGTCGGCGGCCAGGGTGCCGCTGTCGGGGAGTTCCAGCTCGTCGAAGAGTTCGGCCACCGCGTCGACGACGAGTTCGTTCTTGCCGGCCCAGCGGCGGTAGAGGGTCGTCTTCGCCACCCCGGCCCGCGTCGCCACGTCCCCCAGGGTGAGTTTCGACCAGCCGAGCTCGACCAGGGCCGCCCGCGTCGCGGCCAGGATCGCGGTGTCCGCGGCGGCGCTGCGCGGACGCCCGGTACGGCTGGCGGGGGTGCGGCTCTGCATTCCCTGACCATAACCGGCGGGTCCTGTGGGGCAGAGGGGTCGCAGTGAGGGAGATCACCGGATCCCGCTGTTCGGCGGGCACTCGGTGCCATTACGCTACGGGTCGTAGCGAAAGCTCGTGACGGACGTACACGAGCGGCGATACGCGAGGCGTGGGGTGGGGACCCCGGCGCCGGGGAACAACAGAGTACGACCGGCTTCCACAGGGCTTTTCACTCACGCGCGGGAACGGGGGAGGATAGACGCATGCAGCCACGGAACATGTCCATGAGCGGAGTCGTCGACCTCGCCGCGGTGAAGGCGGCCCAGGAGGCCAAGTCGAAGGCGGAGCAGGCGCGAGCCGAAGCCGCCCGGCAGGGTGGCGGGGCCGTCGCCGGCGCCGTCTCGCCGGCCGATCTCGTCATCGACGTCGATGAAGCAGGATTCGAGCAGGACGTCCTGCAGCGGTCCGCCGAAGTGCCCGTCGTCATCGACTTCTGGGCCGAGTGGTGCGAGCCCTGCAAGCAGTTGAGCCCCGTCCTGGAGCGGCTGGCCGTCGAGTACAACGGACGCTTCGTTCTCGCCAGGATCGACGTCGACGCCAATCAGATGCTGATGCAGCAGTTCGGGGTCCAGGGGATCCCGGCCGTCTTCGCGGTGGTGGCCGGACAGGCCCTTCCGCTCTTCCAGGGGGCGGCCGGCGAGGCGCAGATCCGCGAGACCCTGGACCAGCTGGTGCAGGTCGCCGAGCAGCGCTTCGGCCTCACCGGCCTGGCCGTCGACCCCGGCGCCGAGGCGGGCGCCGTCCGCGAGGCCGCTCCCGCGACGCCCGAGGGCCCCTACGACGCCCTCCTCGAAGCCGCCGTGCGCGCCCTGGACGCGGGGGACTTCGGCGGTGCCGTACAGGCGTACAAGAACGTACTGAGTGACGACCCGGGCAACAGTGAGGCCAAACTGGGCCTCGCCCAGGCCGAGTTGCTCCAGCGCGTGCAGGGCCTCGACCCGCAGCAGGTGCGTCAGGACGCCGCCGCGGCCCCCGCCGACGTGCGGGCGCAGATCGTGGCCGCCGACCTGGATCTGGTGGGCGGACATGTCGAGGACGCGTTCGGACGGCTCATCGAGACCGTGCAGCGCACCGCCGGCGACGACCGGGATGCCGTACGGCTTCGGCTGCTGGAGCTGTTCGAGGTCGTCGGGGGCGATGACCCGCGGGTGGCGGGGGCGCGCAGGGCGTTGGCGCGCGCCCTGTTCTGACCGGGGCGCGGGGCCGGTTCTGACCAGTCCCTAAACGCGATGGCGTGTGGTGCCTGAGTGAAAAATTGGCCGATGAGGGGCCAGTGCGGCCGCGCTTTACCAAATCTTGGTAATCGCGGCCGCTGTTACTTGTAGTAAGCCCAGGGCGTTGATCTGTCGGAATCTGTCCAGCGATCAACAGGTTTGTCCGCCCCTTCTCTGCCACCCAGCGTTGTCGGCCGAGACCAGCGGGTCGTTGTTCGGTTATCCGCCCGTTACTAGCCAGTAACGAACCCCCTTGTGTCAGCGGCGAGAATGCACCACGATCGGCGACGCTCGGTCCATTCCCGTACCCCGGCAGCCGGTTGGGGCGACGGGATCACATGGGTCCCCACCGAGCAGGGTCGACGGCAGTGGAGTCGGCCCTTGGGCAGGGGGGTCTTCGCCGTCCGGCGGAGCCTGTCCAGCAAGGTTGTGCGTGATGCGTGTCAGGCGCGACCAGTGGTTGTCGCTCGGGGGTGATCGCCGGTGATTCGGGCGCGGTTTCGCGCCTCCGAGTGCGGGCGCTCCCCTACCCGAGGACGTAGCACTTCTCCCATCCCTGCCCGGCTGAGCCGTCGCGTGACTGGGGCAGTCAGGGCCAGGAGATGTACGTCCGAGAAGGAGGAAATATGGAGTCCCAGGTGCGTGGCGGGACCAGATGGAAGCGGTTCGCTGTGGTCATGGTGCCCAGCGTCGCCGCGGCCGCGGCTGTGGGTGTCGGGCTTGCGCAGGGTGCGCTGGCCGCGTCGTTCAGCGTGTCCGGCCAGGAGTTCAAGGTATCGGCCGACCACCTTGAGGGTCAGGGCTTCGCCCAGTACGGCGGTATCGACAGCGGCTACACGTCGACTGACGGCAAGACCAAGACGGTTCGCCCCGTCGCGATCTCGTCCTTCGACACGGCCCAGATCACCAAGATGTGCCAGTCGGTCAAGACGGAGATTCCCCTCATAGGGAAGACGATCTACCTCCGTCTCGACGCCGGACCGGACGCGAACCACAAGGTCGAGGCCAAGAACCTCTACATCGACGTCGCCCAGCTCGACGCCGATGCGACGTTCACCAACATCGACATCGGTGTTGCGCTCAAGGACAAGACCAAGGGACCTGCCGTCAAGGCGGGCGACAACGTCCTGCCCGGCGGCTTCGCCCAGCAGGCCGACTCTGCCGACCTGACGAAGGTCGAGCAGACGGCGTGGGCGACCACGGCCGGCACCTTCAAGCTCAGTGGCCTGAAGATGCGTCTCGGTACCGACTCCAAGATGGAGTGCTTCTGACGGCTTCGGCCGCAGGGGCGTCCTTGGACAGCTGAGCTGCCCATGGGGGCGGGGGAGTTCGTCGCTTCTCCGCCCCGTTCGCCCCGCCCGACGTTCCGCGTCGGGGATGTGCACACACTCAGACTTCCGGCTTCTCCACGCCTTCGGCCGAGCCGGTACGTACATCACCGGACCCAGGGAGCTGTTTTCCATGAGTGCCGAGACACCGGTCCAGAGCGCCGGGACGTTCGCCCGGTTGCGTCTGCGATTCCGTGACTGGCGGGGCACCCGGCCGTTCTGGGCAGGCCTTTTCACCCTGCTCGGCGGGGTGCCGATCGCCTACTTCCCTTACGCCACACTCAAGCTGGGCACCATGTCGATCGCCATGGCGACCACGGCGGGTGCCGGCTCCCTCATCATCGGTGTACTGCTGGTCACGCTGGGCCTGACCATGTGGTTCCAGCAGGCCACACGGGTCTTCGCCGGTGTCGCCGCGATCGTCCTCGCCCTGGTGTCCCTGGTGGTCTCCAACATCGGCGGCTTCATCATCGGCTTCCTGTTCGGGATGCTCGGCGGTGCGCTCGCCATCTCATGGGTGCCGGGCAAGGCGGACACGGCGGGCGCCGGACACGGCGACGCGGCCAAGGGCCCCTCGACCGAGGGCGCCACGCCGGTCGGCAGCGCCGCGGACGAGTCCGGTGAGCCGGTGGAACCGCGCCACGCGCAGGACCCCGTGACCGGCGAGCCGACGGACCGTACGCCCGAGAGTGCCTGGGCCGACAGCGGGAACGGGGGGTACCGTGCTGTCTGACGACATCGACGGCGACAAGCCCACGGCTTCCGCACGGCTCAGAACGGGACCTCGTCACGCGGCCCCCAAGAAGCCGCTGTTCACCAGGTTCCATGTGCCGGCCGGCAAGGCGATAGCCATGGCGGCGATGCCGACGGCGGTCCTCATGGGCATCGGGTTCACGCCCACGCTCGCCCTCGCCGACGAGCAGCCGTCCAGCAAGAGCCTGACCGCCGACGAGTACAAGGACTGCCTCACCGCCCTCAAGGACGACACGTCCGCGTCGGGCACGCCGTCGCCGTCCGCCTCGTCGAGCGACGACGCGTCGAAGGACGACGACAAGGGTGACTCGGCGGAGCCGACCCCCTCCGCTTCGGCGTCCTCGGACTCCGGCTCGGACTCGGACGACTCCTCTTCGCCGGATTCAGGTTCCGACGACACGGCCGACCCCACCCCGACCGCCTCGGCGTCGCCGGGCAAGGAGAGCGACTCCTCCTCCGGCTCCGACGACACCGCCACGGCGAGCCCCTCGCCGTCCGACAGCGGGGGCGGCCTGCTGGAGGACATCGGCGACGCGATCACCGACATCTTCACCGGTGGCGGCGGCGCCGAGGAGAGCGCGAGCCCGACGCCTTCGGCGACGCCCTCCGCGTCCGCGTCGGAGAGCACCGGCACGGGCACCTCCGACGCCGTCAAGGAGACCACCGAGAAGGTCACCGACACGGTCGACGACACCGTGAAGGACACCACCGACTCGGCGTCCAAGACGGCCGAGGACACCAAGAAGACGGTGGAGGAGGCGGCCGAGGACGCCGCCGACGCCACGGCCACGCCCAGCCCCTCCGCGAGCGCCACCACGGATGCCGACGACTGCCCGGTGGCCACCGAGGCCGAGGGCGACGTCGACAACAAGGTGCGGGTGGCGGACGACCCCTGGTACCTGGAGGCCAGTTCGCTGTGGCTGAAGGGCGCGGACTACCAGGGCATCGTCGAGGTGAAGACCGCCAGCGGCACGACCAAGCAGGTCCTGAAGTACGTCGTCTCCGGCGGTACCGACATCGGCGACCTGCACCAGATGGTCAAGGAGAACGACAAGACCTACCACGTGCAGGCGGCCAAGGGCTCGACCTCCACGATCACCGACGGCGACACGGTGATGTACACCGAGAGCATCTCCGGCAACCTGTTCGGGCTGATCCCGGTCACCTTCACCCCGGAGCACCCGCCCCCGCTGAACATCCCGCTGATCTACTTCACCAACGTGAAGATCACCCAGGCCGCCCAGTTCGGCGGGACCCTGCACGTCCCCGGTATGCAGCAGTACTCCACCGAATAGGCCCCTCGCAGAAGCCCGTCCGGGAGCCGCAACACAGCACTGTGGCCCGGTCCTCCACCCAGGTGGGGACCGGGCCACAGTGCTGTGCGGGGCCTCCGACGGTGACCACGGCAACGACTTGTGCTTCCGGTACGGCCAGTAATTCCGGTACGTCAGGTACTTCCGGAAAGGACGCCGCCGTCGGCGCCGCGACCGCGGCAATGGCGGCCGGCCAGGCCGTGGAGGCCACCGAGGCGGTCACCGACGCCCGTGAGGCGGCCTCCAAGGGCCAGAGGGCGGCCAAGTGCGCCCAAGCTGCCCAGGTCGCCGCAGACGCCGCTCAGCGCGATCACCGGGAAGGCCGAGGCGGTGCCGCGGTCCGGGCCGCCGGTGAGGCCGCCGTCGGGCAGGGCGGCAGCCGGTGTCGCGGGGTGGGGCTCGACGGGATCCTGGAGCTCCGGATGATCCGACGGTCGCTCGCCACCGTGAGGCCACTGGCCGCGCTTCTCGCGGATCATCCCCGCTGGGGTGAGGTCGAGGAGTGGGCGCGGGTGGCCGAAGGGCTGCCATAGTCCCCAGCCTCCGGCGACGCCCGAGGGCGCCCCCTGTCACAGGGGGCGCCCTCGGTGCCGTACGGGATCGCGCGGGACGCCTACTGCTGGGCGCCGCCCATGTGGTGGACGCGGAGCATGTTGGTGGTGCCGGCGACGCCGGGGGGCGAGCCGGCGGTGATGATGACGATCTCGCCCGGGTTGAAGCGGTTGATCTTGGCGATCTCCTGGTCGACCATGTCGACCATCTCGTCCGTGGTGTTCACGAACGGCACGACGTGCGACTCCACGCCCCAGCTGAGCGTCAGCTGGTTGCGGGTGGACTCGTCGGTGGTGAACGCGATGATCGGCTGGACCGCGCGGTAGCGGGAGAGGCGGCGGGCGGTGTCACCGGACTGGGTGAAGGCCACCAGGCCCCGGCCGCCGAGGAAGTCGGCGATCTCGCAGGCGGCACGGGCGACCGAACCGCCCTGCGTACGCGGCTTCTTGCCGGGGACCAGCGGCTGCAGGCCCTTCGACATCAGTTCCTGCTCCGCGGCCGTGACGATCTTCGACATCGTCTTCACGGTCTCGATCGGATACGCGCCCACCGAGGACTCCGCCGACAGCATGACGGCGTCCGCGCCGTCCAGGATCGCGTTGGCCACGTCGGAGGCCTCGGCGCGCGTCGGGCGGGAGTTGGTGATCATCGACTCCATCATCTGGGTCGCCACGATCACCGGCTTGGCGTTGCGCCGGCACAGCTCGATCAGGCGCTTCTGCACCATGGGGACCTTTTCGAGCGGGTACTCGACGGCCAGGTCGCCACGGGCCACCATCACCGCGTCGAACGCGGCGACGACGGCCTCCATGTTCTCCACCGCCTGGGGCTTCTCCACCTTGGCGATGACGGGGACGCGGCGGCCCTCCTCGTCCATGACCTTGTGGACGTCGTCGACGTCCTTGGCGTCCCGGACGAAGGACAGCGCGACCATGTCGCAGCCCATGCGCAGCGCGAAGCGCAGGTCCTCGACGTCCTTCTCGGACAGCGCCGGCACGTTCACGGCCGCGCCCGGCAGGTTGATGCCCTTGTGGTCGGAGACGACGCCGCCCTCGATGACGATCGTCTTGACCCGGGGGCCCTCGACCGCGGTGACCTTGAGCTCGACGTTGCCGTCGTTGATCAGGATCTGGTCGCCCTCGGTCACGTCACCGGGCAGGCCCTTGTAGGTCGTCCCGCAGACGGTCTTGTCGCCCGGGACGTCCTCGACGGTGATGACGAACTCGTCACCGCGCTCCAGCTCCACCGGACCCTCGGCGAAGGTCTCCAGGCGGATCTTGGGGCCCTGCAGGTCGGCGAGGACGCCGATGGCGCGGCCGGTCTCCTTGGAGGCGGCGCGGACACGGTCGTACCGCCCCTGGTGCTCGGCGTGCGTGCCGTGGCTGAAGTTGAAGCGGGCCACGTTCATCCCGGCTTCGATCAGGGACACGAGCTGCTCATGGGAGTCGACCGCGGGGCCGAGAGTACAGACGATTTTCGAACGGCGCATGGGGCGATCCTATCGGTTTGTTTCGCTACGGAATATTCCGTCTGGCGGAAGATACAAATGGGCGGGCGGGCGCTCAGTTGCTCTTATCGACCAGTGCATCCGGTGCGACGAGTGCATAAGTCTGAGTGGCGATTTCCAGTTCTTCGTCCGTCGGAACCACGGCGACCGCCACGCGCGCGTGGGCGGGCGAGACCAGCCGCGGTTCGTCACCGCGCAACGCGTTCAGCTCGCCGTCCACCACCGGGCCCAGCTCCTCCAGGCCCGCGACGGCGGCCTCCCGCACCGGCGCCGCGTTCTCGCCGACCCCGGCCGTGAACGCGATCGCGTCCACCCGGCCGAGCACCGCGAAATAGGCGCCGATGTACTTCTTCAAGCGGTGAATGTAGATGTCGAAGGCCAGCTGTGCCTGTTCGTCACCCGCGTCGACCCTGCGGCGGATCTCCCGCATGTCGTTGTCACCGCACAGACCGATCAATCCGCTCTTCTTGTTGAGAAGAGTGTCGATCTCGTCCGTGGACATTCTGCCAACACGCATCAAATGGAAGATGACGGCCGGGTCCACGTCTCCGGAGCGCGTACCCATCACCAGCCCCTCCAAAGGCGTCAGCCCCATGGAGGTGTCGACGCACCGGCCGCCCCTGACGGCCGAGGCGGACGCCCCGTTGCCGAGGTGCAGCACGATCACGTTCACCTCTTCCGGTGACCTGCCCAGCAGTTTCGCCGTCGCCCGGGACACGTACGCGTGCGAGGTGCCGTGGAAGCCGTAGCGCCGGATCCGGTGCTCGTCGGCGGTCTTCACATCGATCGCGTAGCGGGCGGCCGACTCCGGCATCGTGGTGTGGAAGGCGGTGTCGAACACGGCGACCTGGGGGAGGTCGGGCCGCAGGGCCTGCGCGGTGCGGATGCCGGTCAGGTTGGCCGGGTTGTGCAGCGGGGCCACCGGGATCAGCCGCTCGATCTCGGCGAGCACCCTCGCGTCGACGACCGTCGGCTCGGTGAAGGACTGCCCGCCGTGCACCACCCGGTGCCCGATCGCGGCCAGTTCCGGCGAGTCGAGGCCGAGCCCGTCCCTGGACAGTTCCTCCGCCACGGCCTTCAGGGCGGCCTCGTGGTCGGCGATCGGGCCGGTCCACTCGCGCGCGGCGCCCGTGGCGAGCGGCGTGTGCTTCAGCCGAGAGGTCTCCTCGCCGATGCGCTCGACGAGCCCCACGGCCAGCCGGCTGCTGTCACGCATGTCGAGCAGCTGGTACTTGACCGACGAGGAGCCGGAGTTGATGACGAGGACGCGGGTGCCGCGGGTGGCGCTCACTGGGCGGTGGCCTTCTCGGTCGGGGACTGGACGGCGGACTGTGCCTGGATGGCCGTGATGGCGACGGTGTTGACGATGTCCTGGACGAGGGCACCCCGGGACAGGTCGTTGACCGGCTTGCGCAGACCCTGGAGCACGGGGCCGACGGCGATGGCGCCGGCCGAACGCTGCACGGCCTTGTAGGTGTTGTTGCCGGTGTTGAGGTCCGGGAAGATCAACACGCTGGCCTGGCCCGCGACTTCGGACTCCGGCAGCTTGGTCGCCGCGACGCTCGGCTCGACGGCCGCGTCGTACTGGATGGGTCCCTCGATCCTGAGATCGGGACGCCGTGAACGCACCAGCCCGGTCGCCTCGCGCACCTTGTCGACGTCGGCGCCCGAGCCGGACGTACCGGTCGAGTACGACAGCATCGCGATCCGCGGCGCCACGCCGAACTGCTCGGCGGTGGCGGCCGACTGGATGGCGATGTCGGCCAACTGCTCGGCGTTCGGGTCGGGGTTGACCGCGCAGTCGCCGTAGACGAGGACCTTGTCGGTCAGGCACATGAAGAAGACCGAGGAGACGATGTCGGCGTCCGGCTTCGTCTTGATGATCTCGAAGGCGGGGCGGATCGTCGCGGCCGTGGAGTGCACCGAACCCGAGACCATGCCGTCGGCGAGGCCCTCCTGGACCATCAGCGTGCCGAAGTAGTTCACGTCGGAGACGACGTCGTAGGCCAGCTCCACCGTGACGCCCCGGTGGGCGCGCAGGGCCGCGTACTTCTCGGCGAAGGAGTCGCGCAGGTCGCTGGCGGCCGGGTCGATCAGCTGGGCGTCGGCGAGGTCGATGCCCAGGTCGGCGGCCTTCTTGCGGATCT
Source organism: Streptomyces sp. NPDC032822 (assembly GCF_055578825.1). Taxonomy (NCBI): domain Bacteria; kingdom Bacillati; phylum Actinomycetota; class Actinomycetes; order Kitasatosporales; family Streptomycetaceae; genus Streptomyces; species Streptomyces sp. NPDC032822. Next base: position 29,206 of record NZ_JBVIOL010000007.1, on the reverse strand, counting down.
GGTCGACCGGGCCGAGCAGGGTGAGGTCGCAGACCCCGCGGCGCAGCAGGACCTCGGCGGCGTGCAGGACGCGCGGCTCGGTGCCCTCGGGCAGCACGACGCGTCGGCGGTCCACGCGGGCCTGCTCCAGGAGCTTGTGCTCGAACATCATCGGGGTGAGACGGTCGCTGCTCGGTGCGGAGACCCGCCGGTTCAGTTCGGCGGTGTCGGCGTACCGCTCGAAGAGACCGAGCGCGGTCTCCGCCTTGCGTGGCGTCGCCGCGTTCAACTTCCCCTCCAGGGAGAAGAGTTCGGCGGCGGTGGGGAAGCTGTTGCCGGGCACCGAGAGCACCGGGGTGCCGGGTGCGAGACGGGCGGCGAGGGTGAGGACGGCGTCGCTCGGCACCTCGTTCAGGGTGAGGAGGACGCCCGCTATCGGCGGGGTGCCGGCGCTGTGCGCGGCCAGCGAGCCGACGACCAGGTCGGCGCGGTCGCCGGGGGTGACGACCAGGCAGCCGGGGGTCAGGGCGCTCAGGAAGTTCGGCAGCATGGCGCCGCCGAAGACGAAGTCCAGCGCGTCCCGGGCGAGCCCCGAGTCGTCGCCGAGGACGACCCTGGCGCCGAGGACCTGGGCGACCTGGGCGACGGTCGGCGCGGAGAGGGCGGGCTCGTCGGGCAGGACGTAGCAGGGCACCGGCAGACGGGAGCCGAGCTGCTCGGCGATCTTGTCGCGGTCCTCGCGGGCGACCCGGTTGGTGACCATGGCGAGGACGTCGCAGCCGAGACCGTCGTAGGCCCGGTAGGCGTTGCGGGTCTCGGCGAGCACGGACTCGACGGTCTGTCCCCGACCGCCGACCACCGGGATCACGGAGGCGCCGAACTCGTTCGCCAGGCGGGCGTTGAGGGACAGCTCGTCGGGGAACTGGGTGTCGGCGTAGTCGGTGCCGAGGACGAGGACGACGTCGTAGTCCCGGGCCACCCGGTGGAAGCGGTCGACCAGCGTCGACACCAGCTCGTCGGTGCCGCGCTCGGCCTGGAGGGCGGACGCCTCGTGGTAGTCCATGCCGTACGCGGTCGCCGGGTCCTGCGCGAGCCGGTAACGGGCACGCAGGAGATCGAACAGGCGATCGGGGCCGTCGTGGACGAGGGGGCGGAACACTCCCACCCGGTCGACCTGCCGGGTCAGGAGTTCCATCACTCCCAGCTCGACGACCTGACGGCCGTCGCCGCGGTCGATACCGGTCACGTACACGCTGCGCGTCACGCGTGCTCTCCGTTTCGTCTGTCGGGTAGGTCTTCGTCTGTCGGGTGCGTCTGGAGGTCATAAAAATCGCCCACCGAGGTGAGCGGAACCCTCTTGACAATACCTCTGGCGATATATAAGGCGCCCGTCAGTAGTGGAGGCGGCACCCTCCTGTGGGGCATGAAACAATCGGACCTGGCTCACCGGTCTCAACAGCGAGCAGGAGACACAGCACGATGCGTATCGGAGTGCTCACCGCAGGCGGCGACTGCCCCGGCCTGAACGCCGTGATCCGGTCGGTCGTGCACCGAGCGGTCGACAACTACGGCGACGAGGTCATCGGCTTCGAGGACGGATACGCCGGCCTGCTCGACGGCCGCTACCGCTCCCTCGACCTCGAATCCGTCAGCGGCATCCTCGCCCGCGGCGGCACCATCCTCGGCTCCTCCCGGCTGGAGCGCGACCGGCTGCGCGAGGCGTGCGAGAGTGCCGCCGAGGAAGCCCGTGACTTCGGCATCGACGCCCTGATCCCGATCGGCGGCGAGGGCACGCTCACCGCGGCGCGCATGCTGTCCGACGCGGGCCTGCCGGTGGTCGGCGTCCCGAAGACCATCGACAACGACATCTCCTCCACCGACCGCACCTTCGGCTTCGACACCGCGGTCGGCGTCGCCACCGAGGCCATGGACCGCCTCAAGACCACCGCCGAGTCCCACCAGCGGGTGATGGTCGTCGAGGTCATGGGCCGGCACGCGGGCTGGATCGCCCTGGAGTCCGGCATGGCCGCCGGCGCCCACGGCATCTGCCTGCCCGAGCGCCCCTTCGACCCGGGCGACCTGGTCAAGATGGTCGAGGAGCGCTTCTCCCGCGGCAAGAAGTTCGCCGTGATCTGCGTCGCCGAGGGCGCCCACCCCGCCGAGGGCACCATGGACTACGGCAAGGGCGCGATCGACCAGTTCGGCCACGAGCGCTTCCAGGGCATCGGCACGGCCCTGGCGTACGAGCTGGAGCGCCGCCTCGGCAAGGAGTCCAAGCCGGTCATCCTCGGCCACATCCAGCGCGGCGGCACCCCCACCGCGTACGACAGGGTGCTCGCCACCCGCTTCGGCTGGCACGCGGTCGAGGCCGCCCACCAGGGCGCGTTCGGGCGGATGACCGCGCTGCGCGGCACCGACGTCGTGATGGTGCCGCTCGCGGAGGCCGTGACCGAGCTGAAGACGGTGCCGAAGGACCGGATGGACGAGGCGGAGTCGGTCTTCTAGGCCCCGCCCCCGCTAACTCGTGTTGTTCCGGATCGTGGACCAGAACCGGTCCACGATCCGGTCGAGGAACTCCACCCCCGCCTCGTCGGAGAGATCGTCGCCGCCGCCCCAACTGAGCGTGGCGACCATCTGCCCCTGGTACTCGCGGTGCAGCTCCTGAAGGGTGTCCTCCACCAGCCGCCGGTCCAGCGGCACGATCTTCGCGACCGGACGGACGTACCCCTGCCAGCGGCTGGTGACCGCGCTGCGCAGATGCTCGGAGAGCCGCGCCTCGCGGCCCGTGACGGTGACGAAGTCCGGCAGTGACAGGCCGAGCAGTTCGGCGAGCGCGGCGGACTGCCGGTCGGTGCCGCGCCACTCCGCGTGCTCCTCCATGTGGAGATAGACGAGGAGTTCGAGCCCGACGACCCGCGCGACGTCCTCGGGCGCCAGACCGCGGGCGATGCGGTGCTCGCGCAAGGTCCGCGGGCGGTCGATGAGTTCACCGGGGGAACACCACAACACGGCGGCGAGCGCGGTGAGTTCGGGACTGGTCGGGGTGGCGGCCCCGCGTTCCCAGGCGATCACGAGATCCGGGGTGACGTAGCGCAGTCCGTACGAGACGCGCATCCCGTAGGCGACGTGCTCGGGGCCCATGTTGAGGGCGGAGCGGATTCGGCGGGCGGCGGGGGCGTTGAACGGGGGTCCGGGCTGGTTCGGCAGAGCTGGGGGTCGGCGCACGGGGCACAACGTAGGGCCGCCGGTCCACGCTGACTACGGCCTGTTCGGCCAGGAACACGGATTGTAGGAACGTACGGTTCCGGCCGTGTGTTCGGGGTGGCCGGAGATCGTCTGTCGGTCCCGGGCGGTACTGGTGAGGATGGCGGCGGACCGCCCGGACGGGCGGTCCGGGAGGAGCGCGGCTTTCGTGTACGAGGTGAATGGCAAGGTAGAGGGGCATATTCGCGAACGGCTGCTGGCGCCGAACTTCTGGCATCTGGCGACCGTCGGCCCGGACGGCACTCCGCAGATCTCGCCCATGTGGGCGGACCTCGAAGGTGAGTACGTCATGGTCAACACGGCGATCGGCCGTGTGAAGGAGGAGAACCTGCGGCGCAATCCCAACGTTTCGCTCTCCCACCACGACGCGGAGAACCCGTACGACCGGGTCGAGATCCGGGGGCGGGTCGTCCGCTTCGTGGAGGGGGAGGAGGCGGAGCGGTCGATGGACCGGCTCACCCGGAAGTACATCGGGGAGGAGCGGTACCCGTGGCTGCTGCCCGGCGAGCGGCGCGTGATGTTGCTGATCGAGCCGGTGCGGGTGCGGAGGGTGGTGGGGGTGGAGCCGTTCCGGGCGGGGGTGTTGGCGGGGGAGGCGCAGTGAGGTCGGGGCCGGTGGCGTGGGTGCGGCGTCGGCCCCGTCACCCCTTGACCGCCCCACCCAACGCGAACCCCCCTCCCAGCCGCCGTGAGATCAGCACGTACAGCAGGATCACCGGCGTCGAGTAGACGATCGAGAACGCGGCGAGCTGGCCGTAGGCCACCATGCCCCGGTTGCCGAAGAACTCGTTGATGCTGACCGACGCCGGCATCTGGTCCGGGGTGAGCAGCAGCATGAACGGGACGAAGAAGTTGCCCCACATCATGACGAAGGAGAACACCGTCACCACGGCGACCCCCGGGCCCATGAGGGGCAGCACGATCCGGACCAGGGACTGGAACGAGGAGGCGCCGTCGGTCCAGGCCGCCTCCTCCAGTTCCTTCGGCACGCCGTCCATGAAGTTCTTCATCAACCAGATGGCGAAGGGGAGTTGGGACGCGGCGAAGAAGAAGATCGTGCCCTGCATGGTGTCGATCAGGTCGACCTGAACGAACAGCGCGTACACCGGGACCATGATCGCCGTGATGGGCAGGCTGGTCGCGAAGAGGATGGTGAGGAGGAAGGGCCGGTTCAGCCGGGACCGGAAGCGGGACAGGGGGTAGGCCGCGAGCGCCGCGGACGCCACCGTCAGCAGGGTGGCGCCGCCGCACAGGATCAGGCTGTTCAGCAGCGGGGTGAAGGTGATCTCCGGTGTGAGGATCGCGTCGAAGTTGTCCAGGGTGAGGCCGTCGGGGGCCTTCACCCTGAGGTCGGCGCGCGGGTCCAGGGACGACAGGACGACCCAGACCAGTGGCAGCGCGAAGGCGGCGGCGAACGCCAACAGTCCCGCGTCGGCGGCGAGTCGGCGGCTGCGGCGGCGGTCGTGGTGACGGGGGTGGAGGAGGGTGCGGCGGCGGTCGGTGATTCCGGGTGTCATGTCCGTCAGACCTCCGTGCGCAGCAGCCGCAGATACACGAGGGAGAACAGGGAGCCGACCAGCAGCAGGAGGAGCGCGACGGCCGTGCCGTAGCCGATCATGCTGTTCTGGAAGGCCTGTTCGTACATGAAGAGCGGCAGGGTCTGGCTCTTGTCGCCGGGGCCGCCCCGGGTCATCACCCAGATCAGCCCGAAGACGGAGAGGGTCTGGAGGGTGTTCAGCATCAGGTTGGTGCCGATGGACCGCCGGATCATCGGCAGCGTGATGTGCCACATCCGCCGCCAGCCGCCGGCCCCGTCGACCTCGGCGGCCTCCGTGACCTCCTTGGGGATCTCGTTCAGCGCGGCGGAGTACACGAGCATCGAGAAGGCGGTACCGCGCCACACGTTGGCGAACGACACCGCGAGGATCGGCAGCGTGAACAGCCAGTTCTGGGACGGGAGATGGAGCCATTCCAGGAGGGCGTTCAGGGTGCCCTCGCGGCGGAAGAAGGCGTAGAGCAGAAAGCCCGCGACCACCTCCGGCAGCACCCACGCGGTGATCACGATCCCACCGGTCAGCGTGCGCACCGGCTTCGAGGCCCGCTGCATCAGCGAGGCGAGCGCCAGACCGAGGGTGTTCTGCCCGATCAGCGACGACAGCACGGTGAACACCAGTGTCAGCCATACGGCGTTGAGGAACTCCGCGTCCCCGAACGCCGTACGGAAGTTCTCGAAGCCCACGAACGACGACTGCGCCTGCCCGGTGAGCTGGAGGTCGGTGAAGGCGATGTAGGCGCAGTAGGCGATCGGACCGGCGAGGAAGAGGATCAGCAGGACGAGGGCGGGGGCGACGGGGAGGGCGCGGGTGAGGACGCGGTGGAGTCCCGGCTTCGGCGAATCGGTTCCCGGCCGTGAAGTGGGCGGGCCCGAGGGGGACTTCGCCGCCCCCGGGCCCGTCGCGTGCGGTGCGGCGGTGGTCACTTCTGGATCACCTGGTCGTCCGTGGCGCTCTTCAGCTCCTCGTCGTACCCCCGCGCGGCCTCCTGGACGGACGCGTCGCCCGTCGTCACCCCCTCCATCGCCTCCTGGATCGCGGTGGAGACCTTCGGATACGCCGGGTAGGCGGGCCGGTAGTGCGTGCTCGCCACGAGATCGGTGAAGAACCTGATACCGGGCTGGGCCTCGACGTACGCGGGATCCTCGGCGACGTCCTCGCGTACGGCGATCCCCGAGTTGGCGATGTACCACTTCTGCGCGTTGGCCTTGGTCTGCATGGTCTTGACGAAGTCGAAGGCGAGGTCGGGGTTGGCCGCCTTGGCCGGGATCGACCAGGTCCAGCCCCCGGACATGCTGACCTTGCCCGGGGCCTGGCCGTGCTGGGTGGGCATCGCGGCGAGGCCCAACTCGTCCGACCACTCGGGCCATTCGTGGCCGCTGCCCTGCTGCCAGTCCTGCGGGAGCCAGGAGCCGTCGAGGGCGATGCCCAGCTTGCCCTTGGGGAGCCACTCGCCGCGGACATGCGTCATCACGTTGGGGTCGAGCGCGTTCTCGACGTCCGGGCCGAGCTTCTCCTTGTAGACCGTCTCGACGAAGGCGAGGGAGTCCTTGAAACCCTGGCCGCCGGCGATCCACTTCTTCGACGCCGAGTCGTAGAGAGGATCCCCGCCCTTGGCGTCGTCGGTGCCGTAGAGCAGCATCTCGAAGGTCTGCATGGTGGCGGCCTCGCCGACCGCCTTGCCCGTGTAGACGTTCAGCGGGATGACGTCCGGGACCTTCTCCTTGATGGCCCGGGCGGCGGCCAGGACATCCGCCCACGTCTTCGGCTGCCAGTCGGCGGGCAGACCGGCCTTCGCGAAGACGTCCTTGCTGAACCAGAGGCCCCGGGTGTCGGTCCCGTCCGGGACGCCGTACGTCTTCCCGTCCTCGGCCTTCGCCGCCGTCTTCGCCGTGTCGACGAACTGGTTCCAGTCCGGCCACTTCGCGAGATACGGGTCGAGGGGCTTCAAGTACCCGCTCGTGATGTCCGAGTTGATGAGGAAGGTGTCCTCGTAGACCAGGTCGGGGGCGGTCTTCGCGGAGCGGAGCATCTGCTGGAGCTTGGTGTAGTACTCCGAGTCCGGCGCCTTGATCGGGACGATCTCGACCTTCTTGCCGGGGTTCTCCTTCTCGAACTGCTTCTTGATACCGGCGAGGTAGTCGTCCATCACCTGGATCGAGTTGTCCGTGGACTGCTTGAAGGAGATCTTCACGGTGTCGGGATCACCGCCCGAGCCGCCTCCGCAGGCGGTGAGGGCGGTGGCGGCGAGGGCCAGGGTCAGCAGCGGGGGGAGTACGGCGGTGGGGCGCACGGGCATGACCTCCTGCGGGCTCACTTCGTTGTGGCGCCGGGATGACTGCCCGTGGAACCTAGGAGGAGTGGTCTAGTCAGGTCAATGCGTGTGCGGTGGATATTGGGAGGGGACGGTCGCGACGCGACGGGGGCCGCGGCTACAGGAGGTGGTCGGCCTTGCCCGCCTTGATGTCGCGGATGAGGGTGCGGAGCGCTTCGCGGGTGTCGGTGAGGGGGTGGTCCTCCTGGCCGGCGACGGCTATGTAGGCGTTGCCGTGGGGGTCGGTGCCTATGCGGAAGCAGTTGGCGCCCTCGCCGCAGAACGGTTCTTCCCAGCTGATGTCGGCCATGGGGGCGCTCCTAGAGGTCGTCGGCGAGGGTGCGGATGAAGTCGCGCGAGACGTGTGGTGTGAGTGCGACGGCTCGGGCGGCATCCAATTGGGCGCGGTACTTGCCGAGTTGGGCCTCCGCGTCGATGAACTCCGGACCGTGTGTGCTGTCGAGTTCCACGGTGTCGAGGCGCGGTACGGCGCCCTCGGCGTAGACGACGGACTGGCCGGCTCCGGGGAAGCCACCCGCCTTGAACGGGATGACCCGCAGGGTCACGGCCTCACGCTCGGACATGCGCACCAGGTGTTGCAACTGGCGTCGCGCGACCACGGGACCACCGAACTCCATGCGGAGGGCGGCCTCGTGGAGGATCACGTCGAGGTTCGGAGGGGTTGGCCGGTCGAGCACCTGCTGCCGGTCGATCCGATGGGCGACGCGGACGTCGACGTCGTCCGAGGACAGGCGTGGGATCACGGCCTCGAAGACGGCGCGGGCGTGTTCCTCGGTCTGGAGCAGCCCCGGCAGGTGCACGGTGACGGCGATACGCAGCCGGGTCGCATGCCACTCCAGTTCGGCGATGTCCAGGAACCCGTCCCGGAGTTGCCCCCGGTACGCCTCCCACCAGCCCTTCTCGCGCCCGGCGGCCATGGCGGCCAGGGCCTCCACGAAGGCCTGGTCCGTACAGCCGTAGTTGCCCGCGAGGGTGCGCACGCGCTCCGCGCTGATGCCGGAGCGCCCCGACTCCATGTTGGGCACGTTCGTGCGCGGGACGTTCAGCAGCCCGGCTGCGTGCTCCGTGACCATCCCGGCCGCTACGCGCAGCTTGCGCAACTCGGCACCGAGCCGTCGCTGACGCTCTGTCGGAGCGCTCCTCGGTGGCATCCGTCCTCCTGTTCGGCCGTGTGACGGGGCCAGTCTGCCGCCGGTGTGACGGATCGGTCCAACAGGGAGTTCGGCGAAGAGTAGTACACGTACTCCCGATTGCCCTACAGTCGGTCATGAGCTGCTTACGGAACGACGTCATCGGAAGCGCATCGCGCGAGCCTGCCCGCGTACTCCTTCTCCGGGAGGGGCGGGGTCGTGCCGGGGAGACAGGCCACCGGGCGTCGGTCGAGTCGTCGGCTCAGTTCATTCGGCATCACACGTACCTGAACCCGCGAAGGAGTCGTCCATGTCCGCACCGGTCACCGTCTCGGCCTGCCCGCTCTCCACCGACGAACGCCAGACACTGCCACCGTCCCCCGACACGCTCACCTACAGCTTCACCCTGCCCGCCGGGCTGACCAGTCCGCGTGTCGCGAGGGCGGCCACCCGGGTGGCCCTCCAGACGCATGGGTTGGCCGAGGGGGTGGATGCGGTGGTGCAGGTGGTCTCCGAACTGGCCGCCTGCGCTTGCCGGTTCACGCCCGACAGCGAGGTGTACGTGTCCCTGCGGTACCGGGACGGGGAGGTTCGGGTGATCCTCTACGACGGACATGCCCGGCACTCCCATCCCCGGCTCGCCGCGGCCTGCGATGCGCGGAGGCGGGCGGCGTTGCGGGTGCTCGGGTGCGTGGTGCGGGCCTGTGAGGGGGAGTGGGGGTTCGGGGAGGCTCGGGAGCCCGGGGGTGGGACACGGATGTGGGCGGTGGTGCCTTGGCGGGGGGCTCGGGGGTATTTGGGGGTGGGGTGAGGGTGGGTTATTCCGGTAGTTCGGCGGCGCGGGTGCGGGCTTGGGCGGCTTCGGTGGGGGCGTTGGCTTGGGTGTAGGCGTCGGCGGCCTGGAGGTAGTGGGCGCGGGCGTCGGTGGGGCGGTCGGCGGCCTCGTGGGTGAGGGCCAGGTTGTAGAGGGTGTCGCCGGTCCCGTACCAGTCCTCGAACTCCCGGCGAATCTCCAGAGGCTTGGCGTATGCCTCGATCGCTTCCTCCACTCGGCCCACCTTCTCAAGGGAGGTGCCGAGGTTGTTCCACGCCATGCCCTCGCCGTGGCGGTCCCCGGCGGCCTGGATCAGGGCGCGGGCGCGGATGCGGGCGTCGATCGCTTCCTCCACCCGGCCCGCGTCCTCCAAGACGTTGCCGAGGTTGTTCCACGTCGTGCCCTCGCGGTGCTGGTCCCCGGCGGCCTGGTGTAGGTCGCGGGCGCGGGTGTGGGCGTCGATCGCCTCCTCCGTCCGGCCCGCTTTCTTCAGGTCGAGGCCGAGGTTGTTCCACGCCATGGCCTCGCGGTGCTGGTCCCCGGCGGCCTGGTGTAGGTCGCGGGCGCGGGTATGGGCGTCGATCGCCTCCTCCGCCCGGCCAGCCTCCCCCAGGGCGATGCCGAGGTAGGTCCACGCGGCAGCCTCTCCGGTGCGGTCCCCGGTGCGGTGGGCGGCCTCCCGAGCGGTACGGGCAACGGTGACCCCGTCGTCGAAGTACCGCCGCCACCTCAGGTACTCCGCCAGAGATTCGGCCAGTCGCACCGCCCGCTGCGCGTACCGCTCCTCCCCCGCCCACTGCACCGCCGCCACCAGCCCCGACCGCTCCCCGTCCAGCCACGCCAACGCTTGCCCCCGGTCGGAAAACCGCTCCGGCACCGGCCGCCCCGGCAGCCACCGAAGCCGGTCATCGGCCGCACTCGCCCACCGCCAGTAAACTCCAACACCCGCTCCCGCGCCGCCTCCCCCTCCTCCCTCAACCCCGCATCCCCCGCCACCACACCCACCCCGAACGCCCGAACCAAGTCATGCACCCGCCACCGCATGGCGGGAGCCGTCCCGTCGACGCACCGCACCGGCATGACGAGATGGGTGGCGGCCAACTCCTCCAACAGGCACAGCGCGGCCTCTACGCGGAGGTCGACCAGAGCGGCGATCGCCTCCGCGCCGGTCTCCGCGCCCGGTGCAACGCAGAGCAGACGCAGCAACCGGGCCTGTTCGGGCGGCAGTCGACGATAGGAGGTCTCCAGCACAGGGCGTAGGACGAGCGAGCGGCCGTAGAGGTCAGTGCCAGGACTGCCGTGGTCGAGAACGGTGGTCGGGTCACCGGCGTTCCGGATCTCGGTCACCAGAGAGGCGATGTCCCGATGCCGTCGCCGACGCAGCATCCCCGCGGCGATCTGGAGAGCCAGCGGCAAATGGCCACAGAGGTCGGTCAGTTCGCGCAGGGCTTCGGGTTCGCGCCCCGGTCGCTCGTCGCGGTCGTCGGTGTCGTGCAAGGCACGCGTCACCAGGTCGACGGAGTCGTCCGGGGCAAGTGTTTCGAGGTCGATGAGGCGTACCGGGAGCGCGTCGGGACGGTCCCGGGAGGTGATGAGCACCCGATGGTGGTCCGTGCCGGGCAGCAGTGGCACGTACTGCGACGGATCCGACGCGTTGTCCAGGACCAGCAGCATCCGGTCCCGGCGTTCGGCTAGGACCGCACGGTACGCGTCGTACTGGCGCGCGGCGGTCGGCGGCAGATCCCCGTCCCGTACACCGAGCGCGTCCAGCAGAGCCAGTACCGCCTGATCAGCAGTGACAGGGTCGTCGTCGTACCCGCGCAGGTCCACGAAGAGCGTCCCGCCCGGGAACCATCCCTCCGCACGAGCCCGGTGCGCCGCCTCCACGGCCAGCGCGGTCTTGCCGATGCCTCCCATGCCGGTGACCGCGAAGATGAGGAGCGCCAGCGCGGAGGCGTCTTCCTCGTCGGGTGCGAGGTGGGGGAGTAGACGGTCGAGCTCTGCCCGCCGACCTGTGAAGCCCAGTGGGCGCGGCGGCAGGGTGGACGTCGCGCGGGGGGCCGGGCCGTGGGTGGTGCCTCTGCCGATACTCCCGCTACTGCCGTCCGGTCGACTTGCCGGTGACCGGACCGTAGAAGGTGCCACCGCTGAAGTCGACGTGGTCTCCGCCGTACGTCGCCCCGTCGTCCCCGCGTCGATGGGGACGCTCCTCGGAGTCGGAGGAACCCTCACGCGGCCGGTGTTTGCGCAGCACCGCCACCATCACCGAGGCCGCCTGCTCGGCCGCGCGTTTCTGCGAACCCGAGGCGTCGGCCTTGTGTTTGCGTGCGTCGGCGCGGTCGCTGATGCCCCGGATCACCAGGGCGTCCAACCCGCCGCTCAGGTGGGCCGCCTGGAGTGCTCCCGAGCCCTCCATCTCGATCGCGCCGGCGTCGTTGTAGTGGGTGCGGATGAACGTGGCGATCTCGGACTTGGCGTCCGCCAGGACGACATCGCCCGTGGCGATCGGCATGAAGTGCGCCTGTACATCGGGCATGTCCCGCGCGGCCGAGCGAGCTGCCTGTTCCAGCGCATGCGAGCCCGACAGGGCCTTCGGCCGGACGAGGAAACCCTCGGGTGTCTGCTTGCCGCCATGGATCTCGTACACCTGCGTGCCCACGACCACGTCGCCGATCTCGACGTCGGCCTTCAGGCTCCCCGCGACCCCGACGAAGAAGACCGCCTCCGGGCGCAGCCAGTTGATGAGCTGCGTGGTGAGAGCCGCGGCCCGCTCCGCGCCCATGCCCAGCTCGGCGAGGGCAACATGCCAGGATGTGCCGGGCAGTTGACCTTGCTCGACTCGGGTTCCGTCCCGGTGGACGAGCTCCTCGCGCTTCTCGATGTGCGCGCGGACCGCGGCGTATTCGAGGGGGAGCGCGGTCAGGACGAGAACGCTGGGCTGAGTCTCCGGCACACTCACAAGGTACGCCGGGGGAGGGGAATAGAGAGTGCCGGAACGAGATGTCACCGTCGGAGAGTTGCTGCTCGCCGAGTACCAGAGCGTCAAGGACGAGCAGAAGGCGCGCATCGGGTTCCGGGACAACCTGCTCTACGTGACGCTGGCCGTCGTCGCCGCCGTCATTGCCGCCGCCGCCCAGGCCAAGCAGGCGTCGATGCTGCTGGCGCTGCCGCCGGTGTGTGTCGTGCTCGGGTGGACCTACCTGGTGAACGACCAGAAGATCTCGGCGATCGGGGCGTATGTGCGGGGCGAGTTGGGGCCACGGCTTGCCGCGCTGGCCCAACCGGGTGGTGGCTTCGAGGCGTTCGGCTGGGAGAGCGCACATCGCGGGGACGCGCGACGCAAGTCCCGGAAGGCCGTCCAGATCGTCGTGGACCTGACGGCGTTCTGCGCGGTGCCGCTGGCCGCACTCGTGGTGTTCTGGGCGGACGGTGACGGGGGAGGGCTCCTCGTCGCCCTGTCCGTGCTGGAGGCACTTGCCGTGGCCGGGCTTGGCTCACAGGTCGTGTGGTACGCCAAGGCAGGGTGAACTCCCCTCTGACGCCTTACCGTTGACGTACGGTCACGAGTGGTCTGTCGGGGACAGGTGCGGGGTGGGGAACGAGCGGATGAAAACGGCGCTGCTGGTGGCCCTGGGGGAGGGCGCGGGCGGGGACGGCGGACGTCGGGCGTTGGAGAAGCTGGCGCAGGCCGTGGGGCTGGACTCCCGCGCGTCCGCAGCGGAGATCGCCGAGGCCGCGACCGACCCGGCCCGGCGAGATGCCCTCCGGGAGTGGGGCGAGACGGTGGCCGGCCTGCTCGCCGCCGATCCGCAGGGAGCCGGTGCCGTCGCGCGGGCCATGGAGCGGTATGCCCCCGGCAGCGGAGCGTCCTGGTACGACGGTGACCACACCGACTTCCGGGGCGGGGTCTTCCTGCGCGAGGTGGTCGGCGTCCAGGTGGTGATCCAGCAGGGCGGGGCAACCGCCGTACCCGAGGCGATGGCCGGCCTGCCGCCGAGGCCCGGCGGATTCAGCGGCCGGGAGGACGAGACGGCGACGTTGCTGCGGGCGCTGGACCCGGACCGAGTGCGGTCACCCGCATCTCCGGCGGTCCTCGTCGCCGCCGTGTCCGGCCTCGGTGGTATCGGCAAGACCGCGCTCGCTGTCGAGACCGCGTATCTGGCGTGCGAGCGAGGCTGGTTCCCCGGTGGGGTCCTCTTCATCGACCTGCACGGATACGACCAGGAGCCGGGCACCGCCGACCGTGCCCTCCAAGCCCTGCTGCGTGCGCTCGGTACCCGGCCGGAACACATTCCCACCACGGCGGACGAGCGAGCGGCGCTGTATCGCTCCACGCTGGCCCAGCGAGCGCGGGACCGTGGCCCGGTGCTGGTCCTGGCCGACAACGTGTCGTCTCCGGATCAGGTACGGCCCCTTCTGCCGGGCGACACCCGGCACCACGTCCTGGTGACGTCCCGCGACCGGCTGCCTCAACTCGGGGCACGGCTAGTCCCCTTGGACCAGCTCACGCCGAAGGAGGCGTACGAACTCCTCGACCGTGCCTTGAGGATCGCCGACCCGGACGACACCCGGGTCATCCACGCACCCGAAGCGGCTGAACAACTCGCCGGTCTCTGCGGGCACTTGCCGCTGGCCCTGCAGATCGCTGCCGCTCTGCTCGCGGAGGATCCGGGCCAGCCGGTGACCGAACTCGTGGCGGAACTGGCCGAGTCGCACGACCGCCTCGACCATCTCGTCGACGGCGAACGCAGTGTCCGCGCGGCCTTTGAGCTCTCCTACCGCCGTCTGCCGCCCGACCAGGCTCGGTTGCTGCGCCTGATCGCCCTCGCACCGGGGCCCGAGGTGAGTGGCGAGGCCGCCTCCGCGCTGGTCGGTGCCGAGACGCCTCCGGTACGGGGCCTGAAGGCGTTGGCTCGCGCGCACCTGGTTGAGCGGGGTGGCGGGCGCGGGTGGTGGCGGTTGCACGACCTGGTGCGCGTGTTCGGGGCCGGTGTGGTGGCGCAGGACGCGGGGTTGCGGGAAGAGGGAGAGGCGGCTCGGGAGCGGCTGCTGGATTTCTATGGCCGGTGGACTTATGCGGCTGACGATCGGTTGCGGTGGCTGCCAGGTGCACGGGAACCCGAGCGGTTCGCGGACCGGGGCCAGGCGTTGGCCTGGCTGGACGGCGAGCGGGCGGGTCTGGTGGCGGTGGTGGGGTGGGCGCGGGAGGAGCGGTTCGCGGAGGGGGCGATGCAGCTTGCTCTGTGCCTGGCGGTGTATCTGGAATGGCGGCGGTATGTCGACGACTGGGTCGCCGTCACGGAGGTCGCGCGGGATGCCGCCCACCAGTCCGGCTATGGGATGGTCGAGGTCATCGCGTGGAACAACCTCGGCAACGCCCTGGTGAAGGCGGGCCGGGCGGAGGAGGCGATCGATGCTCACAGCCGTGCCCGCGACCTGGCTCAGGCAGCGGGGGACTCGCGCCGCGAGGCCAGCGCGTGGAACAACCTCGGCCTCGCCCTGCTGGGGGAGGGCCGTGCCGAGGAGGCGATCGATGCTCACGTTCGGGCCCGTGACCTGCACAGGGCCGACGGAAATCGCCACCGCGAGGCGATGGCGTGGAACAACCTGGGCAGCGCTCTGAGGGAAGGAGGCCGGGATGAGGAGGCGATCGAGGCCCACATCCGTGCCCGCGACCTGTACCAGGCCACCGCGGACCGCCACCGTGAGGGCACGGCGTGGGGCAACCTGGGCACCTCCCTGAGAGAGGCGGACCGGGCGGAGGAGGCGGTGGAGGCCTACGGCAAGGCCCTTCGGATTTTCCGCGAGTTCGACGACTGGTTCGGCGAGGGGCATATCCTCTACCACCTCGCAGTCACCCACGACGACGCCGATCGCCTCGCAGAGGCCCGCAGCGCCTTCCTCCAGGCCGCCGACGCCTTCACCCGCGCCGATGCCCCCACCGAGGCCGCCGAAGCCCGCAGGTGCGCAGCCGAATTCGACGACATCTCTCCCTAACGCCCCCGCCCCGCCACCCCCCGCACCCACCGATACACCAACTCCGGCCGTCCCACCTGCCCGTACACCGGCGCCCGCTCCGCCCGCCCCGCCTCCACCAGGTGCTCCAGATACCGCCGGGCCGTGATCCGCGAGATGCCCACCACCTCGGCGATCCCCGCAGCGGTCAGCCCTGCCTCGACCTCCCGCAGCGCGCCCGTCACCCGCTCCAACGTCGGTCCGCTCAACCCTTTCGGCAGCGCGGCCGG
This sequence comes from Streptomyces sp. NPDC032822, assembly GCF_055578825.1. Lineage (NCBI taxonomy): Bacteria > Bacillati > Actinomycetota > Actinomycetes > Kitasatosporales > Streptomycetaceae > Streptomyces > Streptomyces sp. NPDC032822. The sequence goes on along the minus strand of NZ_JBVIOL010000007.1, from coordinate 13,886 downwards.
CCCAGGCGCCCGCAAGGTCGCCAGCGCCCGGTCCACCTCGTCCTGGCCACTCGCCTCACCCGCGGACGCGTGGAACTCGGCGTACCGCACCAGCCGGTCCCGCAAGGTGGCGAAGGTGAACGGCTTCAGCACGTACTGGACGACCCCCAGCGAGACCCCTTCCCGCACCACCGTCAGATCCCGCGCCGACGTCACCGCGATGACATCCGCCTGGTGCCCGGCGGCCCGCAGCGACCGTGCGAGCTGCAGCCCGTGCACGTCAGGCAGGTGCAGATCCAGCAGCAGCAGATCCACCGGCGTCCGCTCCAGCGCGCGCCGCGCCTCCGCCCCGGTGTGGGCCTTGCCGACGGCCGTGAAGCCGGGGACCCGGTTGACGTACATGACGTGCGCGTCGGCGGCGACGGGATCGTCCTCGACGACCAGGACACGGATGGACTGCTCGGTCGTCATACGTCGCCTCCGGAAGCCACTCTGCCCCCAGGACCCGCACCGACCTCGGAACCCGCACCGGCCCCAGAACTCGCACCGACCTCAGAACCCGCACCCCTAATACGGCCGCCACCGCCACCGCCCCCGTCCCCCAACGGCAACCGCACCTCGAACTCCGCCCCGCCCTCCTCGGCGACCGCCACCGTCAGCGCGCCCCCGTGCCGACCCACCGCCTGCCGCACCAGTGCCAACCCCAGCCCCCGCCCGCCCGGCCCCGCCGGCTTCGTCGAGAAGCCTCGTTGGAAGACCGCGTCCGTATGTGCGGGGTCTACGCCCGCCCCCGTGTCCGAGACCCGCAGCACCAGCTCACCGTCCGCCGTGTACGCCGTCACCGTGACCCGCGCCCGCACGCTTCCCTGGGCCGCGTCCACCGCGTTGTCGATGAGGTTGCCGAGGATGGTGACCAGGTCGCGGGCGGGGAGGGAGGCCGGCAGCAGGCCGTCGTCCAGGCTGCTCTCCTCCGACACCACCAGCTCGACGCCCCGCTCGTTCGCCTGGGCGGTCTTGCCGAGCAGGAGCGCGGCCAGGACCGGTTCGCTCACCGCCGCGACCACCTGGTCGGTGAGGGCCTGTGCCAGTTCCAGTTCGGCGGTGGCGAAGTCGACCGCCTCCTCCGCGCGGCCCAGTTCGATCAGTGAGACGACGGTGTGCAGCCGGTTCGCCGCCTCGTGGGCCTGGGAGCGGAGGGCCTGGGTGAAGCCGCGTTCGGAGTCCAACTCACCCATCAGGGACTGGAGTTCGGTGACATCGCGCAAGGTGACGACCGTGCCCCGGTGCTCGCCCCCCGACACCGGGGAGGTGTTGACGACCAGTACGCGGTCCGCCGTCAGATGGACCTCGTCCACCCGTGGTTCGGACGCCAGCAGTGCGCCCGTCAGCGGCGTCGGCAGTCCGAGGTCGGCGACGGACCGGCCCACCACGTCGTCCGTCACGCCCAGCAGCTCCCGTCCACCGTCGTTGATCAGCGCCACACGGTACTGCCCGTCGAGCATGAGCAGCCCCTCGCGTACGGCGTGCAGAGCCGCCTGGTGGTAGTCGTGGACGCGGCTGAGTTCGGCCGCGTTCATCCCGTGGGTGTGGCGGCGCAGGCGGGCGTTGATGACGTACGTGCCCACCGCGCCGAGTGCGAGTGCGCCGGCCGCGACCCCGAGCAGGGCGGTGAGCTGGCCCTGGACCCGTTTGCTGATCTCGTCGACCTTGATGCCGGCGCTGACCAGGCCGACGATCCGCTTGTCGTCGTCCTCGATGGGGGTGACCGCGCGGACGGACGGGCCGAGGGTGCCGGTGTACGTCTCGGTGAAGGAGGCGCCCTTCAGCGCGCGGTCGATGTGGCCGCGGAAGGGCTGGCCGATCTCGTCCTCGTCGGGGTGGGTCCAGCGGATGCCCTGCGGGTTCATGATCGTGATGAAGTCGACCTCGGTGTCCCGCATGACCCGCAGCGCGTACGGCTGGAGCTCGGCCGTGGGGTCGGAGGTGGCGAGCGCCTCCCGTACGGAGGGGGAGTCCGCGACGGAGCGGGCGACCGCCATCGCCTGCCGTCCGGCCGCGTCCTCGGCCTGGCTGCGGTCGCTGACGTAGGTGAACAGCGCGTACCCGGCGACGAGCACCGCTATGAGCACGGCCTGCATGGCGAAGAGCTGGCCGGCCAGGCTGCGGGGTCTCGGGACGGGGATGCGCATGTCGTCAGTGTGCCTCCGAGGTTAAGCATGAACTAAATGAACGGAAGGGTGACCGCGCTCACACGGCGGGGGATAGTCACGACATTCCCCAATAGCCACCCCCGGACGTGAGCCGCACGCCGGTGATGCCGACGACGTCGTCAAGGAGGGCCGCTGTGACCAGCGCAGCCGAGAAGGCACCTGCCGCACCCAAGGCCAAACGGGACCGCACGCACTACCTCTACATCGCGGTGATCGTGGCGGTCGCCCTCGGTGTCACCGTGGGTCTCGTCGCCCCCGACTTCGCCGTCGAGCTGAAGCCCATCGGCACCGGCTTCGTGAACCTGATCAAGATGATGATCTCGCCGATCATCTTCTGCACGATCGTGTTGGGCATCGGCTCGGTACGCAAGGCCGCCAAGGTCGGCGCCGTCGGCGGTATCGCGCTCGTCTACTTCACGATCATGTCGCTGGTCGCGCTGGGCATCGGCCTGGTCGTCGGCAACATCCTGGACCCGGGCACCGGCCTCGCGGTGACCGACGCCGTCAAGGACGTCGGCCACGCACAGGTCGACGCGGAGGCCAAGGACACCACCGAGTTCCTGCTCGGGATCATCCCGACCACGATCGTCTCCGCGTTCACCCAGGGCGAGGTGCTGCAGACCCTGCTCATCGCGCTGCTCGCCGGCTTCGCGCTGCAGGCCATGGGTTCGGCCGGACAGCCGGTCCTGCGCGGTGTCGAGCACATCCAGCGCCTCGTCTTCCGCATCCTCGCCATGGTGATGTGGGCCGCCCCGCTGGGCGCCTTCGGCGCGATGGCGGCCGTGGTCGGCTCCGCCGGCATCGAGGCGCTCAAGAGCCTCGCCGTGCTGATGCTCGGCTTCTACGTCACCTGTTTCCTCTTCGTGATCATCGTGCTCGGCGTGATGCTGCGGGTGGTGGCGGGCCTCAACATCCTCACGCTCTTCAAGTACCTGGGCCGTGAGTTCCTGCTGATCCTGTCGACCTCGTCGTCCGAGTCGGCGCTGCCGCGGCTCATCGCGAAGATGGAGCACCTGGGCGTCAGCAAGCCGGTGGTCGGCATCACCGTCCCGACCGGCTACTCCTTCAACCTCGACGGCACCATGATCTACATGACCATGGCGTCCCTGTTCATCGCCGACGCCATGGGTACGCCGATGTCGATCGGTGAGCAGATCCCGCTGCTGCTGTTCCTGTTCGTCGCCTCCAAGGGCGCGGCCGGTGTCACCGGTGCCGGTCTCGCGACCCTGGCCGGCGGCCTCCAGTCGCACAAGCCCGCCCTGGTGGACGGCATCGGCCTGATCGTCGGCATCGACCGCTTCATGAGCGAGGCGCGCGCCCTGACGAACTTCGCGGGCAACGCCGTCGCCACGGTCCTGATCGGCACCTGGACCAAGGAGATCGACCGCGAGCGCGTCGACCAGGTCCTCGCCGGCCATCTGCCCTTCGACGAGAAGACCCTCCTCGACGACGGTCACGACGGCGCCGCCGAGGACGCCCAGGCGGACGTCCCCGATCAGGGCGGCGACAAGGAACTGGCCAAGGCCTGAGCCCCACCGTGCAGGCTCCGAGCCCCACCGTGCAGGCTTCCGAGCCCTCCGCACAGTCTCTGAGCCCCACCGCACCGGCTCGGCTCGGATTCCCACTCCACGGGTCCTGAGCCCCACCCCACCGGTCCAGAGCCCCACCTCACGGCCCTGAGCCCCACAAGCCGGTCGGGCCCGGCCTGAACCCGGGCCCGGCCGAACGCCTCCGGGCGGCTGAGTACTCCCCGTAGCTCAGCCGCCCGGTCGGTTTTCCGGGAGCGCCCGCGTCGCGCTCCCGGTCGTCACAGTTCCGCCACCAGCCCGGTGGCACGCGAGGCGGGCACGCCCGCCGCGGTCAGTACGGCGACCGCGGCCGCGTGGCCCGCCTCCTCCGTTGCCAGCAGACCGTCGTTCACCGCGTCCATCAGCGCGAACACGGTCTGCTCCGTCACGTACGCGAGCGCCTCCGCCGGCAGCGGCGAGCTGAAGACGCCCTCCGCCAGCCCCTGCCGCAGCTGCTCCACGCTGGCCCGGCGCACGGGCGTGAGCCGCTCGCGGATGCCCTGCATGGTGACGCTGCGCTGGGCGAGCGCGACCAGGATGCGATAGCGGTCGGCGACCTCCCAGACCGCCAGCACCGAGCGCGCCACGGCCCGTGCCGGGTCCTCCACGCCCTGTCGGGCCGCCGTGTGGGCGGCCATCACCGACTCCACGGCGTCGTCGACGAGCGTGCCCACCAGCGCCTCGCGGCTCGGGAAATGGCCGTAGACCGTCCGTCGTACGACACCCGCGGCGCGTGCGATCTGGTCCATGGAGGCGTCGGGGTCGCGCAGCAGCTCGGTGAGGGCGACGTCGAGGATGCGGCGGCGGTTCGCGTCGGCGCGACGGCCGGGACCGGTGTTCATGGCTGCCATTCTGCACATCGCCTGGTTCTCGCCCGGTTCCCCCCGGCCATCCTCCTCGACTTGCACAGTGCTGTGCAACAAGCGTACATTGCACATGGCTGAGCAATTGCTCAGTGCTGTGCAAATCGATCAGGAAGGCGCCCCGAGCCATGCGACTCGTCGTGAACGAACCGGTGGAGAGGACGGACCGCCCCTACGCCCGGCGCTGGTGGGCGCTCCTGGTGCTCTGCCTGAGCCTGCTGATCATCGTGATGGCCAACACGGCCCTCACCGTCGCGGCCCCGGGCATGACCGAGGACCTCGGCCTGACCAGCGCCGACCTGCAGTGGGTCATCGACGGCTACACCGTCCCGTACGCGGCGCTGATGCTGCTGCTCGGCGCGATCGGCGACAAGTACAGCCGTCGCGGCGCCCTCGTCCTCGGACTGGTCGTCTTCGGCTCGGGGGCGGTCGCCGGCTCCCTCGTCGACAGCGCGGGCGGGGTCATCGCGGCCCGCGCGGTCATGGGCGTCGGCGCGGCCATGATCATGCCCGCGACCCTCTCCCTCCTCGCCGCCACCTTCCCGCGCGCCGAACGCGCCAAGGCGATCACCCTCTGGACCGCCACCGCGGGCCTCGCCATCGCGGCGGGACCGCTGCTCGCCGGTGCGCTCCTTGAGGACCACAGCTGGAAGTCCACGTTCCTGATCAACGTGCCCATCGCCGCGCTCGCCCTGATCGGCGCGCTCGTCCTCGTGCCGCCGTCGAAGGCCCACGACAAGGGGCGGATCGACTACGTCGGCGGTCTGCTGTCCGTCGTCTGGATCGCCTCGCTCGTCTACATGATCATCGAGGGCCCGCACTTCGGCTGGGGCGTCAAGGCGATCACCGCCGCCGTGGTCGCGGCCGTCGGGCTGGTGCTGTTCGTGGTGTGGGAGCTGCGCCACCCGCGCCCCGTCGTCGACGTGCGCCGCTTCACCGAACGCCGGTTCGCGGGCTCCAACCTCGCGGTGGCCCTGTTCTTCCTCGCCGTCTTCGGCGCCTTCTACTACCTCACCCAGCAGCTCCAGTTCGTCCTCGGCTACAGCGCCCTGGAGACCGGTCTGCGCATGCTGCCCCTGGCCGGCGCGGTCTTCGTCGGCTCCGCCCTCACCGGCTACCTCACCCCGCGCGTCGGCATGAAGCTCACGGTCACCGCGGGCATGGTCGCCGGCACGGCCGCCCTCGCCCTGCTCACCCAGGTCGACGCGGGTTCGACGTACGGCGACTTCGTCCCGCCGCTGGTCATCCTCGGCCTCGCGATCGGGCTCGCCCTCTCGCCCTGCACGGACGCCATCATGGGCGCCTTCCCGGAGTCCGAACTCGGCGTCGGCGGCGCGGTCAACGACACCTCGCTGGAGCTCGGCGGCTCGCTCGGCATCGCCATCCTCGGCTCCCTGCTCGCCACTTCGTACGGCGACCACCTCGCGGACGCGACATCGGGCAGCAAGCTCCCCGCCGCCTCCCTGTCCACCGCGCAGGACTCGGTCGGCGCCGGATACGCGGTCTCCCAGGCCATCGCCGACCAGGCCGGGACGGTCGCCGCCCAGGCCGCGAAGGCCACCGACGCCCAGCAGGCCGCCCAGTTGAAGGCCCAGGCCGGGCAACTCACCGAGAGCGCCCGCCAGATGGCCGACGCGGTCGGCTCCTCCTTCTCCGACGCGGTCGCCCACACCAGCCTCGTCGGCGCGGTGGTCCTGGGCCTCGGGACCCTCGTGGTCGCGGTGCTGCTGCCGCGGGGCAGGAGCGAGGAGCGGGCCGAACAGGCGGAGGAGCGGCAGGAGGAGAAGGCGCGGGAGCTCAGCGAGGTCGGCTGAGCCGAGCGGGCGGGACCGGTCGTCCCCTTGGCGGGGGGCCGGTCCTGCCCCGTCCCGCGCCGTCCCCACTCCGGTCCCGCGAGGTCGCGCTCAAGGGTCAGTCACCTCGCGCGGCAGCGTCGCCGCGCTCGCACACCTGCTGCATGCGCCGCCCGCCGGGATCCTTCCCGGCCTCCCCCTCCCGCTCGGCCTCGACGGACAGGGGCATCGCACCGACGCCGACGGGGCTCACCCGCAGGTCACCGGGTCCGTGGCACCGCATGCCGGTCGCCGTCCGTTCCGAGGGTCTCGGCGACGGCCCGCGGCAGCCACCGATGTACGTCGCCGAAGGCGAAACCGAGCCGGGTGGCCCGGGAGTTGTCCATGCCGTAGGAGCGGGCGAAGGAGAACGGCGAGACCGCGCCGACGTCGACGGGCCTGAGGACCGTCCGGCCGCCCGGGAGGTGCGCGGCCACCGCCGCGCACAGTTCCTCGGTGCCGAGCAGGCCGTCGGAGGCCGCGTTGACCGGCCCGGTGAAGTCCTCGCCGGCCGCCCAGGCCAGGAAGTCGGCGATCTCCTCGACGTGGACGTAGGTGGCGGGCCGGTTCACGGCCGGCACGGAGATCGGCTCGCCGGCGCCGATCCGGTCGGCGTAGTGCCACAGCCTGCCGGTGAAGTCGTCGGCACCGCCCAGCACATGGGCCACCCGTACCGCCGTGTACGGGAACGGGGGCCCGGCCGCGAAGACCGCCTCGGCCTGCCGCTTGCCCTCGCCGTAATGGCTGTCCCGGAACTCCGGGTCGTCCCAGGGGAGTTCGAGGTCGACGGGCACGGCCGACGCGTCGACGGCCTCCTCCCGTACCGGTGTGGCCGAGTCCTCGTACTCGTACACCTCGACGGTCGACGTCATCACATAGCGACGGGTGCGGCCGGTGAGGACCCGGCGGGCGATGTCCGCCTGGCGCGGGGTGTAGCAGACCTGGTCGACGACGACGTCGAAGGTGCGGGAGGCGAGTGCCGCGGTGAGGGACCGTTCGTCGTCGCGGTCGGCGACGAGATGAATTACTCCGGGCAAAGGGGCCGAAGAGCCGCGGTTGAGAACCGTGACCCGGTCTCCGGCGGCCAGCAGCCGCGCGATCAACCGTTTGCCGAAATAGCGGCTTCCGCCGATGACCAATACCTCTCGCGCCTTTTCCATGGCGATAATTCTCCCGGCACGCATATCCGTACTGAAGGGGGAACCATGGGAGTTCAGGCCGCCGTACCGAAAGAACCACGGCAGTGGCGCGGTGCCGCCGACGAAACGTCGGTGGCCTTCGACGCGCTGGACCGGCAGATCCTGGAACTCCTCCAGACCGACGGCCGGATCAAGTTCAGCGAGCTGGGCCGCAGGGTCCGGCTCAGCCCGGCGGCGGTGACCGAGCGGGTGCGCCGGCTGGAGGCCGCGGGCGTGATCGGCGGCTACGGTGCGCGGGTCGTACCGGCCCGGCTCGGGTACGGCATCCAGGCGTTCGTCCGGGTCGACCCGCACGGCGGCTACACCCTGAAACACCCGAGGACCCTGGAACTGATGGAGCGCCCCGAGATCATCGAGGTGCACCACGTGGTCGGCGAGGACTGCTGGATCCTCAAGGTCGCCGTCCGGGACACCGTCCACCTGGAGGACGTCCTCGAAGCGGTCTCCGCGCTGGGCCGCACCACCACGTCGATCGTGCTGACCTCCCCGGTGGAGCGGAAACCGCTGCTGCCCTGAGGTGTCGCCCGGAGCCGGCGCTTTGAGGTGTTGCCCCGAGCTGTTGCCTTGACGTCGGCGTCAAGGCTTACGTTCGTACGCATGCGAATCGGTGAGCTGGCCACGCGGGCCGGAACGACGACCCGGACGCTGCGCTACTACGAGTCGCGGGGGCTGCTGCCCGCGCGGCGGGGCGGCAACGGATACCGGACGTACGACGAGGACGACCTGAGGCTGCTGCGCCAGATCAGGACGCTCCAGGACTTCGGGTTCGACCTGGAGGAGACGCGGCCGTTCGTGGAGTGTCTGCGGGCCGGGCACCCGGAGGGCGACTCGTGTCCGGCGTCGCTGGAGGTCTACCGGCGCAAGCTGGCGGAACTGGACGAGCTGATCGGCGAGTTGGGTGCCGTGCGGGCCCAGGTCGGGGCGCAGTTGCTGCGTGCCGAGCGGGCCCGGGACGCGCTGGCGGCCGAGGCGGAGGTTCCGGGGGGTCCGGAACCGGTGTGCGAACTGGAGAGGAACATCGAGTGATCAAGGCAGCGGGTGTGGCCGAGGTGACGGACGCGGACTTCGAGGCGGAGGTGGTCGGTTCGGAGCTGCCGGTGCTGGTGGAATTCACCGCCGACTGGTGTCCGCCGTGCCGGCAGATGGGACCGGTGCTCGCGGCTCTCGCCTCCGAAGAGGGCGGGCGGCTCAAGGTGGTTCAGCTGGACGTGGACACCAACCCGGTGACGACCCAGGCTTATCGGGTGCTTTCCATGCCGACTTTCCTGGTGTTCCGAAACGGCGAGCCGGTGAAATCGATGGTGGGCGCCCGCCCCAAGCGACGGCTTCTCGAAGAACTGTCGGATGTGCTCTGACCCACTTATTTGACTACCGCCAGGTAGTTATCTGTTGAATTCACCCATTGCTCGGCCTTGGAGGAGCGGTCTGCGGCGGGTCCGTCGTCGAGGTGGGTCTGCCGTCGCCGAGCGCGACTCCCTCTGCCACAGCTCCAGCACCGCCTCCGCCCCCGCGGCCTCGCACACGGTCGTGCACCTGGCCCGTGGCGGGTTCTCGCAGGGCGCGAGCCGGAGCTCCAGGCCCAGCGGCGGCTGATCCCCTGATTCCCCCCACACGAAGAAATCCCCCGGACGTTTGCGTCCGGGGGATTTCTCGGCGTATATTCAATGGTTCGCGACTTCATTTGAAGTGCGTCACAAGGAAGGCTACTGGGGACAGTATATGCGGCCGGGAGCGGAATTGTCAAACACCGGGTTTCCAGATCGTGAATTGGCGAGCGAGCAGGAATTCATCGACGAACTGTACGAGCGCGTCGACGCCCTGCGCGGCGACACCGAGAGCTCCGTCACGGACGCGCTCGCCCAGGGGAACACCCCCATGCAGGCCCGCCTGGAGCGGGACATCCTGGTCGCCGAGCGCTCGGGGCTGCTGGCCGCGCTGAACGCGGTGGACGGCTCGCTCTGCTTCGGCCGGATCGACCTCACCTCGGGTGTCAGCCATCACATCGGCCGGATCGGCCTGCGCGTCGACGACGCCGAGCGCACGCCGGTCCTGATCGACTGGCGGGCGGACGTCGCCCGCCCCTTCTACCTGGCCACCGGCCACACCCCGATGGGACTGCGCCGACGCCGGCACCTCACCACCGAGGGCCGCCGCGTCACCGCCCTGCACGACGAGATCCTCGACCTCGGCGACGCCACCCGCACCGGACACGAGGACCCGACCGGCGACGCCGTCCTGCTCGCGGCGCTCGACTCGGCGCGCACCGGCCGGATGAGCGACATCGTGCAGACCATCCAGGCCGCGCAGGACGAGATCATCCGCGCACCCCATCGCGGGGTGCTGGTGGTGGAGGGCGGCCCGGGCACCGGCAAGACGGCCGTCGCGCTGCACCGGGCGGCGTTCCTCCTCTACGAACACCGCGAACTGCTCGCCAGGCGGGCCGTCCTGATCGTCGGTCCCAACCCCGCCTTCCTCGGCTACATCGGCGAGGTGCTGCCCTCGCTGGGCGAGACCGGCGTCCTGCTCGCCACGGTCGGCGAGCTGTACCCGGGTGTGAGGGCGCGGGCCACCGACGCGCCCGAGACGGCCGCCGTGAAGGGGCGCGCCGACATGGCCGACGTCCTCGCCGCCGTCGTACGCGACCGGCAGTCGCTGCCCGACCCGGTGATCACGATCGAGCACGACCGTCAGGTCCTGATGCTCGACGACGACCTCGCGAACATGGCCCGCGAACGCACCCGGGCCGCCGAGCTCCCGCACAACGCGGCACGCGAGTACTTCGAGGGCCACATCCTCAACACGCTCACCGACATGGTCGCCGAGCGCATCGGCACGGACCCGTACGACGGATCCAACCTGCTCGACCCGAGCGACATCACCCAGATCCGCGACGACCTCGCCGAGAACCCCGAAGTGTGGGCGGCGATCGACCGGTTGTGGCCGAGGATCACCCCGCAGCGGCTGGTCGCGGACTTCCTCGCGGCCCCCGAGGGATATCTGAGCGACGAGGACGCCGCCGCCGTCCGGCGCCCGGTGACCCGGGAGTGGACCGTGGCGGACGTACCGCTGCTCGACGAGGCGGCCGAACTGCTCGGCGAGGACGACCGGGTGGCGCGGGCCCACGCGGAGCAGGAGCGGGAGACCCAGATCGCCTACGCGCAGGGCGTCCTGGACGTGTCGTACGCGTCCCGCACCTACGAGTTCGAGGACAAGGACGAGGAGGACTCCGAGGTCCTGTCGGCGCACAACATCATCGACGCGGAGCGCTTCGCCGAACGCCATGAGGAGGACGACCACCGCAGCGCCGCCGAGCGCGCGGCGGCCGACCGCACCTGGGCGTTCGGGCACATCATCGTCGACGAGGCACAGGAACTGTCCCCGATGGCCTGGCGGTTGCTGATGCGGCGCAGCCCGACCCGCTCGATGACCCTGGTCGGCGACCCCGCGCAGACCGCGGAGGCGGCGGGCGTCGGCTCCTGGTCACACATCCTGGAGCCGTACGTCGAGGACCGCTGGGAGCACACCCGCCTCGGCGTCAACTACCGCACCCCCGCCGAGATCATGGACGTGGCGGCGGCCGTCGTCCGCGCCGAGCACCCCGGCTTCGAACCGCCCAGCTCGGTCCGGTCCTCGGGCGTACGGCCCTGGGCGCGCGCCACCGACGACCTGCCCGGCGCCGTGGCCAAGGCGGTCGCCGAACTCACCCCGGCCGAGGGCCGGCTCGCCGTCATCGCCCCGCGGGACCTGCACCGCGCACTGGCCGCCCGGCTGGACGGCGTGACGGCGGGCGCCGAGCCCGACCTGACCCGGTCCGTCGTCCTCCTCGACCCCCGCCAGTCCAAGGGCCTGGAGTTCGACTCGGTCCTGGTCGTCGAGCCGGGCCGCTACGGCACGAGCGACCTGTACGTCGCCCTGACCCGGGCGACCCAGCGACTCGGGGTGCTGCACACCGGTGAACTCCCGCAGGCGCTGGCCGAGGCGTTCGGCGGGGAACCGGGGGTTCCGGCGGATTCCGGCACCGGATCCGTGCAGGAGGCGTAGCGGTTCGCGACGCGGTCACCGCGTGTGCACGGCCGGTGCGGTCGACGTGGCGCCATGGAAACCCGGCCCCACGCGATCCCACCGGCCGACGGTCCCCCGGTAGCCGTCCGGAGTGAGGTCAACGCCCGTCGGATCCGCCGCGCACCGCGTTCCGCGCCGCGGTCACCGCAGCCCGCGCAGGAGCAGTTCGACCAGTCGGCGCGGGTCGTAGCGGGGGTCGCTGTCGCGGCCGATGCAGAGGTTGCCGATGCCGCGCATCAGTGCGTAGGGCTGGGTGCCGGGTCTGATCTCGCCGGCGTCGACCGCCGCGTCGAGGAGTTGTCCGCAGACGGGTACCAGGCGGTCGAGGAAGTAGGTGTGCAGGGCGTCGAAGCCGCTGCTGTCCGACTGCAGCGCGTTGGCGAGTCCGTGCTTGGTGACCAGGAAGTCGACGAAGAGGTCGACCCACTCACCGAGTGCGGTGAGCGGCGAGTCGGCACCGGCGAGCAGGGTCGGGCCGGCCTCGGCGCAGGCCTCGACCTGGTGGCGGTAGACGGCGACGACGAGATCCGCCCGCGTCGGGAAGTTGCGGTAGATCGTCCCCATGCCGACGCCCGCCTCGGCCGCGATCTCGCGGATCGGCGCGTCGACGCCGGAGGTGACGAACACCCTGGCGGCGGCTGCCAGCAGGGTCTGCTGGTTGCGCAGCGCGTCGGCCCGTTTGCTTCGGGCCGGCTCCTGCCCGGACCGGTCTGCAGTGGGCACCGCGCTCTCCTTCCGACGGCCTTGGGGATCTCGACGACTGTGCCGACCCCGACGACCTTTGACAAAGCGGAACAGTGCTCCGTATATTAAACGGAACGGCGTTCCGCTTCAGTGTAGCCGCAGCGGACGTGGTCAGCGGACGTGGCCATGGGCCATGGGTCTCAGTGAAGGGACATACGCATGATGAGTGGATCCACTCCCGTTCTCTCCGTCAGCCCGGTGGTGCTGCCGGCCCCCGACCGAGCCGTGGACCTGGAGGTGCGCGTCTCCGCGCCCGTGACCGGGACCGACCTGCCGGTCGTCCTCCTCTCGCACGGCCAGGGCTACTCGAACCACCTCTCCTCGCTGAACGGGTACGCCCCCCTCGCCCACTTCTGGGCGGCGCACGGCTTCGTCGTGATCCAGCCGACCCATCTGAGCTCCACGACCCTGAACCTGCCCGCCGACACCCCCGGCGCGCCCCTGCACTGGCGCTCCCGTGCCGAGGACATGACGCGCGTCCTCGACCGGCTCGACGAGATCGAGGCGGCCGTCCCGCACCTCCTCGGGCGCCTGGACCGGGACAGGGTCGCCGTGGCCGGGCACTCGATGGGCGGCCACACCGCCGGCCTGCTGCTGGGCGCCCGCCTCACCGACCCGGACGACGGAACGGAGGTGGACCTGACCGAGCCCCGCATCAAGGCGGGCGTCCTGCTCGCCGCGCCCGGCCGGGGCGGCGACGCCCTCACCGAGCCCGTGGCCCAGAGCCTTCCCTTCCTGCGGACCACGGACTTCTCCCGGATGGCGACGCCCGCGCTCGTGGTCGTCGGCGACAAGGACACCTCCACCCACCTGACGGTCCGGGGCCCGGACTGGCACGCCGATCCGTACACCCTCGCGCCGGGCCCCAAGTCCCTGCTCACGCTGTTCGACGCGGAGCACGGACTCGGCGGGGTCTCCGGATACGACGTCGGCGAGACCACGGACGAGAACCCCGCGCGGGTGTCCGTGGTCCAGCGGCTCACCTGGGCCTACCTCCGCACCGAACTCCACCCCGGGGACACCGCCTGGCAGGAGGCGTGCGACGAACTGGCGGCCGGACCCGACCCGCTCGGGCGGGTCGAGTCCACGTGACATCCCCCGGCGGCTAGGCGGGGCGCAGCCAGATCGTCGACAGCGGCGGCAACGTCAGGTGGATACTCGCCGGGTGGCCGTGCCAGGCGTGGGGGTCCGGCTTGACGATGTCGGGGTTGGTGACGTCGCTGCCGCCGTACCGGGCCGCGTCCGTGTTGAGGGTCTCGTGCCAGGCCGGGACGGCGTCCGGGACGCCGAGGCGGTAGTCGTGGCGGACCGCCGGCGAGAGGTGGGAGATCGCCAGCAGCGGGGTGCCTTCGGCGTCGTAGCGCAGGAAGGCGAAGACGTTGTCCTCGGCCGCGTCGCCGAGGACCCATCGGAAGCCCGCCGGGTCGGT
>NZ_JBVIOL010000006.1:470287-534041 GCF_055578825.1 Streptomyces sp. NPDC032822 | reverse complement strand
CGCCACACACGACACCGACTGAACACCGGCAACCCAGACCCGGTGGGTCAGAACTCGACCGCCCACACCGGGTCAGGATTCAACCGCCGCCGACAGTGGAACGGCTTCTGCCATCTGCACGGAGGGGGCGGCAGGCGAAGCTTGAGGCCGCCCAGTGCCCGGCCTCCTCGTGTGCCTTCACACATGCCAGCGAGTCCACAGTCACAGCGCCAGAGAAGGCGACGAGGTTGGTTGTGGCGGTTGCGATGGCTCTTCGTCAGCTGGTTCGAGTTGCTGCGCAGCGCCATAGGCCGGCGCTCATGATCGTGTTGGCTGGGCCGTCCCTGGGCCGTCCGAGGCCGCTCGACAGTGGCCAACGATGACCAATGACACCTGCTCAGGTGCATCACAACGACGCCCTGACCTGCGAAAGCCCAGCTCACCAAGATCCCCGACAAGACCCAGGGCAAGAAGAAGTAGCGTTTGTGATCATGCCCCCGAGCTGCGGGTTTTCGCGGCTCGGGGGCATCTTGGTCATGATGCGGAGAGAAGGGCGAACACCCCCGCTCCGCCGCCCAGCAGCAGTAGCTGCACCGTGCCGGATATGCGCCATCCCAGAGCGAGCAGGCCGCCACCCGTCACCACCGCGCCACCGGCCAGGAACCACATCGCCTGGCGTGCGACGTGACGCGCATCCGGTGAATCGGACTCGTCGTAGCTGTCGGCCCATCCGGTCATCCCGTAGCCGTACAGCAACCAGGCGATGACCATCAGGTCGAGCAGGAGCAGCGCCAGACCGACTCCCACCTGCTGACCGGTCGACGGCCTGTTCACGCGCTTCATCCCCACCACCGTCCCGGCTGTCGCCCCTCGTCTGCCAACTCCATGGGCGCAGCATGCGGCCTCCCCCCGGCACTCCGCATGAGCACTCCTACTCAGTCGGCTCCAACTCCTGTTCTCAGTCGTCGCCCTCGCTACGGTTGAACCGTCGTCCTCAGACACGTCAGGAGCTCCCGTGCCGATGCCCATCGTGAAGCACCCGTACGACCCGCGACTGCACGGTGCAGGCACGGTGGGCGAGAAAGGCGGCTGTTCGTGGCATGGACAGCAGGCCTGTGCGGAACGGCCAACGAGCAGCTACGAGACACCGAACGGGAGGATGGCGGCGTGCCCTCGCGCCGAGCGCCAGATCGAGGAGTTGTACGGGTACCCGGCAAGCGGTGAGGGACAGCGCCCGGCCTCACCTTGACGGACGGCCTGGTGGGGCGCCCGGCCGCCGACCCGTGAACTCCCCAACTCCCCAACTCCCCAAGCTTCAGGGCGAGCCCATCGGACGGCACCGGACCTCTGGGCCGTATCGCATGCAGCCCCTAACATCCCCCTGTGGACTGGGGAACTCTCGCAGGCACCGGACTCGGCGCCATCCTGGGCGTCAGCACCACGCTCCTCGCCGAACGGTCGCGGTGGCAACGAGAGAACGCGGCTCGCGAACGCGCGGCCAAACAACAGCTGTACGCCGAATACCTCGGGGCACTGTCGCTCACCACGCATCGCCTCCGAGACCTGAAGCGCAGCGCCGGTCTGCCCAGGGAAGAGCGAATAAGGCAGGCAGGCGAGATCCTCGGATCGACCAACGCCTACCATCTCCGCTACCAGATGCTGATCATCGCTCCACCGCGCCTCGGCGACGCGGCCGACCAGGCATTCATGCGGGTCCGGGACTTACGTGACCGCTTCGACGGATCCGACATCACCGTAGATCCGGAGTGGCCGACAGTCATGAACGCCGTCAGCGAGGCACTGGATCGCCTCCGTGAAGCCATGCGCTCCGACCTCACCTCGGACTGACGCCGACTTCACCCCTCCTCCTCGACAGCGCGCTCGCCGGCGTCCTGCGGCGGCATGCCACGGACGTCGGCCGGGCGGCAGGCCATGAGTGGGCCGAGTCGATCGCCAAGTGGGTCTGGCGTGACGGCGGTTGGCAGCCTGAACGACTGCCTGAACAACTGACTCCAGAACCGCCGCGACAACCGTCCCCACACCTGCCCTGACAACCGTCCCACCACCCGTAACGCCCAGCTCAACAGAGAAAGGGCCCCGCCCGAAACGGACAGGACCCTCTCTCTACGCTCCCACGCTCTCGTGCTCCCGCGTTCTGACGTTCCTACGTCACCCGCACTGGCATGGGCTCCCCGACTGGCATCCGCACCCACACCCCGACCCGCAGCCGCACGCGGCTATCAAGGTCAGGTTCCTGATCGCGGCGGGCTGCTCGGTCGGGCGTTCCTGTGTGGGGTCGGGCGTGGTACCGGGCGTGCTGGGGGATTCGGCCATGGTCCCTCCTCAAGGCTGGTGCCTGTGCCCATTGGATGCCCGTTCCGCTGGGCGCATCAACGGCGCACTGAGGCTCCCGAGCGCCCCGAACAGGTACCCGCACGCTCCGAACCAGAACGCGCACGCCCCGGACAGAGCACCTCACACGCCCCCGCACACCCGGCCCTCGGCCCCCACCCCCGCCCACCCCCGGAGGGATCAGGCGCTCTCCACTCCCGCCACCGGCTGAATGTCCTGCTGGAGGTCGTCCGCGTGCTCGCCCGTCACCAGGTACACGACCCGCTTGGCGACCGCGACCGCGTGGTCGGCGTACCGCTCGTAGTAGCGGCCGAGCAGGGTGACGTCGACCGCCGTCTCGATGCCGTGCTTCCAGCGGTCGTCCATCAGGTGCTGGAAGAGCGTGCGGTGGAGGAGGTCCATCGCGTCGTCGTCCTGCTCCAGCTGGAGCGCGAGGTCGACGTCCTTCGTGACGATCACCTCGGCCGACTTGGCCATCAGGCGCTGTGCGAGCTGGCCCATCTCCAGGATGGTCGCGTGCAGGTCCTGCGGGATGGCGCGGGCCGGGAACCGCAGCCGGGCGAGCTTCGCCACATGCTGGGCCAGGTCGCCCGAGCGCTCCAGGTCGGCCGACATCCGCAGCGAGGTGACGACGATCCGCAGGTCGGTGGCGACCGGCTGCTGGCGGGCCAGCAGGGCTATGGCACGGGCCTCCAGCTCGTGCTGGAGGTCGTCGACCCGCTGGTCGGCCTCGATGACGCTCTCGGCCAGCTTCAGGTCGGAGTCGAGGATCGCCGTCGTGGCGCGCCCGATCGCCGACCCGACCAGTCGGGCCATCTCCACCAGACCGTCGCCGATCGAATCCAGTTCCTCGTGGTACGCGTCCCGCATCAGGGTTTCCCTCTCGTACGTGATCTTCGGGGGGTCACCGGGGCCGGGTCCCGGCACGAACGTCGTGCACAACCGGTGCTCCGCACCCCACGCTCCCACGTTCCGCCCTGTACGCGTCGGTTTCCGTCACCCCAAATGAACCATCACTGGCTCCAAGGTGAACTCTGGGCGACGAGTGTTCGAGGTCGCACTCGGATGGCTGTGGCCAAGAGCGATTGCGTGCCTAACCTGGACGCATGGACGTGAACGCGGCGGTCGCCGCAGCGGCAGCGATCGCCGGTGTACTCACCGGCGTCATCGCCGTGCTGGCGTTCCGCTGGAGCGAGCGGGAGCAGAAACGCCCCACCCGTACTTCCCTGCACACGGACCCGGTGCTTCCGCCGGGCGTGGACACCGTCCTCTCGGTACTCCGGTCCTCGGCCGTCGTACTGGACGAGGCGGACGCCGTGGTCAAGGCCAGCTCCGCCGCATACGCCCTCGGACTGGTCCGAGGCGGCAAGCTCTCCGTCGAGCCGATGCTCCTGATGGCCCGGGACACCCGGCGCGACGGGGAGATACGCCAGGTGGAGCTGGATCTTCCCAGACGGGGCACGGGCCGTGGCGAGGCCCTCGCCGTCTCCGCACGCGTCGCACCCCTCGGCTCCCGCCTGGTGCTGCTCCTCGTAGAGGACCTCACCGAGGCCAGGCGCATAGAGGCGGTGCGGCGCGACTTCGTCGCCAACGTCAGCCATGAGCTGAAGACCCCGGTCGGCGCCCTCTCCCTCCTGTCGGAGGCCGTCATGGGCGCCTCCGACGACCCGGAGGCCGTGGAGCGCTTCGCCGGCCGGATGCAGATCGAGGCGACCCGGCTGACCAACCTGGTACAGGAGCTCATCGACCTGTCGCGGGTCCAGAACGACGATCCCCTGGAGGACGCCGAACCGGTCCGCGTCGACGAACTCGTCGCCGAGGCCGTCGACCGCTGCCGGCACCAGGCCGGCACCAAGCAGATCACGATGGCCGCCGGCGGTACCGCCGACCTGCACGTCTACGGCAACCGCGGCCAGCTCGCCGCCGCCCTCGGCAACCTCGTCGAGAACGCCGTCAACTACTCACCCGCCCGCACCCGCGTCGGCATAGCCGCCCGCCGGGTGACCGCGCCCGGCGGCGACCTGATCGAGGTCGCCGTCACCGACCAGGGGATCGGGATCACCGACAAGGACAAGGAGCGCATCTTCGAGCGCTTCTACCGCGTCGACCCGGCCCGCTCCCGTGCCACCGGCGGTACGGGCCTGGGCCTCGCGATCGTCAAGCACGTGGCCGCCTCGCACGGCGGGGAGGTCACCGTGTGGAGCTCCGAGGGACAGGGCTCCACCTTCACCCTGCGACTCCCGGAGGCGGGCGCCGCCCGCGCCCGGGCCCATCCACACCTGGACCTCGACGGTCTCGACGAGGAGACCGACCCTTCGTCCCGCCAGTCATCTTCTTACGAACCGCTCCCCTCCCCGGAGGTCCTTCCGTGACCCGAGTGCTCGTCGTCGAGGACGAGGAGTCCTTCTCCGACGCCCTGTCGTACATGCTCCGCAAGGAAGGCTTCGAGGTCGCCGTGGCGACCACCGGCCCCGACGGACTCGACGAGTTCGAGCGCAACGGCGCCGACCTCGTCCTCCTCGACCTGATGCTGCCCGGCCTGCCCGGCACCGAGGTGTGCCGCCAGCTGCGCAACCGCTCCAACGTCCCCGTCATCATGGTGACCGCCAAGGACAGCGAGATCGACAAGGTCGTCGGGCTGGAGATAGGGGCCGACGACTATGTGACCAAGCCGTTCTCCTCCCGGGAGCTGGTCGCCCGTATCCGGGCCGTACTGCGCCGCCGCGGCGAGCCGGAGGAGGTCACCCCGGCGGCCCTGGAGGCGGGCCCGGTCCGTATGGACGTGGACCGCCACGTGGTGACGGTCTCCGGCTCCAAGGTCGACCTGCCCCTCAAGGAGTTCGACCTCCTGGAGATGCTGCTGCGCAACGCGGGCCGCGTCCTGACCCGCATGCAGCTCATCGACCGCGTCTGGGGTGCGGACTACGTCGGCGACACCAAGACCCTCGACGTCCACGTCAAGCGCCTGCGCGCCAAGATCGAACCCGACCCGGGCGCCCCGCGCTACCTGGTGACGGTCCGGGGTCTCGGATACAAGTTCGAGCCGTAGACCGCGAGGACCCAAGAGCAGCACGCCGAAGGGCGGGACCCCTGACGAGGTCCCGCCCTTCGGCGTGGATGTACGGGTACGACGATCCCGTTCACCCTTTTGGTCGTACGGCCCCTGTCGGGTGTACGACCACTTTCCGCTGTACGACCACTCAGTGGCCGGCGCCCGCGGCGCCCGTCGACTCGGTCGCCGCCGCGGTGTCGGTCGGCGTGGCCGTGTCGGCCGGGGTGCCGGTGCCCGAGTCGGGGGACTCGGAGGAGCCGGGCTCCTCGCTCGTGGCGGGGCTCTCCGTGCCGCCCGGCGTCGCCGGGATCTCGCTCGGGCCCCACGTGGAGAAGTAGCCCTCGGCGGGGACGACGAAGGCGCGCAGCGCCACGTCACCGGTCTTGCTGAAGGTGAAGGTGACCTTCTGGGCGTTGCCGTTCTTGACGTTGGCGCCGAGGCTGCTCAGCACGGCGGAGGCGTTGTCCTTGCCGCCGAGAACGACGGACCCGCCGGCCGGGACGGTCACCTTGCGCTTGCCCTTGCCCTTGGCGGGCGTGAGCTCGGCGCTGCCGCCGCCGGCGACGGTCACCGCGTCCAGCGTCTGGGAGGTGGTGCCGCTGTTGAAGAGGGTGGCGGAGATGACGGCCGGGCCCTCGGCCCGGGCGTCCGGCTGGGTGACGACCACGACGTTCTGAAGCTTGATGTCACCCACCGATGTGGCCGCGTTGTCCGGCTTGACCTGCAGGGTCTGAGCGTTGTTGCCGGCCGCGCACGCGGAGAGCGAGGCGATCGAGAACGCGATGACGGCGGCGGCGAGGGCACCGCGTCGAAGGCTGCTGCTCACGGGGGCGGCAACTCCTTGACTTGAGCGAGGCGGCCCGTAAAGCCGCGCTAAGTGACTGTCAGCGGCCTTAGGTTACCGAGCCGTTCCCGCGGGACCGCACCCGACCCTCCCCCCGAGCCACATTGACCTCGGCTGCCCCCCGTCCGACTCCCGCTTGTCCGGCATTCACATAAGTGCCGCTAAGTGCCGCCGACCGCGCCCCCGGGATTTTCCGTGAAGGAATCCGTGAACCTCGGAAGGACCACGGAAGTACCTCGGAAGAACCACAGAAGTGCTCCGGAAGAACGCCGGATGAGTCCCGGAACAGGCTCGGAAGATCTCCGGAATTGATCATCGTGCGGCCGGTCGGGTACCCCGGTGATCAATTTCCGGATTCGTCGCATGGCCGACTCCGCACACCGAACGGAGTAGCGGATGTCGCACACATGGAGGCGGACATATGGGGATGTTCGGCCGCCTGGAGGGGCCTCCGTATGTGTGTAACGTACGCGTTTCCCCTCCCCCGGAGAGCCGCTCCGACCTGCGAATACCTTCTTCCGCTCGGCCTCCGCAGCACGTTCCTGTTGCTGTTGTCAAGCCCCGAGATGTGCCCTGACCTGCGAAAACGCCATTCAGAACCCGCAGTTTCCGTGTTACCCTGGATAGCCACGGAAGGGGTACCTGTCACATGACGTTCAAGGTTGGCGACACCGTGGTCTATCCCCATCACGGGGCCGCGCTGATCGAGGCTATCGAAACTCGCCAGATCAAAGGCGTGGACAAGACCTACTTGGTGCTGAAGGTCGCCCAGGGCGACCTGACGGTACGTGTGCCAGCGGACAATGCGGAGTTCGTCGGCGTGCGTGATGTGGTCGGTCAGGACGGACTGGACCGGGTCTTCGAGGTGCTGCGCGCGCCGTACGCCGAGGAGCCCACTAACTGGTCGCGTCGTTACAAGGCAAACCTGGAGAAGCTCGCCTCCGGCGATGTCATCAAGGTCGCGGAAGTCGTACGTGACCTGTGGCGTCGTGAGCGCGAGCGTGGACTCTCCGCCGGTGAGAAGCGCATGCTCGCCAAGGCCCGCCAGATCCTGGTGAGTGAGCTCGCGCTCGCGGAGAACACGAACGAGGACAAGGCGGAGGCGCTGCTCGACGAGGTCCTCGCGTCCTGACGCCGGCGCAAGCCAGCCTCAGCACATTTGAAATGCCGCGGTGCCCGATGACGTATTTCCCGTCGCCGGGCGCTGCGGCATGTTCGCGTTCGCGTGCCGTAAGCGTGTTCCTCTTCGGGGTGAGGCCCCGATACTCGGTGTGCCGGATCCGGGCGGTGAACTCGACCAGGGTCACGGAAGGGTTCCGGTCGAGCCGTCGTACCCGGCACGCTGAGGCCATACCCACGTAGGCCCCGCCGCCAAACCGGCGTCTTCCGGATGCGTCCGGCACGCACGCCCCGGACGCCGTCCGGCCCGCCCTCAAGGCGGACCACGCCGGTGCGGCGGGGCCTCGACCACACCAACCCGACAGGAACCGATGTCTGACGATTCGCGCCCCTCGCCCGCGGAAACCCGGGCGAGCACCGGCCCCACCGCCCGCACCGCGGCCGTGATCCCGGCCGCCGGCCGAGGCGTGCGCCTGGGTCCGGGCGCCCCCAAGGCACTGCGCGCGCTGAACGGCACTCCCATGCTGATCCACGCGCTGCGCGCGCTGGCCGCGTCCCGGGCCGTCTCCCTGGTGGTCGTCGTCGCGCCGCCCGACGGCGCCGCCGAGGTCAAGTCCCTGCTCGACGCGCACGCCCTGCCCGAGCGCACCGACTTCCTCGTCGTCCCCGGCGGTGAGAGCCGCCAGGAGTCCGTCCGGCTCGGCCTGGACGCCCTGCCGCCCGAGTACGACATCGTGCTGGTGCACGACGCGGCCCGCCCCCTCGTCCCGGTCGACACGGTGGACGCGGTCATCGAGGCCGTACGGGACGGAGCCGTGGCCGTCGTCCCGGCGCTGCCCCTCGCGGACACCGTCAAGGAGGTGGAGCCGGCCTTGACCCCGGGCGATCCGGAGCCGGTGGTGGCCACCCCGCAGCGGGCCCGCCTCCGTGCCGTCCAGACGCCCCAGGGCTTCGACCGCGCCACCCTGGTCCGCGCCCACGAGACGGTCACCGACAACGTCACCGACGACGCGAGCATGGTCGAGCAGCTCGGCGAGACGGTCGTGACCGTCCCCGGGCACGAGGAGGCCTTCAAGGTCACCCGCCCGCTGGACCTCGTCCTCGCGGAGGCGGTCCTCGCCCGCAGGAGGCTCAACGATGGCTTCTGACGCACCCCTGCTCCCCCAGGTGGGCATCGGCACCGACATCCACGCCTTCGAGGAGGGCCGCGAGCTGTGGTGCGCGGGCCTGAAGTGGGAGGGCGAGGGCCCTGGCCTGGCCGGTCACTCCGACGCCGACGTCGTCGCCCACGCCGCCTGCAACGCGCTGTTCTCGGCGGCCGGGCTCGGCGACCTCGGCCAGCACTTCGGCACCGGGCGCCCCGAGTGGTCCGGCGCCTCCGGGGTGACCCTGCTGACGGAGGCCGCCCGGATCGTCCGCGAGGCCGGCTTCGCCGTCGGCAACATCGCCGTACAGGTCGTGGGCCCGCGTCCGAAGATCGGCAAGCGGCGGGACGAGGCGCAGAAGCTGCTCTCGGAGGCGGCCGGGGCCCCGGTGTCGGTGTCCGGGGCGACCACCGACGGCCTCGGATTCCCCGGCCGCGACGAGGGCCTCATGGCGGTGGCCACGGCACTCGTGGTGCGCACCGGCTGACCAGGCGGTGCGCCGCGCGGAGCCGCCCGGTGTCACGAATGTGTGCCCCTTGTCCGGAACGGGCACAGGGCACTGCCCCACGCCTACTACCCTGGACTCGTGACCATTCGCCTGTACGACACCAGTGCCCGGCAGATCCGTGACTTCGCCCCGCTCCAGCCGGGTTGTGTCTCGATCTACCTCTGTGGCGCCACCGTGCAGGCGGCACCGCACATCGGGCACATCCGCTCGGGTCTGAACTTCGACATCATGCGCCGCTGGTTCGCCTACCGCGGCTACGACGTCACCTTCATCCGGAACGTCACCGACATCGACGACAAGATCATCGTCAAGGCGGCCGACCAGGGCCGCCCCTGGTGGTCGATCGGCTACGAGAACGAGCGCGCCTTCAACGACGGCTACACCGCCCTCGGTTGCCTGCCGCCGACGTACGAGCCGCGCGCCACCGGCCATGTCACCGAGATGGTCGAGATGATGCGCGGCCTCATCGAGCGCGGCCACGCCTACGAGGCCGAGGGCAACGTCTACTTCGACGTGAAGTCCTTCCCGGAGTACCTGAGCCTGTCCAACCAGGAGCTGGACAACCTGCTCCAGCCCTCCGGCGAGGGCGAGACCGGCAAACGGGACCCGCGCGACTTCGCCATGTGGAAGGCCGTCAAGCCCGGCGAGCCGAGCTGGGAGACGCCGTGGGGCCGCGGCCGGCCCGGCTGGCACCTGGAGTGCTCGGCGATGGCCCACAAGTACCTGGGCTCCGTCTTCGACATCCACGGCGGCGGCCTGGACCTGATCTTCCCGCACCACGAGAACGAGATCGCCCAGGCCAAGGCCTACGGCGACGAGTTCGCCCGGTACTGGGTGCACAACGCCTGGGTCACCATGAGCGGCGAGAAGATGTCCAAGTCGCTCGGCAACTCGGTCCTGGTCTCCGAGATGGTCCAGCGTTGGCGACCGATCGTGCTGCGCTACTACCTCGGCACCCCGCACTACCGCTCGATGATCGAGTACAGCGAGGAGGCCCTGCGCGAGGCCGAGTCCGCGTTCGCGCGGATCGAGGGGTTCGTGCAGCGCGTGGTGGAGAAGGCCGGGGGAGCCGTCGAGCCCTCCGCCGAGGTCCCGCCCGCCTTCGCCGAGGCGATGGACGACGACCTGGGTGTCCCGCAGGCCCTCGCCATCGTGCACACCACCGTCCGGCAGGGAAACTCCGCGCTGGCCGCCGACGACAAGGAAGCCGCCGTGGCCCGCCTCGCCGAGGTCCGGGCGATGCTCGGTGTCCTCGGCCTCGACCCGCTCCACCCGCACTGGGCCGGCGAGACCGACCGCGGCGACGATCTCCATGGGGTGGTCGACAGTCTCGTACGCCTGGTCCTGGACCAGCGCGAGGCGGCCCGCGGCCGGAAGGACTGGGGCACCGCGGACGCCATCCGCGACCAGCTCAACCAGTCCGGGCTGGTCATCGAGGACGGCCCGCAGGGGCCGCGCTGGAGCCTCGGCCCGCGCTGACCCTTCCTTGATCGATTGTGCCGCCCGGCCATCCGGGCGGCACACTGCATATACGCACGTACGTACGCTGAGAAAAGACAGGTAGGTCATGGCAGCCAACAACCGCCGCATGTCCGGCAAGAAGGGCGCGCAGGTCGGCAGTGGCGGCCAGCGGCGCAAGGGCCTGGAGGGCAAGGGTCCGACCCCGCCCGCCGAGGCGCGCAAGGGACACAAGAAGAACCGCATCTCCAACGCCAAGGCGAAGCAGGCGGTACGCCGTCCCACCGCGCGCGGCCGGGGCGGCAAGGGCACGTCCGAGATGGTCGTCGGCCGCAACCCCGTCGCCGAGGCGCTGCGCGAGGGCGTGCCCGCGGTGACGCTCTACGTCCAGCAGTTCATCGACAACGACGAGCGGGTGCGCGAGGCGCTCCAGCTCGCCGCCGAGCGCGGTGGCATCCACCTCATGGAGGCCCCCCGCCCCGAGCTGGACCGCATGACCAACGGCCTCAACCACCAGGGCCTCGTCCTCCAGGTCCCGCCGTACGAGTACGCGCACCCCGAGGACCTCGCGAACGCCGCCTACGACAAGGGCGAGGACCCGCTCATCGTCGCCCTCGACGGTGTCACCGACCCGCGCAACCTCGGCGCCGTCGTCCGGTCCGTCTCCGCGTTCGGCGGCCACGGCGTCGTCGTGCCCGAGCGGCGCGCGGCCGGCATGACCGCCGGTGCCTGGAAGACGTCCGCCGGTGCGGCCGCCCGTACGCCCGTCGCCCGCGCCACCAACCTGACGCGCGCCCTGGAGGCGTACAAGAAGGCCGGCATCACGGTCGTCGGCCTGGCCGCCGACGGCGAGTCCGAACTCGGTGATCTCCAGGCCCTGTCGGGCCCGGTCGTCATCGTCGTCGGCAGCGAGGGCAAGGGCCTGTCCCGGCTGGTCGGCGAGACCTGCGACCACCGGGTGCGGATCCCCATGCCGGGTGGCACCGAGTCGCTGAACGCCGGTGTCGCGGCGGGCATCGTGCTGTACGAGACGGCACGCCGACGGACCTGAGCGACTGTTCGACGTAGTCACCCACACGGGGTATTCCTGGCGTCGAGGACAACCTTGACGGGGTCCGGACAGATCCGCCCAGTCAAAGCAGTGTCCTAAACACACGTCACTCGGTTAGATGAGTGTGGACACCAGAACACCCCGCACACCCACGGGGGACGGCCCGTCGGGCTTCGACGACGCTCCCGCGCTGAGCATGGTGAAGGTGCCGAGCGATCCGGCGCAGATCATCGTCAATCATGCGAGCTTCCGCGTGCAGTTGGGCGCGTCGACGCGGCGCGCCGCCCAATCCCCGCGGATCGCACGGCACTTGAGCGCCACCGACGACACGACCCGGATCCCTCCCGTCGGCGCCGCGGCCGGCAGACCGGGCGCGGGCACGCGCCGGCGGCCCGTCGTCTGGAGCGGCAAGTCCGATCCGGACGACACGGGCGCCCACCGCCTGCTCCAGGCCGTGCGGGGCGGCAGCGTCCGCCACGGCGAGGAGCCCGCCCCGTCCTCGGACGCCGGAGCCACCCAGGTCATCCCCCGCGTCGACGTCAACGGCGGCTACGGCAAGGGTGGTTACGCCGACGACGGCTACGACGACCTCGACCAGACCGTCGAGACGCCCGTGGTCGGCGCCCAGCGCACCCACGATTCCGACGGCACCCGACTCCTGCCGAACATGCGGCCCGTGGGCAGCGCCTACGACGAACCCGCCTACGGCGGCGAGCAGTTCGACGACTACGCCGACAACGGCCGGGACACCGGCCCCGGCCGCTCCGCCAAGCGTCACGGCGACGAGCCCGCGCGGCACGCCTATTACCCGGGCCGCCGCATGAACCTCGGCGTCGTCCTGCTCCCGCTGCGGATCTTCCTCGGCTTCATCTCGATCTACGCCGGCATGGGCAAGCTCTGCGACCCCGTCTACTTCGACGGCGGCGAACGCGGCTCCATGGTGAAGTGGCTCAACACCCTGCACCCGTGGGAAGCGGCCGAGCCGCTGCGGCAGTTCGCCCTCCAGCACCCGGTCGGCGCCGGACTCGTCATCGCCTTCCTCCAGGTCATCGTGGGCGTTCTCACGATCCTGGGTCTCTGGCAGCGGGTCGCCGCGATCGTCGGCGCCGCCCTCTCCGCCGCGCTGCTGGTCACCGTCAGCTGGAAGAGCGTCCCCGCCTACGACACCCCCGACATCATCTACCTGGCCGCCTGGTCCCCGCTGATCATCGCCGGGGCGCCCGTCTACTCCATCGACGGCCGCCTCGCCGGCAGTGCCTGGCGGCGTCTGGGCCCCCGCGCCGACCTGTGGGACCTGCGCCGCTACGTCCTGCGTCGCGGCGTCCTCATCACCGCCATCGTCACCGGCCTCACCCTGCTCCTCGGCTCGCTGCTCGGCGGCGCCGTCCGGGACGCCGACCGCGTGGTCGTCCCCGGCCCCGGCGAGGCCCCGCGCAACGAGCTGCCCGGCTCGCCGCTCCCGCAGGACCCCGCCAAGCGGCAGAAGCGGACCCCGTCGGCCTCCAGTTCGCCCACTCAGGGCGCCACGGCCGGCGCGGCCGACCCGACCACCGGTGCCACCACCCCGGGCGCCACCCGGGACACCAGCACCACCGGCGGCTCGCCCAGCCAGACCCAGGGCACCGGCCAGGCGCCGCCCCAGCAGTCCGCCCCGGTCGAGCAGGCACCCAGCACCACCACCGGCCCGACCTCGGGCGGCAGCACCGGCGGCGACGCCTCGGGCGGCTCCAGCGGCGGAGGCACGTCCTCCGGCCGACCGGGCCTGGTAGGCGGCCTGTTGGGGTAACGGAGCCGGTGGGCGAGATCCTGGGCAAGCCCGCCGGCTGAACACCTTGGCCCATACGACGAAGGGTCCCGCACGGTGTCCGTGCGGGACCCTTCGTCATGCGGCCAGGGCGACGCCCTCAAGGGGCGCGGGGCTGTGTCGATATGCGGCTCCGCCGCGTGGGCGCGACAGGCCCTCACCGGGCCGCCACCGTGGAGGCGACCTCTACCGCCCCAGAGCGGCCAGCTCCTTCGCGGCCTCCGTCAGATCCTTCGCCGTGTCGATGGCCCGCCAGTACGCCCCCTGAGGAATGGGGAACCCGGCCAGACGGCGACTGCGGGCAAGGTGAGGGAAAGTGGTCCGCTCATGATCACCACGTTCCGGCAGCAGCCCCGCGAACTCCGGCGAGAAGACGTAGACGCCCGCATTGATCTCGTACGTCGTCGGCGGCGCCTCGATGAAGTCCGTGACCCGCCCGAAGCCGTCCGTCTTCACCGCACCCCAGGGAATCCGCGGACGCGCCAACGCGAGGGTCGCCACCGCGTCCCGCTCGGCGTGGAAGTCCGCCATGTCACGCAGCGAGAACCGGGTCCAGATGTCGCCGTTGGTGGCGTACCAGGGCTGGTCCGGGTGGGGGAGACGCGCGGCGGCGTACTTCAGACCGCCACCGCGCCCGAGCGGCTCCGGCTCGACGACCGTCGTGACGTTCACCGGCAGATCCGCGGTCTCCAGCCACTTCTGCAGGACATCGGCGAGATGGCCGCAGCTGACCACCACGTCCGTCACGCCCTCCTCCGCCAGCCAGACAAGCTGATGGCCGATGATCGGAGTCCCCGTGCCGGGGATCTCGACCATCGGCTTGGGCCGGTCGTCGGTGTACGGGCGCAGCCGGGAGCCCTGGCCGCCGGCCAGTACGACGGCTTGAACAGGGCGGGACGCGGCGTTCGGATCGGTCATGACCGAACTGTACGTGGCGTCCCGCCCGCGACCGGGCCCGGCAACCGTTCCTCAATCAGCCGTTACCACCCTCCCCCTGATGCCTGTCCGGACCGGTCTCAGCCGTGCGCCGCCGCGACACCCGTCGCGAAGGACGTGTCACAGACCGGGCGGGCGTACGACTGCGCACGCGTGGGCCCGTACACACGGACCGCCGCCTTGCCCAGGGCACGCGCGATGGACACGCAGTGCCTGGCGAGCGAGGGACGGCCGTTCACGGCCTCCTGGAGGTGGGTGAGCGCGATGCCGGGGTTCTTCTCCTGGAGTTCGGTCAGGAGATGGTCACGCAGCACGTCGTGCGGTGCGCGCACGGCACGAGGCTTCGCGTCCGACAGGGAGGCGTCCGATGCCGTGAGCACCGAGCCGGAGGGATCTCCCGACCAGTTGACCCGGGTGACCGCGAGCGTCCCGGACAGCACCAGGACGACGGGCAGGACGAGGGCGAGGGAGCGGCCGATCCGGCGGGCGGAGCCCCGGCCGCGTCGTGTCTGTTGGTTAGTGGAGTGCTTCACGCGTGTGAGGGTAGCGCGGGGTAATGATTTGGCGACATTTAGTCACCGGTTCGGGGGATGAAGTGGTGCCTCTCTTTGGGTAACGCGTTGACGCACACTGCTCGAAATGACCGGTCTGCCGGGGTATTCGTCGCCAACGAGAAGGGCCCCGCAACGCTCTGCGGGGCCCTCTTCGTCAACGCGGGTGAATGTGCGGGGAATGTCCTCAGTCGGTGAGGCGCTCGCCCGTGGAGGTCGAGAACACGTGGGTCTCGCCCGGGCGCGGCACGACGTGCAGCGTGGCGCCCTTGTCCGGGACGGCACGGCCGCTGACGCGGACGACCAGGTCCTTGAGCTCGCCGTCGACCGTGGCGGAGCCGTAGACGTAGCCGTCGGCGCCGAGCTCCTCGACCACGTTCACGGAGACCGCGAGACCGGCCGGGGCGTCCTCGGTGTCCTTCGACAGCGAGGCGGCGGCGGCGCTGTTGTGCTCGACGATGTCGAAGTGCTCCGGGCGGACGCCGACGGTGACGGTGGTGTCACCCTTGTCGGTGGCGGCCTTGAGAGCGTCGCGGTTGACCGGCACCACGGAGTTGCCGAACTTCACGCCGCCGTCGGTGATCGGGACCTCGACGAGGTTCATCGCCGGGGAGCCGATGAAGCCGGCCACGAAGAGGTTGTTGGGGCGGTCGTACATGTTGCGCGGGGTGTCGACCTGCTGGAGCAGGCCGTCCTTGAGGACGGCCACCCGGTCGCCCATCGTCATGGCCTCGACCTGGTCGTGGGTGACGTAGACGGTGGTGATGCCGAGGCGGCGCTGCAGCGAGGCGATCTGCGTACGCGTGGACACACGGAGCTTGGCGTCCAGGTTGGACAGCGGCTCGTCCATGAGGAACACCTGGGGCTCACGCACGATGGCGCGACCCATGGCGACACGCTGGCGCTGACCGCCGGAGAGCGCCTTCGGCTTGCGGTCCAGGTACTCGGTCAGGTCGAGGATCTTCGCGGCCTCCTCGACCTTCTGCCGGATCTCCGCCTTGTTGACGCCGGCGATCTTGAGCGCGAAGCCCATGTTGTCGGCGACGGACATGTGCGGGTAGAGCGCGTAGTTCTGGAACACCATGGCGATGTCCCGGTCCTTCGGCGGCAGGTGCGTGACGTCACGGTCACCGATGCGGATGGCGCCGCCGTTCACGTCCTCAAGCCCCGCGAGCATGCGGAGCGAGGTGGACTTGCCGCAGCCGGAGGGACCGACGAGGACGAGGAACTCGCCGTCCTCGATGTCGATCTCCAGAGCGTCGACCGCGGGCTTGGTGGAACCCGGGTAGATCCGGGTCGCCTTGTCGAACGAGACAGTGGCCATGGTTACAGGGCCCCCTTCTACCGGCAGGAACGTGCCGGACGATCCGTTGTAGGAAGGTGGTGAGCCGCCCCGGGCGATGCCGAGGTGGTGTAGTCCACATCAGTGAACTGGGTCAGGACGGTACCCGGCGTTCACGTTTCTGTCAGTACCTCGGAGAGTGTGAACTTCGCCGAAATTTTCGAGAGGGGCACCCTGCGACCTGGGTACACTGCTCGGGCACGCACGCGCCTCACGCGTCCGCAGGCCTCCTTAGCTCAGTTGGCCAGAGCAACGCACTTGTAATGCGTAGGTCGTCGGTTCGAATCCGACAGGGGGCTCACGCTGGAAAACCCCAGGTCAGAGACGTCTGATCTGGGGTTTTTCGTCGTTCGGGCGCGCATCGGTGGTGCCGGGGTGCGGGGTGGGTGGTCGTTCAGGCGGTGGTGTCGCGCAGCAGGTCCCGCAGTGTCAGTGCCGCCGGCAGCGGGGTGGTGGGCAGCGCCAGGTGGACCGTGCGGCGCAGGGCGGGGTCGTCGAGGCGGCACAGGGTGAGTTCGGCCGGGACCGCCCAGGCGGCGAGGGAGGGGACGAGCGCCACTCCCAGCCCGGCGGCCACGTATCCGAACTTGCCCGTCCACTCCGCGATCCTGATGATCTTCCTGGGGCTGAAGCCGGCCCGGGCGCAGGCGTCGGCGAGCATCGTGGGGCGGTCGCCGTACGCGTCCTGGAGCCAGGCCTCGTCGCGCAGGTCGCGCAGGTCGATCGACCCGGCCTTGGCCAGGGGGTGTTCGTGCCGGAGGGCGACGAACAGCTCGTCCTCCAGGAGGACGGACGTGGTGACGCCGTCGGCCGAAGGCAGGCCGGAGGGGTAGTCGCTGACCACGGCGAGGTCGAGCGCCCCCTCCATGAGGCCCTCCATCAGCGCGGCGCTCCGGCCCTCGACGGAGACGACCGTGACGTCCGGCCTGGCCCGCCTGAACTCCCGCAGGGCGGTGGGTACCAACGAGATATTCGCGGTCGCGAAAGCCCCCACGCGGAGCATCCCGCCGTGGCCCGCGTGGATCACGGTCAACTCCTGCTCCGCCCGCGACAGCCGGTCCAGCACGTCCACGGCGTGGCGGTGCAGTGCCCGGCCGGCGGGATTCAGCCGTACTCCCCGGGGGAGTCGTTCGAACAGCGGCCCACCTGCCTGCTGTTCCAGTGAGGCGATCCGCCGGGACACCGCGGACTGCGTGTAGTTGAGCCGGGCCGCGGCGCCGGTGAAGGACCCGGTGTCGGCCACGGTCACGAGGAGACGCAGCGCGTCGGTCTCGAACACATTCCCCCCTGCCTCTCGTCCAGTGGCTTCTCTGGACGCATGCTTTCAGCGTATGGCTTCCATGCAATCCAGTCGCTGGTGGAATGCCTTGCGGCTTCGTAACGTCTTGTGGTGTCGCCGATCCGAGGGGGAGGCGTGGTGTCTCGGGGCCTCGGCGGCGGTTGGGCCGGGAACCCGGGAGGCGGCCCGGCCCCTGTCACTCCCACGAGGAGCAGAGGCCCATGACCACACCGACGTACCAGTCCTCCGAGGTCGCGGAGCTGGCCGCCCGTCATCGACTCGGCGCGCTGGAGGGCTCGTTCGCCCCCAAGCGGCTCGGCAAGCTGATGTTCGTCGTCTACCTCAACGCGCTCGTCTCGCTCTCGGCGTTCTTCCTGGTTCCCGGGGTGCTGTACTTCTGGTGGCTGCGCCGCTTCCCGAACTTCAGCAGGAGGCAGGCCGCCAAGCGTCTCCACCTGTTCGAGCACGGCATGATCGTGCAACCGCAGTTCGGGGACGGCATGACCGCCCTCCGCTGGGATTCCGCGAGGCTCTACCAGGACATCACCCAGCTGTTCGTCAACGGCGCCCCCACCCCCACCAAGTACGTCTACTCCGTCTCCGCCCCCAGCTTCGGCGGCGCGGAGATCACGGAGTTCTACGAGAGGCCCGAGACGTGGGGTCCGTGGATGCAGGAGGCGATACTCCGCGCTCAGGGGCAGAAGGTCCTGGAGGCCGTCCTGGCGGGCGGGAAGGGCGACTTCGGCGGTCTCTCGGTGTCCCGCACGGGCGTGGCGGCCACCGGGAAGGCCGCTCTGCCGTGGTCCGACGTCCAGGAGCTCCGGGTCGGTGAGGGCTACGTCCGCGTCATGAGGTCCGGCGTGTCCAACCCCTGGTTCAGTGTCCCGGTCAGCGGCGTCGTGAATCTCTACGTCTTCCTGGCCATCGGCAGGAACCTCTGCCAGCCGTAGCCGGCCCGCAGAGGCCGTCGTCGGCGGTCGTGGTCGGCGGCCAGGGCGGCGGGCGGAGATCCCGGCCCTCGTCAGGCCCGGTCGCCGCCTCCCAGGGTGCGCAGGGCGTCGTCCGTCAGGCGGTAGACCGTCCACTCGTCCTGGGGGAGGGCGCCGAGGGACTCGTAGAAGGCGATGGACGGGGTGTTCCAGTTGAGGACGGACCACTCCAGGCGTTCGTAGCCGCGGGTCACGCAGAGGCGGGCCAACTCGGTGAGCAGGGCCTTGCCGTGGCCGCCGCCGCGGGACCCGGGGCGGACGTAGAGGTCCTCCAGGTAGATGCCGTGGACGCCGCGCCAGGTGGAGAAGTTGAGGAACCACAGGGCGAAGCCGACGGGCTCGCCGGTGGTGTCGTCGGTGGCGAGGTGGGCGTAGGCGGCGGGGTGGGGGCCGAAGAGGGCCTCGTGGAGCTGGCCCGGGGTGGCCCTGGCCTCGTGTGCGGCCTTCTCGTACGCGGCCAGCTCGCGGATCAGGGTGTGGATGACGGGGATGTCGGCGGGGGTCGCGGTGCGGATCATGCGGCGAGGTTAGGGCCCGTCGGGCGGGTCGTGCCGCAGACGCCGGCTCTGCCCCGTTCACCGGCGTGCATGAGGCGTCCCGGCCGCGTCCTGGGGTCTGATCCGCCGGGCAGGCCTCAGGTCGCGTGGTTCCGCAGGCGCCTCGCGATCTCCAGTTGGCGGGGTTCGGGGGTTCGGCCGTCCTCGATGTCCCACAGGGTGTTCTGGAGGAGACGGCCGAGGGTCCAGGCGCGGGCTCGGGCGCGGTCGAGGGCGAGGATGTCGGTCATGGCGTCGAAGCGCCAGCGGATCTCGTCGGCGTCGAAGCGGTTGTCGAGGGCGGGCCAGAGGTCGAAGCCGGGGTCGCCGGCGAGCGGCTTGGGGTCGATGGCGAGCCAGGGGGCACGGTCGGAGGCGAGGACGTTCTCGTCGTGGAGGTCCCAGTGCAGGAGCCGGTCGCCCGGTTCGTCGACGACCTCCCGTACGGCCGCCGCGCAGTCCGCGATCAGACGGCGGGTCTCCGGGTCCGTGACGTGGGTCAGCGCCCTGGGGGTCTCGTCCAGCATGGCCTGGGCGATGTCGCCGAGGCGGCGCATGCCCTGCGGGGCGGGGCCGGCGGTGAGGTGGGCCAGCAGGCGGGCGATGACCTGGACGGCCTCGCGGGTGTCGCCGAGGTGGGACAGCATGCGGGTGGGGTCGAGGCGTTCGAGGAGCATGGTGCCGGTGGCCTCGTCGTGGTCGAGGAGGCGGACCGCCCGCTCGCCGTTCCAGACGCGCAGCGCGACCGGCTCGCCCTCGCTCTCCTCGTCGAGGAGTTGGAGCTTGAGGACCGCCCGGGTGGCGTCCGCGCGGACGGCCACGGGGAGGACCAGGGCCGACACTCCGTGCATCGGGGCGCCGTCGGCCGTCAGACCCCAGCGGTCCAGGAAGTCGGCCGTCAGCTCCGGCAGGCCCGCGATGAACGCGCGGCCCGCCTCCCCGTTGAACTTCTCCTGCGATGCGGCCAGCTCGTCCGGGATGTCGATCACGACGCGGACCCTACCCGCGTGCGTGAATCGGCTCATGCGAATTTGCCGGGGTGGCCGGGGCGGCTGGGGTGGCCTGGCTGTCCACAGGGTGTGGACGTACGTCCGCACCGCCCCCGGCACCTACCTCTGGCTGACCGTCCTGTTCGTCACCACGGTCGCCCTGCACCACATGTCCCCGCAGTTCGAGGACGCGTTCCTGCGGCAGCGCTCCACCAACATCCACGAGCTGTCCGGCAACCCGGTGCGGGTGCTGTTCGCCAGCGCGATGTGGATCGAGGGCGGCCACTGGCTGCCGTATGCCGTCCTCTACTCCGTCTTCCACGCACCGGTCGAACGCCGGCTCGGGACCGCGCGCTGGCTCGGGGTGTGCGTGGCCGCGCACGTGCTGGCCTCGCTGATCGGCGAGGGGGCGCTGCTGTGGGGGATCCGGCACGGGATGGCGCCGGAGTCGGCGGTCAACACGCTGGACATCGGGGTGAGTTACGCGCTCGCGGGGGTCGTCGCCGTGCTGGCCCATCTGATCCCCTCGCCCTGGCGGTACGGGTACGGGGCCGCCGTCCTGCTCGTGTACGGGGTGCCGCTGGTCACCGGCCGGACCTTCACCGATCTGGGACATGTCGTCTCCGTGCTGATCGGATTCGGGTGCCGGCCGCTGGTCAGGGGGCGGGCAAAGGTGCGGAATCCGAAGGAGACAGCGCCCGCTGTGAAGGGCTAGCGTCCGGGCCATGAGCAGCCCGGCAAGCGCCGTCGTCAACGGCGGGATCTCCTTCTGGTACGCCCACGACGGCCTCCCCGCGATGCGGGATCCGCTCGACGGCGACACGAGCGCCGACGTCGTGATCGTGGGCGGCGGCTACACGGGGCTGTGGACCGCGTACTACCTGAAGAAGGCCGCGCCCTTTCTGCGGATCACCGTCCTGGAGCAGAAGTTCTGCGGCTACGGCGCCTCCGGCCGCAACGGCGGCTGGCTCTACAACGGCGTCGCGGGCCGCGACCGGTACGCGACCCTGCACGGGCACGAGGCGGCCGTACGGCTGCAGAAAGCCATGAACGACACCGTCGACGAGGTCGTCGAGGTCGCCGCCGCGGAAGGGATCGACGCCGACGTCCATCGCGGCGGGGTACTCGAAGTCGCCTGTTCTCCCGCCCAGTTGGCGAGGCTGAAGGCGTTCCACGCGCACGAGCTGTCGTACGGCGAGGACGACCGTGAGCTGTACGGCGCCCGGGAGACCGCCGAGCGGGTCCGGGTGGCGGACGCGGTCGGGTCGGCCTGGACCCCGCACGGGGCGCGGGTGCATCCGGTGAAGCTGGTGAAGGGGCTGGCGGCGACCGTCGAGGCGCTGGGCGTGACGATCCACGAGCGGACGCCGGTGACGGAGATCCGGGCCCGGCACGCGGTGACGCCGTACGGGACCGTCCGCGCGCCCTACGTCCTGCGCTGCACGGAGGGCTTCACGGCCGGGCTCAGGGGCGGGCGGCGGACCTGGCTGCCGATGAACTCCTCGATGATCGCGACCGCGCCGCTGACCGACGCGCAGTGGGAGACCGTCGGCTGGGACGGGCGGGAGGCGCTGGGCGACATGGCGCACGCGTACATGTACGCGCAGCGGACCGCGGACGGGCGGATCGCGCTGGGCGGACGCGGGGTGCCGTACCGCTTCGGCTCGCGGACCGACAACGACGGGCGGACCCAGGACGCGACCGTCCGGGCGCTGCGGGAGATCCTGGTGCGGTTCTTCCCGTCGCTGGCCGGGGTGCGGATCGAGCACGCCTGGTCGGGCGTGCTCGGGGTGCCGCGCGACTGGTGTGCGTCGGTCACCCTGGACCGGTCGACGGGGCTCGGCTGGGCGGGCGGCTACGTCGGCTCGGGCGTCGCCACCGCGAACCTGGCGGCGCGGACGCTGCGGGATCTGGTGCGGCAGGACTCGGGGCAGGGCGGCCGTACGGAGCTGACGGAGCTGCCGTGGGTGGGGCACAAGGTGCGCAAGTGGGAGCCGGAGCCGTTGCGGTGGCTGGGCGTGCAGGGAATGTACGCGACCTATCGGGCGGCGGACCGGCGGGAGACCGCGCGCCACAGCGCCGTGTCGTCGCGGCTGGCGCGCGTCGCGGACCGGGTGGCGGGGCGGCACTAGCGGGCGAGGACATCTCCCGGCTGTTCGGGCCGGCGGTTCCGGTACCTCGGGAGCACTGGCGGCACCGGGACGACCAGGGGTACGGGGGCCACCGGGGGTACGGGGAGCACCGGGACCGCCAGGGGCGCTCGTCGGGGGGACGCTCATCCGGGCGGCGGGCCGTGGGCCGGGTGGGTCGCCTCCGCGGGGTTGAGGTCGGACGTCATGGTTCCAGGACCACCTTTCCGGTGGTGCCGCGGGTTTCCAGGGCGCGGTGCGCGGCGGCTGCCTCGGCGAGCGGGAAGCGTTGGACGGCGGGGGTGAGGCGGCCCTCGGCGGCCAGGGTGAGGGCACGCAGTTCGAGGGTGCGCACAGGGTCGGGGCCGCCGGCCTTCCGCATCATCACGGGGCCGAGGACCTGCTCGGAGACCCCGTCGACGAGGTACGGCGCCCCGTCGTGCAGTCCGTCGCCGGACCAGCCGAAGACGAGGTGGGTGCCGCCG
Organism: Streptomyces sp. NPDC032822; assembly: GCF_055578825.1. Taxonomy (NCBI): domain Bacteria; kingdom Bacillati; phylum Actinomycetota; class Actinomycetes; order Kitasatosporales; family Streptomycetaceae; genus Streptomyces; species Streptomyces sp. NPDC032822. The sequence continues at coordinate 511,493 of NZ_JBVIOL010000006.1, read as the reverse complement.
GGACCGAGCAGGGCGACGGCCTCGCGGGCCACCTCGCCGCCGACGCCGTCGAAGACGACCGTGGCCGTGCGTCCGCCCAGGTGGGCGCGGACCTTGTCGGGCCAGGACGGGTCCTTGTAGTCGACGGCGAGATCGGCGCCGTTCGCCTCCACGAGGGCCGTCTTCCCGGGACCGCCGGCGAGGCCGATGACGGTGGCGCCGGCCTGTCGGGCGTACTGGACGAGGAGGGTGCCGATCCCGCCGGCGGCGGCCGGGATCACGGCGACCGAGTCGGGGCCGAGCTCGGTGAACTGCAGGATCCCCATCGTCGTACGGCCCGTGCCGATCATGGCGACGGCCTGCGCGAAGTCCAGGTTCTCGGGGATCTCGTGGACGCGTTCGACCTCGGTGACGGCGAGTTCGGCATATCCGCCGGGGGCGAAGCCGAGGTGGGCGACCACACGCCGGCCGAGCCAGAGTGCGGCGACGCCCTCGCCGAGGGACTCGACGACTCCGGCGACCTCGCGGCCGGGGATGGTCGGCAGGACCGGCGGCTCGGGCAGGGGGCCCTTGAGGCCCTCGCGCAGGGCGGTGTCCAGGAGGTGCACTCCGGCCGCCGCCACGGCGATACGGACCTGCCCGGGACCGGGAACGGGGTCGGCGACCTGTTCGTGGGTGAGGTTCTCGGCCGGGCCGAAGGTGTGCAGGCGGATGGCGTGCATGGAGCAGCTCCCTTGGGTGTCTGTGTCGCTTGTCCCCGTCGGAGCCCCACTCTTCAACCTCAAGCATGCTTGAGGTCAAGGGTGTTCCGGCCGAGGGCGAGGGAGATCGCGGTCAGGGCACTGTTGAAGGAGACCTCGGACAGCACACCCGGGGCGGCGACCTGGTCGCCCGTGAGATAGACGTCGTCGCCGCGGTCGATGGCCGGCCGGTCGCGCCAGCTGGTGCCGGGCAGGTCGACGGCGCCGGTACGGCCGTTCGCCACGGAATCGCGCCGCCAGGTGACACGCCCGCGCCAGCCCTCGAAGGCCAGGTCGAGGAGTTGCTCGGCACGGGTGATGCCGGCGGCCTTCGTCTCGTGCGGGGCGATCGGGAACTGCCCCTGGAGGAGCTGCTCGCCGGCGGGGGCGAGGGAGCGGTCCTGAGCGGTGAAGCGTTCGAGCCAGCCGGGGGCGTCCAGGTCGGAGACGGCGAACGCGTCGCCGCGCCGGGTGCGTACGGCGAGGTCGATCAGCGCGGTACGGCCGCCGGTCCAGGTCAGCGAGTCGTCGCCGAGGAGCCTGCGGGCGGCGTCCAGGGAGGTGGCCACGACGACCGGGGAGTCGGTGGGGAGGGTGTCGACCCGGGAGAGCGTCTCCATCCGGACGCCCAGGTTCCAGGCCCGGGCGGCCATCCGGTCGATGACACTCGCCCAGCCGCCGCGCGGATAGTGGGCCTCCGGTGGGAGCTTGGTGGCGCGGCGCAGACGTTCCTGCACGAACGCGGCGGACAGCGACCCGGGGTCGTGGTGGAAGAGCGCGACGGCGGAGTAGTGGGCGGCGGCGCGGGCGCCCTCCTCGCCGGCCTGGTCGGTCGCCCACGTCAGGAAGTCGACGTCGACGGGGGCCTGCCGGGCGTCGCGGCGCAGCAGCTTGAGCATCGCGAAGGGCGGGGTGCGGCGCAGGACCCCGTGGTGGCGCAGCCGCAGCCGGGCGGCCTCCAGGGGCGGGACCGGGGCGAGCGGGCCGACGAGGTCGCGCTGCCGGAGCCAGGCCCAGTGCGGGCCGCCGCTGTAGAGGGCGTGCGGTCCCTCGTTGGTCTTGTACGGCCCCTCGGCGGTCCGTGCCCGCCCGCCGAGGGTGTGGTGGGCCTCGTACACGGTGACCTTGGCGCCCGCTTCGGCCGCGGTGACGGCCGCGGTGAGTCCGGCGAAGCCGCCGCCGATGACGGTGATGCGGTGCATGGCTGGGGTCTCCCTCGGTCGACTGTGGTGCGTGCGACGTCGTTTTCGTTGATGAGACGTCGTTGAAGAGGACTGATCTGAGGCCCGGAATGTGACATCGCCGGTGTCTGCGCAGGTCAGGGTGATTGTCAGTGGCGGGGTGCAGCATGGGGGCATGGCGAGGAAAGTGCTGGGCGGGACGGGCGGGAAGGCCGGGGCCGGTGTGAAGGCGGCGCGGCGGCCGGAGGTGCGGCTGCCGCCGCTGGAGCCGTACGACGGGGGGTTGCTGGAGCCGGACGGGGACTATGACGGGCTGGAGTTCGTGGCGGCGGACTTCGCCGGACAGGACGGGCGGGGGGCCCGTTTCATGGACTGCGCGCTGACGGGGTGCGCGCTGGACGAGACCCGGCTGCACCACGCGCGCGTCCTGGACTCCGTCCTCACCGGCATCCGCGGGGTCGGCACCGACCTGGCCGAATCGACCCTGAGAGACGTTCAGTTGGTCGACGCCCGGCTCGGCGGGACACAGATGCACGGAGCGGTCCTGGAGAGGGTCCTGATCCGCGGCGGCAAGATCGACTACCTGAACCTGCGCACGGCCCGCCTCAAGGACGTCGTCTTCCAGGGCTGCGTCCTGGTCGAGCCGGACTTCGGGGGCGCCAGGCTGGAGCGGGTCGAGTTCGTGGACTGCGAACTGAAGGGGGCGGACCTCAGCGCCGCCACCCTGAAGGACGTCGACCTGCGCGGAGCCGCCTCGCTGGAGATCGCGCGGGGCATCGACCGGCTGACGGGGGCGGTGATCAGCCCGGCCCAACTGCTGGACCTGGCACCGGTGCTGGCGGCGGAACTGGGAATCCGGGTGGAGGGCTGAGGGGGCGGGGTGCCGCTTCCCGGCCGGGAGGCCGCTTTTCCTGGACCGGGAGGTCGTCTGCCCGACCGTGCGGTCGCCGTGGGTTCAGCGGACCCGGGGGAACTGGGCCTGGAGTGTCCAGATCGCCGGGTTCTCGCCCAGGTCCTCGTGCAGGTCGGTCAGGTCGGCGATCAGGTCGTGCAGGAAGTCCCGGGCCTCCTTGCGGAGTTCGGTGTGGGAGAAGTTCAGCGGGGGCTCCTCGGCCGGCATCCAGTCGGACTCGATGTCCACCCAGCCGAAGCGGCGCTCGAAGAGCATGCGGTCGGTGGACTCGGTGAAGTCGAGCTCCGCGTGCTGGGGACGGGAGGCGCGGGAGCCCGCCGGGTCGCGGTCGATGCGCTCGACGATGTCGCACAGGGCCCACGCGAAGTCGAGCACCGGGACCCATCCCCAGGCTGTGGACAGTTCCCGGTCCGCCTTGGAGTCGGCGAGGTAGACGTCACCGCAGAACAGGTCGTGGCGCAGGGCGTGGACGTCCGCGCGGCGGTAGTCGGTCTGCGGGGGGTCCGGGAACCGGTTGGAGAGGGCGTAGCCGATGTCGAGCACGTACGTGATGGTGTCACGCGCCTTCTCATAGGATCGCCGGGTGTCCCGATCCGTGACGGTTGTCCCGACCTGCGCGTCCCTGTTCCTGGCCCTCACCCTGATCGCCGGGTGCGGCGGCGGGGGAGCGGTGGACGGGAGCCCCGGCAGCTCCGGCGTGGACGACCCGTACTTTCCCGAGGCGGGCAACGGCGGGTACGACGTCACGCACTACGACCTGGACCTCGCCTACGAGCCCGGAGCGGGTACCGGCACGGGCGCGGGCACGGACGCTGACACCGATACGGATACCGGCACCGATACCCATACAGGCACCGGCACGGATACCGGCACCGGCCACCTCGCCGGCACCGCGACGATCACCGCCCGCGCCACCCGGAACCTCTCCGCCTTCGACCTCGACTTCGAGGGGCTCGACGTCGGCGGGGTCACGGTCGACGGGAGGGCCGCGCGCTGGAACCGTTCCGGGCAGGAGCTGACCGTGCGCCCGCGGGACGGTCTCGACACCGGCAGGACGTTCCGTGTGACCGTCCGCTACTCCGGCACCCCGGTGACGATCACCGATCCGGACGGCTCCGAGGAGGGCTGGCTGCGCACGGCCGACGGGGCGCTCGCGCTCGGCGAGCCGACGGGGTCGATGGCGTGGTTCCCCGGCAACCACCACCCCTCCGACAAGGCGTCGTACGAGCTCACCATGACCGTGCCGAAGGGCCTGCGGGCCGTGTCCAACGGCGAGTTGGTGAGCGAGCGCGCCACCGGGGACCGTACGGCCTTCACCTGGCGGACCGCCGAGCCCGTGGCGAGTCACGTCGCCACGGTCGCCGTCGGCGACTACGACATCCGCCGCTCCACCACCGCCGACGGCCTGCCCGTGTACGTCGCCGTCGACCCGAGCGTGGCCGGGGCGAGCCGGAAGGTGCCGGCGCAGATCTCCGGCATCGTCGAGTGGGCCACGGACACCTTCGGGCCGTACCCCTTCTCCTCCACCGGAGCGATCGTCGACCGTGACGGCGACGCCGGGTACGCCCTGGAGACCCAGAACCGGCCCGTCTTCCCCGGCGTGCCCGACACCGGGCTCCTCGTCCACGAACTCGCCCACCAGTGGTACGGCAACTCGGTCACCCCGAAGACCTGGCGGGACATGTGGCTCAACGAGGGCTTCGCCACGTACGCGGAGTGGCTGTGGCGGGAGGACCACGGCGGCGACAGCGCCCAGCGGACCTTCGACGCGCTGTACGACCACGGCGACCGGACCTACGGGGACCTCTGGTCCTTCCCGCCCGCGCGGCCGACGAGTGCCGCGCACCTCTCCGACAGCCCCGTCTACCAGCGCGGCGCGATGGTCCTCCACCGGATCCGCCGCACGATCGGCGACACCGCCTTCCGGTCCCTCCTCCGCGACTGGGCCACCACCCACCGCCACGGCAACGCGGACACGGCCGACTTCACGGCGTACGTCGAGCGGCGGGCGCCCGGCCAGGACGAGGCCCTCGACCGGATCTGGGCGGACTGGCTGTACGGGGAGGGGAGACCGGCGCCCGTCTGAGACCGGTCAGGTCTCGGGGCCGCCCTGGTCCGACTCGTCCAGCAGCCGCCCCAGTTCCGGTGGCCACACCGGCTCCGCCGGCTCGGCGAGTTCCTGCCGGGTCCACCAGCGCCAGGTGAGGATGCCCTCCTCGGTGTGGTGGGCGGTCAGGTGGGCGCCGGTCGGGGGGCGGTGGGGGCCGTGGGTGACGTAGATGGTCTCGTGCTGGCGGACGGGGATGTCGGCGCGGGTGAAGTCGTGTTCCCAGGTGCACAGCAGGGGGCCGGGTTCGAGGTCCGTCCAGCCGGTCTCCTCGGCGAGTTCGCGCCGGGCGCCCTCGCGTGGGCTCTCGCCGGGCTCCAGACCGCCGCCGGGCAGGGCCCAGTGGAAGCCGATCTCGTCGTTGTCGTAGCGGAAGAGGAAGACCGAGCCGTCGGGGGCGAGGACGGCGGTCCGGGCCGCGGCGCGGGGGGTGCGCAGCGGCTTGCGGAGCACCGTGCAGGGGCGTCCGCGTTGGCGTTCGGCGCGGTGGCCGATCGGCTCGTAGCCGAGGGCCGTCCAGAAGGCGAGGCCCTTGGGGTTGGTGTCGAGCACGGCCAGGCGTACGGCCTGGCGGCCCGCCGCGCGGAAACGGTCCTCGACGAGACCGGCCAACCGGCGTCCGTGGCCCCGGCGTTGGACGTCCACGGCGACCATCAGGAAGCCGATCCACGGGTCCGGGTCGGCCGGGTCGGGGTGCCGGTCGAGGGTGACGACGATCCCGACGAGCCGTCCCTCGCTGCGGGCGAGCGACACCTCCACTCCGGGGCGCACCGCCTCCTCGGCCAGCGCGGACGCCACCTGGTCCGGGCGGATGTCGTCCGGGTCGGGGAAGTCGCCGCTGAGGGCGTGGAAGTCGCGGTGGGCGGCGTAGAGCGCGGTGAGTTCGGTGAGCAGCGGGCCCGGGACGGCGCGGTCGGGTGTGAGGGGGAGGGGGGTGAGCATCACGCGGGCAAACTATCGGGCGCCCGGGGCGGGGTGACGGGAACGCCCGGGCAAGAGGGGGCGGGAACGACCGGCAAAGAGGGCGGGAACGCCGGAGCCCCCGGCCGTCGTGGTGACGGTCGGGGGCTCCGTACGGCGGTGGTGCGACGTCGGATCGGACCGAGCCGGTCGGATCAGCCGGATCAGTCAGATCAGACGGGTGGGACGGGTCAGACGCTGACGCCGAAGTCCTGGGCGATGCCCACCAGGCCCGAGGCGTAGCCCTGGCCGACGGCGCGGAACTTCCACTCGGCGCCGTTGCGGTACAGCTCGCCGAAGACCATGGCCGTCTCCGTGGCCGCGTCCTCCGACAGGTCGTAGCGCGCGATCTCGGCGCCACCCGCCTCGTTCAGGATGCGGATGTAGGCGTTGCGGACCTGGCCGAAGTTCTGCGAACGGTTCTCGGCGTCGTAGATCGAGACCGGGAAGACGATCTTCTCGATGTCGGCCGGGAGGCCGGCGAGGTTGACCTTGATCGCCTCGTCGTCGCCCGCGCCCTCGCCGGTGCGGTTGTCACCGGTGTGGACGATGGTCTGGTCCGGCGTCTGCTTGTTGTTGAAGAAGACGAAGTGGCCGTCCGAGTAGACCTTGCCCTGCGGGTTGACCGCGATCGCCGAGGCGTCGAGGTCGAAGTCCGTGCCGGTGGTGGTGCGGACGTCCCAGCCGAGGCCCACGGTGACGGCGGTCAGGCCCGGAGCCTCCTTGGTAAGCGAGACGTTGCCACCCTTGGACAGGCTTACAGCCATGGTTGGGAGTCCTTCCCTAGTCAGACGTACGGCATGAAGCTACAGCTACCCGTATGAACGTGGAGAGAGGTACCAGAGGTTCCAGCTCTCTTTACTTTCTTTACCCGGGATATTCGGGTGACGTGGACCGGACAGACGAGGGAACATGGACCTCATGTCCGGTCCTCGCCTGGGGTCTGGGGGTATGTCCCCCAGAAATCTCAGTATCCGCGGCTCCGTCTCGCTTCCCGAGGCCGAGCTCATGTGGCGTTTCTCGCGGTCCTCCGGCCCGGGCGGACAGCACGTCAACACCAGCGACTCGCAGGTGGAGCTCCGTTTCGACCTCGCCCGCACCGAGGCGCTGCCCGAGGTGTGGAAGCAGCGGGCGCTGGCCAAGCTGGCCGGCCGGCTCGTCGACGGCGTCGTCACCGTGCGCTCCTCCGAGCACCGCTCCCAGTGGCGCAACCGCGAGACGGCCGCCGTACGCCTGGCCTCCCTGCTCGCCGAGGCGACGGCTCCGCCGCCCAAGCCGCGCCGGGCCACCCGGGTCCCCCGGGGCATCAACGAACGCCGGCTGCGGGAGAAGAAGCAGCGCTCGGACACCAAGCGGGGGCGCAACGGCCGCGACTGGTCGTAGCCCGACCGGCCCGGCCCCTAGGCCAGCTCCAGCACTCCGACGGTCTCTCCCTCGCTCATCTCGCCGTTCGGCCGGAAGCCGAGCCGCAGATAGAAGTTCTCGGGGCCGTCCGGTCCGGCGTGCCAGGTGACGTAGAGCTCCTTGCCGCCGCGTCGGCGGATCTCGGCCGCCACCGACTCGACGGCGAACCGGCCGTAGCCCCGGCCCTGTTCCCCGGCGGCGATGTTGAGGCGCCACAGGCCGGAGCGGAAGAGGGTGCCGTCCGCCTTCCAGTCGATGTCCAGGAAGGCCATCAGGAAGCCGACGGGCCGGTCGCCGTCGACGATCAGGCGGGGCCAGGCGACGCCGGCGGGGTGGACGTAGGCCTCGGCGAGGGACTGCATCACCGGGGAGACGGCGAACTCCTGCTCCGGGAGGACCTTGATGCCGGTCGAGGCCTCGAAGTTCCGGGGGGTGACCTCTTCGAGGCGGGGCGCGGGAGCCGCAGCCGGTGTGGGAGTGGGAGTGGGAGCCGGAGCGGGAGTCGGTGTCATCCCGGCACCGTAGGTCGTGTGATCGCCGGAGGCGAGCGAATTCCGGGCGCCCCGGCTGTCGGCCCGCCCGGACGCCCGGCTCACCCCAACTGCCGGTAGCGCCCCCGGAAGTACGTCAGTGGTCCGCCCTCCGCGTGCGGTGCGCTCGCCGTCAGGACGCGGCCGATCACCAGGGTGTGGTCGCCGGCCGGCAGACGTTGCTCGGTGCGGCACTCCAGGGTGGCGAGGGCACCGCCCACCAGGGGGGAGCCGCTGGCCTCGCCGCGGACGTAGGGGATGTCCGCGAAGAGGAGGCGGTCGCTGATGCGGCCCTTCATGGCGAAACGGCCGGCGATGTGCCGCTGGCTCTCGGAGAGGACGGACACCGCCCACAGGGGCTGCTCGTCGAGCAGGTCGTCCATGCGGGAGCCCTCGCGCACGCTGACCAGCACCAGCGGCGGGTCGAGGGAGACCGACAGGAACGCCGTCGCCGTCATGCCGACGTCCTCGCCCTTCGGCGCCGTGGGGTCGTCGGGGTCGAGCGGAGGCTCCTGCGCGGTCACCAGGACCACGCCGGCGGCCAGCCGGGACAGGGCGGCGCGGAACTCGTCGTTGCTCACCCCCACAGGATGCCCGGGGGCGGGGGAGGGAAGGGTGGCGGACGGGGCGGGGGGAATGTTCGGCACGCCCGGAACGCTAATCTCGGCGGTGAACGCGCCGCATCGGGCCTCTGGCCGAGATCGGTCCTAGGACTCGGGGACGAGTTTCCTTGTGTCCGGTCCTGTGCCTATCTGTACGGCCTCCACACTCGTACAAAGTTTGCGTTCAGGAAACGCACAGGGAAATCGCAGAAACCCCCCTCAAATGTTCATCTTCTGCTGTGACTTGAGTCACAAGAGGCATTAATTGTTGACCCTGTGTACCGAGTGGGCAGCGCGCTGTGATTCAGTGGCGGGGAAGCTGCCAGGACGAAACGCCGATGAGAACCCTTGATTCGCTGCGAGGTCTCGGGGGGAGGGCGAGCATGGAGACCGAGTCGGAACCCTACGTCCGCCTGGCGTCCTTGAGACAGCTGCATCAGGTGATGGCCGACATGAACACGGCCCGCAGCCTCGCGGACACCCTGCAGACCGTCGCCGACGGCGTGGTCCAGGCCCTCGGGTACGAGCTGGCGTGCGTGAACCTCGTGCGCCCCGACGGGGACCTCGTCGCCGCCGCCTTCGCCGGCAACGCGGCGGCCGAGGCACTGATCACCGGTCGCGTCGGCTCCCGCGAGTCCTGGGAGCGCCGGCTCGGCATGGGCGAACACTGGGGTGACCTGGTCTTCATCCCGCACACCGAGGGCTGGGTCCTCGACGACGACGACGTACCGCAGTGGTACACCGACGGGCCCGCGCCCCGCTTCGAGGACGAGTGGCATCCCTCGGACCGGCTCTTCGCCCCCATGTACACCCCCGCCCCCTCCGGTGGCGGCTCCTGCGGCGAACTGATCGGCGTGCTCTCGGTGGACCGGCCGCGCAACGGGCGACGTCCGGGCGCGTGGGGGCGCGAGGCGCTCCAGATGTACGCGTTCCAGGCCGCCATCGCGATCAGCAACGCGCGTCTACGTGCCAATATGCAGCGCGCACTGGTCAGACTCGAAAGAGAGCAGCAGGCTCTGCGGGCCAGCGAGGAGAGCTTCCGGCAGGCCTTCGAGTACGCCCCCTCCGGCATGGCCATCGCCGAGATGGGCGGCGACCAGCACGGCCGGATCCTGCGCACCAACGACGCCCTGTGCCGCGTCCTGGGCCGCCCCGCCTCCGCGATGCGCCGCTACGCCTTCTCCGACCTCGTCCACCCCGAGGACATAGGCACCCTGCTGCGCACCTCCGCCGAGGGCGGTCGCGCCGAGCTCCGCCTCGCCCGCCGCGACGGCACCTACGTCTGGGTCTCCCTGCGCAACTCCGTCGTCGCCGACGCCGCGGACGGCCCCCGCTTTCTCCTCACCCACGTCGAGGAGATAGAGGAGCGCAAGCGCCGCGAGCTCCAGCTCGCCCACCGCGCCTCCCACGACTCCCTCACCGGACTGCCGAACTCCGCCGAGCTGCGCTCCCGGCTCTCCGCCCGCCTGTGCCAGCGCTCCGACGGCCACACGGGCGCCCTCGAACCGGTGGACGCGGCCTTCGGACATCCCGCCTTCGACGCCAACGGTCACGGCTTCGACTACCGGCCGGGCGGTGCCGAGACGTACGACGGCTACGACCACCATGTCCACACCGTCGCCCCCGAGGGTGAACTCGACGACGGCACCAAGGGGCTCGCGGTGCTCTTCTGCGACCTCGACGGCTTCAAGTCGATCAACGACCGGTTCGGGCACAACGCGGGTGACGCGGTGCTCATCGAGGTCGCCCGGCGGCTCTCGCGCCAGGTGCGCGACGGCGACACCGTGGCGCGGCTCGGCGGCGACGAGTTCGTGGTGCTGGCCGACGGGCTCGGCCGGGCCGACGCCCAGGACCTCGCCGTACGGCTCCGGAACGAGATCATCCAGCCCATCCGGGTGGACGGCCGGGCCATGCGGGTCGGCGCCAGTTTCGGCATCGGGTGGGCGCACTGCGGCATGACGGCGGACGAAGTGTTGAAGTCGGCCGACGAGCGGATGTACGTCGAGAAACGATCTCGTCCCAAACAACACAGACGCGCGGGATGAGTCCCAGGTCAGTGAGCTGATGCGATCTGAGTCACCCGTTTGGGCCATCAGGAGCGGGTAGGCTCGCCCTTCTCACCACATGAATCGCATCCGCACGCACCTGTTGAGGAGACCAAGGGATGACGGCCGGCAACAACGGCGCGAGCACGCCCGAGGACGACGACCCGTTCGGCTATCTCTACGAGGACGGGCAAGCCAACGGGGCCCAGCCGCCGTCCGGTGGCTACGGCTACCCGGGCTCAGTCAACCGGGTGCGCGCGGTCGGCCAGCGGCAGTACGGCGGCCAGCAGGGCCAGGCCGCCGCGACCGCGCCCTACGGCCAGGTCCCCCAGCAGCAGGGTGCCCCGGGCCAGCAGAACGCCCACTACCAGGCCCCCGAGACGTTCCCGGGCGGCCCCTCCACCGTCCAGCACTCGCACACGTCGTACAGCGGCGGCAGCGGTCGCGGCCGGGGCCCCAACACCAAGGGCCTGCTGATCGGCGCGATCGCGGTGGTCGCCGCGGTCGTCATCGGCATCGGCGTCGCGATGGCGGGCGGCGACGAGGGCGACAAGGCGGGCGACGGCGGAGCGGCGGCGTCCCCGACGACGTCCCAGAACTCGGAGCCGAGCGCGTCGAGCAGCGGGAGTGCCGTCGCCGAGGAGCTGCCCACGGTCGACGCGAAGGCGCTGAACCTCGGGTCCGGTGTGAGCACGACGTCGGACGTCAAGGGTGCGAGTTCAGACGGCGGCATCTACGTCACGGGTCTCAACCAGACGGGTGCCTCCGTCACCTGGACCGTCAACGGCATCCCCAAGGGGGGCGTCTACACCCTCTTCGCGCACTACAGCACGGCCGACGACGATCAGTCGATGACGCTCACCGTCAACGGCAAGGAGTTCGGCAGCAAGCTGAACTTCGGCAACTTCGCCGGTGCCAAGGACGGCGACTTCGCCAAGGGCTGGACGAAGACCTACGCCTGGCCCTCCCTGAACAAGGGCACCAACACGATCTCGATCTCCTGCGCGGACGGCGACAAGTGCAACGTCCTGCTGGACCAGCTGTGGGTGAAGGCCGGACAGGTCAAGGACTAGGGATTCAGGCCGCGTCGGCCTCCCCCGTCACCGTGACCCGCCCCACCAGTTCCTCGTAGGCCTCCCGGTCGAACTCGCCCGCTGTCGGTGCCAGTACCGTCGCCGCGGCGAGGGCCACCGCTCGGGTCAGGCGGGTGGGCCAGGGGAGTTGGTCGGCCAGGGCCGACAGGAGGCCGGCTGTCGCGGAGTCGCCGGCTCCGGTGGGGTTGCCGTGGAGGTGCGCCGGTGGGGTGGCCTGCCAGCGGCCTTCCGGGGTGAGGGCCAGGAGGCCCGCCGGGCCCAGGGAGGCGACGACCGCGCGGGCGCCACGCCGACGGGCGTCCTGGGTGGCGCGCAACGGGTCGTGGGAGCCGGTGAGTTCGGCCAGTTCGTCGGTGTTGGGTTTCACGATGTCGGGCCGGGCCGCCACCCCGCGGCGCAGGGCCTCCCCGCTGGTGTCGAGGAGGACGGGTACGCCGGCCGCCTTCGCCGTACGGATCAGCCCCGCGTACGCCCCCACCGGCACCCCCGGTGGCAGGCTGCCGCACAGGGCGACCGCGGAGACGGACGGCAGCAGATCCTCGTACGCCTCCTGGAAGGCGGACCACTCGGCCGGGGTGATCGTGGGGCCCGGTTCGTTCAACTGGGTCGTGTCGCCGCTCTGTTGGTCCACGACGGCGATCGTGCGGCGGGTGGCGCCGGTGACCGGGACGAGCGCGTCCACCAGCGCCGGTACGGCGGTGAGGTGGTCCTGCACGACCCGTCCCGTGGCGCCGCCGACGAAGCCGGTGACCGCCACCTCGTGGCCGAGGGCCGCCAGCACCCGCGCCACGTTCACACCCTTGCCGCCCGGGCGTTCGGCCACGTCCGTGACCCGGTGGGAGGTGTGCGGGCGCAGGGACCGTACCCGATAGGTGAGGTCGAGCGCGGTGTTCAGCGTGACCGTGAGGATCATCTGGGTCGACCTCCCCCGTCTGTTTCGGAGAGCCGATCATGCCAAACGGAACGGCGGCTCTCCCAGTTTGACAGGACAACCGCCGCCTCCAACAGCAGGACAGATCACCCCAGTTGGGGATCGACCACCCATTCGCCCCGGCGCATCACGCCCTTGAGGCCGAAGTCGGCGTCCAGCAGGACCAGGTCGGCGTCCTTGCCGGGTTCCAGGGATCCGATCGTGTCGGCCATGCCCAGCAGCCGGGCCGGGTTGGCGCAGAGGGCGGCGACCGCGTCCCCGACCGACAGTCCGTCGACCGTCACGGCCCGCTGGAACGCGCGGTCCAGGGTGAGGGTGGAGCCGGCGATCGAGCCGCCCTCCACCAGCCGGGCCACGCCCTCGCTGACCTCGACCTCCAGCGGGCCGAGCATGTAGCGGCCGTCGCCGAAACCGGCCGCGTCCATCGCGTCCGTGATGAACGCCACCCGGTCCGCGCCCGCGTGGTGGAAGGCCAGCTGGAGGGCGGCCGGGTGCAGGTGCGTCCCGTCGTTGATCAGCTCGACGGTGATCCGCTCGTCCTCCAGGAGGGCGGTGATCGGGCCCGGCGTGCGGTGGCCGAGGGCCGGCATCGCGTTGAAGAGGTGGGTGGCGACGGTCGCACCCGCGTCGATGGCCTCCACGGTCTGCTCGTACGTCGCGTCCGTGTGCCCGATCGCCGCGATCACGCCGTGTTCGGCGAGGAGCCTGACGGAGTCGATGCCGCCGGGGAGTTCGGTGGCGAGCGTGACCATGCTGGCGTGGCCGCGTGCCGCGTCGACCAGCTTGCGGACCTCGGCCGGATCCGGGTCGCGCAGCAGCGCCTCGGAGTGCGCGCCCTTGCGGCACGGCGAGATGAACGGCCCCTCGAAGTGGATTCCGGCGATGTCGCCCTGCTCGGCCAGCTCCGAGAGCATGCCGGCCCGCTGCGCCAGGAAGTCCATCTCGCCGGTGACCGTGGAGGCGACGAGGGTGGTGGTGCCGTGCAGGCGGTGGGTGTGGATGCCGTGGAGGACCTCGTCGGTCGTGCCGGAGGTGAACGAGGCGCCGCCGCCGCCGTGGTTGTGGAGGTCCACGAAGCCGGGGACGAGCCAATGGCCCGATACGTCGAGGAGGCGGGCGTTCTCCGGGGCGGTGCCGGTGATGCGGGTGCCGTCGACGATCACCCGGCCGCCCTCGACGGTTCCCGTGGGCAGGACCACGTGGGCGCCGGAGAGGATCAGGGGCGCCTCGCCGGTGGCGGGCCGCGGGTCCGTCGTGGCCGGTCGCGCCCCGTGGCGGAGCCGCATGTCGACGCTGTCCCGCGCCCCTTGGGGGGTTGCCGTCACGTGGGTTCCTCCGGCGTCGTAGGTGTGGTGTCGAGCAGGTCCCAGGCCATCAGTCCCGCGCCCAGGCAGCCCGCCGTGTCTCCCAGGGCCGCGGGGACGATCGTCGGCGGCTTCTGGAAGGTGACCCGTTGCCGGACGGCGTCCCGCAGGGGTGTGAACAAGGTTTCCCCCGCCTCGGCGAGGCCGCCACCGATGATCAGGGTGCGCGGGTCCAGCAGGGTGAGTGCGGTGACCAGGCCGTCGGCGAGCGCGTCGACGGCGTCCTGCCACACTCGTACGGCGCTCGGGTCGCCGGACATGACGGCCTTGGCGCAGTGAGCCGCGTCCGCTCCCGGGTCCCCGGTGGCCGTCGCCCACGCCTCGCTCACCGCGGACGCGGACGCGTACCGCTCCAGGCAGCCGCGCTGCCCGCAGGGACACGGGGTCCCTCCGGGCCGTACGACGATGTGGCCGATCTCACCGGCGACGCCGTGGGCGCCCGCCTCCACCCGCCCGCCGATGCCGATGGCGCCCGCGATACCGGTGCCGAGCGGCACGAACAGGAAGCGGTCGGCGCCCCGGCCCGCGCCGATCCGGCCCTCCGCGAGGCCGCCGGTGCGGACGTCGTGGCCGAGGGCGACCGGGATGCCGCCGAGCCGTTGGCCGAGCAGGTCGCGCAGGGGTACGTCCCGCCAGCCGAGGTTGGCCGCGTAGACGGCGGTGCCGCGGTCCTCGTCGACGATGCCGGGGACGGCGACGCCGGCCGCTGCGGCGGGTTCGCCGAAGTGCTCGATGCCGTACGCGCGCAGCTCGGCGGCGAAGTCGAGGATGGCCTCGACGACGGCGTCCGGCCCGCGGTCCCGTCCGGTGGCGCGGCGGGCCCGGTGGAGCAGTTCGCCGTGCGCTCCGGCCAGGGCGGCCTTCATCCCGGTGCCGCCCACATCGAGGGCGATGACGTGTCTCACGGGGGACAGTGTGGCCCGTGGACCCGTAAGAGGTCTAGTCCACTCACGTGGTGTAGACCTTGTGCGAGCAATATGTATGACCTTTCGAGATTCTCGATGATCGACGATGTTGGGGCTATGGCAGTGCAGGGGTATAGGGCGAAAACGCTCGCGGCGGTGTCCGCGCTGGGTCTGACGACAGTCCTGGGCGGCTGTGGACTCGGCGGCGAATCCGGCGAGGTGACGCTGAGACTGGTCGCCGCCGACTACGGGGACTCCTCGGCGAACAGCTCGAAGAAGTACTGGGACACCCTGGT
Organism: Streptomyces sp. NPDC032822; assembly: GCF_055578825.1. NCBI lineage: Bacteria > Bacillati > Actinomycetota > Actinomycetes > Kitasatosporales > Streptomycetaceae > Streptomyces > Streptomyces sp. NPDC032822. The sequence continues at coordinate 496,442 of NZ_JBVIOL010000006.1, read as the reverse complement.
CAAGGAGTACGAGGCCCAGCACGACGGCGTACAGGTCGAGGTGACCGTGTACTCCTGGAGCGATGTCGACCGCGAGGTCAAGGAACTGGTCGACGCCGGCAAGGCACCCGACATGGCACAGATCGGCGCGTACGCCGACTACGCCCACGAGGACCTGCTCTACACGGCCGACGACCTGGTCTCCATCCCCGTGCAGGCCGACTGGATCGCCCAGCTCTCCGACGCGGGCGAGGTCAACGGCATCCAGTACGGCATGCCGTTCGCCGCCTCCACCCGGCTGCTCTTCTACAACAAGACCCTCTTCACCGAGGCCGGCCTCACCCCGCCGACCACCTGGAAAGAGCTCGCCGCGGACGCCGAGGCGCTGAAGGCGGAGGGCGTGAAGTACCCGTACGCGCTGCCGCTCGGGCCCGAGGAGGCGCAGGCCGAGACCATGCAGTGGCTGCTCAGCGGCGGGGGCGGGTACACCGACACGCTCGGCACCTACAGCATCGACTCCTCGGAGAACACCCACACCTTCGACTGGCTCCGGGACGACCTCGTCGCCAAGGGGCTGACCGGGCCGGTCGCGCCCGGGAAGCTCAACCGGGCCGGTGCGTTCGCCGCGTTCGCCTCCGGGGACGTCGGCATGCTCAACGGGCACCCCTCCCTGATGAAGATGGCCGACGACAAGGGCGTGAAGTTCGGCATGGTGCCGATGCCCGGCGAGGACGGCCCCAAGAAGATCTCCATGGGTGTCGCCGACTGGATGACCGCCTTCAAGAAGAACGGGCACGCCGACCAGGTCGGCGACTTGCTCAACTTCGTGTACAGCGAGAAGAACGTCCTCGCCTTCTCCCGTGAGTACGACCTGCTGCCGGTCACCAGCTCCGCGTCCGAGGTGATGAGCACGGCGAAGCAGGACGCCGACCTCAAGCCGTTCCTCGACGAACTGCCGCTGTCCGAGACGTACCCGGTGGGCGAGACCTCCTGGGCGCAGGTCAGCGCGGCCGTGAAGAAGGACATCGGGCAGGCCGTGGCCTCCGGCGGCAGCCCGGCCTCCGTGCTGAGCCGGCTCCAGTCGACGGCCGCGGCGGCACAGACCACCGAGTAGCCCGGGCAGCCGCGCGCTGGTCGCTGTCGGTGGCGGCGGCTAGCGTGCGGGCATGGACGAGGAGCAGGGGCTGGACCGCCGGGAACGGGAGATCCTCGCGTTGGAACGGCGGGGGTTCAGCGGGCCAGGACTGAAGGAGCGGGCGATCCGGGAGGAACTGGGGTTGGCGCCGGTGCGCTATTTCCAGCTCCTGAACGCGTTGCTCGACGACACCCGGGCGCTGGCCTTCGACCCGGTGACGGTGAACCGGCTACGAAGAGTGCGGGACGCACGGCGGTCCGAGCGGTAGGGGCGCAGCCCTCTTGGCTTGCGTCCCAGGGGCTCCGCCTTCTGGCCCCCCGCTGTGCCCACCCACTACCCGGCTCGGTCCCTCACAAGGCGGGCGTAACCCGTGGGGGCTTGGCCCACCCTTCAGCCAGGCGAGTCGGGCGGTGGGTGGGCACAGGCCGGGGCTGGGGGCGGAGCCCACAGGGGCATAGGCTCGGGGGCATGGTCACCGACTTTCTGCCGACGCCCTCGACCCCGGCAGGGCGTGAGGGACTCGACGCCCTGCTCGCCCAGCCGCGCCGGGCGGTCGTCGCGCTCGACTTCGACGGGACGCTCGCGCCGATCGTGGCGGATCCGGAGCAGGCCAGAGCGCATCCGGACGCGGTGGACGTGCTGGCGGCGCTCACTCCGAAGCTGGCCGCCGTCGCCGTGGTCACCGGGCGCCCGGCCGGGGTGGCCGTGCGCAACGGCGGCTTCGCCGGGGTCGCGGGGCTCGAACACCTCGTCGTCCTCGGGCACTACGGCGCCGAGCGCTGGGACGCCCGTACGGGCACCGTCGACGCCCCCGCCCCGCACCCCGGTGTCGCCGCCGTCCGGGCCGAGTTGCCGGGGGTGCTCGACGGGGCGGGTGTGTGGCAGGGGACGTGGGTCGAGGAGAAGGGGCGGGCGGTCGCCGTACACACGCGGCGGGCCGCCGATCCGCAGGCCGCGTTCGAGGCGCTGCGCGCACCCCTCACCGACCTGGCCACCCGGCACGGCCTGATCGTCGAACCCGGCCGTCTGGTCCTGGAGTTGCGCCCGCCCGGCATGGACAAGGGCGTCGCCCTCCTTGAGTACGTCCGCGAGGTCGGCGCCACGTCCGTCCTCTACGCCGGTGACGACCTCGGCGACCTCCCCGCCTTCGCCGCCGTCGACAAGCTCCGCTCCGACGGCACACCGGGGCTGCTGGTCTGCAGCGGCAGCGACGAGGTCACCGAGCTGCGGGAGCGCGCGGACCTGGTGGTGGACGGCCCGGAGGGGGTCGTAGGCCTGCTGGGGGCCCTGGCGGCACGGCTCGGCTGACGAAGGCCGCCGGCCGCGGTCACTCCTCCTTCAGCGCGGTCAGCTGCTCCAGGAACCACTGGGCCGGGGGCAGGGCGGTCGCCGCCGCGATCAGTCGCTTGGTGCGCTCGGCGCGCTCGCCGGCCGGCACGGTCAGGGCCTCGTGCAGGGCGTTCGCCGTGCCGACGACGTCGTACGGGTTCACGGCGACGGCGTCCTCGCCCAGTTCCTCGAAGGCGCCCGCCTCCCGCGACAGCACCAGCACGCACCCCTCGTCGGAGACCACCGGGATCTCCTTCGCGACGAGGTTCATGCCGTCCCGGATGGGGTTGACCAGCGCCACGTCGGCGAGGCGGTACGCGGCCAGGGAGCGGGCGAAGTCGTCCTTGACGTGCAGGACGACCGGGGTCCACCCCGGTGTGCCGTAAGCGGAGTTGATCTCGTCGGCCAGCCGCTGGACCTCGGCCGTGTAGTCGCGGTAGACGGCGAGGTCCTGGCGGGAGGGGTAGGCGAACGCCACGTGCACCACCCGCTCGCGCCACTCGGGGTGGTCGTCGAGCAGGTGCCGGTACGCCAGCAGGCCCCGGACGATGTTCTTCGACAGCTCGGTGCGGTCGACGCGCACGATGGTCCGGCGGCCCTCGCCGATCTCGGCCCGCAGGGCCGTCATCCGCTCCTCGACGTCGGGCTCGTGGGCCCGCTCGCGCAGGAAGTCGGCGTCCGCGCCCAGTCCGTGCACCCCGATCAGGGTGTCCCCGAGGCCGTCGGCGAACTCCGTGGCGCAGGCGGTGAACGCGTCCGCCCAGCGGTGGGTGAGGAAGCCGAGCCGGTCGGCGCCGAGCATGCCGCGCAGCACCTGCCCGGCGATGTCGTCCGGCAGCATCCGGAAGTACTCCGGCGGCGCCCACGGCGTGTGCGAGAAGTGGCCGATCCTCAGGTCGGGCCGCAGCTCGCGGAGCAGGCCGGGGACCAGCGTGAGGTGGTAGTCCTGCACCACGACCGCCGCGCCCTCGGCGGCCTCCTCGGCCAGCGCCTCGGCGAACGCGCGGTTGTACGTCTCGTACGACGCCCACTGGCGCCGGAACTCCGCGTCGAAGACCGGCTCCAGCGGGGTCTGGTACAGCATGTGGTGGACGAACCACAGCACGGAGTTGGCGATGCCGTTGTACGCCTCGGCGTGCACGTCGGCCGGGATGTCGAGCATCCGGACGCCGTCCTCGCCGATCCCGCGCCGGACCGCCTCCCGGTCGCCGTCGGACAGCGCCGAGCACACCCACAGGGCGCCCGCGTCCGGCCCGATGGCGGACAGGCCCGAGACCAGCCCGCCGCCACCCCGCTTGGCGTGGAGCGAGCCGTCCTCGCGGACGGTGTACGAGACCGGGCCGCGGTTGGACGCGACCAGTACCTCGGCACTGCCTGCCGCCTGCGGTGAAGCCATACGAGCCGTACGAGCCATGGGAGCCATACGCCACAACCTAGCCCGGCCCGGAAACGCTCAAACGTACGGACGCGCTCCGTGAGCACCCGTGTACCGGCCGGATGCGGTCTGCGGCAGCCGTGCGGCCGGACAGAGCCGGCACGGCCGGTACACGACCGGATACGGCCGGTGCATTCCCGGTACGCGGCCGGCAGCGCGTCACTGGTACGCGGCCGGGGCGTCACCGGTACGCGGCCAGTGCATCCTCGGTACGCGTACCGGTGCGTCGCCGGTAACCGGCCGGGGGCGCCGGCCTTACGCGGCCTTTCGCCGCGCGTACTCCGTGATCTCCACCATCGGCGGCCGTTCCTCCGTGTCCACGGAGTAGGTGCGCGGCTCGAAGCCGTCCCGGCCCCGTTCGAACTGGGTGAGGGAGGGGCGGATGAGGTGCCCGCGGGCCAGCCGCAGCTGGGCCGTGCGGTAGATCGCGGCGGACATCCGGCCGAGCGCCTGGCCGTCCTGGTGGCGGTGCTTGCGCACCCCGACGTCGACCTGGGCGAGCGCGTCGAGCCCCACCAGGTGGAGGGCGTCGATCAGCATGCCCAGCTCCACGCCGTAGCCCACCGGGAAGGGGAGCTGTTCCAGGAGCGAGCGGCGGGCCGCGTACTCGCCGCCGAGCGGCTGCACGAAACCGGCCAGCTGCGGCCAGTGCATGTTCAGCAGTGGGCGGGCCATCAGCTCGGTGACCCGGCCGCCCTGACCGGCGGCGCCGCCGAGGGGACGGTCGTACATCCCCTTGACCAGGTCGACCCCGGGGTCGGTGAGCAGAGGACCCACGATCCCGGAGACGAAGTCCGAGGAGAACTCCTTGAGGTCGGCGTCGATGAAGCAGACGATGTCCCCGCTGGTGGCGAGGAGGGAGCGCCACAGGACTTCGCCCTTGCCGGGGACGGTCGGGACGCGGGGGAGGATGTCGTCGCGGTGGACGACCGTGGCCCCGGCCGCGGCGGCCACCTCGGACGTGCGGTCGGTGGATCCCGAGTCGACGACGACGATCTCGTCGACGAGCGGGACCTGTCGCATGAGGTCGTGACGGATCACGGAGACGATGTCACCGACCGTCTCCTCCTCGTTGAGCGCGGGCAGTACCACGCTCACCGACTGGCCCGTGGCCCGTTTCGCGGCCATGATCCGGTGGAGCGGGCGGTCGGTCTTGGACCAGGAGCGGGTGCTCAGCCAACGCTCGACTTCGTTCAGCACAGTGCGCGGCTCCTCTGCGTGCCCGCCGCGGAAGCGGCTATGGATACAGTCATCTCGCGGTTCGGACGACTCTCTCAACTGTCCTGGCCTTCGGTTACAGTCTTGAACAACGCGGATGACCATCGCATGTCCTGGGTGGCCCGCCGCTCACAACTTCATACCGCTCATCCAGAGGGGCAGAGGGATACGGCCCGATGAAGCCCCGGCAACCCTCCAGTCGGTACTCGTACGCGCGAGGCTCCCGACTCGGGAAGGTGCCAAATCCGTCTCACGGCGAGATGCGTCGTGAGGAAGATGAGGAAGGGCCTCGCCTCTCATGGCTGTGCAGACCGCTGCAAGCATCACCGGATCCACCGTGGACCTCGGTCCCGCCGCCGCCCTCTCCTGCCGCGAGTGCGGCCACCGCGTGCCCCTCGGCCCGGTCTTCGCCTGCCAGGAGTGTTTCGGCCCGCTGGAGATCGCCTACGACTTCTCGGGCTACGACACCGAGGAACTCCGCAAGCAGATCGAAGCGGGCCCCGCGAACATCTGGCGTTACGCCCCGCTGCTGCCCGTCCCCGCGGACGTGGCCGACAAGCCGAACATCAACCCCGGCTGGACCAAGCTCGTCCAGGCCGACAACCTCGCGCGCGAGCTGGGCGTCGACGCCGGCAAGCTCTTCGTGAAGGACGACTCCGGCAACCCGACGCACTCCTTCAAGGACCGGGTCGTCGCCCAGGCCATCGAGGCCGCCCGGGTCTTCGGCTTCACCACCCTGTCCTGCTCCTCGACCGGGAACCTGGCCGGTGCCGTCGGCGCCGCCGCCGCCCGGGCCGGCTTCCGTTCCTGCGTGTTCATCCCGCACGACCTGGAGCAGGGCAAGGTCGTCATGGCGGCCGTCTACGGCGGCGAGCTCGTCGGCATCGAGGGCAACTACGACGACGTGAACCGTTTCTGCTCCGAGCTGATCGGCGACCCGGCCGGCGAGGGCTGGGGCTTCGTCAACGTCAACCTGCGGCCGTACTACGCCGAGGGCTCCAAGACGCTGGCGTACGAGATCTGCGAGCAGCTGGGGTGGCGGCTGCCGGACCAGCTGGTCGTTCCGATCGCCTCGGGTTCACAGCTCACGAAGATCGACAAGGGGCTGCAGGAGCTGATCAAGCTCGGGCTCGTCGAGGACAAGCCCTACAAGATCTTCGGCGCGCAGGCCGAGGGGTGCTCGCCGGTGTCCGTCGCGTACAAGGCGGGACATGACGTGGTCCGGCCGCAGAAGCCGAACACGATCGCCAAGTCGCTGGCGATCGGCAACCCGGCGGACGGGCCCTATGTCCTGGACATCGCCCGTCGGACCGGCGGTGCGGTGGAGGACGTGAACGACGAGCAGGTCGTGGACGCGATCAGGCTCCTCGCCCGGACCGAGGGCATCTTCGCGGAGACCGCGGGTGGCGTGACGGTCGGTGTCACGAAGAAGCTGATCGAGAGCGGGCTGCTCGACCCGACGAAGACCACCGTGGTGCTGAACACCGGCGACGGGCTGAAGACGCTGGACGCGGTGGCGGGTACGGGTCTTTCCGCGACCATCCGCCCCAACCTCGACTCGTTCCACGAGGCCGGCCTCGCGTAGCCGTTCTCGTCCGCGGGCCGGTGGGGGCCGGTCGCGCCCACGCGGCGGCGCCCGCACATCCCGCACAGCCCCGCGCGCCCCTGAAACGCCTTACCCGACCGGAGGTTCCATCGTGAGCGTCAACGTCCGCATCCCCACCATTCTCCGCACCTACACGGGCGGCCAGGCCGAAGTGACCGCCGAGGGCGCGACCCTCGCCGACGTCATCGCCGATCTGGAGAAGAACCACACCGGGATCGCCGCCCGGGTTCTCGACGATCAGGGCAAGCTGCGTCGGTTCGTCAACGTGTATGTGAACGACGACGATGTGCGCTTCGAGCAGGGACTGGAGACCGCGACCCCCGAGGGGGCCGGTGTGTCCATCATTCCGGCCGTTGCCGGCGGCTGATCATTACCTTCGGTAACGGCGGTTACCGAGCGTTCATCGAATTGCCCCCTCCGTGAGAGAAGCGGAGGGGGCAATTCAATGTGGTTGAGCGCGGTACAGTTGGGGAACGCGATGCCGATCTCCGGGTCGGATGCCCTTGTTTCCACCGTGCGCCCGATAAGAAGTGGCCAAAGTGTGCGCTTCTTTCGCGGCTTTTGTGGTTTTTGTGGGGCCCGACTTGCCCCCAATTCTGGCGAATTCTCGCTACATTCCGGACCCTGCGCGTCCAGAATTCTCGTCCGATTGACCTGTTGCAGACGGCAGTTGGGCAGATACATTCGGCCGCGGTCGACGCGTTCCGGCGCACGCCCCCAACCATGTGGGGGGTGAGGTCTGACCCGGATCCGCGAAGTGCGGATCTGTGCAAGGGCCAGTAATAGGGGAGTTAGGCATGGCTCAGGGCACCGTCAAGTGGTTCAACGCGGAGAAGGGGTACGGCTTCATCGCGGTCGACGGTGGTGCGGATGTTTTCGTCCACTACAGCGCGATTCAGATGGACGGCTACCGCACCCTGGAAGAGGGTCAGCGAGTTGATTTCGAGATCTCGCAGGGCCAGAAGGGGCCGCAGGCGGATATGGTCCGGCTCGCGGCCGGCTGAAGCACGCGCCGACTGACAGCGACGTTCTTCTGTTCAATACCGGAGGGCTCGTATCCCATGGGGAGTCATGGGTTACGAGCCCTCCGTCATGCCCGAACCCGGTCCGAGCCCGGCCCGAACCCGGGTCTGCCCCAGGTCTGCGCCCGCTCCGAGCCCGGCCTGCGCCTGGTCTGACCCTGGTCCGAACACGGTCTGACCCCGGTCCGAACCCGTCGGGACCCGGTCCGAACACGGTTCGCGCCCGGCTTGAACATGGCCTGCGCCCGGTCTGATCCCGGTGCGAACCCCGTCGGGACCGGTCCGAACGCGGCCCGTGCCCGGCTTGAAGACGGTCCGCGCCCCTTCCGTGCCCGGCCTGAACGCGGCCCGTGCCCGGCCTGACCCCGGTCCGAACGCGGCCCGTGCCCGGCCTGAACACGGCCCGCGCCCGGTCTGACCCCGGTCCGAAGCCGGTCCGAACACGGATCGCGCCCGGCCTGAACACGGCCCGCGCCCGGTCTGACCCCGGTCCGAAGCCGGTCCGAACACGGATCGCGCCCGGCCTGAACATGGCCTGCGCCCGGTCTGACCCCGGTCCGAACCCCGTCGGGGCCCGGTTCGAACGCGGCCCGTGCCCGGCCTGCGCCCGGTTCGAACGCGGCCCGTGCCCGGCCTGCGCCCGGTTCGAACGCGGCCCGTGCCCGGCCTGCGCCCGGTCCGAACGCGGCCCGCGCCCGGCCTGCGCCCGGTCTGAATGCGGCCCGCGCCCGGTCCGCGCCCGGCCTGTGACAGGCCTGTGGTGGGGGCCCGACCTTCGAGAGGCGCTTGCACTCGGCAGGGGCGAGTGCTAATCATTGGCGTTAGCACTCTGAAGGTGAGAGTGACAACGAGGACCGGGTCGGTGAGGCCCGCAGGCCGGGTGGGGCAAGGAACCACGAGGCAGGCAGGCCGTCCGTCGCGGGCGCCAGCGCGGTCCGGAGAAATCCACCCCCTGTCCGGGAGGACCACTTCACATGGCCAAGATCATCGCGTTCGACGAGGAGGCACGGCGCGGTCTCGAGCGCGGGATGAACCAGCTCGCCGACGCCGTCAAGGTCACCCTTGGCCCCAAGGGCCGCAACGTCGTCCTAGAGAAGAAGTGGGGCGCGCCCACGATCACCAACGATGGTGTTTCCATCGCCAAGGAGATCGAGCTCGAGGACCCGTACGAGAAGATCGGCGCAGAGCTGGTCAAGGAAGTCGCCAAGAAGACGGACGACGTCGCCGGCGACGGAACGACCACGGCGACCGTGCTCGCCCAGGCTCTCGTCAAGGAGGGCCTGCGCAACGTAGCCGCCGGCGCCAACCCGATGGCCCTCAAGCGTGGTATCGAGAAGGCCGTCGAGGCCGTCTCCGGTGCCCTTCTTGAGCAGGCCAAGGATGTCGAGACCAAGGAGCAGATCGCTTCCACGGCCTCCATCTCCGCCGCCGACACCCAGATCGGCGAGCTCATCGCCGAGGCGATGGACAAGGTCGGCAAGGAAGGCGTCATCACCGTCGAGGAGTCCCAGACCTTCGGTCTGGAGCTGGAACTCACCGAGGGTATGCGCTTCGACAAGGGCTACATCTCGGCGTACTTCGCCACCGACATGGAGCGTATGGAGGCGTCGCTCGACGACCCGTACATCCTGATCGCCAACTCCAAGATCGGTTCCGTCAAGGACCTGCTCCCGCTCCTGGAGAAGGTCATGCAGTCGGGCAAGCCGCTGCTGATCATCGCCGAGGACGTCGAGGGCGAGGCCCTGTCGACCCTGGTCGTCAACAAGATCCGCGGGACCTTCAAGTCCGTCGCGGTCAAGGCCCCGGGCTTCGGTGACCGCCGCAAGGCGATGCTGAACGACATCGCCATCCTCACCGGTGGCGAGGTCATCTCCGAGGAGGTCGGTCTCAAGCTGGAGAACACCTCCCTGGACCTCCTGGGCAAGGCCCGCAAGGTCGTCATCACCAAGGACGAGACCACCATCGTCGACGGTGCCGGCTCTTCCGAGCAGGTTCAGGGCCGGGTCAACCAGATCCGCGCCGAGATCGAGAACAGCGACTCGGACTACGACCGCGAGAAGCTCCAGGAGCGCCTGGCGAAGCTCGCGGGCGGCGTGGCCGTCATCAAGGCCGGTGCCGCGACCGAGGTCGAGCTCAAGGAGCGCAAGCACCGCATCGAGGACGCCGTTCGCAACGCGAAGGCGGCCGTCGAGGAGGGCATCGTCGCCGGTGGCGGCGTGGCTCTGCTCCAGGCCTCCGCGGTGTTCGAGAAGCTCGAACTGACGGGTGACGAGGCGACCGGCGCCAACGCCGTGAAGCTCGCCCTGGAGGCTCCGCTCAAGCAGATCGCCGTCAACGGTGGTCTTGAGGGTGGCGTCGTCGTGGAGAAGGTCCGCAACCTCACCGTGGGTTGGGGCCTGAACGCCGCGACGGGCGAGTACGTCGACATGATCGCCGAGGGCATCATCGACCCGGCGAAGGTGACCCGTTCCGCGCTGCAGAACGCCGCCTCCATCGCCGCGCTGTTCCTCACCACCGAGGCCGTCATCGCCGACAAGCCGGAGAAGAACGCCGGTGGCGGCGGCGCTCCGGGCGGCATGCCGGGCGGTGACATGGACTTCTGATCGACCTCAGGGTTGATCGAGGGTTCTTGACCGAGGGCGGTACCCCCTGGAAACAGGGGGTACCGCCCTCGGGCGTGTTCGGGATCACAGCGGGGCCGGAATAGGGGCGGAATGCCGTGGCCGGTGGGCCGGTTGAGACCTACGTACCGTATATGCGTATGCACATACCGACCGGTCCATCCCTAGGAGTCCCCCACGTGACCGCCACATCCGTCGAGTCCACCTCCCGCGCGGCCCGCATTCTTTCCCGGCCGATCGCGATCAACGGCCTCACCGTGCCCAACCGCATCGCGATGGCGCCGATGACCCGCCAGTTCTCCCCGGGGGGCATCCCCGGCACGGACGTGGCGTCGTACTACGCGCGCCGGGCCGCCGCGGGTGTCGGCCTGATCGTCACCGAGGGCACCTATGTGGGCCACGAGTCGGCCGGGCAGAGCGACGACATCCCGCGCTTCCACGGTGAGGAGCAGCTCGCGGGCTGGGCGAAGGTCGCGGCGGACGTGCACGCGGCGGGCGGCACCATCGTGCCGCAGCTGTGGCACATCGGCATGGTCCGGGAGCAGGGCCAGCCGCCCTACGCCGACGCCCCCGCGGTCGGCCCCTCGGGTCTGCGCATCGGCGCGGACGAGGCGACCGGCAGGGCGATGACCCAGCGCGACCTGGACGACGTGATCGGCGCGTTCGCCGAGGCCGCCGCGGCGGCCGAGCGCATCGGCTTCGACGGTGTGGAGATCCACGGCGCCCACGGCTACCTGGTCGACCAGTTCCTGTGGGAGGGCACCAACCGCCGTACCGACGCCTACGGCGGCGACCCGGTGGCCCGTGCCCGGTTCGCCGAGGAGATCGTGGCGGCGGTCCGCGAGACCGTCTCCGCCGACTTCCCGATCATCTTCCGCTACTCGCAGTGGAAGCAGGAGGCCTACCGGGCCCGGCTCGCCGAGACCCCCGGGGAGCTGGAGGCGATCCTCGCCCCGCTCGCCGCGGCCGGTGTCGACTCCTTCCACGCCTCCACCCGCCGTTACTGGCTCCCCGAGTTCGACGGCTCCGACCTCAACCTGGCCGGCTGGACCAAGAAGCTCACCGGCAAGCCCGTCATCACCGTCGGATCGGTCGGCCTCGACGGCGACTTCCTCAAGGGCTTCCAGGGCGAGGGCGCCCCGACCAAGGGCATCGACGACCTGCTCGACCGGCTGGAGGACGAGGAGTTCGACCTGATCGCCGTGGGCCGCGCCCTGCTCCAGGACCCGGAGTGGGCGGCCAAGGTCCTCGCTGACCGCTTCGAGGAGCTGAAGCCGTACGACGCGGCGGCGCTGAAGTCCCTGAGCTGACCGTGCGCTGACGCCGGTCTTCAGCTCGGCGTCAACGCGGCGGTAGTGTCCGGGAGATGAGGATTCTTCATCTCTCGGACACTCACCTGAAGCGCCCCGGCGACCTCGGCCGGGACGACGTCGACGCCACCGGCTCCCTGCGTCTGATGCTCACCGCGCTCCGCCACCAGCAGGGCGTCGACGCGGTCGTGGTCACCGGCGATCTCGCCGACGACGGTTCGGTGGAGGCGTACACGACGCTGCGGCGGCTCATCGGCGACTTCGCGGACTCGCTGGGCGCCCCGGTCTTCTACACGACCGGCAACCACGACGAACGCCGGGCGTTCGCCGAGGTGTTGGGCAGCGGGCATCCCGCGCCCGATGGGGTCCTGGAGCCGGAGGATTCCGGGGCGGGTGAGCGGGCGGCGGTGAGCACGGTCGGCGGATGGCGTCTCATCACGCTGGACTCACTGGTGCCGGGGAAGGTGTACGGCCGTCTCGGCGAGACCCAACTGAACTGGCTGCGGACCCTGTTGAGGCACCCCGCCCCGCAGGGCACGATCCTCGCCTTCCACCACCCCCCGATCACGCTGGACGTCCCGACCCAGCGAGCCTTCGGCCTGCGCGACCCGGACGACCTCGCGGCGGTGATCCGGGGGAGTGACGTCAAGGCCGTCCTCACCGGCCACTTCCATCTCCAGCTCTTCGGGTTCCTGGCGTCCGTGCCGGTCTGGGTGACCCCCGGCGTGGTCAACCGCATCGACCTGACGACCGCACCCGGCACGGAACGGGCCGTGCGCGGCGCCTCGGCGTCCCTGGTGGAGCTGGGCGGACCGACGGGCCCGCTCTTCCACACCCTCCACGCCCCGGACCCACGGGCGCACGAGACGGTGTACGAGCTGGGGGAGGAGCGGGTGCGGACCCTTCTGGAACGTCACGGCTGACAAATTCGTAGGCGAAAGCAATGATTAAGCTACGCAAGTATCGACCGTCAGGCGAGGAGTGCCCCTGTGACGACAACCGAGCCCCGAGACCCTGTGGTCCGCACCGCGGCCGGCGCGGTGCGCGGGCGCCGGGAGGACGGTCTGACCGTCTTCCGCGGTATCCCGTTCGCCGCCCCGCCGGTCGGGGAGGCCCGGTTCCAGGCGCCGCGCCCGGCCGAGGCGTGGGACGGCACGCGTGAGGCGTACGCCTTCGGTCCGCCGCCCCCGCAGGACACGGGCGGCCTGGGCGGCGGCCCGCTGCCGGGCGCGCTGGGCGACGACTGGCTGACGGTCAACGTCTGGACGCCCGCCCCGGACCCGGCCGCGCTCCGCCCGGTCATGGTGTGGATCTACGGTGGCGCCTACAAGCTCGGTCACACGGGCAGCCCCGGCTACGACGCCCACCGCATCGCGCGGGACGGCGATGTCGTGGTCGTCACCCTCAACTACCGGGTCGGCATCGAGGGCTTCGCGAGCATCGAGGGCGCGCCCGCCAACCGGGGCCTGCTCGACCAGGTGGCCGCCCTGGAGTGGGTACGGGAGAACGTCACGGCGTTCGGCGGCGACCCCGGTCAGGTGACCGTCTTCGGGGAGTCGGCCGGCGCGGGATCGGTGGCGGCCCTCATGGCCATGCCGAGGGCCTCCGGACTGTTCCGGCGGGCCATCGCGCAGAGCGTGCCGGGCACGTACTTCTCCGACGCGCTGGCCCGGGACATCGGGGCGGCCATCGCGGCGGAGGCGGGCCTGCGTCCGACGGTCGCCGACCTGTCCGCGATCGACCCCCGCACGCTGACCTCCGCGGGCGAGGCGCTGGGCGCGAAGATGCGCCAGTACACCGACCGGTGGGGCCGGGCGGCGCCCACGGTCACCCCGTTCTCCCCGGTCGTCGACGGCGAGGTCCTGCCGGTCACGCCCTGGGAGGCGCTGAAGGCCGGGGCGGGCCGGGACGTGGAGCTGGTCGTCGGCCACAACCGGGACGAGTTCCGGCTCTTCCTCGCCCTGGGCGGGATGCTCGGCAAGATCACGGAGGAGCAGGCGCAGGGGGCGTTGCGGATGTTCGCGCCGGGTGCGGCGGGAGCGGACGGCTACCGTGCGGCCTTCCCGGGCGCCACGCCGGGTGAGCTGTTCGAGCGGGTCCAGACCGACTGGCTGTTCGGCATGCCGACCCTCCATCTCGCCGAGGCACAGGTCGCGGGCGGCGGCCGGGCCCACGTCTACGAACTGACCTGGCCCGCGCCGGCCGACGGCGGTGTCCTGGGCGCCTGTCACGGCCTGGACATCCCGCTGCTCTTCGGCACGTTCGGCGCCGATCTCGGCCTGCTGCTGTTCGCGGGCGGGGCGGTCACGCCGGAGGCGGAGGCGCTGTCGGCCCGGTTCCGGCAGTCATGGACGGCGTTCGCGAGGACCGGCGACCCGGGCTGGCCGGCCTATGGCACCGAGGCCCGGCTCGTGCAGGTGCTGGACGCGGATCCGCAGGTCAGGGCGTATCCGGAGGAGGCGTCGAGGCGGCTGTGGGAGGGGTACGAGTTCGCCGCGCTGCCGTTGTTGAAGTGACCGGTCAGCCGGCGGGGACGGCCGCGGCGGCGTTGGCGGTCCAGTTGGTGATGGAGGGCTTGTCGACGAGGATCCCGGCGGGGACGTCGAGACCGGCGGGGTCGTTCGTGTCGTCGAGGATGCCGAGGGAGAGCGTGCTGAACTCCTTGCCGTAGTCGGTGTTGGTGGTCTTGGGGTTGATGCCGATGTAGGCGACGGTGGAGCCGGAGACCTTGACGGTGCCGGTGACGGACCGCGCTTCGGGGACGGCCACGGCATCGACGTCGGAGCCGAACTGGGCCTCGGCGTAGGTGCCTTCCAGGTAGCAGGTGATGCCCGGCCTGGCCTTGGCGGTGATGAGCAGGTAGCCGCCCTTCTGGTCCTTCGAGCTCAGGGTGAAGGTCAGGTCGCTGGAGCCGCAGGACTGCCCGTAGTAGTCCTTCTTGGCGTCATCGGTGTCGACGGTGGCGTCGGTGTCGGCGCCGGTGTCGGCGGCCTTGTCGGCGGAGGCCTGGTCGCCGGACGAGCCGCCCGTGGTGGAGCCCGGAGTGGAGTCGGGGGCGGAGCCGCCGGTCGTGGAGCCCGAGCCGCCGGAGGCGGTGGCGTCGGGGGTGGGGCTGGTGGCGGCCACGTCGCCGGGGCCGCAGGCGGTGGTGGTGACGGCGAGCGCGGTCACGGCTGCGGCGGCCAGGGCGAGACGGGCGGAACGGGTGGCGAGTCGCGAGCGCATCGGGTCTCCATCAACTGTCGGGTGCGGGGTGTTTCCCGCTGACATCGAGGAGACTAGGTCGGGTTCGGTCCTCGAACGATCCTGTGAATGTCCGGGTTCCGTCTTAGCCGAACCTCAGGTAACTCCTGCCTTTTTCAAGGCCAGTTGAGCTAAGAGGCCATGGGCGTCCTACAGGTTCCCGAGCGGTTCGATGTCGACGCGAACCGGGGTGCCCCAGACCCGCAGCACCTCGTAGTCGGTGAACTCGTGCACCAGCCGGTAGGCCATGGCGGGGCGGGGGCCGCGCCGCTGGGCGGCGATGTACAGCTCGGCCTCGTGCCGGTCCCGGCGCGGGGTTCCGCACAGCTGCCACACCTGGCCGTTCCACAGTTCCGGCAGCCACCGCTGCTGGGGCTGCGGCCGGTCCTCCCGTACGCCGTACCGGGAGGGGGTGGTGTCGGCGGGCCGGGTGTGCGCGGGCCCGTTGATCTCGGAACGCCGGGCCGCCCGCCGCCGGGTCTCGCACAGCAGGCACAGGTCGGGCGCGTTCTCGTCGACCGGGCCGTTCGGGTGCTCGTGGCACCGGGTGGTGGGCGCGGCGCCGCTGACGCTGTCGTCCAGCAGGTCCAGGGCCCGCTTGAGGTCGGCCTTGACCTCGTGCAGCCGGGCGTCGGGGGTGTCGCCGGTGAGGGCGTCACCGTGCTCTCCGAGGACCCGGAGGGCGCGGCCTAGGGCGGTGCGCTGGGCGTGGTTCATGGGGTGCGGCTCCGGTTGTCGCGGGGGCCTTGAGGCGGCGGATGCATCAGCTGCTGCGGCCGACCTTCAGTACGTACACGGTCACGGTGTCGCCGTCCGGTCGGTACAACACGCGCCGACTTCCGATGTGCAGCCGGTAACAGCCGGAACCACCGAGGGCTCGGGCCACCTCCGGACGGGGATCGTCGGCGAGTGCGCTCACCGCCGAGGCGGTCGCTTTGGCGCCCACGGGATCGACGGCACGGAGCTGCCGGAACTCGCTCATGGCGTGGTGTTCCCAGACCACCGTATGCGTCACGAGGCGGCTTCCTGCCGATCCGCTGCCTCCAGCTGAGCCATGAACTCGTCGTGGGTCAGGGCAGGACCGGACGCAGCCGCCTCACGGGCCTGTGCTTCGGCGATGTCCGCCTCGTCGCGCAGCCGCTGCAACTCTTCCAGCTCGCTTATCGGGATGAGCGCGGCGGCGGGCTTGCCGTACTCGGTGATCAGGATGTGCTCCTGGCCGTGCCGGACCCGGCCGACCAGTTGGCCGAGCTGGTTGCGGGCTTCCACGAGTGGATACGTCTCCATGAGTAAAACTGTACAGACCTGCGACTGTGTGCGGTGAGTCGTCGTCATACGCGTGGCCGTTCCGAGCGGGGAACCATCGCCGCGCGGACCGCGGCGGCGTGTGTGCGGACCGTCGGGGCCGGCCCACGCCCGGTGGGCCGGGCGGGCGCAGCCTGGCCCCGGCACGCGCCGCAGACACCGCCCGGCAGGGCCTCCGGGCGGTCCGGGATGCCGCACTTCGCGCACTCCAGGACGCGCAGGGGAGGGCGGGACGGTGGCGCGGGCTCGGCTGGGAGTTTCGTGGTCAGGCGCCTGTGGAGGAGGCCGGCCGGGTGGTGGACCGGGGTGGGCAGGCCTGCCGTCATGGCCTGGACGACCGCCTCGTCCGTGGCCCCTCGCGCGAACCACTCCGTCACCAGCGGCGCCAGGTTCGCGCAGTCGGCCTGCGAGAGCGACAGCGCGGGGTTCGTACGGCCGAGGGCGGCCAGCAGGATGTGGACGCGGGAACGGGTCCGGCGGGGCGGGTCCGGTTGCCGCTCCCGCGGTACGTCGCCCCGCGTGAAGCCCGCCCACCAGTCATCGTCGCGTGCGGTCCGGGAGAACCACGATCGAGTGATCCAGCGGGTGCTGCCGTCGGACGCGGCCAGGGTTTCGCGGCCTCGGCGCAAGTGCCCTGCCCCCTGAAGCCGGTTGAGGGCCGCGCGTAACGCGCACTGTCCGTACGGCAGGTGCTTGGCCAGCGTCTTTACGGAGATGTCGGCGCCGTCGGGCAAGCGGTCGACGTACGCGGCGATCGCGGCTTCGCGGGGCGGGAGGTCGGCGAAGTCGTACGCGGTGCGGGGGCGTTGGCCGGGGGCGGAGCGTTTGCCGTAGCCCGGGTTGGCCGAGGGGTGGGAGAGGGCGTGCGCGGGCGGGGCGGCAGCACTAGGATTGGCGTCAGCCATGGGATCGGACCAGCCTTCGATCGCGTTGGTCAAGCCCCCGCCAGGTGTTGCTGCACCTGGCGGGGGCTGTTCTGTCTCGTTATCCGGGCACGCTAGACGATCGTGACTCTGCGTGGCAAGCCGGACGCGTCAAGTCAACACGCTGGGTGGGAGGGTGGGTTGAGGCCCTCCACCCATTCCAAGCAATGAGGGCTCGGGGCTGGTGGCTTGAGCTTCGGGACCGGTCAGCCCATGCTCTTGGCGCCGTCCAGGGACTCGCGGATGATGTCGGCGTGACCGGCGTGCTGGGCGGTCTCGGCGACGATGTGTAGCAGCACCCTGCGGGCCGACCACCGACCGCCGGGCTTGTTCCACGGGGCCTTGGGCAGCGGGTGGGTGACGTTCAGGTCGGCCAGGGAGGCGACCAGTTCGTCGGTTCGGCGGGCCGTCTCGTCGTAGTCGGCGAGCACGCCGGCCAGCGTCTCGCCGGGCAGCATCCGGAACTCGTCGGCCCGCCGGGCCCAGTCGGCCTCGGTCATGGCCGTGAAGTCGCCCATGGCCGAGGGGCCGTTGAGGATGAAGCCCGCCCAGTTCCGCTCCACCGACGTGACGTGCTTGACCAGGCCGCCGAGGCACAGCGCGCTGACGGTGGTCCGCTGCCCGGCCTGCTCGTCGGAGAGATCGCGGGTGGTGAAGCGCAGGAAGTGCCGGTGATGGGCCAGCGCTTCCAGGAGGTCGGTGCGCTCGTCGGCGGCGAGGTCGTGGGCGGTGTCGTGGGTCGTGTCATGCGTGGTGTCGGTCATGGGGGCACGCTAGGAGCGATATAGGTCAGATCCTGACCTCGATGACCGCCGCGACGAATGCCGCCCAGGGCTCCGCCCGGAACACGAGCTTCGGGCCGTGGGGGTTCTTGGAGTCGCGGACGGGGACGAGGGTGGGGTTGCCGTCGGCGACTTCGAGGCAGTTGTCGCCGCTGCCGCCGCTGTACGTCGACTTCCGCCAGCGGGCTACTTCGAGGCAGTCGCCGCCGGTGCCATCGCTGTAGCTCGACTTGTGCCAGGTCGCCGCGTCCAGGTCGTAATCAGGGAAGTTCCTCATGGGCGTAATCCTGCGCCAGCGTCTCGATCAGAGCCAGGGACTTCTCTGGCCGAAGAGCGGCGGCTGCGACGAGTTCGAAAAGCAGCCGGTGGCGGGCGATGGTTGCCGGGTCGTCCTCCAACCGTCCAGAGCCGACCCCTTCGTAGTAGACCAGCGGAGGGGCGTCATCGAACTCCATCAGCTTCAGCGAGCCCGCCATCAACGTGTGCGCACCCGAGCTGAACGGCAGCACCTGCACGATGACCCGATTCCGGTTGATCAGTTTGATGATGTGGCGCAGAGCTTCCGCCATCACCGCCCGGCCGCCGGTCTCCCTGCGCAGCGCCGCCTCGTCAAGCACCATCCACAACATCGGCCCTGTTGGGTCGTCGAGTAGACGGGTCCGCTCCAGCCGGTCTGCCACCAACTTGTCGATGTTTTGCTCCGATCCCGTCGGGTCGTATGCGCGGCATACAGCCCGGGCGTACGCGGGAGTCTGGAGCAGCCCGGGGATCAGTGACGGCATGTACTGGCGGATCGTTGTTGCAAGGGCCTCTGCCTCCACCGCCTGGGCGAAGTGCTCGGGATAACGGGACTTGGCCGACGCCCCGCAGTTCCGCAGGAAGAAGTCCTTCGTCCCCAGCGCCTCATCCAGCAGCCGCGCGTACTCCGGCAACAGACGCCGTGTTGCCGCCTCCAGCTGGCCGATGAACGAGCCGCTCACGAACAGCCGTGCTCCCAGTTCCTCCTGGCTCAGCCCGGCCTTCTCCCTGGAGTGACGGAGTTCCGCGCCGAGCAGGGCGCGGGGTGACGAAGAGGGGTCCAGGTCCTTCGCTCCTGTCATGGCCACTCCCATTCGGAGGATCGCGATGTTGGGTCGTCCGGTATGGCCAGGCTAGAGAGCTAGCCGCCACGCTGTGTTGTAAATCACCAACTCTGTGTGGAGGTAGAGAGAGATGACGGTACGGCCGACCGAAGAAGTCCTGGAGTTGCTGCGGGACGCTCTCGTGGGCGTCGGCATCGTCCTGCCGTCCCTGCGCGTCGATCCGGTGACCGGCGCGAGCGACGAGCCGTTCGCCCTGGTCGAGCTGGGGCGCTGCAATGTCCGTACGGCCGAGCGGCTGGCCTCCGTGCTGCACGGGGAGCGGCCCGCGATCGGGATGCATGTGCGGGACGTACGGGACGGGAGGCTCGGCGAGGTGATGGGGCACGTCGGCGGGAACGTACAGCTGCGGCCCGTCGCCGGAGGGCGGGAGTGGGACTGTCCGCCGGATTCGACGGGGCCCGCGCCGCAGGAGGAGGTTCTGCGGGCGCGGGTGCGGAGAGTGAACAAGGAGGGCCGGCTGCCCTGTTGACCGGGTCGACCGCCTAGTTCGTCTGGTCCCCTCGGTCCCCTCGGTCCTCCTGGCTCCCCTCGTTCGCCGTGAACAGGGCGTCCAGGCGGGCACGTTGGTCCGGGGCCAGTCGTAGGTCCGCCGAGGCCACGTTCTCCTCCAGGTGACCGATGCTCGCCGTGCCCGGGATCGGCACGATCACCGGTGAGTGGGCGAGCAGCCAGGCCAGGGCGACCTGGGTCGGGGTCGCCTCCAACTCGGCCGCCACCGCCGCGATCACGGGCTCCTTCCCGGCCGCCCCCGGGGCCAGCGGGCGCCACGGCAGGAACGCGATGTCGGCCGCCTCACACGCCCTGAGCACGGGCTCGTGTTCGCGGTCGAGGACGTTGTAGCGGTTCTGGACGCTCGCGATGTCCGTGATGGACCGGGCTTCGTCCAGCTCGGCGGCCGTCACCTCGGACAGGCCGATCCTGCCCACCTTGCCTTCCGCGCGGAGGTCGGCCAGGGTGCCGAGCTGGTCGGCGAGCGGGGTGTCCGGGTCGATGCGGTGCAGTTGGAGGAGTTCGACGCGGTCGACGCGGAGCCGGCGCAGGGCCTCGTCCACCTGGGTGCGCAGGGAGTCCGGGCGGGCGTCGTAGGAGAAGTCGCCCGACTCCGTCTGGCGGACGCCGACCTTGGTGGTGACGAGGAGGTCGGCCGGGTAGGGGTGGAGGGCCTCGGCGACGAGTTCCTCGTTGGCCCCCCAGCCGTAGAGGTGGGCGGTGTCGATGAGGGTGACGCCCAGTTCCACGGCCCGCCGGGCCACCGCGACGGACGCGGCCCGGTCCGCCGCCGGTTCGGTCGGCAGCCGCATCGCCCCGAACCCGAGCCGCCGTACCTCCAGGTCCCCGCCGATCCGGAACGTGGTCGAGACCTTCATCCGCTTCCTCCCCATGGCCGAACGCCCAAGCTAACAGCCCCAGTTGGCGGGAGCGGAGAGGCGGCTACCGGGCTGCCGCCGCGAGTGCCGCGCGCAGGTGGCCGTCGGCGTCTGCCAGGAGGCGTGCGGCCGTGGGGCCGTCGACCCCGGTGAGGAGGGTCAGGATGGCGTTCTTCACCTCGCCGTCGGTGGCGGCGAGGGCCCGCTCGATCTCGTCGTCCGCCGCGCCGGTGGCGAGCGCGACGATACGGCGGGACCGGGCGCGCAGCTTCTCGTTGGAGGCGCGCACGTCGACCATCAGGTTCCCGTACGTCTTGCCCAGCCGGATCATCGTGATCGTCGACAGCATGTTCAGGACCAGCTTCTGTGCCGTGCCCGCCTTCAGCCGGGTCGAGCCGGTGAGCAGTTCGGGGCCGACGACGATCTCGATGCCGTGCTCGGCCGCCGCCGCGAGCGCACTGCCCGCGTTGCAGGCCAGCCCGATCGTCAACGCGCCCCGCGCACGGGCGTGTTCCACCGCCCCGATGGCGTACGGGGTGCGTCCCGAGGCGGAGACGCCGACCACCGTGTCCTCCGGTGTCAGCGCGAGTGCGTCGAGGTCGGCCCGCGCCAGCTCCGCCGAGTCCTCGGCCCCCTCGACCGACGTGACCATGGCCTCCCGGCCGCCCGCGATCAGCCCGACCACCTGGGAGGGGTCCGTGTTGAACGTCGGCGGACACTCGGACGCGTCCAGCACACCGAGCCGCCCGGCGGTGCCCGCGCCCGCGTAGACCAGCCGCCCACCGCGGCCCATCCGCTCGGCGACGGCGTCGATGGCGGCGGCGATGACGGGGAGTTGCTGCGTGATGGCCGTCGGCACGGCGGCATCCTCGGAGTTCATCAGCCGGGCGATGTCGAGCGTGTCCAACTGATCGATATCGGCGAGCTCCGGCCGGAAGGCCTCGGTGGTGAGGGATTCCAACTGGGCCTGGAGATCACGGGGATCGGAGGTGGAGGTCATGGTGAGAGGCGGCTCTTTCCGATGTGCGTGTGTTGTCGTACCTGGAGGGCTTCTATCGCCGGTGCCGATGGGCCAACGCCTCGTACGACGCCGACAACGCCGGAGCCGCCGTCTCGTACGTCCGCTGCGCCACCCCCACGAACAAACAGTCCACCACCAGCAGCTGACTCGTCCGCGAGGACATCGCCGCCGGTCGAAGTTCACTCTCCCGAGCCGTGGACGTGGTCAGCACATGGTCGGCGTACTGCGCCACCGCCCCGTCCGGCCGCCCGGTGATCGCCACCGTCGTGGCCCCGCGCTCGAAGGCGACCCGGAGCGGCTCGATGACGTCCCCGGTGGACCCGGAGTGGGTGATCGCTATCGCCACGTCCCCCGCCCGCAGCTGCACGGCGTTGGTGACGGCGAGGTGAGGATCGCTGTGGGCGTGGGCTATGAGCCCTATCCGCAGCAGCTTCTGGGTGAGGTCCTGGGCGACCAGCCCGCTCGCCCCGACCCCGTACACATCCGTGCGCCGCGCCCCCGCCAGCGCGGACACCGCCGCGCCGAGCTGCACGGTGTCGAGACCGGCCGCCGTGTCGGCGAGGGTCTGCTGCTCGTCGTAGGCGAGTTTCGTCACGACGTCGGCGATGGGGTCGTCCACCGCGATGTCCGTGGTGATCGCGGGCGCGCGGCCGGACTGCTGCTGCGCGGCGAGGCCGGCGAGGGCGAGGCGGAGGTCGCGGTAGCCGGGGTAGCCCAGGATGCGGGAGGTGCGCACGACCGTGGCCTCGCTGGTGCCGGTGAGCTCGGCGAGGCCGGTGACCGTGAGGGCGGCGCAGCCCGCGGGGTCGCTCGCCACGGCCTCGGCGACGCGCTGCATGGAACGGGTCATCGAGGGGCCGAGGGTGCGCACCTTGGCGGCGAGGCTGTTCCCGAAAATTTCCTGCACGAAAATTTCCTTCACTTTCAGAGTCACTTGTGAAAGATATTTTCGTTTCGGTGTGGTGGTCAAGAGTGCGCACAATGGGTGCATGGCCCCCACCAGTGATCCCGTCGGCGATCCCACCGGCGACCCCGTCAGCCCCCTGGAACAGGCGCTGCACGCGGCCCGCGCCCTCGTGCTCGCCGACCTGGCCGCGAGCGAGGTGGCCGCCCCGGACGTGGTGTCCATGGTCGAGGACTCCGTCGTGCAGCGGCGCTGGTGGGTCGAGCAGTGGCCGGACGGCGTGGCCTTCGTGTCGGGGCTGGTCGCCCAGGACGTCCAGGACGCGCTGCTGGAGCGGTACGGCCGCTGGCCGCTGTGCCCGGTGTGCGGCGCCGGCGACCCGCACGCGCTGGAGATCGAGCCGGAGCTCGGCCCCGACCCGCACTGGGTGTGCCACAAGGCGGGGGTGAAGGTCGCCGCGGTGGGCTCGCTCGGCTCGGCGACGGGCGGTTCGACGGCGGGTGGCTCCACGGCCGACGGGCCGGAGACCGGCGGGACGCCGTCCTCATGACGGTCTACATAGACCCGCCCACCTGGCCGGGCCACGGGCGTCTGTGGTCCCACCTCGTGAGCGATGTCTCGTTCGCCGAACTGCACGTGTTCGCCGAGGAGTTGGGCATCCCCCGGCGGGCCTTCGAGCGGGACCACTACGACCTTCCCTCGCACCACTACGCCGACGCGGTGGCCGCGGGCGCGGTGGAGGTCAGCAGCCGCGAGGTGGTGCGGCTGCTGTACGGGGCGGGGTTGCGCAGGCCGAAGAGGTGGAGTCAGCCGCGCAGTTCGTAGGCCAACAGCCCCTCCTCGTCGAGTTCCTCGCTCACCTGCGTGAACCCGACGCGCGCGAGCACCGCCTGCGAGGGCGCGTTGTCGCCCTCGACGGTCGCGAACAGGGACCGTACGTCCTCCCGGGCCAGCGCCCAGTCGGCCAGCGCGCGCAGCGCCTCCGTGGCGTAGCCATTGCCGCGGGCGACCTCCACCAGGTCGTAGCCGATCTCCGCACGGCCGTCCTCGTCGGGGGCGCCGTGGAAGCCCATGCCGCCGACCGCGCGGCCGTCCTCCCGCCGGACGAGGACGAACAGCCCGAACTCCGGGCGATGCACCCCCGCCTCGTAGGCCTTCAGCGTCATCCCGGCGGCTTCCAGCGTGCCCTCGAAGGGGCCGCCCGCCGACCAGTCGAAGCCGCCGTCGCCCCCGTCGCGCAGGTCGGCGGCGGCCGCGGGTGTGACGCCTCGCAGGGTGAGCCGGCCGGTGGGGACGACGAGATCGTTGGACCACTGCCACTCCGTGACGGGGACCCGGCCGGGCAGCTCGCCGCGGCCGGTGGCCCACAGCAGGGTGCGCCAGTGGTCGGGGCCGGGGCGGACGTGCGGGAAGAGGCGGGTGAGGACGTACTCGGCGAGTTCGGCGGACGGCTCGTACGCCAGGTTCAGCCCCTCGGCGATGTCGTGCGTGTGCAGCAGCACCTCGGCCACGCCCATCGCGGCGAAGCCCTCCCGGTTCGCGCTGCGGAAGGGGAACGGGTGGAAGGCGCGCGCCTCCCGCGGTGCGGTGCGGACGGCGGCGGCGAGCAGCGCGCCGGTCGTCTCGACGACGTCCAGCAGACCGTCCTGGTCGGTGCCCTCGTCGAGGGTGATCTCGAAGGGGACCCACGCCTGCTGCGCGCGTGCGCGTCCGGCCAGCTGGCCCGCGTAGGCGAGGAGGTCCGAGGCGATGTGCAGCGCGGCGCCGTGGCAGTCCCAGTCCAGGCGCCCCGCCCGCACCCCCGCCCAGTCCCGGTCCGTCGCCGTCCGCAGCAGCGCCACGGCGCCCGCGACCGCCTCTTCCACCCGTTCCCCGCCCATGTCTCGCATGCCCTGCAGGGTAGGGCGGCCGGTGTCTCAGGGCGACAGGATTTCCAGCTCGGCGGCGAGGTTGTAGCGGGCCGTCGCCTCCCACTCCCGCTCCCCGTACGGGGTCCTGAACAGGCGGGGGAGAGCGAGGAGTTGGCGCAGTACGGCGGCGCGGCCCGTGCGGAACGCGTCCGGGGGGACGAAGCCGTACTCCTCGCGCACCGCGGCCGTGTACGCGGCGTACCCGGACGGGGGCGCGGCGAGGATCGCCAGGTCCGCGTCGCACAGGACCTTGCCGTCGGGGTCGTCGTCCGCCGGATCGTGGGTGACGGTGAGCCGGACCAGACGGGCCACCTCGGCGGTGCGCTCCGCCCCGACCCCGGCCTCGGGGAGGGCCCGCTCGGCGAGCCGGGCCGAGCGCTCCTCGTTCTCCGAGCGGTCGGGCAGGTAGACCGCGTCGTGGAACCAGGCGGCGAGGCGGACCACGTCCGGGTCGGCGGCGTGCCGTTCGAGTACGTCGACGTGGTCGAGGACCGCGGTGAGGTGGGTGAGGGTGTGATAGCGGCGCTGGGGCTCCTGCCAGCGGGTGAGGAGGTTGTCGGCGTAGGGGGTCGGGTCGGGGCCGGGACCGGCGGTCTCGGGGCCCCGGGCGCCTTCGAGGGCGCGGGCGAAACGGGTACGGAGGGCGTCGAGGTCGGCCATGGGCCCATTGTCTCGCCGGGGCCCGGTCTCTCCTCCGGAGGGATCGGGGAGGGGGGAGGGGGAGGGGGAGGGGTGGGACCCCTGGTGTACGGGTGTATGGATGCCGCATCGGTGCCCCGTACAGGCGTGGTCGGCGTAGGCTTAGATTGGACTAGACCTGTAGGCGCCCGACGACGAATGGGGTCCCATGAGCGAGCGTGCAGTCCTGGAGGTGATCGCCCTCGGCGTCGAGGACGCGGTCGCCGCCCAGGCCGGAGGCGCGGACCGGCTGGAACTGGTCACCGACATCGCCGCCGACGGGCTCACCCCCTCGCCCGGCACGGTGGCCGTGATCCGGGCCGCCGTCGACATCCCGCTGCGCGTGATGCTGCGGCCGGCCGCCGGGTTCGCGGCCGGTGACGTCGACCGGCTGGTCCGGCTCGCCGGGGAGATGCGGGCCGCGGGCGCCGAGGAGTTCGTCCTCGGGTTCCTCGACACGGACGGCGGAGTGGACCTGACGGCTGTGGGGCGCGTGGCGACCGCACTGGACGGCTGCCGCTGGACCTTCCACCGCGCGATCGACCACTGCGCCGACCGCGACGCCCTGCGCAAGCAGCTCGACGGCCTCCCCGGCCTCGACACCTTCCTCACCGCAGGCGCCCCGACCGGCGTCGACGACGGCCTCCCCACCCTCCTCGCCGAGGCCCGCCGGGCCGGCGAGCCCGGCTACGAACCGCGCATCCTGGTCGGCGGCGGCCTCCGCCTCACCCACGTACCGACCCTCCACGCCGCCGGCGTCGACGCCTTCCACATCGGAGGCGCGGCTCGCCCGGACGGCTGGGACCGACCGGTTTCGGCGGCGGCCGTGGCCGAGTGGCGGCGGGCACTGGACGCCGAGGTCGGCTAGGGCGGTTGTCGGGGGTGGGGTCTGCCCGGAGGGCTGGGGGCGGTCCGGTTTCGGCGGTTGCTGTGGCTGAGTGGCGGTGGGTGTTGGACGGCGGGGTGGGATGAGGTGGTCGGTCGGGCGGGGCGCTTGACGGCGGGGCCTGGCCCGTCGCCTCCGGCGGTGCCCGGTGCTGTGGCGCCGGGCGGCTGGGACTGCCCGGGGTCGGTGGAGGCTGACGGCCGAGTGGGCGGGTGCCGGGGGCGGTTGGGGCTGTCGCCCGGCGGGGAGTCTGGCGGCGGTCCGTCGCCTCCGGCGGGGCCTGGCCCGTCGCCTCCGGTGTGGCGACGGGCCTGGGTGTCGCCTCCGTCTGAGGCGCTC